>JAEEHS010000013.1 GCA_016281015.1 Bacteroidales bacterium
AAACCGGTCTTGGGGGCCTTAGCTGAAGGTCTGGGCTCTTACCCTTTCGCCGACGGATATTAGCACCCGACGACTCACTCCCTGCCTGGCACTGCGCGCATTCGGAGTTTGGCAGGATTTGACAGGTGATGAAACCCTCGCATCCTATCAGTAGCTCTACCTCACGCAGCCATCGACAGAGGCTGTCCCTAAAGACATTTCGGGGAGTACGAGCTATCTCCCAGTTTGATTGGCCTTTCACTCCTACCCACAACTCATCCAAGCCCTTTTCAACGGAAACTGGTTCGGGCCTCCAGTACCTGTTACAGTACCTTCACCCTGGTCATGGGTAGATCACTAGGTTTCGCGTCTGCTCCCACCGACTGAACGCCCTGTTCAGACTCGCTCTCGCTGCGGCTCACGCGCCTTAAGCGCTTAACCTTGCCGGTGAGATGCAACTCGTAGGCTCATTATGCAAAAGGCACGCCGTCGCACTTGCGTGCTCCGACCGCTTGTAAACGAACGCTTTCAGGTTCTCTTTCACTCCCCTGTTCGGGGTCCTTTCCACCTTTCCCTCACGGTACTGGTCCACTATCGGTCTTCCGGGAGTGTTTAGCCTTGCGGGATGGTCCCCGCAGATTCGGACAGGATTCCTCGTGCCCCGCCCTACTCAGGTGGTCTCTGTGTCTCATCACGGTTACCCATACGGGACTGTCACCCTCTATGGTCGTTGTTTCCACAACGTTCCGGTTTCCTGATGAGACTCTGGTGAGACTCCTACAACCCCTGGGTGTCCGTAAACATCCAGGTTTAGGCTCTGCCCCTTTCGCTCGCCACTACTCAGGGTATCGATTCTTTCTTTCTTTTCCTCCGGGTACTAAGATGTTTCAGTTCCCCGGGTTCGCCCCATCGCAACGATGGTAGTAGTTCTTCAAACTACTGGGTTGCCCCATTCGGATATGCTCGGATCAAAACCTGTTTGCAGTTCCCCGAGCCTTTTCGCAGCTTACCACGTCCTTCCTCGCCTCCGGATAGCCAAGGCATCCTCCGTTCGCTCTTTGCTTCTTTCCTTTTTCTCTTGTGAATCATCCTACGGACGCCTCGCGGCTCCGCAGGCTGCTCTTGCCTTTGAAATTGCAGTCCCTATTCTCTAAACGAAAATATCCATTTAAATCATACAGACTATCTATCTATTGCTTTACCTCTTTGATCTTTTCTCTCAATCTTGTCAATGAACTCAAGGCCTTCAAGGCCGTAAAAAATCCCGCTTTTCTCAAACGGGACTGCAAAGGTACTAACTTTTTCCGAACTGACAAATTTTTTCGTGAAAATATTCTTAAAAAATCGAAATAATTTTCTTGTTATTCAAATTTTGCATATCTTTGCAAAGATTTCGCATAAATATTCAGAAAATATGCAAAATATACAGAAACGGCAGGCCGCCATCGCCGACATCATATCATCCCGGAGCATCCTTAGCCAGGAAGAGCTGCTTCTCGCCCTTCGGGAAGAGGGAATCGAGACCACGCAGGCGACCCTCTCCCGCGACCTGAAGGCCCTCCGCGTCTCAAAAGTCCAGGGAGAAGGATACGCGCTTCCTCAAAAGGGGACCCCGCGCAGCGTCCAGGCACCCCTCGGGGCGGGCGTCATCAGCGCAGAGGTGTCCGGCCAGATGGCCGTCGTCAAAACCCACCCCGGCTTTGCCGGAGCCATCGCTTCCCTGGTCGACCGCCACACCCTCCCCGGCGTAATGGGCACGATTGCCGGCGACGACACGGTCCTGATGATTCTGCGCACAGGCACCGATCCCAAAGCGCTGATGAAGGCGCTGACTCCTATTATAAACGAACCAGACAAATGAAACCCTTTACCATCTGCGTAGCGACGGAAGAGCACCTCGGCTATGCAAAAGATGTCAGCGAGGCCCTCGCAGATGCTGCCAAAGCCAGCGGAACCGGCCTGGCCATCCTGCTCTTTGCCCTGCCCCAGGTCGAGATCCAGGAAGGGCTGATGGACAAGCCCCTTTATCAAAGCAGTTTCTGTGTCGAAGAGGTCAACCGCCGCGTGCGGGAAGGCGCTGCGTTCCGGGATGCCTACCGCGCCGTCGGCGAGGAGGTGGCCGCCGGAACGTTCCGCTTCGAAGGATCCCTGCACCATACACACGAAGGATCGCTTGGCAATCTCTGTAACGAGCAGATCGCCAAGCGATTCCAAACGATTGTTTCCGCCTTCGAGAACTAACAGGCGTAGAGGCTGATAAGGTTCAGGACCACCTCCGACGCCTTCTCAATACTCTCCAGCGGCACGAATTCCATCTTTCCATGGAAATTCAGTCCGCCCGCAAAGATATTCGGGCAGGGCAGGCCCTTGAAGGAGAGGTTCGCCCCGTCGGTACCGCCGCGGATGGGCTGGATTTTCGGCTGGACACCGGCCATTTCCATGGCCTTGACCGCCTTCTCGACGATGTGGTAGTGCGGCTCCACCTGCTCCCGCATATTATAATAGGAGTCTTTCAGCTCCAGGGCGGCCGTTCCTTCACCGTATTTGGCATTGATAAAGGCGACAACCTGCCGGATCAGGGCTTTGCGGGATTCGAATTTGGCCCGGTCATGATCCCGGATGATATAGGCAAAATCGGCGCTTTCCACACTCCCCTTGTAGGAAATGATATGGAAAAAGCCCTCATAGCCCTCGGTGTACTCCGGACGTTCGGCCACCGGCAGCAGGGCGTTGAGTTCCATCCCGATAAGGATGGCGTTCCGCATCTTGCCCTTGGCATAACCGGGATGGACATTGCAGCCCTGGATATGGATCTTGGCCGAAGCGGCATTGAAATTCTCGAACTCCAGTTCGCCGATTTCCCCACCGTCCATCGTATAGGCATAGTCCGCTCCGAAGCGCTTGACGTCGAATTTCACGACTCCACGGCCGATTTCCTCGTCCGGGGTGAATCCGATTTTGACGGGGCCGTGCTTGAATTCCGGATGCTCCACCAGATACTGGACCGCCTGCATGATCTCCGCCACGCCGGCTTTGTCATCCGCGCCGAGAAGCGTCGTTCCGTCGGTCGTAATCAGGGTCTGCCCCTTGTAATGGAGCATCTCCGGGAACTCGGAGGGCTTCAGGAAAAGGCCGGGGACACCCTTGAGGGGAATCTCGCCGCCGTCATAGTTCGGGACAATCTGCGGCTTCACATCCGCGCCGGATGCGTCAGGGGCCGTGTCGACATGGGCGATGAAACCGACCGCCGGCACATCCTTGTCCAGGTTGGATGGGATGGAGGCCATCACGTAGCCATATTCATCGAGGGTAACCTCCACGCCGAGCGCCTGCAGCTCATCCCGCAGCATTTTCAACAGGTTCCACTGCTTCGCGGTCGAGGGTTGGGACTCGGATTCTTCGCTGCTCTGCGTGTCCACGGAGACATAGCGCAGAAATCTGTCAAGTATCTTTTCCATTCTTGCTTATTGTTTGATCAGTCGGGGCACGTTCAGGGATGCAAAAATCGTATAGGCAACCAGGGCCAGGAAGGGAACGATGGCCACGGCCTCACCCCAGGCGGCATTCCACTCGGTGAGGAAGATGTCCACGTTCGCGAATTTCAGAATGGCACTCACCACACCCATCAGCGCGCCGCCGGCGATGAAACCGGAAGCGATGAGCGTGCCTTTTTCCTGCCGGGCGGCATTCAGGGCCGCGTCTTTTGAACGCGTGGAGACGAACCAGGAGATGGCGCCGCCGACCACGAGCGGGAGGTTCAGGTCGATCGGAATGAACATTCCGAGGGCGAAGGGCAGGGCCGGTACCTTGCAGAAATTCAGCACGATGGCAATCGCGGCGCCGATGCCGTACAGGAGCCAGGGAGCCCCCGAGCCCGACATCAAGGGCTGGATGACCGCCGCCATGGCATTGGCCTGGGGAGCGACCAGCGCCTGGTCCCCAGTAAAGCCATAGGTCTTGTTCAGCACCAGCATCACCCCGCAGACTGTCACCGCAGAGACCGCGACGCCGAGGAATTTCCATCCTTCCTGCTTGCGGGGCGTGGAACCGATCCAGTAACCGATCTTGAGGTCCGTGATGAACGAACCGGCAACCGAAAGGGCCGTACACACAACGCCGCCGATCACCAGCGCCGCCACCATGCCCGCATTGCCTTTCAGGCCCACCGCCACCAGTACCAGCGAGGCGACAATGAGGGTCATCAGCGTCATGCCGCTGACCGGATTGGATCCCACGATGGCGATGGCGTTGGCCGCCACCGTCGTAAAGAGGAAGGAAATGACGGCAACAATCAGCAATCCGACCAACGCCTGCCAGACATTGTTGACCACCCCGCCGAAAGCGAAGAAGGCAAAGATGCAGATCAGGGCGATCACGATGCCCCAGACGATGGTCTTCATCGGCATATCCTCCTCGGTACGCGCCACCTTCCCCTCCACGGCGCCCGGCTTCCGGCGGAACTCACTGACCGCCAGCGAAGCCGCGCTCTTGATGACGCTGAAACTCTTGATGATGCCAATCACCCCGGCCGTCGCAATGCCGCCGATACCGATATGACGTGCATAATCCTTGAAAATCTGCTCGGGAGCCATCTCCACGCCGCCCCAGATGAGGTTCATCAGCGGAATGATCACGAGCCAGACCAGCAGCGAACCGCAGCAGATGATGAAGGAGTATTTCAGGCCCACGATGTACCCCAGGCCCAGCACCGCCGCGCCCGTATTCATCTTCAGGACCACTTTTGCCTTGTCCGCCAGCGCCGCTCCCCAGCCCATCACCGTGGTGGAAACCGTCTCGGCCCAGGCGCCGAAGGTCGCGATGACAAAGTCGTACAGGCCGCCGATCACCCCGGCCGCCACGAGCGTCTTCGCGCTCGAGCCGCCTCCTTCCCCGCTGACGAGGACCTGGGTGGTCGCCGTCGCCTCCGGGAACGGATACTTCCCGTGCATTTCCTTCACGAAATACTTCCGGAACGGAATCAGGAACAGGATGCCAAGCACCCCGCCCAGCAGCGAGCTCAGCACCATCTGGAAGAAATTCACCTCAATGCCGAGGATGTAGATGGCCGGAAGGGTGAAGATCGCCCCGGCGACGACCGAGCCCGAACAGCCCCCGATGGACTGGATGATCACATTCTGGGCGAGGCCGTCCTTCTTCCGGAGGGCGGAGGTCATTCCCACGGCGATGATCGCGATCGGGATCGCCGCCTCGAAGACCTGCCCGACCTTGAGGCCGAGATAGGCCGCCGCGGCGGAAAAGAGAATGGCCATCAACACGCCGACTGTGACCGAATAGGGCGTCACTTCGGCATAATTCTTCTGCGGGGACAGCAGAGGCTTGTACTCCTCCCCCTCCTTAAGCGGCCGCTGCGCATTCTCCGGCAGCGAAAGCGGTTTCTTGTTTTCCATAAGGACAAAGATACGAAAAAATATGAAAAATGCGGCCCGCAGACGTACACTGGCGGGCCGCACTTTCCTATACACGTCTCTATGACGGATCATCGTTTGTCAGCGGAGACCTTCTTGGGTTTTAAGACCGCTTCTTTGGAAGATTCAGGCCTTCCGCTCTTTGCTGCGGCACGAGAAGGAGACGGATCCGCCGAACCGACTTTCGTGATGTAAGAGGGGATGGAACTGAACGTATAAGTCACGCCCTTGCCGGCATTGCTCCCTGCATCCTCTCCCAGTATTCCATAGAAGCCATACGAGTAAACATATTGCTCATAACCCCGCCAGCAGCCGGCCGTTACAGGGTAGGTTCCATTTTCAAACGTTACGGTCATCAACACGTCCGGTTCTGTATTATTGCCCGGATAGCCGTAATAAGTCGTGGTTCCATCGGTGAAACGGCCCCTCAATCTCAGCGTAACAGAGCCATAGCTGGATGTGTAGGTCCCAGGGATATCCTGCTCCATCAAGACAAAGGAATGATCTTTGAACAGCGCGGTAGCCACGGCTCCGGACGGGCCCGGAATACCAGAAATCGTGTAAGTACTTCCATTCACCGCTTCCGAAATCACCCAGGTCTGAGTCCCGACAGTAAAGGTTCCGAGGAAATCATCATAATTGGCTGTAGGAGCGACATAAGGCTTGACCGACGAAGGAAGCGGTGCAAAAGCCGCCTCCGAGACCTGGCCGCCGACAAGACTCCACAACTCCATGTAATTGAAGGTGTAATCCTTTCCGCCAAAGCTGACCGTATTGGGAGTAATGTCATAGGAGCCGTCATCCAATGCGCTCACGAAGAAAATGGGCTGAGGATCGGAGTAATTGATATTCAGGCCGAAGAAATCATCACTGGCCGAGGCATAGGCCTCGCCGGAAAGGGTAAGACCCGTATAGCTTCCGACATCGCCGAATGACTTCTCCATGAAGGCAAACTTTCCATCCACATACCGTCCGTCAAGATCCATACCGCCAAGGCCAAGCACATCCGCCTTCACCTTGTAGGATACTCCAACCTCATCCGGCTCAATCGTCCAAACCGTATTTGCAATCACCCACTCTCCGACGAAGTCCCCGTAAGAAGCCGCGACATGCGGATCGATATAAGCCTCTTCGACAATCGTCTTCCACGGCTCGTCACCTTTATAGGTGGTAAAGGCAACATAGTATGTGCCGCCCTTGACATTGGCAGGGAAGTTCACGACACCGGGGCCGCTGGAAACGGCGGTTCCGTTGCCCGCGACGATCGCAGCGACGGCCTCATCATAATCTGCGGACACAGCATAATATCCCGCCGTCAAGTCATTTCCGATAACGAAATCAGCACTGAACTGATGCTGCTCGGCTGTGGATGCGGCTGTTTCCGCGCCGAGAGAGAAGCCGGTGGCATAGTCAAGCGGCTCGCATCCGGGGAACACGATCTGAATGTTTCCATTCATCCAGAGCCAGTAGTTCAGATAACCCGTATCGGTATAATAGACCGGAGCAAGCTGGATATTGGCAGGCGAGACGCCATCGTCCTTATATTTGAGAACTTTGCTGTACGAAATGTCCGGCAGCGTATTCGTCCGATCGAATGAGGTGACATTCAAAAGACGGATGGCGGTATGATTTGACTTGATCAGCATACCTGGAACGTCTCCACTGTAGACGCCGGTTTGGAGACCGGTACCGAAGGATACCAGATCGGCGGACGGGACCGTCAGACCTCCATACACACTGCCTTCCGCCAATTTTCCGAAAGTCAGATACGGACTGGGCGCCGTGACGGCAACGGAAGGGACATAGCCCGTCTCAGCAATCCATACTGCATAAGGATTATTGATCCGGTAGCCGCTTTCCGTATCCTGTTCAAGCGTTACATCCACGTAAACTCCGTTACCGAAGATGACGGAATCATTGTAACGGGCGGTGCCGACCGTTTTCCAGGGTAATGCATTGACAGGAGAAAGCTCCGTGATTATATTCCTTTCAATCACGATATCCTTCTTGGTGGTGACGGAATAAATCACGCTCTGGGAAGCGTCGCAAAGCTGAAACTCCGCACCGGATGTCAGCGTACCCACCGGGAGCGGCCAGTAAAGGTCCACCTTTCCATTGGCCGGAGTAACGACGGCATAACTCATCTGAGAACCACCGCTGACATAGTTCGACATCTTGATTGTCGCATCTTCCACCGCAAAAGTGCCCCATACCTCCTCATTGGAGTTAAGGATCATAAAGGTCGCGCCTGCGTCATCCGGCACGTTGTAGAATGTCAGGTGAATGATCCCCTGGGCAGACTGGAACTTATAAGAACCGTCCTGCTGGAGACTGCCCACGAGAGCGAGATTCTTCATCGGAGAAGAATCGCCGACATAAGCGAGCGTGCCGTTGATCGGCGTGTCCTCGCCCCCTCTGTTATAGAAAAAGCGCTGAGGAAGCGTAACACTCAAGGTCTCGCCGGTAACATCCGGATTGAGATACTGCGGATACACGGCATAGGTGGACGGGCGATAATAATCCAGCACCGTTCCTGTGAATTCTGCAGATGCGCCTGCATCCGCAGTCTGGAAATTCGCGAAGCCGATTCCATCCCCGCCATCGCTCAACTGCACGCGGATTATGTCTCCAGAGAGCCAGGAGAAGGTTTTATGGTCGGCATAGGCCGTCTTGGTGCCATCCTCGACAAAGGCTTTTATGCTGATTTCGGTTCCATTCTCTGAAATCGGTTCCTTCACCGGGTCTGCGATTTCAATCTCTTTTGCGCAGGAAACAATAGCTCCGAGCGCGACGAGGCAATACACTGACTTTTTCATCTTGCAATCCTTTTTTCGGTGAAACATCAGGACCAGGGGTTGATGACAACTCCGGAATCGTCCAGGTCCTCGCCTGTAGAGCCGCCGATTCCGACTGTCGAATCCAGGAAACTGAATTCAAACTGCAGATCCTTGACCCGCAGCATGGGGATGAGATAGCACTTTTTCATAACTTGTTAAGACTCTTTTGAATGGACTGATAATACACTACCTCGCAAATATATTATTATTTTTTAAAAACAAAATTTATTCATCATATCTTATTGATTCAACGATTGTTACGACTATCACACCACTAACAGTTTTTGTTTTTCCAACCCTCAATGCTTACAATTTGAAACCTCGCGTACAAGAAACACAAAAAAAATCCCGCGCCGTAGCGGCGCGGGAAATCATTTTACTACTTCTATATCAAAAACTTATTTCGCCCATTTACGGACCGGAGCGGCCGGACGAACCGGCGCAGATGCCTGAAGATAAGCTTCATGAGCAATCTGAATTCCCGTAGATTCTTGTCCTTCAGATGCGACCGCAACATTGCCTTGGTTCAACATCATCGGAGAGACAGCAGGGATACCGTCAGTAGCCGCCTTCTTGACTGCGGTGAATGGGAAGCGCGTAACGACTTCACCACTCATCAAAGTGCTCTCAGAGGCATCCGTTTCACCATAGAAACGGAAACGGGCGTAATTAATCGGATGAGATACCGCTTCCGTATCATCTCCTAATTTCGTTTTAAAAGAATAGGGAGAGAATGATGCGCTTCCATCCGCTAAAATCTTACCGGCAGCCAAAGTGTAGTCACCTGTGAAATAGGTAGCTTTATTAACCGTATTCTCACCATCCGTTTGCGTATATTCAACATAAGCCAGCAGATAAGCGGAGAAAGTCTGCTCTTTCCCGGAGAATTTCACTCCCGTCGCACACGGCTTAACCGTATCTTTCTTGCCCCCCTTCAAGAGGATGCCACCGCTAGCAGCATCAAAAGTGGCATAACTGGAAAGCCATGTCTTCGAAGCGAAGCCATTATAACCTTTTATGATGTAGCTCTCATTTGCAACGTCTTCAGAAATCGTCATGTCATAAGAGCTATCACCCGTCGTGACCGTCCATGTACCGATCCAAGCCTGATAAGGATCTTCACTGGAAGCCTTGATCAACTGGGCTCCCGGAAGCTTGGCGCTCACGGAATAACTGCCCCACGAAGTGGAACCAACAACTTGGAAGATGTAAGCAAAACCCTCAAGCGGTCCATAGGAGTCACTGGCGGCGGCAATACCGATGGTACCATCTTTTAACAGATTCATCGTCATGATTAATGGATCCGTCATATACTTTTCATTGGAGTAGAATTTGCCCGAATTGTAATAAACAGCAACGAGCTTATCTTCTACGGCCATCTCGGCACTATAATTCCACTGACCCAATGTCTGGTTGCTAATCGTGACGGAAGAAGTCGCCGCATCATAGACAGCCTCGGCAGCCACACCGCCATTCGGCGCAGTCATGCCGGTAATACCCTCTATGGTGTACGTCTTACCATTCTCTTTTTCTTTGATCGTCCAAATATCGTCGCGACCTTCGCTATTCACGAAATGCCACTCGCCCAGATAATCCGCGTAACTGGCAGGGACGCGCTGATCTTCCTTCGTATACTCGCACACGGCATATTTCCCAGTAGGATTGCCAAATTCATCCACACCCACAGCAAACGCCACAAAATCTCCATATTCAGCAACACTTTTTGCGCCCAACTGACTGGAAACATTCTTTGCGTCATCAGCAATCGTCTCATTATAATATGTCAAGAAACCCTGAATCAGATTGGACAAGCGCAGTATTTCTATTTGAGCCAGGACTTCGACCCCACCAACCGCAGTAGCCTCTTCTTTTGTATAGGCCTTCCAATTATAAGAAGCATACCAATCTGTGCAGCCGTCGGCAACTGACATATTGAACACATCATAACCGCCTGACACGGAATCGAATGTCAGTGTCCAAGAAGGATTCAACTGGAAAACAACTTCCTCAATCTTATTAAGGATGAACTTGGTATATCCCGTAAAGTTCTGCTGGGCATCATACTGATCCAGGTATCCATTGGTGTAGCCAGTAATTGTGACGATTTTGCCAACCAACGATGCCAAGTCAAAAGAAGCCAACGGTTTCTCCAAAACGACAGGACCATTCTCCCCATTAACAACATACAATCCTTCTACCTCGCTCAAAACACCCGATGTAGAGGTATTGGTGTTCGGCAGAACAGTATGGTACATAAAGGCATACCACTTGAGGTCCGGAACAGCTTGTCCTTGCTGGCTCACTGTAACAGAAGCCGCCTCCACATAAACTACTCCAAGATTCTCATCGCTCTTCTTGACGCCCGTGAATGCGACCTCATCACCAACAGCAAGCGCTACGTCGGTCTTGACATAGATGGCTGTATTTCCATCACCGACCAACGCACCTTCTTGAGAGGCAGCCAAGACGATGACTTTATTCGCCAGGACAGAAGTTTCATCCTTTAGAGCAGCGATAGATGCAAGATCCGTCACAACATCCGCAGCGGGCTGCTGGAGGATATCGTAGGCAGCAACAGTTTCTCCGGTCGAACGGTTCACAACCGATACCGTTGCAAAACGATAGGCACCGGTCGTGTTAGCAGCGACCTTGATTACCAAGTCGTCCGTATGCGTAGCTTTGGTCTTCGGCTCGACAGTAATCCAAGTCTCACCGCCATCGGAAATCACGGCGTCATATTCAACATTGGTCGTAACAGCCAGCGCAATAACGCCACCTTCCGCCAAAACCTGCTGGACGTCGGCGACGGCGGCCAGGACACCCTCTTCCAGGGTGATGGATTTGATGTTGGTCTTGCCCTTGTTATTGTCAGCATAGACAAACACCTTTCCGCTCGTCACATCCGTCGTCGAGATGATGATATAACCGCTCTTGTAATCCGTCTTGACAATCTTGGCGGAGATACCGGCCGTCGAACTGAGGACATCGACCGTAACATCCTCGCCGTCGACAACACCGGCGATGGAATAGGCCAGGCCAAGAGACTGGTTCTCTTTGATACCGACACTGCCCAGGTCACCGTCATAACTAATCACCAGCTTGAAGGGCTTCTCCTTCGGGATGTCCAGTTTGGAGCCGTTGACGTTGATGCGGATGTACTCCTCGGTCTCTTCTTCGACAAAGATGGAAGACTCGGTGTTGGACACCAGGCCTACGCGCTCGTAGCTGTTGCCACCGTCATAGGAGACATACCAGGAGCCGTCTTCAATCTTGAATTTCGGGGTAGCGGTAGGATCGCTGACAACCGGGATGTAATTTCCCTGTTCATCTTTCTGCTCCACGCCGTTGATGACCCAGACCCAGCCGGTACCGGCAATGAATTTGATGCTGATGTCCGGAGTGGAACCGTCCTTACCGTCCGCTCCGTCCTTGCCGTTTTCACCATCCTTACCGTTTTCACCGTCCTTGCCGTTTTCACCGTCTTTACCATTCTCTCCGTCCTTACCGTCAACGCCGTCTTTACCATTCTCACCATCTTTACCGTCCACACCGTCCTTACCATTCTCTCCGTCCTTTCCGTCGACGCCGTCTTCACCTTTGTCACCCTTGTCACCTTTGTCACCCTTCTCACCGTTCTTGATCGTGGCCGTTTCCCCATTGGAGAAGTTGATGGTCACGGTTCCCTCTTCTTCATTCTTGACGACAGATTTCACCGTCACGCCTTCCTGGACGGCCTTGACCAAGGCCTGGAGACCAGGAATCGTCTTTGTGTTGAGTTCCGTTACGGCCTGCTCCAATTTGTCGACCCGGCCCTCGATACCGTCAACCCGGCTGGAAAGGGCGTTGTAGTCGTCCTGCTTGGCGCAACCGACCGCGACTATCGCCACCAGCGATGTCACGAGGATAGTCCAAATGGATTTTCTCATAGTTGTAAAAATTAATATTGTTTGTATTTAGTCATTTATCTTAAAAACGGTAACCCAATCCGGCACACAGTGTCCCGGAAAGTGTTTCGCTCAACAATACATAACTTACATCCAGCGTTACGCCGAACAGTTTCCCGCCAAGGCCGAGGGCCAGATGGGAAGGAAGGACGGCACGCGGAGAGCTGTAGCGGTAAGCGGCCCGGAAAAAAGCCATATCCCGGAAATCGTAGCGGGCAGAAAGCGTCCCGCTGTAATTGCCGCTGAAATAATAATCTCCATCCAGGGCCAGCAGCAGGTGATGGTCCTCTCCAAAGGAAAGACCATTGTAATCCGCCGCCACTTTCACCGATGTCGGAAGAGCGGAACTGCCGCTTTCCGATTTAACTTTCCCGCCGAAATCCGCCAGGCCAGCCGATACATTGAAACCCTTCCCACGATAGAGGCCCATCAAGGAAATGGACATGCCGCTGACCGTATAATCGGTAAACAGTTTCTGGGAAACATAGCGCACACTGGCGCCCACCGATACCGCCTGGGAGAAAGGAATCGCGACAGCCCCGCCTACGATCATGTCGGTGGGGGTGAAGGGGCCGTCTCCCAAATCGTAGGAAGCATTCCGCTGATGGCAATAGCCAGCCGATACGGCGAGTTTTCCCAGTTTGACAGCGGCTCCGGCCGCCAGGCTCTGGCTCTTGGAGAAAGCCGGCGTCAGCAGGCCGTATGAAACCGCCGCATCCACCTTCGAGATCGCAAAGGGCATGATGGCCGGATTGTCAAAGGTAGCAAAAGCCGCACTGCGCGTAAGGACGGATGCGCCGCCTCCGGCCATACCGGCCACCGCCGGATCACGCGGAAGGCGCAACAGGCCAAAAGCCTCGTTGGCCTCAACCACTTCCTGGGCCCAGGCAGAGGTCAAAGTCCCGAAAAACAGCACGGTATGCAGCAACAACTTTCTCATGCGCACTATCTCTTCAATATCGTATAGTTGTAGGTGTTGCCGCTATAGCTGACAACTACCTGATAAACGCCGGGCGCCATGGCGCTGACATCCAGCTGCATGGGCGAGAACACGCTGCAAAGGGCGGTCTTGTCGAACACGACAGCCCCCGTGGAAGAAAGAATCCGGACGGAAGTCTCGGTGTCTTCCACACTGCCCATAATCGTCAGCGTCTTGGTCACGACCCGGCCTTCCTTGAAGGTGACCGGTTCGTCGGCGGAGCGGACGACAATCGGGATGTCTACCTGAACCTGTTCGCCGCCACGGTCAGACACCGTCACGCGCAGTCTTCCGACACCCGTGGAAACAGCCTTGACGGTCACGGTGCTTTCCTCGACACGCGCCTCGGCGAACGCATCTGCCATATAAATCTTGTAATCCAGATTCTCTCCGTCTTCGTCCGTGAAATAGGGTGCCAGGTCGAAGGAGGTGGTCTGCCCGATCACCGGCAGGATGATGGCAGAAAAGTCCTTCACCTGTACAGGCGGGACATTTTTGAGGACCGTGTAGCGGAAGTTATGGGTAACAGACGCGCCGATATCATCCCGAGCCATGATCGCGGCATTGAACTCAGCCGGTCCATGGACCAGCTGGCACATCAAGGTAAAATGATACAGGCCATCCGCATCTGCAGCGAACTGTCCGCGTCCATTGGTCTCAAAGGAGACCGTCACAGGATCACCGTCCGGATCCTCGACGCGGAAGAGGATATCCACATCCTCGAAATAGCGGAACTGGAAGTTCCCCTGATAATCCACAACCGAAACCGTCGGTTTGTGGTTTTCATTGGTTTTGACGGAGATAATCTTGGACAGTTCCGACCAGGAGCGTTCATAGCTGAACGCAGCAATCGCCGTATAGTACGTTGTGTTGGGCTGGAGCCCCGTCAGGAGCAGGGAAACCTCTTTTCCCTGGTCCTCCAGACTGACAATCGTCTGGGCGGTCTTGAGCTCACTGGACGGCTGCATCAGGTCCACATTGCGGACCATCGCTTCAGTCAATCCTCCCAAGGCCATGTAGCCGTATGCATCCGTCGCCTTGAAACTGAGTTTCAGATTGTGACCGACCGGCTCAACGGTGAAATCCTCGATGGGATCAGGAATCTTTCCACCACCGGACATAAAGGCACCCAGGGCATCCACCAGCGGTCCGACCGGTGTCGAACCGGACGAAAGACCGATATCCCTTGCACCATCCATAATCCGGGTCCTCAGCGCTTCGGCCGTAAAGCCCGGCCCGCCGAAATAAGACAGGACCAGCGCCGCCACACCGGACACATGCGGGCAGGCCATGGAGGTTCCGCTGGTCGTCGCATATTTTCCTTCCGGATAGGTGCTGATAATATTGTAACCGGGAGCGCAAACATCCACCCAGTCTCCAAAGTCGGAGAAAGAGGCCCGCTTGCCGGACTTGGTGATGGCGCCGACGGCGATACAGGGTTCATAATTGGCAGGAGGGCCGTACTGGATATTCTCATTGCCCGCAGCGAACACGACCAGTCCGCCCTTCATCGGGGAGTCTTTGCGCTGGACGGTCCCGTTGGTATTCGGCTCACAGCCTGCATTCAGGACAAAATAATCGATGGCCTTGGCAATGGCGGAGTTGTTGATGTGCTCATAATAATACTTGTAGTAACTGAGTTCATCCTCATCTACCTTTCCATTGTCATTCCGGTCGAAATTGTAGCCCCAGCTATTCTGGGAAATGACGGCGCCCTTGTCGGCCGCATCGACCATGGCCTGCTCGAACCCATTGCTGACCGAGGATTCTCCGATGGTTTGGAATACCTGAAGGGAAAGAAGGCTCACACCCCGCTTTCCGCGGAGATAGTCGCCACCGGCGATTCCGGCCACACCGATCCCATTGTTTCCGACAGCGGCAATCGTTCCGGCCACATGCGTTCCATGGGTATGCGGGACAATGCCGCCGCTGCGGACATAATTCTGATGGCCGCTTTCCAGGCAGTTCCAGGCCAGGTCCGGATGGTCGAGCTGGATACCTCCGTCAATAACAGCGACGACCACATCGGGGTTGCCGGTCGTGTAGCGGTTCCAAACCTCCGTCACATTCACATCGTAACCATAGGTAGGATTGTACACGCCCCACAGGTCACCCCAATACTTGTCGTTGGTCATGAGTTTGGCCGGAATTTCCGGCTGGACAAATTCGACGCCGGGGACGGCGGACAAATCATCCATCGCCTTGGTCATCGGAACGCCGGAACGGTATTTCACTTTATACCATTTGTGCAGTCCGGCCATCCGGTGACCCGGTTCGAATGCTCCGGCATCCGGGAAGACCCGCTCCATCGACGCGACGTCCAGCATCGACAGCGCTTCATTCAGCGGTGCCGACTTGGTCTCGACGCTGCCCGATGAAAGCTGGTCCTCGATCAGCGCAATCATCTCATCGGAGAAACAGACCTTCACGAACTCATCGGGCGTCACCGCAGGGGACTCCGTCTCGATGACGGACTCCCCTGTGGAGACTTCCGTTTCCTTCTCGCAGCCGGCAAGCAGCGCGAGAGGAAGCAGCGCCCAAACATATATCAGACTTCTTCTCACTTTTTCTTCCAGAGTACCTGTTTTCCGCCGATGGGACGGAAGACCTCATACTGTACACCCGTTGCCAGGTCCACACCAGGAGAAGATGTCACCAGAGACAAGGACGACGTTCCCGCCTTGGACATGGTGGTCGGCATATTAATGGATGTCGGATCCGACGACGCATAATAGAATTTCCCTTCCGCATCATCGTATGCCAGGATCTCCATGGTGACAATGTGCTCGTTGTATGACTGGCCGGAGTAGGTAGCCGTAAAACGGGCTCCCTCCACCGTCGCCGAGGTACCGGCTGCATTCAATGTCGCCGTCGCCAGCCAACCATCATTGGCCGGATCTCCTTCGACAATGTATCCGTCGCCATCGTCATCAATGCCATATAAGGACACAGTACGTCCGGCAGCATCCTGTGCGATGTCCTGGAAGAAGAATTCCATATTGCCATCCGCATAGCGGGTCACGATGTCATATCCTTCCTCAATCCCGGAAACCGTATAGGTAGAACCGGCCACCTTCTGGCTGATCTTCACCGTCTTTCCGGCAAGGCTCCAGGAGCCGATCCAGGCTTCGTAGCCGGAGGTGCTGCCACCACCGCCACCGTTTCCGCCGTCGCCGCCATTACCGCCGCCACCATTCCCGCCGGAACCTTCGCCCTGGGAGGTCTGGATGGCCGTGAACGGGAAGGTGGAAGGAGTCGAACGGTTGAAGGTCCAGCCGGAATTATCTTCCTTCCCATAGTATTCCATGGCAATGATTTGATAGGTATTTCCATCGGAGAGTTTCACCTCGCCGGCAGAAGAAACCGTCATCTTGCCCGCCTCGCTGATCACCGCCTTCGCCACATTGTAGGAACCTCTGACAAAGACATTGGAACCGGAACGATCGACAAGGCCGCCAAAATACATGTCCACCGTGTGCGAGGTGCCGCTGTTGGTGAAAGTATACTGGCCAAGAGGTCCCTGCCCCTTGAGGGTCATGCTGTTGTCCGACTCATTGAAGATTGCTTCAATCGGGAAATCCTGCTGCAGGCTCTCGATGCCGCTGATGGTATAGGTCTGATTCGGAACCTTTTCGGTAATGGTCCAGGTATCCTCCTTGTCTCCACGACTGACCGACCAGGTGCCCAGGAAGCGCTCGTACGGAGACATGGTCTTCGTCACATTGAAGGTCGCAACAGCATAGGTGTAACTGAGTTCCGCACTCGGTTTCACACCGATGGCATAAACCAGGTAACTGCCTACGGCGAGTTTCCCGACCTTCTCCTTGGCGCTGTCCGTATAGGTCTTCGGTGACTCCTTGGACCACTGGAAGGCGTTCTTGTTGAGGTAGGTGTACTGGTCGCCGCCAGCCGCCTGGAATTCAGCGGCCGGGATAACCTTGATGAAGTAGGAACCGGCATCCGTCCCGTTGACCTCGACGCCGACCACATCATCCGTCGCATCAGACTCGTCCAGATAATACTTCGGCGTCCATGCCTTTTCGACGACGAATTCCTGCGGCTCGGGATCGCCCGGATTGATACCGCTCGGATTGGCCTCCTGGCGGATACGGATGACGCGGACATCTTCTCCGCTGGTGAAAGTGACCGTTCCTTCGCGCTCGACATTGTAAAGATTCTTGGCCACGGTAATGGCAAGGGTCTTCGCCTCGTCGTCCACTTCGGCAGAAATCCACTTTCCGTCGACATCCACCTGGACATAGCCTTCCTTGTTGTGTTTGAGGGTCACATCGCCTCCGGCAGAAGGGAACACATACTCGTCATTCCAAATCAATTCGCTGGTAATGCCGAACTGCTGCGCGACAACGGTAGCGGCCTGTTCGCCGGAGACCAGCGTCACGACTGAGTAACGGGACTCGATATCCACATTCTCCTCGGCCACCAATGTCACCTGATTCCCGGAGACCGAAATGGTCAGCCAGGGATTCTGGGACGACGCCAGCAGGTCTTTTCCCGTTGATTTGACAACGATGGAGCCAACGCCGCCGGGAGCCTGGAAAATAACGTCCTTGGACACGATTTCCAAAGCCGGTTCGGCCGCATAATTGGAGCCCGGGTCGAGCGGCTCACGCCGGCAGGAAACCAGCGCGAGGACCGTCAGGACCATCATTATAATCGACTTTTTCATATTTACTCAACAATTTTCGTCATATAAATGTCACCGGGAACCTGGTTAGAGCCCGTTGCCGTCGTCCAGGAGTCGAAGCTGCCGGCGGAATTACCGCCACCATCCAGTCCCCAGAGGACCCAGCCATGGATGGCACCATTCACGCCATTGTCTTTCAGGGCTCCGTTATCGGAGAAGTTCACCTGGAAATTCGAAATCGTGGTATCCTCAACGATACCGTACATGCCGGTACCATAAGGGGTGGAACTCGGCCAGAGCGAAGAACCCGCCGGATAAGCCCAGCCTGCAAGGACAACCGTGAGACCGTTTGCAGAACCGACAACCTGCTGTTTCCAGTTCAGGTAGCCACGCGCAGCATTGTAAGAGATCTCCGGCTCGAAGTAGGTTGAGAAGCCCTTCATGACAAAAGTGGCACCCGGGTCCTTCTCCACCAGTTCAACCTGGAAGTTGCGCTGGCCGCTGTAGTAGACAAAATTGTACTTGCCAAGATATTCTTTGTAAGATACATACCCTTCCGGAATCACCTTGGTGAACTGGATACCGGAACCGGTCAGGATGCCTTTCTCGGAGTCATAACTGAAATCCTGGAAGGTAACGCCCTGGAACGTGAAGGGCTCATTGATATGCAGACCGCCCTTCGTCACCATGTAGCGTGCAGAAACCATCTCGGAGGCTTCCGCGTCCTTACGGCCAATGCTCAGGGTATGGGTGATCATATCGAGGAAACCTTCGACAGCCCCGTTGGAAACGGTGCCGGCAAACGCGACCAGGTCCAGATTCTTTTCAGCCGCAGCCACTTCTTCGAAGAAGGCTTCTTTGGTCTGGGTCATCCGGTCCAGATAGCAGTAATTGCGGGAACGTTTTCCGAGCAGGACAATCCGGTCGGGGGTTACATCCATGATATCGAACTCAAAGTCACCGCCGCGGGCCTGATAGTGGCCGCTGTCCGGCGTTGCATAATAATGCAGCACTTTGTTATACGTATCAAAAGACAGAACGGCGCCATCGTCTGCTGCCAGCTTGTAATACGAAGTAGCAGCCGTCTCGGGATCTCCCTGATGGACAGCCGTCACCTGCTGACCGGTAAAGTTCAGCACAAAGTACGTCGTCGCATAGGCAGAACCGGGATAGTAAGACAAAGCCCATCCTTTTTCCGAACCCTGAAGCTGCGTCCGGACATTTTCCAGATAGTTCTGCATCCGGGCGGAAGACGGCTCCTCAAATACGTCCGCCTGGTCCTTCAGGCAGGATGTCAGCGGCAGAAGGGCCGCCAGGGCCATGATTGCCAATCTATTCATTTTCATAATCATCTCCTCCATCCGTTAAATAGCCACAGAACTCAAATCCACATACCCGTTCACGACATCGTGGAAACGACGCCAGAGGATATCACGAAGCTCATCGATGTCGATATCCCAGGCTTCTTCCATATAAGCGCGGACAATATCGATCTTGGACGTAATCAGGACGTCCCCATACTCGGCATCCGGAGACGTCTGGCGGACCGTTTCCGTTTCATCATGAGCCTGCTTCAACTGAGCTTCCCACCAGGCTGCATCATGGGTGATGTACTCCGAGAGCAATTCGGCGAAGTCCTCCCGATGCTCATTCTGGGCATAAGCCGTGATGTAACCGCGTCCGAGCCAATACTGGTCCGTATCGAAGCAGGCATCTCCGACATAGGTCGTCGGGGTGACCTGCGTAAAGGTCTCCGGATACTCCTTCGTCTGATTCAGAATATGGGTAAACTCATGGTGGATGGTCTTGATGTAATAATGGTTCAGATCATCGACCAGTTCTTCGCCCGATTCTCTTTCAAACAGCCCCGGCAGAAGATTCACGCCCGAAAGCATGATTTTCTTGCCGGCCTCGGCCGTGCCGAGGACGATGGAGCCCGTATTCCGGTACTCCCATTCACCGATCAGGAAGAACATTTTCGGGAAATAAGCCCGCGTAAAGTCCACACTGGCCACCTCGTCATACGTGTCCACGCAGAGGTACTTCACCAAATGGGCATAAATGATGGCCGCATCCACGTCTGCAGGAATCGTATAGAATCCATAATCAGACTCATTCAAGGCATAGCGGTACTTGAACTCGATATTGTACGGGCGGAGGAAATTGGCTTCCAGCCAATAGTCGAAGGGAAGCATCTCCACCTTGGAGTCCTTGATCACACTCGTGGGGCTGAGCGTGTCCTGCTCGCAGGAGGCCGCGAAGAGTGCGACAAGCGCCAATGTCAAAATAGAAATATATCTTTTCATATCACTGTCCATTTAGCGGTTAACGGGGATTCGGTGTCATACCGGCGGTGATCACCTCAGCAGGGAGCTGCAAGGCGCGGCGAGGGTCATCCACCTTCAAAACATCATCCAGCCGCATCGGGCGGAGCGCCGCGTCATAATTGCCAGCGGCGGGATCCGGTTCCATGGTCCTGCGCCAGATTTCAATGCCATAACGCTTGACATCGAACCAGCGGAGCCCCATATCGAGCGACTCGATCCGCTTCATATTCAACACGCACTGGAGCATGCTCTCCTTGGCATCCCCATCCTGTCCGATATTGAATTTCGGGTTCAGTTTCTTCTTGGTCGTCGACTTGTCCCACGTGCAGTAATCAATGCCTTTGTAGAAGCTGATGATCTTTTCCGTCGTCAGGTCTTCCGGGAAGAACTGCGCCTTGATGATGCTGCGGATAAAGGTATTGACATCCGCCGTGGCAAGGTCATAGGATTCCTTCATCACATAGGCCTCGGCACGGTTCAAGAGGACTTCATCCATCGTGAAGGCCGGATACACCGCATGGGAATAACCAATCCGTGCGACCGGGTCGGTATACTCGAACAGGTAGGGAACCTTCCAGGTGGCGCACTGGTCAATATTGGCACCATTGTACCAGGCCACCGGGCAGAAGAACCAGGAATTCACCCCGGCAAAGCCATTGGCCGTATTCCCCCACACCTGATACGCGAACGACAGTTCCGTAAAGGTCAGATAAGAATCATGGGAATACTTCTTGATGCCCTGGAGGCTGTCATAGCCATAACCGGAATAGGCGCTGACCAGCAGCAGGTTGGCATCATAGGAAGCATTGATGAAATCGTTCGAACGGACCTCCCAGTCACGCTCCAGCTGGCTGAGTTTCTGCCAGTTGCGAAGCACTTGGGAAGGCTGGCTGCCCAGACACTTGTTCGCATACTCGATGACGCGGTCCCACTGCTCATAATAGAGGTAGAAACGAGCCGCGAAGGCATACGCCGCACGGGTGTTGAAGTGATATTTGGGCACCCGGTAATAACTGTCACTCACATACTTCAGCCCCATCTGGAGGTCCTTGTCAATCATCTCGTACACATGAGCGACCGTTCCCCGTTCATACTGAGGATTCAACTCCGTCTCGATTCCCTCCATATAAGGGATGCCCAGATCGGAGTCACTGGTCTGCTTATTATACGTCTGGCAGAAAATATTCACCAGCATGAAGTGATTGTAGGCGCGGACCAGCAGCGCTTCCGCCATCTCGGGACCATAACCGGCGCTGACGATGGCCGCTTCATCCAGCTGATCGACACCAACGATGTCCATAATGGAATACAGTGCCTGGTTGGCATGGGCGATCGAAAGATAAGATCCGCTCCAGAAACGCTTCGGCGAGTCATTGGGATTCTCCGTGATAACGGACCAGCTGTAAAGCTGATCGGCAAAACGGGAAGTACTGGGGTTGTCGTCCCCGATATTGTCCACATTGTCCGACATGTATTCACAAATCGGAAGATAGGTATGGGTCGGGTAAGCCGACGTCAACAGGGCACGGACCTTTTCGATGGTATCCACTTCCGCCCGGTTGTCAGGCATCGTGTCGAGGAACTTATTGCATCCCGCAGCCCCCAGCATAAGGGCTGCCGCAGAAAGAATTGTGCAAAATCTATTCATTTTCATAACTATACCTCCTCTCATCAAAGTCCAACTTTCAGTGTCAAAGTAAACTGCTTCGGGAGCGGAACCGCAACACCGCCGGTGTTGAAGAACTCCGGATCCTGTCCATTCAGTTTCTTGTCTGCATACAGGAGGAACAGGTTCGTCGCCTGCAATTTCAGACCCAGCGTACCGATGTGGAGGCGGTCCGTCACTGACTTCGGGAAGTCATATCCGATGGACAGTTCCTTCAGGCGGATAAAGTCGCCCTTTGCGATACGTTCTGTGGAATAGTTGTATGCATTGTATGCATAACTGAGATAATTACCGGACGAGCTGTATACCCGGTTCTGCCAACGGCTGGCAATCACAGGAATGGTCGTCTTCGCCTCGTCACCCGGAACCGTCCAACGGTTACGGAACTCCTTCGGCATGGAATTCAGATCATCATAAGAGCTTCTGAAGACCGGGTCCAGACGGATGACGTTTCCAAAGGAGTAGGTAATGAAGACATTGAACTTAAAGCCCTTCCAGGAGAAGATATTCCCCAGGGATCCCACATCCGTCGGATCCACGGAACCGGAATAAACCAGATTCTCCAGTTTCGCTTCTTCCCGCTCCTGGAAATAAATTTTTGTCACCGTCTTATCGCCATTCTCATTGATGAAGGTCGGAAGGCCCTCGCTGTTCAGTCCGTCGAACTGGAGAGAGAACAGGCTCCGCACCGGATAACCGACCCGGGTGAATCCCGTTCCGGCAATCAGGTCAATCATACGGACTTTGTTCTCAAGCTGGGTCACTTCGTTCTTCGAATGGGAATAGATAAAGTTCGTAGACCAGGAGAAGTCCCGCGTCTTGATATTGGTCGTCGTGAGGGAGATCTCGACGCCGCTGGATTTCATGGACGCCACGTTACCGTATTTGTCCACCTCGCCACCGATACCCTGAGTCGTGACAGGACCGATCAGGTCGAAGTTATTACGCTTGTACCAGTCCGCGGCCAGGTTGATCCGGTTATCAAAGAAGCCGGCCTCGACGCTGAGATTCAACTCGTGCTTCTTCTCATAGGTCAGCGCCATGTTCGCCAGCTGGTCAATTTCCAGGGCGGATTCCTTGTCGCTGGCAAACGGACGCCAGGGGTTCGTCGCGCCGATGACCACATAGGAGTTCGTCACGGCAGGACGGTCACCCGTCAGGGAATAGGAACCCTTCAGGCTCAGGTGGGAAACCGCAGGATAGAGACTGCGCATAAACGACTCTTCATGCAGGTTCCAGGCGGCGGACACGTTCCATGTGGGCAGCCAGCGGGCCGTCCGGGCCTTGCCCAGGGAGTTGGTACCCTCATAGCGGATGGTTCCGTTGAGGACGTAACGACCTTGATAAGAATAGGTTCCGTTGGCAAAGAATGCGGCACTCCGGACATGCGTATTGGTCATCGTGAAGTACTGCGTATTCTCTTCGGCACCCTGCTTGAAGACCCGGTAGTCATAACTGGCGATTTCGCCGAAGTCATACTGCATACCCCAACCGCGGAACCAGATGCTGTGACGGTCAAGGCTGTTGACCTCGGTACCGCCGAACAGGCTCACGGTATGGTCACCGCCGAAGGTGTTGTTATAACTGGCGGTCGCACGCAGGTCCCATCCGTCCATCGAGTTGTCGGTGCGCTCATAGATACCGCCCACCGGCAAGACAGAAATCGGGAATGCATAGGGGTTCTCCGGATCCGTATAGAGGAACGGGTTCGCATCACGGATGGAAGCCGTCGACATCTCACGATAAGCGAGGGCCTGGTTGGCTTCGTCAAGGATGTAATGTTCCTGGGAAGTACCGGCATGCTTGTAAGCGGCCAGGCCGGAGAGCTCAAGCTGCTTGAACGGCTTGTACTTGATTTCACCCTGGACACGGATATCGGTCACCTTCAAGTCGATGTAGTTGTTGTTCAACTCATGTTTGATATTGAACTTCGCGTAGTTCCGCGTATAGAACTCGTTCGGGTCCAAAGCACGGGAAGTGTTCAGGGAATAGCTGTACGGGTTGATGTCGAAGTCACGTTTCACTTCGCCGGACACCACATCCCACTCGCTGTTGATGGTACCGGGAGCGCGCTGCTTACGGTAAGATGCATTACCGATCAGGTTCACGCTGAGCTGGTCGGAGAAACGGTAGGTCGTATTCAGGTTGGCCGTATACCGCTGTACGGAGCTCTGCTTCGTCCAGCCCGGATCCTGCATCACGGACAGGGAAGCATAATAGTTGCTCTTGTCCGTACCGCCGGAAGCTGATACCGAATGGTTGTGCTGGATGGAATTGTTGAACAGCAGGTCAAACCAGTCGGTGTTCCGGTATTCAGCCGCACGGAGATACGCGTTGCGGGCCGCCTCGGTGTTCTCCAGCCCAAAGCGGCCGCTGGTTGCATCGTACTGGGTAATCAACTGGTACATCTTTCCATAGATACCGCTGTTCATGCTGTTCGCCGTCTCCGCATAGTTCAGATAACCTTTCTGCTGAAGCTCCTGGTAGATTTCCATCTGGTCCTGGGAGTTCATGATGTTGAAGGTTGAATACTGCGGTTTGAGGCGGTAGGTATACTCACCGGTATAGGTGATGTGGCTCTGACCGGCCTTACCCTTTTTCGTCGTGACGACGATAACGCCGGCCATCGCGCGCGCGCCATAGATAGAGGTGGCGGAACCGTCCTTCAGAATATCGAAGGTCTCGATATCATCGGAGTTCAGTCCGGCGATGGCGGAAGAAATCAGGGTGTTTGCATCACCGGATGAAAGGTCGTCGGCGCTCACGTCCACGACATCTTCCATGATGACACCGTCCACAACCCACAGCGGCTTCGAAGAACCATAAATGGACGTTGCGCCGCGAACGCGGATTTTCGGAGCCGTACCGAAGGTACCGGAAACGTTCTGGACAGACACACCGGCCGCCCGGCCTTCCAGGGAGCGGGAGATATCCGCCATACCGCTGATATTCGCATCCTCGGCATTGACCTTGACGGTGGAACCGGTATTCAGACGGCGGTCCACGGTGTACATACCCGTTGCGACAGCCGCATCCAGCACGTTGTTGTCATCCTCCAGCACGACCTTGACCTCCGGGGCGATGGGCACGTGGGCGTCCATGGACCCGAGGTTGGAAACGATGATTTCCTTGGACCCGGCCGGGATATTGTTGATCTGGAAGTTACCGTCCAGATCCGTAATCGCGTAATACTTTGTATTCCCGTCGACGGTGACCGTAGCCCCCACGACAGGAAGGCCGTCCGATGCGCCGGTCACCGTACCCTTCACCGAACGGATCTGGGCCAGGGCGACCGCCGCATAGAAGACCATCAGGAAAGCCGCGAGAAAAAATCTGAATTTTTTCATAAGCGTCCTATAATTGTTTCATTACTTTTTAAAAGTGAACTGAGCCTTTTCGGACGGAACCAACGGACGGGGGCCGTTCGACTTGGACACCGACTGGAGCGAGAAGGAAGATGTGCCTGCAGGACGGGTCAGCTTATTCGGCAGATTATAGTATCCGCCATAACCGTAAGCACCTGCAGATTGACGCTGCTGGAACTGGAAGCCCGTGAACACATCATCGTCGGCGGTCTTACCTGGAGTCAAAGTCGCAGATCCGTCGGCACCGATTTCGCCGGTGAAGAGCGTGACAGAAGGAGACCAAGTCAACATCTCCTGTCCTGCGCTGTTCGTATAGAGCCCCACCAGGGTTTCATTGATTTCTCCAACCGAGCTGTGCGTCCAGGTATAAACAATCTGAGGAGTTACGACCAGTTTTCCATCCGCATCAAGCGTAGCCAGAACCGCATAATTCTTGTTTTCAGGACCGATACCATTAATCAGATAGGATTCATTCACCTTCTTCTCTACAATGGATATAGGAAGCTCTTCTTCTGTATCACCACCCTCAATATAATTATCGGAAGCGTCATAGTGATATACGATAGCCGTCAAATTCCAGGTGCCCAGCCACTTGCTGTAAGCAGCATTCGCTTCGGGAGCCCTTTCCATGGTCGCAGGCAGGGCAATATCATCCGCATAGTTGTTACCCTGTCCCTTATACTGCCCCGCAGCAATAACCCAGCGTACGCCCAGCATATCCAGCGTACCATTCTCGCTGCTTCCGGGACGGACGACATAGCTACCGTCCGGATACTTGCAGAGTGTGAAGATGGTAGAAGGAGTATCCGCATATCTCGGATAGTTGACGAAATGCATAACCGAGCCGGATGTGCTCGTCGCCTCAAACAGACCGCAGATTACATCATAGCACGTACCATAATTCGTATTGTTCCACTCACCGACAATCTGTTCAGGAAGTTCCAGTTTTCCATCCACAAAATTGGCCGTAACCGGTTTGGGAGAAGCGGTGCGGAACCCAGTAGTCCCGGGGATTCCCAGAACCTCATACGTAGAACCCGCCTCAAGCTGCTTGAATTCCAGCGTAATGTCTCCCATATACCACTTCCCGATATAGTCAGCGTAGGTCAGCTTCACGGCAGGATCGGGTTTGTTCACCTCGGTATAGGCATAATGTCCGGTTGCATAACCATTGGACGTGAAGCCCAGGGCCAGGATGATATAATCCGTATCATACTCGAAGGCACTCAGTCCACTGGTGGCCGTATCCTCCAGAAGGATATTGTCCAACGAGTTACCGGCGGCAACCCTGGCAATCAACTGCTGCTGGTAATAAGGAGCCATGGTACCTTGGACAAAGGTTTCAAGCGCAGCGCCGGAAAGGGCGGCTTTCTGTACTGCCGTCAAGAAGTACTTACCGGAAATGCCCGGAGTCGTTACCGTATTCTTGACGATTTCCGGATAGCTCTCATTGGCATCATACCCTTCGTAAGTCACCTTCCAGTTCTCGTCAAGGGCAAAAACGACAGCCGTCGTCTTGAACTTCGCCTCACCGGGATAGCCATAATTGGATCCCTCATTACGGCCGACCACGATATAGCGGTAATCCTTTTCCGGATCCAGGTCATTGACCAGGAAGGTATTGTCCTTACCCTTCAGCAGATGCTCATCAGCCCCGGCAGGAAGCGCGGCGACCAGTTCATCAATGGACTTTTCCAGATCTGTAGTTGCAAAGCCGTAATACTCGAATTCTTCACGTCCGGTGTGCTTGACATTGATCTCAACAGAATTTGCCGCCACCTTATCCGCCGTTACTGTGAACTGGCAGTCGTCATAGGCTGCGCTGAGGGTTTCAAAAGCAACCTCCACAGGAGCTTTTCCATAGCGGCCATTGGCATCGATACCGGTAACGATATAACGATACTTCGTTTCCGGAGTGAGACCGGAGAGGCTGATTTCCTGAGGACCGGAAAGATAATCGGAAGCCGAGATGGTCGCAACCTTGGCAGCAACCAGGTCTTCCAGTTCTCCGTCCGCATCGTTCGTCACGAAACCATACCAGGACAGCGTCTTTTCCGAATTATAAGAAACCGCCACCTTTGCTGTATTTTTCGTCTTCTCGATCAGTTTCACCTCGAACTCGATAGAGGACGGATCAATCAGCGTCTCCACAGTAATTGCGCTCGGCGTGCCATATACGACACCTTCTTCCGTGACGCCACCAACAATCAGCTGGTACTTGGAATCGGCCTGGAGACCTTCAATGGTCACATCCTTCTTCTTTCCGGTCTGGAGGGCCTCCTTTCCGGCCTTGTTGAAGTAAGCGGAGACCTGGGCATTCAGCTCGGAGTCGAAATCCTGGGAAGCAAAGCAGACCCAGGTGAAATCGTCATACGCGAAGTGACGCACCTCGACAGTGGCACTGGTAATCCCCACTTCCTTGGCATCAATCTGGAACTGGGCCTTGTTGCGGTCCGGATCCGTCGTGAATTTGTAATCGCCGATGGTACCATACTGCTCTTTGTCCAGCGTAACGCCGAAAGCGATGTAACGATACTCGTGGCGGTCAACCAGGTCTTTCAGCACGATTGTCTGGGATTTTCCGACATGAATCGAGTTCTTGTCGACCTGAGACAGACGCTCATAAATCATAGACTGGGCTTCAGATGTCATGTCGTCCACCAGGAAACCATACCAGGTATCCGAATCCTTTCCGTCATGGCGGACAATCAATTCGTAGACATCAGCACCTGTACGGTTGACGGCAATCGAAAAAGTGACATTCCTCGCCTCATCGGCTTTTTTCTCCTCCTGCTGTTTGCTGCAGGACAAGGCGAAAAGCCCGGCAAATACGGCAAGGAAAATGCTCGCAAATTTGACAGTTCTCATAATATAATTAGTTTAATACATTAATTCATACTTTCAATTCTTCAGGCAAAGCGCCGGAAAAGTTTGAAATTGATACCTACCCTTAGGCCCAATCAGGGTTCATTAAAGGCTATTTATCTGCAAAGATGGTCAAAATCCGCCTTTTTTCAAAATTTTTTTAATATTACAATCCTAAACGTCACAGCCAGAGAAACTGAACAGAATTGACGTTTTCGTAAAAAATATTTGCAAAACCAAAAAAATTATTACTACCTTTGCAGTCCCATTCCGGAGAGATGCTCGAGTGGCTTAAGAGGCACGCCTGGAAAGCGTGTATACTCCAAAAGGGTATCCCGAGTTCGAATCTCGGTCTCTCCGCACTATTTTAACCAAAAACCCCCTCTGAATACATCAGAAGGGGTTTTTTCTTGGCCACGTGGGGCCTCATTTTTCAAACACGCGGACCAGGGTACCGCTGGCATCGATGAATTCATAGAGGGGGAAGAAGCGCTTGCTCAGGATGAAGGCAAGGATGAAGCCCACCACCATGATAACGGATTCCGCGAAGAAACTGATGATGCCGATAATAAGAAGCGCAAGCATCGCCAGCACGCCGATGGTCCAGATGAGGATGAACAACGAGAACAGGATTCCGCCGATGGGCCTGAGCACCTTGATGTTTTTGATAAAGGTAAACAGCAGGCTCAGCACCACCGCCAGCGCGAAGATGATGAAGCCGATATTCACCATGGTGCTGCCGTCACCCTTGCTGACACCGCCGATGAAGATGCAGATAAGCGCCGCGATGAAACCGACGACCGTGGAAACAAGGGGAGCAAGATAGGACAGGCCGCTGTCTTCCGACGACCCGGCCATCACCGGCATGCTTACAAACTGGAGGATGGTCACGACAAACATCAGCAGGCAGGACCAGAATGCCGGTCCGAAACCATATACCTTCATATCCATCCACCACAGGACATCGGTCCCCAGCGCATAGATTCCCAGACATTCCAGGCCCACAGCCAAAGCCAGGAAGGGCACCGTAAGCCACGCCAGGATGCGTGGGCCGAAATCCATCTTCGAGCCGAGAATGGCGCAGAGGAAAGCCAGTACCACAGACAGCACGATGAGCCAATAGGGCATGGAAGTGGAATACCAGTGTCCGAGCGGGGTATGATGGTCCACTTTTTCATTGATCCAGTCCTTGCTTCCATCGACAAACTTCAGGTTCTCGTTTGCGACGAAATACTTTTTCCCTTTAACAGTAACGGTGGCGAACCACTTCCCACGGGTTTTCCCTTCGCGGATGATTTCGGCCAGGTGCGTGCGGCCCGAATCTGCGGGAGCGATGGTGAGCGTGTCCCCGTTAGCGAGGGTAAAAGCGACGTCGCCCAATTGATACGGAACTTTCTTGCTGTCCATGCCGTTATTCTTCACCCGGGAATACACTTTCGTGCTGTCCGCGTGAAGATTGTCAACTACATAACGCCACTGAGCCCGGGCACTGACGCCAAAGCACAGAAGGGCAGATAAAACAAAGAGGAGGTACGCTGTTCGTTTCATAATCGTAAGTTATTGCAGAAGACAAAGATAGTATTTTTTTGTCCAAATCTCTCCGTATTTTTGCTATCTTTGCACCATGATGGTATCGTTTACTTGTGATTACAGCGAGGGGGCCCATCCCCTCATTCTGCAGCGGCTTGCCGAGACCAACCGGGTCCAGGAGGCCGGATACGGATTTGACACCTTTTCCGAAAGCGCCCGGGAGAAAATCCGCGCGGCCGTGAACGCGCCTGAGGCGGATGTGTTCTTTCTCGTCGGCGGGACCCAGACGAACGCCACGGTTATCGACGCCCTGCTCAAGGGCTATGAAGGCGTCCTTGCGGTCCATACCGGCCATATTGCGGTCCATGAGGCCGGGGCCATCGAAGAGAGCGGGCACAAGGTGCTGGAGCTTCCTTCCCACGACGGAAAGATGGCCGCCGCCGATCTGGATGCCTATCTCTCCTCCTTCTATGCCGACGAAGCCTGGGAGCACATGGTCATCCCGGGCATGGTCTACCTGTCCTTTCCCACCGAATACGGCACCCTCTATACAAAAAAGGAGCTGACGGAGATCCGGGAGGTCTGTAACCGATACCAGCTGCCGCTGTATGTCGACGGCGCCCGGCTGGGTTACGGACTCGCATCGGATGCGTGCGATGTGACGCTGGAGGACTTCGCCCGCCTCGCAGATGTGTTCTACATCGGAGGAACCAAGGTCGGAGCCCTCTGCGGAGAAGCGGTCGTATGGCCCCGCAAGGCGCCGGCGCATTTTTTCACCACCGTCAAGCAGCACGGCGCCCTTCTTGCGAAAGGACGCCTCGTCGGGGTGCAGTTCGATACCTTGTTTACAGACGGACTGTATCAGAAAATCAGCCGGAATGCGATAGAAAGGGCCATGGAGGTAAAAGCCATCTTCCAGGAAAAGGGCATTCCGCTGAAGATCGACTCCCCCACCAATCAGCAGTTTCCCATCCTGACTTCGGCACAGATGACCTCGCTGGATGGGAAAATTCTCTTTGAAGTATGGGAAAAACGGCCCGGAGGAGACTGCGTCACGCGCTTTGCGACCAGCTGGGCAACGACGCCCGAGGACGTTCTGCGCCTCCGGGAAGCACTGGACTAAGGCTCGAAGTGCGGGATGGGCTTGAGTTTGAACAGGTTCAGGCGGTGCTTGCGGTCAATGAGGGCCCTTGTCGCCTCGTCTTCGCAGACCCCGGTGCGGATATAGCGGTCCAGCACGGCGTAGGTAAAGCCCAGGTTGTCCTCATCCGTCTTGCCGCAAAGCCCGTCTGACGGCGTTTTTTCCACCAGGTCCACCGGCAATCCGATTTCTTTTCCTATCGCGACGACTTCCGCGACGGTCAGTCCGCCGAGGGGCGAAAAATCGCCGGCGGCATCTCCGTAACGCGTACTGTAGCCCACCCAGTCTTCGGAAAGGTTGCAGGTATTGGCCACACGGCCGTTGTTGGACTGGGAGATGGCATACAGCGCCGTCATCCGCAGGCGCGGGGCCATATTGATGCGGGTCTGTTCCGAGGCCGGATGCCCCAGTTTCGCTTCCACTTCCCCCATCAGCGCCTCGTAGGCGCTGCCGATATTGACATCGTAGCGGCGGATACCCAGCCAATCAATCAGGCGGATGCTGTCGGCGATGTCCGGCTGGACCCCGTTCGGCATGGTCACCCCAATTACCCGCTCCTTTCCGAGCGCCAGGACACAGAGGCCGGCGACGACGCTGCTGTCTTTCCCGCCGGAAATCCCGATGACGGCATTGCAGCCGTCCCCATTCTCCGCGAACCAGTCCCGGATCCACTGCACCGCCGCGGCGGCCACTTTCTTAGTATCGAATTCTTTCATCATCATCTCAATTCAGTCCCCGGGAGCGCAGCAGCGCCCCTGGATCCGGATCACCGCCCCGCCAGGAGCGGAATAGGGTCATGGGTTCCTCGCTGCCGCCTTTTTCCAGGAATGTCTCCCGGAATGACTTCGCCAGGGCGGGATTGAACACACCTTCGGCCTCGAATTTCTCCCAGGCATCCACATCCAGCACTTCGCTCCAGAGATAGCTGTAATACCCGGCGGAATAACCGCTGTTGAAGATATGGTTGAAGTAGGTTGTCCGGTAGCGGGGGATGATCTCATCACAGAGTCCCATCTCGTCGCAGACCTTCTTCTCAAAGGCGCGGATATCCTCCGACCCCTGGAAGGCGGAGAGCTGCTCCACCGAGAGTTCATGCCACTTCATGTCCAGGATGGACGCCGCGCAGAGTTCCCCGGTCATGAAACCCTGGTTGAACTTCAGAGCCTTGCGGATCTTGTCGACCAGTTCCGAGGGAATCGGCTCGCCGCTGCGGTAATCGTTGGCGTACGCCTTCAGGATTTCCGGCTCAAAGGCGAAATTCTCATTGAACTGGGAGAACATCTCCACAAAGTCACGGGCAACCGAGGTGCCGCTCACACTCTTGTAATGGCACTGGGTCAGGAAGCCGTGCAGGGCATGGCCGAACTCATGGAACGCCGTCTGGACATTGTCCACGGTCAGGAGTGACGCACTCTCCGGCGTAGGCGCAGGGAAATTGCAGACGTTGACGATAATGGGACGGACACCCTCTTCCTGGTCCCGGAAATTGTTCATCCAGGCACCGCCCCGCTTGGTCTCCCGCACAAAATAATCGGCATAGAAGATTCCCAGGAGGCTACCGTCGCCATCGGAAAGCCGGTAGGCCTTCACGACGGGATGGTACACTTCCACTTCCGGAGCCGGCTCGATATGGATGCCATAGACTTTTTCCGCAGCGGTGAAGACGCCTTTCCGGACGCTGTCCACCTGGAAATAAGGCTTGGTCTGGCTCTCATCGAGGGCATATTTCTGTGAGCGGACTTTCTCGGCATAGTAGGCCCAGTCCCAAGGCTCGATCTTATGGCCGGCCAACGCTTCCATGTCCGCGATCTCTTCACGGGCCTTCCGCATGGACGCATCCATGATGGGCTGGAGGAAGGCATCGACCGTCTCAGGATTGCCGGCCATCTTGTTTGACAGCTGGTAGGCGGCGAAATTGGGATAGCCCAACAGGGCCGCCTGCTCGGCACGGAGTTTCAGGATCTCGAGGACGATGGCGTTGTTGTCGTGCTCGCCTCCGTTGTTGCCGCGGGACGAATAGGCCTTGAAGGCCTTTTCCCGCTGGGCGCGGTCTTCACAGGAGGCCATGAAGTCGGCATAGCCGCTCACCGTCACCCCGATCTGCTCCTTGAAGGCATTGTTTTCCGCCAGGAGATTCTGGCCGAACTTCTGGCTCAGGGAGGCAAGACGGGTGTTGATCTCGGAGAAACGCTTCTTTCCCGCTTCGTCCAGCGCGACACCGTTGCGGACAAAGGCCTCGTAGAGTTTCTTCGTGACCATCTGCTGCTCACGGGTCAGTCCTTCGGAAGCCTCGTACACCGCCTTGACGCGCTGGAAGAAAGCCTCATTCATAAAGATTTCGTCCTCGGCGGCCGTCACCAGCGGCATTACTTCCTCTTCAATCTTCTGCATCTCGGGAGTGGAGTCCGATTCGCTCAGGTTGAAAAACACCCCGCCGACTTTGGCGAGAAGAGCTCCGGAGCGTTCATACGCCGCCACGGTATTCTCGAAGGAGGGTGCCTCGGGATTGTCCAGAATCGCCTGGATTTCAGCGCGCTGCGCCTCGATACCCGCCTGGAAGGCCGGAAGATAGTGCCGGGGCTCGATCCGGCTGAAAGGAGCCGTCCCATAGGGGGTGTTCCACTCCTCAAAGAAAGGGTTGGCGCTTTCGCTACATGCGCTTATCGTTGCCATCAGCGTAATAATAAGGACTGCGTTGGGGAAAAAACGCTTCATACGATGTCAGATTAGGGTTCAAGAATGCTCTTCCTCTCCGGATCCGAGCTCTTCCAGGCTTCCAGCAGGGTCAGCTGCGCCCCACCCTGGTAACGGGTCAGGATGCCGATGCAGGAAAGACCGGCACCGCCGCTGCGGATGTCCTCGGGAATCTCGATATCGGCAAAGCGGGAATAGCCGCTGGTGCGGATCTGGACCTCGGTCTTTCCGTCGGCCATCAGAAAATACTGACTGACATTCTGGGCGGAAGGGTGGTCCAGGATCATGGTCTTGTAGAGGCACTCGACGCCGAAATTATCGGGGTTCGTCTGGGTCGAAGCAATCGGACCGAGCAGATCGCCGCCGCTGCCGACCTGGAGATCGTCCCAGGCACCGCTTTCCACCATCTTGATAAAGCGGTTTTTCGTCAGGGCCCACCACTTGATACCATAGGAATAGTCCACCCCGCTCTTGCGGTCTGTCGGAGAAGAGACGAACACCCGGTTCCAGCCTTCGTTCTTGCTGTGGTTCAGGTTGGGATTCGGATAGAAGAGGACAAAGACTTCCTTCCCGCCGACAGAATTCGCATATCTCAGGCCATCGAACTGGACCAGTTTCCCGACCTGTGCATTCGAGATCGTTTTCTTGAAATCGTCCGAGGTCAGGTCACTGGCCGGGACCGTCACCGGCTTGACCCGCTCCTCTTTGGGCAGGATCGCCCCCTTCAGGACTTTCGCGTCCAGGATGGGCTGCAAGTCGATATACGAGGTCTCATAGTCGTCGAAATCCTTGAATTCGCCCGTCACGGGGTCGATGTTCTGATTCCGTTTCATACCGAGCTGGAGCAGGCCGCATCCGCCGTAATTTCCATCCTTGTAGCCATACTCGCCGATGGTCATGCCATTGCAGTTGACATAGAGGATCTGGCCCACCTTGTAATCATCGTAGGAGGAAGAACGGCCAACCTTGAAATCAATGGCGCCGCTCTTGTCCTGCAGGTAGATTTCGCGGTAGACATTGCCCGCCTCGTCGGAGGTCGTCACCTCCCCGCGGATCACGATATTCTCGTCAAAGGTATAGGGCTTTCCATGCCCGCCGTACTTGGACTTGATGGCGGAAATATCGGTAAACTTTTCCACGCCGAAATAGGCCTTGGCATAATCGTCGCCCACGAAAGCCGGGCGGTCCGGTTCCGTGTACTTGAACGTCACGACCGGTTCGAATTCCTCACAGGAGGCGGCCAGGAGGGAGAGCGCCGAAAGCGCAAAAACAAACTTTCTCATAGCTTAGAATCGGAAATAAACGTTCAACATGTAATTGATGCCCGACATGTAGAAATACTTCGGGTCGAACTTGTAGTAATTGGTCTTGTCCTTGGTGTTGTCGACCATACGGGTCTGCTCGTAGCCGCCGGTCTTGACATTTTTGTTGTTCAGGAGGTTCTTGGCGTTGAGCGAGAAGCCGATCTGGTACTTCCGCTGGATGAACCAGGACTTGCCGACGGAGAGGTTCACGAGGAAGCAGGGGTCGAATTTCTCCTGGGCGGTCATTTCCTCCACCTCCTTGGGCGTCGCGCTGCCGTCCGGGCCCATCACGGCGTAATCGGTCCGGTAGAGCGGGTTCATGTCGAGGTAGGCCTCGTCGAAATATTCGACGTCCGCATCCACGAACCAGTACTTGTAGTTCCAGCTCAGGCCCAGCGAGGCGGCCAGCTGCGGGGTAGAAGGCACATAATGCCGTTTGATGTGCTTGTACTGGTCGATCGTGGTCGTCTCGGGGATATTCCCATAGGCATCGCGGGTATAGGCCGGCGTCGCATCCCAGTAGCGGACGTTGATCAGTTCCTGTCCATTGTAGGAGACCGGCGTCGCACTGTTGTCCAGGGTCTGGAGCATGGTCGGGGACTTGGTGTACTCGGCGCGGCCCCAGGCGAATACGCCCTGGACACTGAGATTCGGGACCACATAGGTCGGGACCTTGAAGCCGACTTCCACCCCGTAATGGCGCTGGTCGATGCCGCTGAGGGCGAAATTCGAGAAGGCGTTCTGGACATCGTCATAGGCGCTCATCACCTTGGACTGGTCCTTGATGGTCGTGTAATAGGCACTGACGCGGGCGTTGATGCCGGCGCCGGAGAACTGCCAGTTCACATCCGAGGTGAAGGTCTTGATGGGCTTGAGCCCTTTGACCATGGAGTTCCGGGTACGCGGGGAGAGGAAGGCCTGGCCGAATTTCGGCGCATCCTGGAAATAGCCGGCGTTGGCATAGACGCGCATGTTGCCGCCGATGACATAGTTCAGTCCGGCCTTTCCGGCAAAGGTCAGGAAGCGGGCCTTTTCGGATTTGCCATAGGAGGTTTCCTCGGTCTCCTCGATTCCGTTGTTCTGCCAGAGGACGGCCATGGCCGCATTCTCCGCCTTTCCCGGGAAGAGGCCCTTCCGGATGAGACCTTCCCGCCAGAAGCTGCTGTAACCGAGGCGCCCGCCGAGGTTCGCAGAGAACTTTCCGAAAGTGAAGAGGCCGTTGACCCAGCCTTCCGCGCTACGGATCTGGGCATAATAGTCATAATTGTACTTGTCACCTTCCTTGAGGACCCGGGCCTCGCCATAATTCAGATAGTAGTCGAGGTCGTTCTGGCTCTTATACGGAGTCGCGGCGAAGTCGCGGTCCGCGAAGTTGTCCACATCCACGAAATAGGTTCCGCCCAGGAGGTCCGCCAGGATCTTATAGTACTCCGTCCGATTGATTTTCCCATTCAGGCCCCCGTTCACGGTCAGCCACTCGGCGGGACGGTATTTGAAGGTCGCGGCGAGGTTGAAGTCCAGCTGGTCGGTACGGCGCTCCTCCTGGACATACTTCGAACGGCCGCCTTCGCTGAGCTGGTTGACATGATAGATCCGGTCCCAGTTCATGTGGACCACGTCCGGAACCTGGTTCTGCCAGCTCTGGAGGGCGATGGCCGCCTTCTCCCGGTTGGAACGGTTGTAGTCCGGATTGGCGTTGTAGAAATACGACGGCAGGTTGCGGTAATAGTCCGGGCGCGGGTCCTGGGCATTGTACCAGTCCATCGCCGTATAACCGTTCTTGCCGAAGCGGAACAGCGCGGTCGCCGACGCATTGAACTTGTCGGAAGGGGTATAGTCGTATTTCACGAAAACGACCGGCTCATGGGTCTTGCGGACGCGGGCATTGCGCACCTTGCCGTTCTGGTAGCCCCAGTTGGCATTGTACATGTTGTCGCCCATCAGGTCGTACACCTCCTGGGTCGAGGCCATCTGGGCGCCGCGCTCGCCGGGCGTCCCGAAAATGGCGAAGCCCAGCTTGTGGGTGTCGTCAAAGACCTTGTCCGCCGCCAGGTAGTAGGCGAAGCTGCGGTAATAAACGCCTTTGATCCAGTCGTTTCCGCCAAGACGGGCACTTACGTTGGCCGCAAAGGCCCAGCCGTTGTCCATCAATCCGCTCGCATAGGAAGCCATCAGACGCAGGCGGTACAGGGCGCTGTTCGTCAGGACGCTCCCCCGCAGACCCTTGCGGACATTCAGGGCATTGCCGAAGACATTGGTCACGCCGTTGTAACCGCCGAAGCCGTATTCGGACACCTCGGCGCCGGTCACCGACTCCTTCGAGCGCATGGCCTCGTTCAGGCCGCTCCAGAGGGAGAAGGGGCCGTAGCCGGTAATGGCGTCGTTCATTTTCACCCCGGCCAGCAGCACATCCTGTGTCTCGGAGGCATAGCCGCGGGCGCGGAAACGCACCGCCGAGAAATTGTAGCCGGCGATGGAATTGAACACGTCGTTGGAGCCGAAGAGGATGGTCGGATTGTCGTTGTAGCCGCTGTCGTCCATATCGAAGGCGGCAAAGGAGTCGTCATCGATTTCGGAAACCTGCTTGGCCGCAGTCACACCGATATTGAACATGTTCTTGACGTAGCCGTCATTGACCGTCACCTGGACGCGGGTTTCCAGGAAGTCCGGCGCCTCCACCACAAGGGTGTACATGCCGTCGGAGAGGTTACCGATCAGGAAGTTACCCTCCGCATCGGTAGCGACCGTCGCCACCGCCTGTGCATCCCGCATCAGGACGAGGCGGGCATTTTCGATTCCCTGGCGGCCGTTCCGGTTCACAACCGTACCTTTCACACCGCCCGAATACTCCTGCGCCTGAAGCGAGGCGCCGACAACCAGGGCGGTCAGGGCCAAAAGAAAGCGTTTGATCATATTATTTCTGGATTACAATATACGTAGGATAGTGGTCGGAATAGCCGTTGACAAAGGCGCCGTTGGAGAAGGTCCGGTAGGGCGTTCCCTTGTACGGACCGCTCTGGTTGGTCATGAAAGGCTTCGAGAAAATCCGGCCGTAGTATTTTCTCTTGGTGATCGGAATGATCTGGAAGGTACCCTTGGGGGCATGGGCCAGGTTGTAATTGACCAGGAGACAGTCATAGATGTTTCCTTCGCCCCGGTAATAGAGCGAACTGTACCCGGCTTTGTACATCGACAGGAAGGGGGAGAAGTAATCTTCCGGACCCACCTCTTCGATCCCGGCCTTGCCGCGGAGGTACTTGGCCATCGAGTCGTCGCTCGGGTTGTCGTTCATATCGCCCATCACGACGCATTTGATGCCGGGATACTTCTCCATCATCTTCATGGAATGCTGATAGGCGATCTCGCCGCCGCGCGAGCGCAGGTCTCCGCCCTTGCCGCCGATCCGCGAAGGCAGGTGGCAGACGTAGATGGCGAAAGGCTCATCATCCACGAGGCAATGGACCATCAGGATGTCACGGGTGCGGAAATAGGCCTTTCCGTCCTCGTCCATTTCAAATTCGATATCGGAGTCGAAGGTGAATGGAATCGATTCGCTGTCAAGCACTTTCACGCGGGAAGGATCGTAGAGCATCCCCACGTCGACGCCCCGGCGGTCCGGGCCGTCATAATGGACGATCTGGTAATTCGCATCCGCGATCTGCGGGTCGCTCACCAGGTCCTCCAGCACGTGGCGGTTCTCGATTTCGGAGACGCCGAGGATGGCGTGCCACTGCTTGTTGTCCTCTTTCATCGCGGCGATGACGCGGGCCATGTTGTGGAGTTTCTTCTGATACTTGGCATCGGTCCACTCGTTGGCCCCGTCCGGGAGGTATTCGTAGTCGTTCTTCCCTTCGTCGTGATAGGTGTCAAAGAGGTTTTCCAGGTTGTAAAACCCGATGACATAGCTTTTGCCCCGGGCCGCGAGGTCCACCGGGAACGAGGCCGCTGCGAGAAGCGCCAGGGCGGTGAGGATCAGGATGTATTTTTTCATGATTACCAATTAGCTTTCGTGTTCTTGATGGATGTGGCCTTTGCCTTGTCCATGCCGGGGAGATTCTCCAGATTCACAAAGAAGGTCGTGTTGAGTTTGCTCTCCAATTCCGAGACAGACAGACTGTAATTCTTGAAGTTCCCCGTAAATTCACCCTTGTCATACGCGTCCTTCGTCTGAGGCAGGTAGAAGGCGAGGGCCGTGTAGGTGGAGCCGCTCTTGCGGAGGCACGCCTTGAAATAAGCCACGGGAACCTTGACCGCAGCCTGATAATAGTTGTCGGTCCATGTATCGGATCCCTCTTGCACACAACCGGTCACGACATACATCGTATCCTTGAGCGGATTGAGTTCCTTGGCTCGTCCCCTCACCCAAACTTCCAGGTCGCCCCAGATGCCACCATTAAAGCTGCTGCACTGCGGGGTAATGTTCGTGGTCCGGCAGGTAGACATCACCGACTCCTGTGTCAGCTGGCGGTCGGCTCGCGGCATCTGATGTCCACGGTTCCAATACTCTCCGTCCCAGCCGCGGCCGCCATAGGAATGTTCCGTCAGGTTTGGCTGCTGGTCTTCAGGGACCATCGGGTCATATGCCTGCGTCCAGTCGTAATTATAGTTCCCGGTTCCGCAGAGGTCTTTGTTCAGCGGATAGGCCACCCAGAATGAGACCCTTCCATTCGGGTCCCAGTAGAAGGAATAATTCCGGACGCCGCTCTTCCCGGCCCCGGCGTAAGCGCCGCCTTTCATGTCATGTGTTCCGAAAAGGAACCCAGCCCTGTCCAGCGCCGGCAGTTCCAGCCAGAGCGGCGCGTCGCTGACAGAAGTGCCCATCTGGGATATCTCCACGCTGGTAGACAACGTCGTACCCTTCAGTACCAGCGTCGCCCGACGATTCTCGCCGCCATTCGGATCCACGGTCATCTGGATCTTGACGCCGATAGCGGCTTCTCCTGAGGTCTGGGATAGCTTGATCCAACCCGTGGATGTTCCACCATATTCGACACTGAGCGTCCAGGCTACCGTAGAGGCGACTTCCAGCGACTGACTCCCGCCCGTTGCGAGAATCATCGGCTGGGGAACCTTCAGGACGGGAATGGTCTCATCGTCCGGCTTCTGGCAGGCGAAGAGGGCGGCGAGAAGGACAAGGGCCGCGAAGATGCGGGGGAATACGTTCGTTTTCATGGTTATTCAAGATAGCCGAAAGGGTGCTCGGCACATTTTTTCAGCCCCGGGCATCCCTTCGGACATGTTTCACAGCGTCGCTTATTTGACGTTCACCGTCAGTTTGTTGAAGCGCGTCGCCTCACCGATGGCGGCGGAGAACTCATTGGCGGAAGGCGTAACCGTGATGTTTGCTCCGGACACAGCCGCTGTCGCACCGGTCCAGGTCAAACTCTTCTTGGCATAATCTGAGGACGTCGCCTCCAAAACGATGCTCTTGACGGTCTTTCCGGACTTCACCGCAAAGCTCAGCACCTGGCCCTTGTACATACGCGTATGGGCATTCGTCCCACCGAGGTAATTGTTCGCAGCGGTGGAACTCGTCCCCTTCGTCAGGGTCACCGTGATGTAGTCATTCTCCCATTCGACCTTGCTTTCAGAAGGCGTTCCCTTGTTCGGCGCCTTCGTGAAGTCGATCTCGTTGGCGGCGGCCGGAGCGGAGGTCGTCAGCTCCTTCTCGTCGGAGATGGTCGTTTCACCGCTGACACCGCTGACTTTGAGGATGTACTTCGTAGCGGGATCCAGCGCGACGGTCCATTCAATCTTCTTGTCCGAGACGGTCTCGCTCTTGACGACGTTCTCTTCGTCGACACTGCCCTTGTACAGGGCGACCGTGAAGGAAGTCACGCCCTCGGGAGCGGTCCATTCGGCGGAAACACCGCTGGCCGTCTCCTTGAAGGACTTGATGACGATCACCGGCTTGGGCGTTTCAGTCGTCACACCGTTCAGGGAACAGACATAGCCTTTGTAACCATCCTTTTCGCTCAAGGTCTCGTAGACACCATTGTAGATAGTCACCTTGCTGCAGACAACGACCTCGTCACCGAGCTTGATCTGGGTATTGCCGTCCACCCAATCTTTTTTCTCCAGGAACCTCACGGAGTAGCACTCAAAGGCCGTCTTCATGGTTCCATCCTCGGAAATCCAGAAGATCGCGGTTCCATACTCGGCAGAGTAAGGACTGTCAATCTTCGCCACCTTACCATTGATATACACCTCGTTTGCGGAAGGAGTGCTGGCGAGGCCTTTGATGTATTCGATGACACCGGCCGGGTTGTACGGATCGGCCTGGGTACCGCTACCCTTCGGCTCGACCGACGTTCCTTCGACAAAGCTGCCGAAGATGCAGTCGACGGCCTCGTGGGTCACCTTGCCGTCTTTCTCGTACTTCTTGTACTTCGCGGCGATGGTCAGCGTACCGTCGTTCTTGACGCCGGAGAAGGAGCCCATGTCGTCGACACCGTACATCTGGACAGAACCGGTCTCGTCGGTCAGGGTGCACTGGGTCGGATTGCCTTCCAGCTGGAAGCCGCTCACCAGACCGCTGATGACATAGTAAGTATCGGTCTTCGCGAGCTCGATGAACTCTTTGATGGTCTTGGCCTCGTACTTGGTGATGTCCGGTGCGGGGGCCTTGCCGACGGTTTCGCCGTTCAGGGAATAGAGGTAATCGTATTGGCCACCGTTTTCGGCCGTCTCCTTGTAGTGCTTGAACTGGCAGTAGATCACCACATCGTCGCCGACTTTGATATCGTCATCCCCTTCTCTCCAGGCGCGCTGCCCCAGATAGTAGACCTTGTAGGCCTCGAAGTCCGTCTTGGAAGACTGACCGTCGTCGGAGATGAAGAACGTAGCCTTGTGGTCCTCCGTCGCCGAGAATTTCTGCTCGACGTTGTTGGAAGTGGAAATCTTGTGGATCTTACCCGCGACATAGTACTTCTGGGAAGTCGGCGTGGTCTTGCCGTCTTCCAGGTTGGTCATGATCCAGGCATAGGCCTCGCTCGGGGAGAAAGGATTGGCCTTGGAGCCGTCTCCCGGAGGAATGGTGCCATCCTGGCTGACCGACACGGAAGCCGAGAACAGGCCGGCGAGGAAGTTCAGTTTCACGGCAGGACGGCCCTTGCCTTCACGCGCACCGGCGGTGAGGGTCACTTCCGTCGTACCTTTGCCACCCGTGGTCGGCTGGACAGTCAGCCACTCCTTGGCTGCCTCGGGGACGGTAAGGGTCCAGGGATCGGAGGAGGTCACTTTGACCACCTGCGTGCCACCCGTAGCGGTAAATTTGACCGCAGACTGGTCCACCGTCAGGCCGGCGGGCACTTGTACTTCTTTCTTACAGGCGGAGAGGGTCACGAGGGCCGCTACAGCCGCAAAGAGAATGGATTTGAGTTTCATAGTGTATTGTGATTGTTGTATTATTTAGTCCATGTGATGGATACTTTGTCCAGATAGAGGGCGTACTCCTTCGAACGGATCCCGACATAGGCATAGTTGCCGCTGACCGTTACTTCCGTCCCCTCTCCGTAGGTGATGGTCCCGAGGAGGGTCCCGGCCTTACTGCCATACAGGTCGGCGGGCGAACTGTATGCCGAAGAGGAGCCGTAGACCAGGACGGCGCGGGCGGCCGTATTGCCCACATTGCCGCTTTCGTCGTTCCATACGACGGATACCTTGGTCACGGCGCCGCCGGAAGTCGTGGAGACGATGCCGGAATTCTCATTCTTGGAACGCAGCTGGATGGCCCCGTACTGGGTGGCGGAGTTCCCGGCATAGACGGCGGAGGAAGCACTTCCCTTCTTTCCAGACCAGTCACCATACTGGTTCGAGGTCGCTCCGGTGAAGGCCGCATCCAGGACGTCGACAAAACTGCCGCTGCCGGAAGGGGTGTCACCCCCGGGCGTTTCCCCGCCGCCTGGATTATTGCCGCCGGGGGTCTCGCCGCCCGCCTCCCCCGAAAGGGTGACGGCCATCTTGGCGATGCGCCGGTGGCCGTTTTCGCCGCCGACCGTAAAGACAACCTTGCCGGAGGTGCCGGTCCAGGTGGGCTCGCTGTAGGTGCCGCAGTCCGTCGTGATGACATTGTTGTTGTCCTTCGAACCGAAAGTCAGCACAATCTTCAGGATCTTCCGGGAGGAAGACACCGTCATGGTCGAAGAGGAATAGGCGCGGACCGCTCCGCCGTTGTCATACCATTTGGCATTGGAGAAGGCAACGCTGATTCCATCCTTTTCCAGGGTTTTGACGACAGCCTGGTCGGCATAGCCCTGGGCCGTGAAGTCGATGGTGTAGGTCCCCGCAGCTGCCGGGGTCGTGCCGCCGCCGGGCTGGTCACCGCCGCCGGGGTTGCTGCCTTCCGGGCCGGATTGGGAGACGGCGATGGAGGTTGACTGGGAGCCGCAGGTGAAGGTCAGGACCGCTCCGCGGGCGGCGGTCGCCGGTTCAGCGGCGATAAGCACCGTGCTGACACCCGTTCCTTCCGTCATGCCAGGCTTGACCCAGGAGCCCGTGGACGCAAGCGTCCAGGCGCCGGGAGCGTTCACTGTCACATATTTCCCTTCTCCAGAAGCATCCAGGACCACCGTTTCCGGGGTTACCGTCAAGACGTTGTTCTTGTTACATGAAACGATTGCCGCCAATGCGAAAAGCCAAAGAAGAAAAATACGTACGTGTCTCATTAATGTGATAAGTTTATCCGGACCACAAATATACACAGAATTTCCGTCTTTACAAAAAAAGCAGGCCGACCCAAAGGCCGGCCTGCTCATTGAATATTCTGAAGGGTTATTCCACCTCGGTGACATGGGCGGGATCCCAGATGCCGAGCTGCTTGGTCGTCCTGTTGACGGTCGGGATGCAGATGACGTCGAACTTCTTGCCTTCCGGCATTTCCAGATACTTTTTCACCTGCATGTACACGGCAATCGAGTTGGTTCCGTCGAAGAGCTTGCCGCTCCGGTCGCCGGAGACTTTCTTGCCGGTCTCAGGGTCAACGACCTCGTAGGTCGCGGCGATGGCATCCGTCACCGTCAAGCCTTTGATCTTCAGCAGGCGGCCGAAATTGGCATCCCAGTTCTCCAGGAGACTGGCCAGGGTGATTTCCTTCGGCTGCGGGAGTTCAGCAGGATTCAGCGGAGCCTTGCCAATCTTGGCGAGGGAGGTGTTGAAGACCGTCGCCTCGGGGAGATTGTTGTAGGCATAGCCCTCACCGAAGACACGGCCTTCGACGGTCTGGCCGACGGAGAGTCCGGCGGAGCCATAGATCAGGATGGCGGAAGTCTCGCTCTCGAGGAAGGTGTTGGAACCGTTCACATAGGTGACGGTCGACTTCGGGATGGTCACATCGAAGGGGAGCGGGTTTTTGTTGCTGCCGCTCTTGATGGCATCGGCGATGTCGCTGAGATCACCCTTCGTCTCCGGAACGAGCTGGATGATGGACACCGGAACGGAGGAAGTCTTCAGTGCGCCCTTCTCCAGCTTGTTGCTCGTCACGACGATTTCGCCCGTGCGGCGCTTTCCGGTCGTATTCTCTTCGGCGACGACGGTCACGACGACCTTGCCCTTGCTGTTGACGGTATAACCGTTGTTCTTGATGGTCAGCCAGGGAGCCTTGGACTCGATGGACAGGCCCTCACCCTTCTGGGTGAAGAGGACGTCCGTCTCGCCGGCCGCTGAAGAGATGGCCACCTCGGACTTGTCGGCCGCCAGCAGGGCCTTCTCGACCTTGATCACCTGGACATCGACCAGTTCCGGAACGGTCTTTCCGTCCCAGGTGCCGGTGTAGCTCGGGTGCTTGGGACCCTCAATCGTGACAACATCACCGACGGCGATACCGAAACTGGACCAGTTGTAAGAGCCGGTCGCATCCACGGTACCGTAGATATAGACGGCATCCCCATGCTCGTCCACGAGATACCAGTTGCCATAGGATTCGCTGGTGATGGACACGCAAGTTCCTTTCACGCGGAAGGAACCGCCCTTGGCAGCCACATCGGCGCAGGTGGAAATCGGGGTTTCCTGGGCCGTCAGTTCTTCCTGGCGTACGATGACATGCTGGGTGGCGTCACCGACTTTCAGCAGGACATCGAGGGTACGGGGCGTATCGGTCTCGGGGGCGGAGAAAGTGATGGTCGCATCACCCTTGCCGCTCAGGGGAGAAATGGAGAGCCACTCGTTGCCCTTGTGCTTGAGCTGCTCGACTTCAATTTTCGTTTTTACGCTGCCTTTGACGGCATCGGTATAGCTGGTGTCATACTTAACCTTCACGGCGAAAGTCCATTCGTCGCTGGTGGTCAGTTTGATGGTCGGCTGGGCACTGCCGTCCAAGGGAATACGCACGTAGGAGTTGCTGACCGTCGCATTGGCCAGATCGGCAGAGGTAGCGTCTTCCCGCTGGCAAGCAGTAAAGGCCAGGGCGACAACGGCAAACGCGGAAAGAATATATCTGAGTTTCATAGTGCCTGTCATCTATTAGTTGAACAAATATTTGATACCGATCTGGGCATACCAGCACTGATGGATATCGTGGTAGAGGGTCCAGAGCTGGGTGGTACCGCTGACAGCCTTCGGGGTGGAGAACACCGGAACGCCGTCGGCATTGACGCCTTCCATCTTCAGGATACGGCCGCTGTTGAGCTCCGGATTCATCTGCTTGGAAACGCCCCAGGAGGAGTTGAAGAGGTTCAGGATGTTCTTCACGTCGAAGTTGACCTGCAGGGTGTTCGTGGTCTTTCCGAGCTTGATCTTGAAATCATGCGTGTAACGGAAGTCCAGGCGATGGACCCAGGGAGAATAGACGCTGTAGCCTTCGGCATAGGTGCCGCGCTTGTCGAAGAGGTTCTTGGGATCGACCTTGGTCATGAACTCCCAGAAGCGGCTCTTGTCATCCCAGGAGGCGAATTCGAGTTCGTTGATTTCCTTCGGGATATAGATGGCGTCGTAGTTGTAGTTGTCTCCGTTCATGTCATTGGCGTACATGTAGGAGTAGTTGTAACCACCTCTCCAGGTCTCGTAGAAGAAGCTGAACATGTTGTTCGACTTGTCGTTGATCGAGAGCGAAGCGAAGAAGCGGTCCGGCGTCACATACTGCGAATTGTGCAGGGTCACGTTGTTCGGGCCGTCCACCGTCGGGATGTAAGTGAAGGCGGAGTTGGCGTCGCTGCCCGGCATGCCGGTCAGTTCCTTGGACACCGAGTGGGTGTAGGCGGCGGTGAAGTCGATGCCGTCCCAAGGACGGGCATTGACGGTCACGCTGGCCTGGGCACCGTAGCCCTTGTTGGTGTTGGTCAGCACATAGGCGGAGGTGGAAGTGTAGGTGTAGACCGACGGATAGATGTGGCGCTTGTCAGGTCCGTTGAAGCGGGCGAAGCCGTTGACATCCATCATGTTGTAGTCGCGGATGCAGACCGCGTTGACGGTCTTGTTGAGGATCGCCTCGGCGCTGATCGACAGCGGGAAGGAGGTCGGGAAGCTGTAGTCCACGGCGAGGGAGGTCTTCCACACCTGCGGCATCTTGAACTTCGGATCCACGGCGGCGATACTGGTCGGAAGGACACCCTTCTCCGGAGAAATCGTCAGCGGGAAGCGGTCCGGATCAGCCTCGTTGAGGGTCTTGAGCATCGTGGGCACATCCGTGACCATGTTGCCGGCGAACTTGCCGAGGATGTCGAAGCGGTTTTCGATCTTCGTGGAGTTCTGGGACACGGCGGAGACGTTCTGGACCATACCGGAGTTCGTCGGCATGTTGGTGAAGAACACGAGCGGGAGACGGCCGGAGAACAGGCCGGTACCGCCGCGCACCTTCAGGCTTTTGTCGCCGAAGACATCGTAGGTGAAGCCCAGGCGCGGGGAGACCTGCACCTTGGAGGTGGGCCACTTGCCGGTGTCGATGTGAGATTCCACACCATGGTTGTAATAGGTCTGGGCAAGAATCTTGTTGTTCGTCATCAGGTCGCGGTTGTCGAAGATGAGGCCTTCGATTCTCAGACCGGCCGTCACTTTGAGTTTCTCATTCGGGTTCCATTCGTCCTGGGCATAAAGGGCAGCCTTGTGGAAACGGACGCGGGCGGCCGGATTGAGTTCGCCGTCATAACCGTAGGTCAGGGCGACGGTCTCCGGCATGGCACCGGTGAGGAAGTCGTTGAGGGAATTGTAGCGGTAGTAGCCCGTACCGTTACGCATGTAGGAGTTGTCGGCCATCTGGTATTCGTAGCTCAGGCCGGCGGTGAGTTTGTGGTCACCGAAGTAGTAGGTCAGGTCATCCTTCGCCGTGAAAACGCGGTTGTGGACACCGTTGTTCCAGGTGAAGAGCTCATAACCCACAGCCATGTACGGCGTGTAGGTATTCGTTCCGTCGAGGATGTCGATGAAGGGGAACTTGGCGGAGTTGGTGCCGCGGATGTCGTCGAGCATCGAGTAGGTCGCCAGGAACTGGTTCGACAGGCTGTTGCTCAGCCGGCTGTTGAAGTCCAGGGAGAAGGTGTTCACCTTGTTGTCCATCGAGTACATCGCGTTGGCAAAAGCCATGGAGTACTGGCTCAGACGGTTCTGGACGGCACGCTGGGTGGCGTTGGAAGAAGAGCCGTTGGTGTTGTTCCAGCCGCGGTTCAGGGTGTAGTTGTACCGGAGGGCGAGGTGATGCTTGTCCGTGATGTTCCAGTCGAGGCGGGCCAGGATCTTGGTGTTGCTCTCGTTGGCCGGATAATCGGTATAGGAACCGGCATCATAGTTATAAGGAGAAGCGGCGAGGAAGTCGGCGACTTTCTGCATGTCTTCCTTGGTCGTACGGGAGATGTATGCATCCGGATTGGCCTTGCCGTCATCGGACGGGCGCCAGCGGTTGACCACCGTCGGGACGACGGACTTCTCGAAGTTGGCGAAGAAGAAGAGTTTGTTCTTGATGATCGGTCCGCCGAGGGTGAAGCCGTAGGTCGTCGTGCGGTCCTTGTCACGGGCACCGCTGATCTCGTCACCTTCGATGGCGTTGCCGCGCATGTTCTCGTTGGTGTGATAGACGTAGGCCGTTCCCTTCAGGGTGTTGGTACCGGACTTGGTGATGGCGTTCAGGCCGCCGCCGATGAAGTTCGTCTGACGGACATCATAGGGGGAAATCACAATCTGAACCTCTTCGATGGCATCGATGGAAATCGGGCTGCCGCCGCCGGGAAGCTTGTCGGAAAGACCGAAGTTGTTGTTGAAGTTGGCACCGTCCACGGTGAAGTTGGCCGTACGGCCGTCGCTGCCCGCGAACTGCATGCCGTTTCCACCGTAAGGAGAGAGTTTCGTCACATCCGTGATGGCCCGGCTGACCGTCGGGAGGGCGGCAATCTGCGCGTTGGAGATGTTCGTTGCGGCACCGGTTTTCTCAACAGAGAACTTGGAGGCCGGCTGGGCAACCACCACCGCTTCGCTGAGGAATTCGGTGGACTCTGCGATCTGGGCGTTCAGATTGTAGGTTTCAGCAAGCTGGAGAACCACGCCCGTGTAATTGGTCTGCTGATAGCCGAGACAGGAGAACTCGACATTGTAAGGACCACCGGTACGCATACCCTGGATGGTATAACGTCCGTCAGCATTCGTGATTGCACCATACACGGTTCCGGACGGTTCGTGCTGCGCGAGGATCGCAGCGCCGACCACCGGCTGTCCGGTCTGGTCAACCACACGGCCCGAAAGGGCCGACGTTGTCACCTGAGCATAGGCGACGACACCCGCACACAACGTAGTGAATGCGAGCAGAAGGCTTTTAAAAGCGTTTCTCATACGGTTGATTTATGGATAAATAATGATATTGCTCTTAATTCGCGATGCGAAGTTACTACCTTTTTGGGAATCTTGCAAGTATTCCTTTTTTCTTTTTTTGGGGAGAGATCGATACCCTATGGCAGAAGGTGTTCCTTGCGTCCCGGTTTTTGGGACGCATGGAACACATCGGCGCGGTCGAAAGGAAATCAGGCGGGGCAGTTTAGGATGGAAAAACGGCGCATCCTATTGCGGATTCAAAAAAAAAGCGCTACCTTTGCCGTCCCGAAATATATGTGGAGAGATTTGGACTTGCTTGCAACCACGTTAAAAAATGCTAAAATGGACATATCAGTGTTTTGTGTTTTTTAGCCTCCCGCATATCGCCAGGGGCTAATTTTTTTTATACCATGAACTATCTGTTTACTTCCGAAAGTGTCTCCGAAGGCCATCCTGACAAGGTGGCGGACCAGATCAGCGATGCCATCCTGGACGAATTCCTGCGCCAGGATCCCGAGGCGAAAGTGGCCTGCGAAAGTTTTTGCTCCACCGGCATGGTGGTAGTGATGGGCGAAGTGAAGGCGGAAGCCTATGTGGACATCCAGACGACGGTGCGCGATACCATCCGCCGGATCGGCTATACCAAGGCGGAATACATGTTCGACGCCTCTTCCTGCGGGGTGCTGAGCGCCCTGCACGAGCAGTCGGCGGACATCAACCGCGGCGTAGAGCGCGCCCAGGCCGAAGACCAGGGGGCCGGCGACCAGGGGATGATGTTCGGCTATGCCTGCTGCGACACCGAGGACTACATGCCGCTGCCGCTGTACCTGAGCCACCGCCTCCTCCAGATCCTTTCGGACATCCGGCACCAGGAGCCGGCGCTGATGCCCTACCTGAGGCCGGATGCCAAGAGCCAGTTCACCATCGAGTATGACGGCGAGACCCACCTTCCTGTGAAGGTCCATACCATCGTTCTCTCGACCCAGCATGACGAATTCGTCCCCGCCTCGCTCGGCCACATGTCCTACGAGGATGCCGTCAGGCAGTACGGCCAGGCCAAAGTGGACCTCGAAATGCAGGCCAAGATCCGTTATGATGTTGAGAAGATTCTCCTCCCCCGGCTCAAAGCCTCCCTTCCGGAGGAGACGGCCCGGCTGATTCACAGCTTCATCCTCCATGTCAATCCGACAGGAAAGTTCGTCATCGGCGGCCCCCACGGCGACACCGGCCTGACCGGACGGAAGATTATCGTGGACACCTACGGCGGAAAAGGGGCCCATGGCGGCGGTGCCTTCTCCGGGAAGGACCCGTCCAAGGTGGACCGCAGCGCAGCCTATGCCGCCCGCTATATCGCCAAGAACCTCGTGGCGGGGGGTGTCGCGCGGGAGTGCCTGGTCCAACTGGCCTACGCCATCGGTGTCGCCGACCCGGTGAGCGTTTTCGTGGATACGTACGGAACCGGCATCCTTCCGGACAGCGAGATTGCGGAAAAGGTCCGCACCCTCTTCCCGCTCCGTCCCGCGGCAATCATCCGCAAGTTCGGCCTTAAGAATCCGATTTACGCACCCACCGCCTCCTATGGCCATATGGGCCGGAAACCCTTCAAAAAGACCGTCAAGGTCCAGGGAAAGGAGAAGATTGTCCAGTTCTTCGGCTGGGAACTGCTTGACAGCGTCGACCGCGTCCGCAAAGCCTTCGGCCTATAGCGGTTCCTCCTGCCGGCGGTTCCTCCCGGCGGGGAGATCAAACCCGCGTCCAGTGGATGCGGACGCCGTCGCGCTCCATGCCGCGGAACCAGGTCATCTGGCGCTTGGCGAACTGGTGGATGGCGTTTCCGAGGGCGATGACCATGTCCTCGTAGCTGAGCTGCCCCAGGACATACTGCGTAACAAACTTGTATTCAAGCCCATAGTAGATCAGATCGTCGGCAGGGACCGTTTCCAGGAGCCCGCGGATCTCCTCCACCAGTCCCTCCTTGAGCCGCTCCTCCAGCCGCCGGTCGATCCGCGCCACCCGCTCTTCCCGGGACACCAGCGTACCAATATAATAAGGATGGGAAGGGAGACGCTCCGGCGGGATGCCGTTCCCTTTCCCGAACTTGTAACCCCGCGTGACGGATTCGATCCAGAGCCCGCTTCCCCCGCAGAGGACGGGCACCTTTCCCCGCCTCCGCACATCCGCCCACGCCCCCGCAAAGGCTTCCTGATACTGGTAGATATTGTATTTGGTACCGGCTGGAACAATGTCAATCAGGTGATACGGAACATCTCCGTACTCCCCGAGATCCTTTCCGCTACCGATGTTCATGCCCATGTACACCTGCCGGGAATCCGCCGAGAGAATCTCTCCGCCGAGCTCCCGGGCCAGCGAGACGGCATAGCGCGTCTTTCCGGAAGCGGTGGGACCGATGACGCAGACCAGGTCCACCTCCCCCGCCGCCAGCGCCCGGGAAAGGGCGGCGACGTCGATGGTTTCCGCCTCGGGAAGCGGGGCCATGGGCGGGATGCCGGGACGGTCAGGAAGGAGCTCAGTACGGTTCATGACGCAAAATTATGGAAAAAGTCTTATCTTTGCAAAGATATGCCGAAGGCAAAGAGCAGCATACAGGTCAAGAACCGGCGGGCCTCGTTTGACTACGAGTTCCTGGAAACCTATACCGCCGGCATCGAGCTCGTGGGGACGGAAATCAAGTCCATCCGCGCGGGAAAGGTATCCCTGCAGGATGCCTACTGCTACTTTGCCGGCAACCAGCTCTTTGTCCGGGGCATGAACGTGGCCCTGTACCACTGGGGCAGCTGGGGCCAGCATGAGCCGGTGCGGGACCGCCGCCTGCTCCTCAACCGGAAGGAACTCCGGCACCTCGCCATCGAGGACAAGAAGGCCGGCCTCACGATTGTCGCCGTCAAACTCTTCATCGCCGACAACGGCTTCGCGAAGCTTCAGATCGCCCTTGCCCGCGGCAAGAAGGAGTACGACAAACGACAGAGCATCAAAGAAAAAGACATCCGGCGCGAAATGGAGCGCGGATACTAAACACAAACAGGATATGGCACTGAATTTCGGTTTTTTCGGCCAGCAGGAACACCGCGTATTCAACTACCGCCCGCGTTATTATGACCCGGAGGCGGAGGAGCGCCGCCGCCTGTTCGGCGATGTGGACGGAACCAACGAGAAGGCAAAGAAAGACGGGACCTATGTCCCCGGCAGCAGCATCCGCGGCGCCTGGCGGGACGGCCATTACCAGCGGACCCGCACCACCGCGACCCGCACGCAGACCATCATCAGCATCGTCACCCTCCTGCTGATTGCCGTCGTCCTGGTTTATATTACCAAGTTTTACGCCCTGCTGTAATGGAACTGAGGATTCTGCCGAAGAACATCGCGGACATGATTGCGGCGGGAGAGGTCGTCCAGCGGCCCGCCTCCGTCGTGAAAGAATTGATGGAAAACGCCGTCGATGCCGGAGCCAGCGAGGTCATCGTCCGGATTACCGATGCCGGAAGGACACTCATCCAGGTCATCGACAACGGCTCGGGCATGTCGGCGGACGATGCCGTCGTCTGTTTCGAGCGCCACGCCACCTCCAAGCTTTCCACGGCGGAAGACCTCCATCACATCCTGACCTACGGCTTCCGCGGAGAGGCGCTCGCGTCCATCGCGGCCGTCTCGGAAGTCACCCTGAAAACCCGCCGGGAGGGAGACGAAGTCGCGACGGAAGTCATCTTCGCCGGCAGCGAGCACCGGAGCACCCGCGAGTGCGCCGCTCCGAAAGGCTCCTCCTTCAGCGTCCGGAATCTCTTCTACAACATCCCCGCCCGCCGGAAATTCCTCAAGAGCGACAGCGTGGAACTGCGGCATATCGTCGAAGAGTTCCAGCGGGTCGCCCTGACCTGCCCCCAGACGGCCTTCACCCTGCGCGCCAACGAGCGGGACATCCATGTCCTGAAGCCTGCCAAGAGCCTGAAATACCGGATTATGGACCTGTTGGGGAGCCATGTCGTCGGCGAAGTGGTGGACATCAGCGCCGAAACCAGCCTCGTCCGTATCGAAGGCTATGTCGGCCGGAGCGAGTCTGCCAAAAAGACCCTCGGCAACCAGTTCCTCTTTGTCAACGGCCGCTTCTTCCGGAGCCCGTATCTCCACAAGGCCGTGATGAAAGCCTATGAAGGCCTGATCCCGGAAGGGACCACCCCTTCCTATTTCGTTTACCTGGAAGTGGACCCCGCCGAAATCGACGTCAACATCCACCCCACCAAGACCGAAATCAAATTCGAGGAGGATTCCGTCATCTTCCAGACCCTCTACGCCTGTATCAAGGAATCCCTGGGAAGGAACGCCATCGCCGGAAGCATCGATTTCGACAACCCCGAAGTGCGGGAAATGCCGCTGGTATCACCCTCCTTCGAGTCCTGGCGCCCCGCCGACATCCCCGCCGGAGACCCGACGTACAACCCCTTCTCGGAAGGCACTTTCGCCTCCTTCCCGAAAGCGGAAGAGCCCCGCACCGGCGGCGGTAATTACGATTTCAGCCGCCATGTCGACAAGAGCGACAACTACGGCGTCCTCTTTGAAGAGCGGAGCCTCCCCACGTCCCAGATCCTGACCCTCCAGGGGCGCTTCATCCTGGTCCCGTCCCCTTCCGGGGTCATGGCGGTCCATGTCCGCCGCGCCCGCGAACGGATTCTCTACGAGCGTTTCCTTAAGGTCCTTTCCGGCAGCATGCGGGGTACCCAGACCGCCCTCTTCCCGGTGAAGGTCACCGTCGGCGTGGACGGACGGCTGCTCATGGACGCCCACCAGGACCTCCTTCGCAATCTGGGATTCGACATCGACCCCTTCGGGACCGACACCATCGTCGTCAACGGCGTCCCGGAAGGCTTCGACGCCGAACCCGGAAAAGTCGAAGCCCTGGTTGGAGACCTGCAGCGCATCCTTGCGGAAGACGCCTCGGGCCTCCCGGAGATGATGCAGCAGTCTCTCGCCCAGAAATTCGCCCTCCTCGGAGCCAGCGGCGGTGAAAGGGTACTCTCCCCGACGGATGCCCGCGCCCTCGTGGACTCCCTCCTGCAGACCGGAGCGCCGGAATTCACCCCCTCCGGCCGGCGGATTATCTCCACCCTGTCCCTCGACGAACTCGAAAAAAGATTCTGACGCATGAACTATTATTCCCAAGGCAGTTTCCTGTCCAACATACCGGTCGTAACCAAAAATCTGCTGATCATCAACCTTGTGATGTACATCGCGACGGTGATCAACGAAGAGTTCATGGTATCGACTTTTGCGATGTTCTACCCGGGGTCGCCCTTCTTCCGCTTCTGGCAGCCGCTGACCTATATGTTCATGCACGGCGGGTTCTGGCATATCTTCTTCAACATGTACACCCTCGTGATGTTCGGCATGGCGGTGGAGCGGACCATCGGGACGCGGAACTTCCTCATTTTTTACTTTGTCACAGGGCTCGGTGCCATGGCCCTGCACACCGGGGTGGAATATCTCCAGGCCAGCCATTACCTCGCATCGGAGACCCCTGCCGGCCAGGTTGCCTACGCCCAGCTCCTCAGGACCCCGATGCTGGGAGCTTCCGGCGCCATCTATGGCATCCTCGTCGCCTTCGCGATGCTTTATCCCGATGCCCGGATGACCCTGATCTTCCCGCCCATCACCCTGGACGCGAAATGGTGGGTCGGCATCTTCATTGTGATCGAACTCGTGACCGGCATCACGGGGACCCAGATGGGCGTTGCACATTTCGCCCACCTCGGCGGCGCCTTGCTGGGCTTCCTGCTGATTTTCTTCTGGCGTAAAAGCGGAAAACTTTGGCGCAGGTAAAACGACACTGGTTCTCCCGGCTTAGCTTTGCCGCGGCGGTGCTGATTACAGCAGCGCTGCTTGCCTTGAGCTATGCCTCCGCCCTCGTCAACCCGGCCCGGTTCTGGCTTTTCAGCCTTGCGGGACTCCTGTACGTGCCGCTCGCGCTTTCTGCGCTCTTCTTCCTTGTCTGGTCCATCCGGCGGCGCGCCCGCATCGGATGGGTCCTCGCCCTGACGCTCCTTCCCTCCCTCTTCCTCGCCGGCCGCTATTACCAGGTCCGGAAAGCCCCGGAAAACCCGGGAAGCGTGAAAATCGTCTCCTACAACGTCGGCCTCTTTGCCCATGGCCAGCAGGATGGGCAGCGGCTCCAGACGGCCGATTCCATCGCCGCCTGGCTCCGCACCCTGGACGCCGACGTCATCTGCCTTCAGGAATTCTACCTGCCGAACAGTCTGGGCATGGACGCCTGGCTCCATCACGCCTTCCCCGGCTATCATCCTGATTATTATGTGCTTACAGGGAAAAACGGGCATGCCGGCAACGTCACGCTGAGCCGGCTTCCCGTCGAAGGAAAGGGAAAGATGGTCTTCGAAAAATCCACCAATATGGCCCTGTACACGGACGTCCGTTTCCCGGGCGGGCTGCGGCGCATCTACAACTGCCATTTCGAGAGTTACAACATTTCCCTGCGGCACATCGTGGGGTCCATGGACGAAGAGACCGCGGAAGACACCGGACGGAAAATGCGCCGGTCCATCCGCGTACGCCCCCTCCAGGTGGACGCCGTCCTCCAGGACATCGGGGGCAGCGCGCTTCCCTCCCTGGTCGTGGGCGATTTCAACGACACCCCGCTCTCCTACACCTACCACCGGCTCTGCCGGGGCCGCCGGGATTCCTTTGTGGCCGCAGGTAGCGGATTCGGAGCGACCTACCGGGAGGGGTGGCCGCTGCTGCGCATTGATTATCTGTTATTTCCAAAGGACCTGACCCTCCGCACGCACGAAACGCCGAAGCTGCCCTGGTCCGACCATTATCCCGTACTTGTCACCTGCGATGAAAGCTGAAGAAATCTTTGACGGCGCCCTCCGGACCCTCCGGGAGGGCGGGACCCTCCTTTACCCGACCGACACGGTCTGGGGACTCGGCTGCGATGCCACCTGCCCCGAGGCCGTTGCCCGCATCTATGAAATCAAGCGCCGGAGCGAGGCCAAGTCGCTGGTGCTGCTGGCCTCGGACCTCGACATGGTCGCGAAATACATCCGCCAGATCCCCTCCATCGCCATCGACCTCGTGGAGGTCAACGATGCGCCGATGACCCTCATCTACCCCGGGGCCATCGCGGGAGAGGCCGGAACAGCCGGCGACCGCTGGCACCTGGCGTGGAACGCCGTGGCCGAGGACGGCTCCGTCGGCATCCGGATTCCCCTTTCCGAGTGGTGCAAGCAATTGATTTTCAAATTCGGCCGTCCCATCGTTTCGACCTCGGCGAACCTCTCCGGCGAGTCCACCCCGCAGCGCTTCAGCGACATCGTCCCCGAAATCAAGCAGGCCGTGGACTTCGTCGTCCCGCCTTCCGTAGACAAAGAATCCACCGGCAAAGCCTCCCAGATTCTAAAGGTCGGCCTTACCGGTGAAATCGAAATTATCCGGAAGTAATCCTTACTTGGCGAAGACCACCGAGTGGGCTACCTTGTTCTTATCCTTCTCGATGTCGAGCTTGTTGCCGTTGGCATCGCGATCCAGACCGAGCGTAGCGGTCACGCTGCAGTTGGAGGAGGGAGCCGCCTTGAACTCGAATTCCACGGAGCAGTTCGTATCGGCTTGAGCCGGAATCAGGTTGCCGACGGATGACCAGGCCACGCGGTGGCCGCCGGTGATCAGGTCCAGCTTGTACAGAACGGCCCCCACGGGAGCCCATTCGCTCTTTTCATTCAGATAGACCATCTTGACGACATAGGTGCCGGCGCCATTCTTGGCGAAACTGCAATAGTCTCCGATTTCTGTCAGGGCGCCGTCCGCGGCTTTCTTGTAAATCAGGAGCTTCCAGGGAGCCACCGTAATTTCGCCTTCGTAAGACTCGACGCTCTTGTCATTGCGGGCGCTGGTGGTCAGACGAACTTTGTACTGCTTGTTCGCATTGGCCGGCAGATTGAACCGGGCCACGCAGTTCTTGCCCTGCTCGTTGTACTCGAGCGAGACCAGATCCTTGGAATCCGTCGCGATTTTCCAGTCCACGTCATCCTTGTAGGTCAAGCCCAGGAAAGCCGCCTGGCCGTCATAGACCGTATTACCGGAAAAGACGAAGGTCAGGCTGTTGCTCATCGCATCCAGCACAGCCTCGCAGGAAGTAGCGGTCAGCATGGTCGCCGCAAGGGCCAAAAGAAGCAATTTTTTCATATTCTTCAGTTTTACAGTTATGGGACAAATATAAGCTTTTTTTACATAAATCGAAAATAAACCGCTTCTGCGGCGGTGACCCCGGCAGTTTCGGTCCTCAGACGCGACGGCCCGAGGCTGACCGGGATGTAGCCCATGCGGACGGCAAGACGGGCCTCTTCGGGCGAAAAATCACCCTCGGGGCCGATGAGGATGGTGATATCCGTCTCCTCAGAGGCGGCGAGAACCTCCTTGATGCTCCGCCGCTGCACCTCCCCCTCGAAACAGTAGGCGATCATTTTCAGAGCGCCCCGCTCTTCCCGAAGGAAGTCGCTGACACTCAGGGGCTCCCGGATTTCCGGGAGGGCAGCCTTGAGGGACTGTTTGGTCGCGGAGAGGGCGATGCGCCTGGCCCGCTCCGTCTTATAAACCTTTCGCTCGGAGCGCTCCCCGATGAGCGGGACGATACGGTCGACGCCGATTTCCACCGCTTTTTCCACCATCCACTCGAAGCGCTCGTTGTTCTTGGTCGGGCAGCAGCCGAGGGTCAGGCGGTAGGGATGGGCACCCCAGAAGGGGATTTTCTCCAGAATGGCCGCCTCGGCTCCCTTCGGATTGTCATCCGTCAGGCGGCAGCGGTAGAGCGTCCCTTCCCCGTCGATGACGTGGACCTCGTCTCCGCTCCGGCGGCGAAGGACCCTTACAAGATGGGCCGATTCCTCAGCGTCCAGCCGGCAGGCCTTTCCGTCCACATCATATGCATAAAAGATTTCCATAGGACAAAGATACGGGATTTTTCCGTATTTTTGCACCATGTTTATCGGACTTCTCTCAGACACGCACGGGCTCTTCTCGAGCGAGTTCCGCGATTTCCTCGCCCCGGTGGATGCAATCTGGCATGCCGGCGACTTTGGCGGCGGGCTGGATACGGAAACGGAAATCGCCGCATTCAAGCCCCTTCTCGGGGTTATCGGCAACTGTGACGACCGCCGCCTGCTGGACCGCTGCCCGCTTTTTCGTTTCTGGGACTGCGAGGGGATGAAAATCCTGATGACCCATATCGGCGGATCGCCCGGGCACTACTATCCGGAAGCGGCGGACTTGATACGCACCTATCGTCCTGACATCTTCGTCTGCGGCCACTCCCACATCCTCAAAGTTATGAATGATAAGCAGTATAATCTATTGTATATCAATCCTGGCGCCGCCGGGATGCTGGGCTGGCACCCGGTTCGGACGGCACTTCGCTTTCAGATTGACAGCGGAAGCATCCACGATATGGAGGTTTTCAATTTAAAAAAATAAAAAAACCTTTTGCAGTATCGAAAATAAGCCCTACATTTGCACTTGCAAATTTGTGAACAACTTTTAGTTTAACTAGTTAATATTTATTACCATGAAGAAAGTTTTTATGTCCATCGCGATGGTTGCCATGATGGTTGCCGCCGCCAGCTGCGGAAACAACAACAGCAAGAAGGCCGAAGAGGCTGCTGAACCCGCCAAGGAGTGCGCCAAAGAGTGCGACAAGAAGTGCGAAGATGAGGCCCAGACCATCGAGCAGGCCGTCAAGGAAGGTGCAGAGGCCGTTAAGGACGCTGCTACCGAGAAGGCTGTCGAGGGTGTCAACGCCGCCGCCGACGCTGCTGTCAACGCCATCAAGAAGTAATTCCTGAGCGAACAGAAAACAAGAATCCCTGGCCACGCGGTCAGGGATTTTTTTTGGTGATGGATTATTCGCCGAGGCCTTTCTTGACAGCGGCGCTGAGCCGGTCATACAGCGCATCGACCTTTTCGAGGAGTTCTTTGCGGATGGCATCGAAATAAGCCCGTTTGGCTCCTTCCGGCTTGCCGAGACGGTCGCGAAGGCCGTTGTACAGGTCCACGGCCTCGTCAATGAGGTCCGTCACTTCTTCCGCATTCTTTCCGGGATTGATTTCGAGGAAAATCGAGCAGTCGTCTACAAATGCACCGATTACGTATTCGATGTCTTTCTTGATGTCACGAAGATTCATTTCTTTCTGTGTTTAGATTTCAATGTACAAATATAACATTTTTTTTCATTGTCCCCACCACAGCGGTTTTTTGTAGGAAAATTCTTCCCGTTCCTGCTGCCAGGCGGGGCTGACGAAAGTAGAATCCACGCGGTCGATGTAGAGGATTCCGTCGAGGTGGTCACATTCGTGTTGGAAAATGACCGCGGTATAGCCTGAAATTTCTTCCCGGCAGCTCTCCCCGGTCTGAGGGTCCAGATAGGAAAGAGTCACGCCCTGGTAACGGGCCGGTTCTCCGCGCAGCGGCGGGACGCTCAGGCATCCCTCCCCGCCCCGCTCCAACGGCCCCCATAGGCTGTCCAGACGGGGATTGATGTAACACTCGAAAGGCTCTCCTTCCTTATCGAAACGCTGGACCCAGATGATGCGGCGGTTGATGCCGACCTGCGGCGCCGCAATCCCGACCCCGTCCTGGGAAGGATGCCGGACTGTATGGAGCATCTTGGCAGTCAAACGCTTGAGGAGGGCGCTCCGGAGCATCTGCGGCGTGACGTCCTTCGATGGGGTCCGGAGAATCAGGCTGTCCTCCGGAAGGACCGTTACATACAGGAGCGAATCCGAACGGATGATGATTTTCCGCTCCCATTCGGTCCATCCGGACCGGTCCCGGCGGAAAATGCCGACAAGAACCGCCACGGCGGCAAGGGAGAGAAACGATACGGCGGCGATGCGCCCGATTTTTTTCCAATGGATCATTTGAACAGGTTGCGGACCAGGGCGGGGATATCAGCCACCTTGACCACCTCGATGCCCTGGGGTTTGCGGTCAAAATGGGTATAAGAAGATACGAAAATGCGCTTGAATCCGAGACGGGCACCCTCCGAAGCGCGGCGTTCCGCCTGCGAAACCGGACGGATTTCCCCGCTGAGTCCGACCTCTCCGGCAAAGCAGACATCGCCCGGAATGGGATAGTCGAAGTTGGAGGAGAGCACGGCGACGACAACGGCCAGATCGCAGGCCGGATCGGTGATCCGCAGGCCGCCGGCCATATTGAGAAAGACGTCTTTCTGGGACAGTTTGAAGCCGGCACGGCGCTCCAGCACCGCCAGGAGCATGTTCAGCCGGCGGACGTCAAAGCCCGTGGCACTGCGCTGGGCCGTACCGTACACCGCCGAGGAGACCAGGGACTGGACCTCAAACATGAACGGCCGGTTTCCGTCCAGCATGGCGCTGACCGCCGTACCGCTCAGGCCGTCTTCGTGCTGGGGAATCAGCAGTTCGGAAGGGTTCGCAACTTCCCTGAGCCCGGTCCCGGTCATCTCGAAGACCGCGAGTTCGGAGGTGGAGCCGAAACGGTTCTTGATGCTCCTCAGCACCCGGTAGGCACCGCGGTTTTCGCCTTCGAACTGGAGGACGACATCCACGATGTGCTCCAGGATCTTCGGTCCGGCGATGGCGCCCTCCTTGGTGATATGGCCGATCAGAATGATGGGAATGCCCGTTTCCTTCGCGACCCGCAGCAGCGTGGCAGCCACTTCCTTGATCTGCGAGACGCTGCCGGAAGTCGATTCCACATGGGAACAGTACATCGTCTGGACCGAATCCACGATGACCAGGTCCGGGGCGATTTCCTGGATCTCCCGGACGATGTCATCCATCTGGGTCTCGCTGTAAATGAAGCAGTTGGACGCATCGCCGCCCAGGCGGTCCGCCCGCATTTTCACCTGCTTGACACTTTCTTCACCGGTCACATAGAGCGTTTTCAGCTCCGGCCGTTTCAGGGGAATCTGAAGCGAAAGGGTGGATTTGCCAATCCCGGGCTCTCCGCCCATCAGCACCAGCGATCCCTTGACGATGCCTCCGCCCAGCAGGCGGTCCACCTCCGCGCTGCCCAGCGAGAGGCGGTCCTCCTGGGAGGATGTGACTTCTGTCAGCCGCTGGGGCTTCCGGCCTCCTCCGGGCACGCTCACGGCCGCGGCGGGAGCCGCCTTTCCCGTCACCACCTCCTTTTCCACCATCGTATTCCACTCCCCGCAGGCGGGGCAGCGGCCCATCCATTTGGGATATTCATTTCCGCAGTTGGAACAGAACCAAACCGATTTCGTTTTTTTCAGCGCAGTAGCCATCTTCCAGACAATTTCTGCAAAATTAACGATTCTTGTCCTATTTTACAACCGCGCGAGAAGGCCTGTCAGAACGAGAATTTGTAGCTCAGGCCGATGGTCCCGTTGAATTTCTTCTCGATATTGAACGATTTGAGATAGTAGTAACTGTTATCGTCGTCATCCGAATCCTGGGCGGTGTCCACATCCCGGTTCCGGCACCAGTCGAACAGGCCGTAGAGCGTCAGGCAGTGCGCCTTGGTGATTTTCCAGTCGGCCCCGAGCCCGAGACGCAGGCGATTGTTGTGGACCACCCCGTAGCCGCCAAAGCTGTAATTGCTCCACGACGAAGTGGACGTGTTATACGTCGCATTGACGGCTGCATCGTTCAGCGCGGTCCTCAGTTCCAGGAAGGCGTACGGCTCGACCGGTTTCCACCCCTTGTACTCCGCTTTCAGACGTGTCTTGAGGGCCAGCGCGTTGCGCGGAGCCTGGGTGGTGTTCATGCTCCCCGGACGGTGGGTCAACTGGAAGGTTTCCCGCAGGGAAAAACGCCAGAGACCTGCCGGGAGCGTTCCCTGGACATAGAGACGCCCCCGATGGTAGGGTTCGAACAGCTTCTTGTTGTTCTTGTAGTTCTCGATCAAGATATACGAGGCGCCCGTCTTGAAATACTTGTTGACTTTGTAGTCCACGCCGAGGGTTGTCTGCAGCCGCTGGAGCGAGCCGAGATTGTTCTCCATCCTCACTTCCTGTTCGAGATTGAGATGGAGTCCCTTCTTGATTTTGTAATCGGCTCCGACGCTCGCGCGGGCCCGCAGTTCGCTGCCGCCGTCGGATGTGGTCTGGGCGCGGAGAAGGCCCGGGAGAAGGAGCAGGGCGAAGACCCATGCCGCCTGTATCACTGTCTGTTTCATCGTTTTACCGGTTTTATTCCACGAAATCTTTCGCTTTTGTCAGCGTGTCGATGGAAGCGGACTGCCCCTTTTCCAGGGTATAATACACCTTAAGGAAGGCCGCATCCTTGAGAAAGTCCACATGGCCGACTTCCACATTGTCCACCTTGAGGCCGATGCGCTTTTCCAGGTCCGCGACCAGCTCGGCGCGGCGCTCGGGGACAATCAGGTCAATCCGGTCATACAGGACCAGCTTGGCCGAAGTATGCCGCAGGAGTTTCTCACTCTCCAGCACCCAGACCAGGCACAGGACCAGTGCGTTGGCGATGACCGCCACACCGGCCGCCCCCCAGTCGAGAACGTAATGGGCCCCGGCCGATCCGCCTCCGACCAGTTTGTAGATAGGTGCAAGCCCGTTCATCGCAGCCAGGGCGATGATGACGAACAGGTAGGTCATCTCCCGGATGGGCACGGTCTCGGTGCGGTAGCGGATGACCCCGAAAATGGCGAACAGGCCCAGGGTCAGGCCCACTCCCACCTCCACGTTCCCCATCATGTACAGGAGCATGAGCATGGCGGAAGAAAACACCATGAAGGTAAAGTAGTAGTCCCTGCGGCGGCTTTTCCGGTAGTAGAAAAACTGCACCAGCACCCAGCATACGACCAGGTTCAGGAAAAAGCGGATCGCCAGTTCCGTCAGGCTCTGGGAGGTCGTCATCATGGCATCCGTGATGGACTGGACATCGAGGAATTCATCGTCGGCGAGGCTGTAAGCCCCGAGTTCGTCTGCTTGTATCATATTCTTGAAATGCTATGGTCAATGATTTTTTCAATTTGCCGGATCTTGAGTTTGAAGCGGCCCGGCAGGGCTTCGGTGTCGGTGAGCGCGACCGCCACGCAGTATTTGCTGACGCGGAGCGGATGGATCCGGTGACGGAGCAGAATCTGTTTCATCCGGCTGGCGGCGCGGCCATCCTGCTTGAGTTCGATGATGACGGCATCCCGCAGGGAGGCCTCCGAGGAACTTCGGAAATTCTTGAACCCCAGGCAAGTATCGATCGTCAGACGTTCCGTCATGGAAGGATTGACCAGGGTAATCCGGCGGAAAAGCGTCTCCAGGACCGGCTCCAGCATGGGCGCGGAAAAGTCGGAATACTGCTCCAGGTAGCCCCGGGCGGAGGCGTCGCCCCGAAAATCCATCAGCTCGGCCGAGGGGATTTCCATCCGCTTTTTCCGGGTACGTCCCTTGTTGTTCTTGCGCTTGATTTCAAGGAAGGCCGTCCCGGAAAGGACATAGCAGCGGGTGCGGACTTTCTGGCGGACCAGCCGGCCGTTGCGATGGTCCCGGAACATGTCGAGCGACGGGGTGTCATAATAGACGGAATCGTAGGGACTGATGCGTTCCCCTTCCGTTTCCAGCACCCGGTAGCCGGCCTCCGCCGCATCTTTCAGCACCTGCCGGATCTTCGCCTCCGTCGTCACATACTTCGAGTCGATGCGGTTCATCAGCTTCACCCCGTCCATTTCCGCGAGGGTCACGGGGGCCATCGCGGAAAGGATGTCGGACAGGACAAGATGTTGGAACTCAGGCATCTTCTGCAATATATTCGTAGTTCTTGATACTTTTCAGTTTGCCTTTGGCGTCGTAGGTGTACTGGACTTTTTTCCGGTCGAACTCGTTGTATTCGAACTTTTTGATGTTGACAAGGCGGTTGCGTTCGTCGTACACAAGTTCGCGGGAAACCTTGCCGTTAGGGCCGTACTCATAGCGCTTGCGCCATTTCTGGCCGTCGGTATTGTATTCGATTTCCTCCGCCTTCCGGCCGTCGCTGTTGAATGTAGTCACGTGGTCCAGCACTTTCGCACCGGAACGGGCGTCGGTGTTCCATTCTTTGACGACCAGGTTTTTCTTGTTGATCTTGGGGGCCGTATCCTGGGCCCATCCGGGGAGGAGGGGGCATAGGCCCAGGGCCAAAATGAGGAGGTACTTTTTCATGGCTATGCAAGTTTAATAGAATCAACAGTTTCCTTCACCAGCCGGGACGGCCGCCACCGCCACCGGGACCGCTGCCGCCGCCGGAATAGGCCGAGAGGGTCACGGAAGAGCCGCCGCCGAGCGTGCAGAGGGCATAACCGCTGTCGCCGAAGATGGCAGTTCCGCCGCTGTAGGACGGGGACTTCCAAAGGGTCGGCGTCGAGGCCCCGACGACATACATGCCGGAGGCATTGAGCGTCGAAGGCATCTTGACCGCATAGGAGGAGGAGCCGACGGTCAGCCCATACCAGGTGCCGGCCGTTGCGCTGACGCTGGCCGAGTAGGCGCTGACGCCGGAAGCGCTGAAGCCGTTTTCCAGGGAACCGAGCGCGAGGAGAGTCCCTCCACTCAGGTAGAGTTTCTTGCTGTTTTCGGAGCAGGCGTCGATGGACATGCCGCCCTGGCCGGCCACCGCGAAGACAAATCCGCCTTTGACATAGAAGTTTCCGTTGGCGTCCAGGCCGTCGTCCCCTGCGGAAATGCCGCAGACCGAGCCGCCGGAGATGGTAAAGTCGCCGACCGAGTTGATGGCGTCGTCATTCCCCGCATAGGCATAGACATCCCCGCCGGTGATGGTCAGCGCGCCTTTGGCCTCAATGGCCTCGGCGCTAGTCGCGGATACCCAGACCTTTCCGCCGGTGATTTTCAGGTCGCCGGACCAGGAGGAATAGGCCCATTCCCCCTTTTTGACAGCCCATCCGACCATGATGCCCTTGGGCGAGATGTCGCCCGTGGTATATTTGGAACCTGTCGTGGTGATGGTCAGGCTGCCGCCGGAAATGACGCTCGGAAGAAGCGTGATCATATCGGAGCTGCTGCCCACCTTGATGCCCTTTCCGCCGCTGCCGGAGTTGGTGATGGTCACGGTTCCGGCCGTCATCTCGAACAGTTTGTCGGCTTTTACGCCTGCGCTGCCGGTGTAGTCTCCGTCGTCGTCCTTTCCGGAGCCGCCGGTAATCTTGATGGTCGTCACACCGCCGTCGAAACGAACCAGGGAGTCAGAAGAGAAGCCTTTCTTCATCGCGGCGGAGCAGACCGCCTCGATGGTCCCGTTGGAGACATGGACCTTGTCCTTGCCGCGGACGGCATGACCGGCGGAAGAACTGACTTTCACGGTCGGGGAAGACAGGAAGCGGACATAGTCGTCAGAGGTAATGCCGGCTTTGCCGGTAGCCGTGACCGTCAGGGAGCCGCTGCCGGAGAAGATGAGTTCCCCTTCGGAGAAGAAGGCTGCCTTTTCGTCCTCGTCGGAAGGCGTCAGGGTGTAGCTGGCCCCATCGGCGAGTTTGTTGGTACCGCCGACCACGACAAAGGTCCGCTTCCCGCTCTGGATGTTGATGGCGGCCCCGGAGGGATTCGTCAGGCTGACCCCGTCCATCTCCAGGGCCTGCTTACGGGAAGAATAGATTTTCAGGGAGCCGTTGGAACTGCTGCCGGAGAGGTTGTAGACAATCCGTTCGGTGGTTGTATTGCTCACCGTCACCGCGCCGCCGCTGACCGATACGATACCATTGTCGTCACCCGACACGCTTGCGCCGGAGGAAGACCAGACGATGGAAATCCGGCGGTCAAAGACCGTATTGGAGACGACATCTTCGTCCTCCGTGTCCACGCTGTCGTCGCTGTCCAGGATGATGTTCCCGGCGGCAGCGGCTCCCTGCTGGGTCACGGCGACCGACGCCGAGCGTTCACCGGAGGCGGTTGTGAGCGTCAAGGCAGCGCCGAGGGCGGAAGCCGCGTTGGCGTCGGCAGAGAGCGTTACCACGGTTTCACCCGCGCTACCACTTTTCGGAGAGAAATCGAACCAGGACGCATCGGAAGCGGCCGTCCAGGAGGTATTGGAAGTAACCGTCACCGTGGCGGTTCCGCCATCCGCCGTAAACTTCACGCTCGAAGGCGACACGCTGAGGGTCTCGGTGCCTTTGTACTTTTCAAATGTCAGCTTGTCCCCGCTGGAAAGCGCTACCGTCACCACCCCGTCTGCCTCAACGGGGAGGGCGGCGAAAACGGGGACGCCGTCTCCGGCTTTAAGCGAGAGATCCAGCACTGTCCAGCTTCCGCCATAATACGCTTTCCAGACGTCCTTTTCGATTTTCAGTTTCAGCAGTTCACTCTTTGCCGCAGCGCCGACAGCCTTTCCTTCCAGGGTCCATTCCCCCGCGGAGGAGACGCCGACCGTCGGATTGACATAGCCGGAAGAATAGGCGCTGACCGCGACTGTCACGGCGGCATTGTCGGCAAAAGTAAGGGTGCCGTCCGTCAGGTTCGTGTATTTTACTCCCGCTTTGGAGGCAAGCGTCTGCAGGAGCGCAATATCCTTGTTCAAGTCGGCACAGGTATTGGAAACGCGACTATCCACGGTATCCGTGGTCTCGATTTCGTCCCGGGAGCAGGCTCCGGCGATAAAGACAAGCGGGAGCTGCAGGAGGATGACCTTCTTCATAACACACATGGTTTAGGTTGCACAAAAACTCATGGGCAATGATAATCAAATTCCCGGCCGCAAAAAATTCTATTCAGCGAACGGGCCATTTTTTTCAGCGAATCGGTCGGCAAAAAAGAAAAAAAAACGTACTTTTGCAAGTGTATGGAAACCTTCCGGAGACAGGAATATCTGCTGTATGCCGGCGTTTGGACCCTCGTGATCGCGGTGGTCCACCGGCTCAGCGTCCTTCCGTTCCTGCTGCTTTTTCTGGTCCATCACTTCCTGCTGACGCCCCTGCTGCCCAAGCGGAAGTGGCTGTATGCTGCGCTGACCCTGGCCCTCCTGACCCTCTTCGGTTTCTACTGTTTCCACACAGGCATGCAGCCCCCGGACTTCGGCGCCCCGCCGCCTCCCCCGGAAGGGTTCGGCCCCAGCGCGCCGCCCATGCCGGACGCTCCGCCCATGCCAGACGGTCCGCCCATGCCCGGCGGCCAGCGCCCGGTAAAACCCGAAATGATGCGCCTGCTGCTCGGAGTCCTGACCATTGCCGCCAACCTTGGCGTCAAGGCTTTCTTCCATGCCCGCCGCAGCGAACTGCGCGTCAAGGAGCTGGAAGCCGAACGCAAGGTCCCGGAACCGGCCCGGCCGAAAGAGGAAACGCTCCTGTTCAAGACCGGCCGCAAGACTGTCCGGGTCTCCCCCGGCGACATCCGCTATGTCGAAAGCATGAGCGAATACCTCAAAATCCATCTAGAAGGCCACGACGAGCCCCTTGTCGTCCTTTACAGCCTGAAGCGCCTCTCCGAGCAGCTTGCCCCCCGGCGCTTCGTCCGCATCCACCGTTCCTACCTCGTGAATCTCCAAAGGGTTCGGGAAGTGTCCAAAAATGCCGTCACCCTGGAGGGCGGCATTTCGCTCCCTGTCAGCGATTCTTTCCGCGCTGTGCTCAGTGAGCGGTGGAAGCATTCCGCCAACGTCACGCGGCAGTAGCCCCACTGATAATCAATCACTTATGAAATGTCCTTTCCCCGTTTCCAGGGAAAGGACATCACGTAAACGCCTGATAATCAGCGACCCTTCTGCCGCAGCCTCCTGAGAGGAGGAGGCGCCGGGGCTACTTCCCGGCGAGGTGCTTCTCCCACTCCCAGGCGGAGCGGAGGGTTTCCTCGACGGTGCGCTCGGCTTTCCAGCCGAGGACCGTGTTGGCGCGGGTCGGGTCGGCCCAGACGGCCGTGACGTCGCCGGGGCGGCGCGGGGCAATCTTGTAATTGAGCTTCAAGCCATTGACCCTCTCAAAAGCCGTAACCAGTTCCATCACGCTGACCGGACGGCCGGTGCCGACATTGAAAATCTCGCAAGGCTCGTCCATCTTGCCTTCCATCATCCGGGTCACCGCATAAACATGGGCCTTGGCCAGGTCCACGATATCGATATAATCGCGGAGGCAGGTCCCGTCCGGCGTCGGATAGTCGTCGCCGAAGATGGACAGGCACGCGCGCTTGCCGATGGCTGTCTGGGTGATGAAGGGGACGAGGTTGTTCGGGACCCCGCGCGGGAGCTCGCCGATCAGGGCGCTGGGATGCGCCCCGATGGGGTTGAAATAACGCAGGAGGATGCCCTTGATCTTGCCGCCGGAAGCCTTGACCGTATCCTGGAGGATGTCCTCACACATCTGCTTGGTCGCTCCGTAGGGAGAGGTCGCCGGCTGCCGAGGGGACTCCTCGGTTACCGGGAGCTTCTCGGGCTGGCCATACACGGTCGCGGAGGAAGAGAAGAGGACGTTGCAGCCCCCTTGCCTTTCCGCCGCTTCCAACACGTTCAGGAAACTCCCCAGATTGTTTTTGTAGTAGAGGACCGGCTTTTCGACGGACTCGCCGACCGCCTTGAACGCCGCGAAATGGATGACCGCATCAATCTTGTATTTGGCGAAGAGCGCCTCGGTCGCGGCCGCATCGCAGAAATCCACCTTCTCGAAGGGAATGTCGTCCCGTCCGGTGATTTTCTTGACCCCTTCGAAGCAGGTCATGTCGCAGTTGGACAGATTGTCGGCGACCACGACCTCATAGCCGGCCCCGATGAGTTCGACGGTCACGTGGCTCCCGATGAAGCCCGCTCCGCCCGATACCAATACAGTTTTTTTCATTTCGTTTGCAGTTAGTCCCACAAAGATACAACAATCTTCCGGATTCGCGAACTTAGTTTGCCTGATAGGCGCCCGGCCACCAGGCAGCCCCGCGCTCCGTCCCGGCCGCGTCCTTCCCGACGGCACCGATTTCGGTTAGCCACTGATAGAAAGCCTGACCGACCGTGTTGCCGTCCAGATAGCCGTTGTACGCATCCAGATTCACATCCAGCGCATCCTTGACCTTATTTTCAAAGTCGGAAGCAGCCATCTTGGTGAAGCTGGAGGAGGGGCCGTTCCAGAGGAAGAGCGTCTTCCCCTCATCCCACTTCCCGCCGTCCAGCGAAGAGATCGTCGCATCCGTCACACTGCCATCTACGGTGGCATTCGGGAATTTCGTCACATCGATGACAGGTCCCACGATGCTGTTGTACAGATAGAAATGACAGCGCATGTTATTCTTTCCCTCCGGGTCACCGTCAGCCACGGAACTGCCGGCTGCCGTCGAGGTGTTGATGACGATGGAATTGGCCACCAAGTAGCGGGCGTCATTGGAATTGTCTGTATTCCGGAGTGCGGAGAGGTCACCGCTGCCGATCAGCGTGGAGTTCGTGAAGGCGGCAAAACCGTCCGTATTCAGGATGACCCCGTTGCCGCCGCTTTCCTGGCGGACGTTGCCGTAGATGGTGCAGTTGTTGAAGCAGGCGACCGAAGGGTTGGACCCGTGAAGGATCTGACCCCACTGGTTCGTCCGCATCGTATTGCCGGTAAAGACACAGTTGTTAAAGAACGCCATCGCCGCCTGCGAGTTGGACTTGCTGCCGTTGAGCTGGATGAAACCGCGGTCGGACGCCCTGTTGTTCTTGAATACCGTGTTGTTGCAGGTCAGCCAGCCGCCGGTCTTGGCCGCAGAGCCGCTGCCCGCGCGCATGTTGATCAGCGCAGCGGTCGCCGCTTCGCAGTCTTCGAAGACGGAATGGTCGATATCCACCCGGCCCCATTCCACGGAGATGATTCCGCTGTGCTTGCTGGTGGAGCTCGCCATGGGGTTGTTCGTCTGGCCTTTGCAAGAAATGAATCGGCAGTTGTCGATATACTCCTCGCTGCCTTCGCCGTTGACATGGATGGCCCCGCCTGTCCCGGCTTCGGTATAGCAACCCTTGAAAATGCAGTTCCTGAAGGTCTGTTTGCCCTTGGAATTGTTGGCCGCTCCGCCCGTATTGGAGCTGTGACTCAGGAACGTACAGGAGGTGAACAGGACCTCGGCCTCCGGGTTGTTGGTCATGATGGAAGCGCCGTTACGGGAATAGTTCGACGCGTCGAACAGGCAATCGCTGGCGACAATCTTGCCTTTGGCGCAGCGAAGGGCGCCGCCGCTCTGCTCGGTCGTCGTTTTGTTGTTCGTGAAGGTCACATTGTTGAGCGTCAGGAGGGCGTCTCCGGAGCTGCCGGCCGCGACGGAGATACCGGCACCGCTTTCCAGGGAGTTGTAGCCATCGGTCACCTCCAGGTTGCGGAGGGTCAGGTCCACCTGGTTCCCCAGGAGCAGCACCCGGTATTTCCCATCACCGCTCAGCACAACCCCGTCCTCACCTTCGAAGGTGAGCTTGACTTTCTGGGGGTAGCCATTGTATTCGATCTTCAGTCCCTGAAGGTTCTTCTCGTCGGCGAGCACATACTTGCCCTCCGCGAAATGGAAGGTCACGCCGTCCATGGCCTCAGCATGGATATCGGACGTCTCCTGGGCCTGGAAATTCCCATCTTCGACGGTCACCGTCTGGACCAGCGACTTGAATGTAGCCAGATCCAGGGCGTTCGAAGAAGAAGAACCGTCCTTTTCGCCATTTCCCGCGACGGAAACATAGTAAAGGCTCCGCTTGGGGATGGGCGGCCAGGAAGGATCGTCACCGCCAGGATTGTCCGGATCGTCGGGATCGTCCGGGTCATCGGGATCATCGGGCGTGTCATCGTCCGGTTTGACCTTTTTGTTGTGCTCGTCGATTTCCGCCTGGGTCATCACCTTGGCCTGGCGGATTTCCGCCTTGGAGCAGGAACCGATCACAAGGACGGAAAGAAGGATCAGGAGGATGGAAAGTATTCTTTTCATGGTCAGGTCATTTTATCAGTCCAAATTCGGGTCATAGGAGCCGGGCTGGAAGCCGTCTTCGCCGCGGTCCTCTCCCCGGCCGTCCTTCGAGAAGGAAGCCGGCGTCACCCAGGTGGCATAGGCCCTTCCCAGCACAGCAATGCTGCAGTAGGCGGAAGGGTCGAATTCAACGGCCGCATTGTACACATCATCCTCCATCACATAGCTCTTGAGGCCTGATTGGACCTGGGCGATATCCCAGACGAAGCAGTTGTTCTCCACTTTTCCAGTCAGGACCATCTGCTTAACCGACTCCACCAGGAAGTCTTCGCCCGCACTGGGGTCCGTACAGCCGTTTCCGAGGCTGATGCTCTTGACGACATTGGACCCGCGCGACTTGTAGGTGCCGTTCGAATTCAGGATCAGGCCATAGCCTTCCAGGTTCTCGTTGAAGAGGACATTGTTGATCAGGATCGAACCCCGGTCCGTCTTGGACTCGCAGCGGAAAGCGGCATTGGAGGTCCCGTTGGGCGCGGAGTTGTCGATAATGGTATTGTTGGACAGGAAGAAAGCGCCGCCGCCGTTGAGCGTGGAGCCTTTTCCCTGATTTCCGACCATCGTACAGTTGTTGGCGCAGACCACCCCTTCCGACAGCTGGACGGCACTGCCCCATTCTCCGGTGATGCTATTGCCCGTGAAGAAGCAGCGGTCCATGAACAGGACGCTCTGTTTGCCGCCGCATCGGATGGCACCGCCGCGGCTGTTGGCCGCATTGCCCTTGAAGATGCAGTTCCGGGCCTTGAAATAGCCCTGATGGATAAAGCAGGCGGCACCGCCCTCATGGCCGCTCGTTCCGGCGACACCGTTGACATTGCCGATAAACTGGCAATTGATACACTCGAGCGAAGTGGTCAGGTACGGGCCGTCGACGCCGAAGACCGCGCCGCCTTTCCCTTCCGTCTTCGAATTCATTTCCGCACTCTTGTAGAAATGGGTGAAGGTAATGTTCTCGAAACGAACCACACCGCCCTTGACAATGCAAAAAGCGCCGTCACCGTCGTCGGCGACATCATTCTTGTTGACATCCCCCGTAAAGACGGTCGGATACAGGGCCGGGTCACATTTGCTCAGGTCGTCAAACTCCAGGGTTTTGCTGTAGCCGCCCCGGATGCAGAGGACATCCTTGGTAATCTCAAAGAAACCATCTTTTTCCGGGACCACGTACGTGCCCTCCTGGATATGGATACCGGCATCGGACAGATTGGTGCTCGGATTCGAAATCATCTTCAGGAACTGCTTGAATGGCAGGGCATTGTTCCAGTCCACCCCACTCTTGGAGCCTGAACCATTGAGGGTGACATACCAGTTGTCGGAGAACTCCTGGGCCACCGTCGCATTGCTCCCCGGAGGGACCATGTCGAACTGAGGCTGGCAAGCGAGAGCCACCAGCGGAAGAATCAAGTATAAATAGCTGTGTTTCATAGCATCTCACTTATTTAATGCCCGGATAGCCGGGGTTCTGTACCAGGGAAGGATTCAGTTCCAGGACGGACTTGCAGAGCGGATAGATGCGGTTGTGCTTGTCCGGGTCGGCCGGCTTGTCCCACCAGGCCTCTTCGAAGCGGTCGAAACGGATCAGGTCGTCTCGGCGGTGGCCTTCAAAAATGAATTCCCGCATCCGTTCGTCCAGGAACTCCTGGTCGTCGAGCGTAACCGTGCCGCCGTCGGAACCGACATAAGCGATCGAGGAAGTAAAGTTTTCGTAATTGCGTTTGCGCACCGAGTTCAGCAGGGCGCCCGCCCCGTTTTTATCCCCCATGCGGTAAAGGCTCTCCGCTTTGGCGTACACCACCTCCGTCAGGCGCATGTCCGTGTAGTCCGGTTCCATGTAATAGCCGCCCGAATACGGATAGAAGGGATATTTCACGCAGTACAGGCCCGAATTCATGTCGCCGTTGAACAGCGTGGACTCCGCCCGGGCCGCATCGGTGATCGTTCCGGTCGGAGCGCCGGTCAGGAATCCGCCGCACTGATCCAGCAGATAGAGATCGTAACCGGCCTGGGCCTTCGCCTTGTTCCCTTTGGCATCAATGATATAGCCCTCGAGGAAGAACATTCCCTCACGCGTATTCTTGGACGTGTTTTTGTACTGCTTGTAACGCAGGTCGCCCGGATATTTGAGGAACTTCTGCGTCGGGCAGCCCAGCTTGTAGCTGTACAGCCGGCGGGGAGAAGAATTGTCATAGGAAGGAGACAGGTGCCAGCGGGGATTGCGGTCGCCGTCTTCCTCAATCTCCAGATAAGACTGGGAATTATAGGGAAGTCCACGGCCGTAAATGGTCCGGTAAGTCTTCTTATCACCCTCCTTATTCTGCATGTGCCAGGAGGTGGTACCGAAAGAGCCCGGGTAGCCGAAAATCACCTCATTGCAGGTCTCGTTGTTCCAGTCGAAGGGTTCCCACCAGTTCTCAGCGAGGGCATAGTAACCGAATTCCCCGTTCAGGATCCGGTCACACATGGCAATACACTTGTCGTAAGCCGGATAGCCCAGCCAGGCCTCGGTATTCAGGTACAGCCGGACCAGGATCGTGGCCGCCGCGGCCTTGGTGAATTCACCCTGGTGGAGCCCCGGGCCGGCGCTCCCTTGCTTGGCAGGAAGCAGGTCGATGCAATCAAAGAGCTCATCCTCGATGAACTTGTACAGCTCTTCGGGAGGAACCTGCTTTTTCCGTTCGGGCTTCTCATTCTCCTCGGTAGAGGAAGAGGTAATCAGCTGGCAGTTGCGATAAAAATTGAGCAGCCGGTAATAGGCATAAGCCCGTGCTGCACGGAGCTGGGTATCGAATACGACCCATTCCGCTTCGCTGATATCCGGGAATTTATCATGGTCCAGGCGCCGGATGTCGTCCAGCACCAGGTTGCACTGGGCAATACCCTGGTACTGGTTGACCCAGTAATTCCCCACATAGTTCTCCACCAGGTCGCCGGAGATATCCTGGAAATTGTGGCGATGCCAGTCGGACCAGCGGCCGCCGTCCCACCAGCCATAGGAGTCCATCTGCGGAGTCATGAACACGTCCGCAGGCAGCTCCTGCATCGGCACGTAGCGCTGCACACTCTCGAAATAGTGTTCAAACGGACGATAGACCGCCTTGATGACATCGGATTTCTTATTATAGTAGTTCGCCGACATCAGCGACGAATACACATGCTCGTCCAGATTGGTGCAGGAAAGCGCCAACGCCGAAGCGGCAAGGACGAAAGCCAAGATTCTTTCTATCTTTTTCATCGTCTTCAGCATTTAAAATCCGACCTGAAGTCCCAGGATAAACTGGAAGGCGGACGGGTAGTAGGTCTTACTCCCGCCGAAGGTGCCGGGGGTCATTCCATTGACCGGATAGACCGAAGGGTCGATACCGGTGAAACGCGTCAGGGTATACAGGTTCGAGGCCGTTGCATACACGCGAACCTTATCGATGTACTTGAGGTCGAACTTATGGGTCCATCCGAGGCTGATCCGGTCCAGTTTCAGATAGTCGCCGGGCTCCAGGAAGTAGTCCGTCAGCACGTTGCGCCCCTTGGTCACGGCCGCGTTCTTGGCATAGGCCGAGCGCAGCACGTTGGTCGTCATTCCCTGCAGTCCATAATAGAAGTCATGGACATTGAAAATCTCGAAGCCGAGGGCGGTCCGAAGCGAAACGCTCAGGTCAAACTCCTTGTAGCGCAGGTTGTTGGTAAGTCCGCCGGTAAACCAGGGCAGGCCATTGCCCGTGACGGTCTTGTCGGCCTCGGTGCCGTTCCCGATCGGGATAATCCGCCCGTCGGCGGCATAAATGAGCCAGTCGCCGCGGCTGTCCACGCCGGCATAGCGCCAGGTGTAGTAGTTACCGACCCGCTGTCCCTCTTCCAGACGCTGCAGGGTACCGGGATTGTTCGGATTGGACATCGTACACATGGACACATAACTCTGTCCATGGAAAATGTCGTTGGAGAAGCTCTCGAACTTGTTGTCAGAGGTCGCGCCGACCAGGGTAAAGCTCCAGTTCCAGTCCTGGGTGCGGACAGGATTGACCGTGAGGTCGAGCTCGACACCCTGGTTGCGCATGGAACCGACATTCGCCGTAATGCTCGAGGAAAGGTTCGGCGGGACGGCCACGTCGTAGTCACCCAGCAGGTCCACCTGGTGGCGGTTGAAGTAGTTGATGCTACCGGTAATCCGGTACTTGAGGAAGCTGAAATCCAGACCGACATTCTGGTTGTAACCCTTCTCCCAGCGAAGGTCGGAGTTCACGTTTCCGCTCGGGCCCCAGACCTTGAAACGGGTCCCGCTGTACTGCCAATAACCGTAGGAACGATAAGTCGACAGGGACAGGTAGTTGCCGATATCCTGGTTGCCGGTGACACCGAAGTCGTAGCGCAGCTTCAGGTCGTCCAGCCAGGAAGAAGTCGCCTTCATGAAGGGCTCGTCACTGATGCGCCAGCCCACGGAAACGGCGGGGAAATTACCCCATTTGTGATTGGCGCCGAAGCGGGAGGATCCCTCGTGCCGGATGGACACCGACAGCAGGTAGCGCTCTTTCCAGTCGTAATTGGCGCGGGCGAAGAAAGCGATCAGCGTATGGTCATTCTTCGAAGAGGACATGAGCACCTTGCCGTCTTCCGACGCCAGGGAGCCTTCCCCGATGTTGTTGACCGTGGTGGCGTCCGTGGTGAAGTTGGTGTTGTTCATACTCATCGACTCGCTGACGCCGTAGGCATAGGAGTAACCGCCCATCAGACGGAGGCGGTGTTCCTTGAGTTTCATGGTGAAATTCGTCACCCACTCGAGGTTCACGGTCTGGGACATGGCCGCGTATTTCTCGGCGTAGCCCGTGGTGCCGGCGTTGACCTGGCCGGAATAGGTGGAGGGCTGATACCGGTCGTTGATGCGGTCCACCAGGTGGTCCGAAACGGTCAGCTGGGAGGTCAGTTCAAAGCCCTTATGGGCGGGCGCGAGCAGCGGAAGCAGGTTCAGCTTCGCCGAACCGCTCATCTCATAGACATGGACCTTGTCAAAACTAAGCACCTGGGTCGCGGCCTCCACGAGGTTGGTGCCCGCCACGCCGGAAGCAAACTGATAGTAGCCGTTCGGCGAATTCTCGTCATACACGGGATAGGTCGGGTTGTTGTCCAGGATGGAATCGAAGCCCACGGAATTGTTCTTCCGGATGATGCGCGGCGCGATGTTGGCCGCAAAGGTCAGCAGGCCGCTTTTGGTGGTATGACTCACGGTCGCACGGCCGCCATACTCCCGCCGGTCGGAGCGAAGGTCTACACCGTTGGCGTAACGGTAGTCGGCCGTCACCCGGTAATTGGTTCGGGCGTTGCCGCCGGAGACGGTCAGGGTATGCATGTGGGCCAGGCCCGTACGCGTGGATTCCTTGAACCAGTCCGTCGAAGCGCCGAAGTCCGCCAGCGGATTCGTCGCACAGCGGTAGGCCCGGTACTGGTCTGCCGTCAGCATCAGGAGTTCCCGTTTGGGCTGATTGAGGGTAAAGGAAGCATTGTACTCGGTATGGACCGTTCCGTCACGCGAACCCTTCTTCAGGTTCACCAGAATAACGCCGTTTCCGCCCCGGGTGCCGTAAATGGCCGAAGCCGCACCGTCCTTGAGGACGTCGATGGATTCGATGTCGGCCGGATTGATGTTCGTCATGTCGCCGCCGGGGACGCCGTCAATCACGTAGAGCGGGCCTGTTCCGGCCTGGCGGGAGGAGACGCCGCGGATCTGGATGTCGGCCTGGTGGTTGGGGTCACCGACGGCGCTGTTGTCGACATTCACGCCGGCCACCTTGCCCTGGAGGAGCATCCGGGAATCCAGCGAGGTGATATGGTTGAGGTCTTTGGACGCCACATGGGAAATGGCGGAAGTCATCTCCTTGCGGGTCAGGCTGCCATAACCGACGACCACGACTTCATCCAGCGTGGTCATGGCCGTTTCCAGCACGATGCGGACATTCTGCTGGCCCTGGAAGCGAAGCACCTGGTCCTCAAAGCCGATGGAAGAGAAGACAACATCCTGTCCCTTATCCACGGAGAGCGTAAACTTGCCGTCCAGGTCCGTGATGGCTCCTTTCGTCGTACCGGACACGGCGACGGAAGCTCCGATGACGGGCTCGCCGTCACTGTCCACCACGACGCCGCTGAGACGGTTCTGCGCCAGCGCGACAAGCGGCAGCAGCAGAAGGGGCAGAAGCGCGAGGCAGCGGAAAAATCTGCGTTGCATATAAAAGTGGATTATTGATTATTCTCCTGTTACGTGATAGCCTGCATCCTTCAAGGCTTTCCGGCACTCGGCACCCGTATCGACATGGATACACTGGCAGGCCGGGAAAGTCTTCATGATGTCATTGACCTGGGCCACCGTGAAATTCCTAGGGTAGAAACCGCTGGTATTGAGGGTATAGATGGCATTGACCGACAGCAGGGTGCCGGCCGCGACGGCGCTGGCCACGGTCGAGGCGGACGTCGGCTTCTTGCTGGAATCCACCGACCCGCTGGCCGACGCTTCGGGAACGGTCGGGTTGTAGCCGCACTGGGTCCAGTACACACAGCCTTCCTTCCCGCCGCTGACCAGGGCCGACACCTGCGAACCGGTCACATAGCAGTACACGTTGCAGTCCGGGTCCGCCTTGAAGGCCTCCTTGATTTTCGCGTCCGTGTTGCAGTAGACCAGCACCTGCTGGGTCATCCCCTTCCGGGCGACCGTCTGGACCACTTCCGTCACGGAGGCGATGCGGTCTCCGATATCGATATTGACATAGATCCGTCCCTTGCAGGCATCCAGATACTCGTCCAGGGTCAGCATTTTATACTCCGTCGCCTTGCCGTTGCGGTCTTTCAGGTTGACGCTCTTGATCTGGGCGAGGGTCAGGTTCTTGATCTCGCCGGAGCCTGTCGTCTCCCGGTTGATGTTACCGTCATGCGACACCACCAGGAATCCGTCCTTGGTCGTATAGACGTCGTTCTCCACGATGTCGATCTTGTCCGCGACGCACTTCTCGATGGCCGGCAGGGAGTTCTCCGGAATGGTCCAGTCGGAAGAATTGGCCCGGTGGCACATCACCAGACAAAGTTTCGGATCCAGACGGAGCCGCTGGGCGAGACTCTGGAGCGTCTCCAGTTTCTCCACGGTAATCTTCCAGGAGGTCTTCGCCACTTCGGCGGGTTCCATCGTGACGCTCACCGTCTTGAGTCCTTCGGTCGTGAAGGCATAGGAAACGATGCCCGGCCCTTTCTGGGTCAGGGTCTTTTCCTTGCCGAACTTGACCGTCACCTCGGTCGTTTCCGCGATATTGGTAATATTCACCTGGACCGCTTCGCCCCGTAGCACGGAGCCGGCCTCTCCCTGGACACAGGTGACAGCGGGAGTCTTTGACACCGGCGGCAGCACGCCCTCATCGGGTTTCTTGCACCCGGGGGAAGAGAGGAGGGCCAGGGCGGCTGCGAGCGTGAGTATAAAATTCGTTTTCATATGCTTAGCGTACACCCATGGTCTTGAAATAGAGCTGGGCAAGTTCAAAATAATCCGTCTGGACAAAGTCGGAGCCGGAAGCGATAAACTGGTCGAGCACCTTGCAGGGCCCTTCCTTGCCTTTCGAATAGTAATTGTTGTACCAGGCAAGAATCTCACTGTCGTAATTCAGTGAATTGGAATAGGAAAGGACGCCGTTGGCGTGGCACTTGTAGCCAAAGCCCGAAATGGTCTCCTTGTAGTAGACATCCGTCCCGTACTGGAAGAGTTTCGCGCAGCCGTTGTACCCCTGGGCATAGGCCTTGCAGCCGCTGGGGTCACTGATGTACGGATGGATGGCAATCCAGGCCAGGGAATTGTTGAAGGCCTCTTCGATACACTCTTTCTTCTCGTCAGCGCTGTAGCCATAGATCATCACCTGATTGACCATTTCGGCCTCGATGATGGTCTGGATCAGCGTCGGAATGGGACAGGATTTGACATCCAGGTTGACATAAATCTTGTCCTTGCACGCCTGGAGGGCCTCCAGGAGGGTCGGGACCTGAATTTCATTGCCGGAGGCATCCTTGTAAGTCGTCGATGCGCCCCTGTATTTCATCTTCAGGGCTTTCATTTCCGCAAAGGTCTTGGCGGAGAGGTTGCCGGACCCGTTGGTCGTATTTTTGACCGCGTCGTCATGCATCAGCATCGGAACGCCGTCCGAAGTCACGCGGACATCCAGCTCCACCATGTCGACCCCCTGGGCGATGGCCTCCTGGATGCAGGGAATGGAATTCTCAGGAATCTTTTTCTGGGATGCCGCAAAAGAGTTGGCGCGGTGGCCGCAGATGAACACATGGTCCGTCGGCTTGTCCGGTTCGGCCTGGTACTCGGCGATTTTCCCATTGAAAAGGTCGAGCAGGGTCACATCTCCGGGATGGACCCGCCCGTCGTCGACCGGCTTCGTATCGGGCTTGGAACTGTTCTGTTCACCGCCCTTTTCATTACCGGCCTTGTTGCAGGCGGGCGCCGCTCCGAGGAGCAGCGCCGCCGCAATCAACAAGAATATGATTCTTCTCATTTCCCCTTAGTTTTGCTTACCCGTGTGACGACGGTCGTGACCGATCATCGGCCAGTCGGAGTCGGCGGGACCCTGGCAGCCTTCGAAGCTCAGGCAGGCGACGCCGCCGAACGCGCGGGTCGAATTGTCCGTGAAGCAGATGTACATCTTGCCGTCGTCGCCGATGACCGGAGAAGACCAGATCTTCGAAACGCCCAGGTCGGCGAACGTGGTTTTATAGCGGTCGTCCGCGAGGATGACATCGCTCAGGTTCCGTTTCAGCACCAGATCGCACTTGTCACCGCTTTGCTTGACAATATAGTAGTAACCGGATTCCGTCCCGAAATGGATGTTGCCAGCCTTGTCGATGGCCGGAGAGCCGGAGACCTTCTCCTGGGTGCGGTAGCGGGCCACAACCTTGCCCTCAGCGGGGTTGACAATCGCGATACCGCCATTGTCCATACCCAGGGAGAAGTTGAGCGACGCGACCAGATTGCCGCTTTTGTCCACCACGACACCGCCCTGGTCCTGGGAATCCGTATCATCGATATAGGTCTGGCTGATAATGGTTCCGTCGGAAGCCTTGACCGCGTATACCTTGGTACCCTTCGTGTCGGTGACGATACCGCCCACGCAAGGCTCTCCCGCGATGGTCAGCAGCGCAATCTGTCCTTCGTAGCTGTTGGCGGCCTGCTCGTCGCCGGAGCCGAACTGCTGCCAGGTCTTGGAGAGCGGGTCATTGCCACCGGCATCGAGTGTGGCTTGGGTCATGCCAAAGATGCCATATTTACCGCCGTACCAGGTAACCATCCCGTTCCGGGTGAGCGCGATACCGCTGCGGGCGCCGCCGGCCGGAGCCAGGAAGCCCTTGCGGGCGCCGGTTGCCTTGTCGGCGGAAAGGACGATACCGTTCTGGCCGGTGCAGCCGAAATAGATATTATTGTTATCAATGGCGACAATCGTGCCCTGGCAGGTCGGAGCCGGTGTTTGTCCGTCAGAGCGGTACCACTGGCTGAAGGTCCACTTCACGCTGCCGTCCGGATTGAATGCGCGCAGGGTGCCGTCCTTGGAGCCCGTGCCGATAAAGATGGTACCATCCGTATCCACGGAAGGTGTCCCATAGGAGACCGAGCCGTCGGTCACAACCTTGTAACTGTCTTTCACCCAGACGGATTCGCCCGTCGAGGACCACTTGTAGAGTTTGTTGTCCCGGCAGGTGGAATAGACGGAGCCGTCGTTGGCGACGGCGGCCGCCGACTTGGAGTTATACCCATTCATCTTGCCGACCCAGTTCAGCGTCAACGCGCCCACTTCCTCCACCTTCGGGGAATTGACGACGACCGCTTTCTTCTTCTGGGCCGTGGCGCCCTTGGCGTCCGTCACATCCAGCGTCACGATAAAGGAGCCGTTCTTCGGGAAGGTAAAGGTAATGGTCGTTTCGGTCTTGGCCTGGACGGCGCTGCCGATGGTCCATTTAATCGTATAAGGAGCCGCACCGCCTTTGATCTCTGCCGCGAAAGAAACGGCCTCGCCGGCATAGACGGTTTCGGGGGTGACGGTGAAATTGGCGCTCAGCGCTTCCTGGGAACCGCTCTGTTCGCCACTGGTGTTTTTGTTACAGCCGCAGAGCATCAAAGTTAAAGCTGCTGCGAGAATGGTGATACACTTTTTCATTTCTATGGGTTATTATTGTTCATATCCGGGATTTTGGGTCAGCGCTCCGTAGGACTTGTCCCGTTCGGCCTGCGGAATGGGCCAGTACATCAGCTGATGCCGGTCGTTCCAGCCGTCGATTTCATACGAATCGTTGCCGGGATAGACGGTCTTGATCCAGGTCGTGAAATCGCCGCGGGAATAATCCGTGGCACTGACATAGCCGTGACGGCGGATGGCCAGCAGCTTGATGTCGAACCAGCGGCGTCCTTCGGCATAGAATTCCCGCTGGAGTTCGTCCAACAGCAGGGCCTCGAACGCATCATCCGACATCGTCGCGGGGAGCGTCACGCTCGCGTAACGCTTCTCCATCAGGGCCTTGAGGGTCGTCAGGGCATTCTCCACGCTTCCGCCCAGCCACTGCGCCTCGGCCTTTACGGTATAGGCGTCCGCCAGACGAAGGGCCACCAGCGGCGACTCGGACGGAGCCGGGTTGAGCACAAACTGGCCGCTCTGGCCGTTCGGGAACTTGATGACACGCGTCACGTCGGCACCGAACGTCGCCTTCGCACGGATGTCGCCGGTCTTTTCCGCCGTATCGGCGAAAAGGCCGTTATACAGTTTCGGCGTCGGCGAGTAATTGAAGGAGCCGTCGGTATCGTTGACTCGCTCGAAAAGACGGATGTAATCCGTGGAGCGGATGTTGATGGGCGCAAAGACCAGTTCCTTGGAAGAGGTGCCGTTGACAAACATCTTGGCCCAGTCTTCACTGGTCTGTGACAAGGCGAAACCGGCGGAAGAGCCGATGACCTTGTCCGCCTCCTGGACGGCCTCGTCATATTTTCCTTCCCACAGATACACCTTGGCGCGAAGGAGCGAAATGGCCTCCGCGGAGACATAGGCGAAAGAACTGAACGGGACCCCCGCCGCCGCGATGGCACCCGAGGCTCGGTTCAAGTCCTCTTCGATGAACGCCCAGATATCGGCCTCGCTCTTCCGCTGGACGGAAGGGTCCAGGGTCGTCGGCTTGTCGATAAGGGGAACGCCGCCAAAACGCGTCACGAGTCCATAATAAATGAACGCGCGGAAATAATACGACGTTGCGAGCGCCTCCTGGGCGGCGGGCGAAGTCTTGCCTTCCGCCGCATTGATCAGCAGGTTGGCATACTGGAGCTTGTTGTAGCAGTAGTTCCAGCGGGTCAGGGCCAGGGAAGCAGAGGCCGACTGCGTCTCCGCATGCATGTCGGAGAAGGAGAAACCAGGGCCCGCCGCATAGTTTTCGGCGAGATAGTCACCTTCCCACCAGAGATTGCTGAAGAAGGCCTCGAACTGGTGCATGACGCCGTTGGAGAGCAGCGTCACGTCACTGTCCTTGAGCTTATCCGTGGTAATCTGTCCCTTGGGCGCAATGGCATCCATCATCTTTCCACAGGAGGAAAGCGTCGCAAGGGCGGCAAGAGAGAGAATGATGTAGTATTTTTTCATAATTCCTGCCGTTTTAGAATTTAACACTGACTCCTGCCAGGAACGAGCGGAGGGTCGGCTGATAACCGAAATCGATGCCATAGTTGGCGGCGGCGGGGCCGGAGTCCTTTGTCACCTCGGGATCGTAGCCGTCATACTTGGTCAGGGTGAGGGCATTGTCAACGGTCAAGAAGACCTTGACCCCCTGCATCTTGAGCCGGTCCATCCATTTCTGGGGGAGGCGGTAGGACAGGGTGATGGTCTTGAACTTGAAGTAGGACGCATCCTCCAGGAAACGGTCGGAGGTCAGGATGTTGTAGTCCACATCCCAGCCCGTATGCATGCCGGAGACCGTCGGACGCGGAATCGTATTCGAGGTCCCGGGGCCTTTCCAGTAATGGAGGGCGGCATACTCGCTGACATTGAAATACTGCGTGTAATCCTTGGCGTCATCGCCTTTCACGCTGCCGGATGACTGACCCAGGTGTTCGGTGCCTTCCTGTCCGGCGCCCTTCCAGGCGGCGAAGATCTTCCCGCCGATGCTGTACTGGCAGAACACATTGAGTTCCAATCCTTTCCAGCTCAGGGACGTATTCAGTCCGCCGAAGAAATCCGGCGTAGCCTTTCCCGTAATCATCCGGTCGTTGTTGTAGTCGATGTCGCCGTCTCCGTTGACATCGTAGTACTTCACGTCGCCGGCACGGACGCCCTTGGCATAGAGTTTCGCCGGGACTTCGCTGTCGTCCTGATACAGGCCCTCGGCCTTGAGGGTGTACCAGGTGGAGATCGGCTGTCCGGTGATGATGGCGTGCTTGTTGCCGCCATACAGGTTGGACGAATCCACAAAGATGATATCTTGGTCGTCCAGCAGCTTCACGAGACGGTTGCGGCTCCAGGAGAAATTGCCGTTCATGTCCCACTTCCAGTCACCCGACTGGATAATGGTCCCGCCGAGGGTCACTTCCACGCCCACATTCTCGATCACGCCGATATTGGACGCGAGGGAGGTGTAGCCGGAGGTGCCGATTACCGGCTTGTTGTACAGCAGGTCATCGGTCCGGGAATAGAAGGCGTCCACCTGCAGATTCATCCGGTCATCCAGCCAGGAGGAGTCGAAACCGGCATTCAGCTTGGTGGATTTTTCCCATTTCAGGCTCTGCGCCGGCGTGCTGAACGCCAGGCCGGAAACGCCGTTGTAGGCGCTTCCCGCACTCACCAGGTCCATCGCCGCCCAGTTGCCGATGCCGGCCATGGAACCGGTCTGTCCGGCGGAAAGGCGCAGCTTGAATTCCGTCAGCACGTTGTTCTTCGGGAAGAAGGGTTCGTTGGTCACGATCCAGGCAAGGGAGCCTGCCGGGAAGAAGCCGAAGCGATTCTGTTTCGGGAAACGGGTGGAACCATCCGCACGGAACGAAAGGTTCAGGATGTAGCGGTTGTCCCAGTTGACGGCCGCCCGGGAGAAGAACGACTCCAGCGCATAGGCATTGTAGCCGATACTGCCCGGATAGATGGTCGTTCCGGAAGTAATCAGGTTGAAGGACGAAGACGGGAAGGCCGCATTCGCATAATTGTCGGAACCAGCCCCGAAGGTATTGTACTCATACTGCTCGTAGGAATGGCCGGCCATGATGTTGTAGTTGAGACGGCCGATTTCCTGGTTCCAGCTCACGACATTGTCGAAGACCCAGCGCAGCGAATTGTTCTTCTGCTCGGTCAGGGCGTGCCAGCCGTCCTTGTAACCCCGTTCGGTATTGAGTTCGGTCAGTTTCTTGACCGAATGGTCATAAATCGTATAGCCGCTGATCGAGGGCGTATATTTCAGGCCCTTGATCGGGGTGATGTCCAGCGAAGCCGTACCGGAGAGCTGGTACTTGTTGTTGTAATAGTCCTCCTCTTCGATACACATGACCGGGTTGTGACGGCACAGACCATCGACGGACATCGTCCTGTAGTCGCCGCTGAGGGCGTTTGCATGGATTTCCTGCCCATACTTGTTGATGGTCCGGGTCGTATAGGGGGTGTACCAGGGCTGCTCCTCACGCGCCGCGCGGAGCACCTTCAGCGAGCCGTCCGTCTCTTCGGTCATGTCGTAGCGGGCATAAGCGCCGGCGATATGGACATTCACGGCAATCCAGGGAGCGATTTTGTGGCTCAGACGGGTCCGGACCGTGTATTTGTTGAAAGCGGTCTTGTTGAGGTAACCTTCCTGCGACTCGTAGCCGGTGGAGAGGTAAAAGGTGGTCTTGTCGTTACCGCCGGAAACGCTCCCCGTCACGCTGCCGCGCTTGGCCCAGCGGCGCGAGATGGCCCCGACCCAGTCGAAGTCCGCCGGATTCTCCGGCACATACAGCTCCTTGAGGCTTCCTTTTCCTTTTTCGACCACATACACATTCCAGTTGTCCACCGCCGCCTGCATGACGTCAATGTACTGGGCGGTCTTTGCCATCTTGATATCATGGGCGACCTGGGCGAGGCCGAAATGGGCATCGATGTCCACTTTCGTCTTGCCGGCCTTGCCGGTCTTGGTCGTGATGAGGATGACGCCGGCATTGGCCCGGCTGCCGTAAATCGCCGTCGCGGAGGCATCCTTGAGGACTTCCATCCGCTCGATGTCGTTGGCATTGATGTTGGGATAGCTCTCTGCCGGGATTCCGTCCACCACATAGAGCGGGGAGGAAGATCCGTTGATCGAACTGACACCACGGATAATCACATTCGGGGTCGACCCCGGAATACCGGAGGGACTGGTGACACTGACACCGGTCACCCTTCCCTGAAGGGATTTCATCGGGTCCACTTCCGCTCCGCGGTCAATCTCGTCCATCCGGACGGAGGAAATCGCCGAGGAAACCAGGCGCTTGGAGGCGGTGCCGTAACCGACGACCACGACTTCCTCCAACAGCTGGCTGTCTTCCTGGAGCGTTACCGAAATAAAACTTTGTCCCGCTACCGGTACCGCTTCCGTCTTGAATCCGAAAAAGGATACTTCCAGTACCGCATCTGCGGGAACGCTGAGGGAGAAAGATCCGTCCGCGGCCGTAACGGTTCCGACCTGGGCAGCTCCCTGCAGCATGACGGCGGCTCCCGGAATGGGGGCGCCCGTCACGTCATAAACTGCACCGCTTATGCTGACCTTCCCCTGCGCTCCTGCACCCAGGCTGATGCAGGAGAGCAGGACAAGGATCAGAAAGCGGCCGAAAGTCTGAATAAGACCTTTCATACCATGCATTTGATTTTAGTTGGCCTGATAAGCACCCGGCCACCAGGCCGCGCCGCGGGAGGTTCCAAGGGCATCCTTGCCGATGGCGCCGATTTCGCTCAGCCAGCTGTAGAAGGCGGTGCCAAGCTCTTCTGTAATAATGGCATTCCCGTTCTTCACGGTAATACCCTTCAGCGCCGTCTCAAAGGCTGCCGGCGTCATCTTGGTAAAGCCCTCTGCAGGACCGGTCCACTTGTAGGCGCCCTTCGCCTCATCATAGCTGCCACCCGCAAGGCTCACTTCCGTCGCATCCGTGACATTGTTGGTATTCGTCACCAACGTTTCAATGCCATCACCCATAGACGGCCCGAGGATACTGTTGTAGGCCGAGAACGGCGCTTTCATCGTAACTTTACCCTGGCTGTCCTTGGCGCCGACAAACGGGCTGCCCGCCGAAGAAGTGTTGATGACAAGACTGTTCGCAACCAGTACGGCATTGCTGCTGGCACTCGTGCTCCGGATGGTGACGAAGTCATCGGATTCGACGATGGTCGAATTCGTGAGGATGATGCTGCCGTCATTGTTCAGGCAGACGGCGTTGCCGCCCGTCACGGCATCTCCCGCGTCATTTTTCCGGACATTGCCGTAAATGGTGCAGTTGTTCAGGCAGGCGGCCGAAGGATTGGCGCCATGGAGGACCATGCCCCAGTCGGATGTCACCATCTGGTTGGCATAGAAAACACAGTTGTTGATAAAGGCGATCGATTTACCATTCAACTGGATCAGGCCACGGGAACGGCCCTTGTTGTTTTTGAAAACACAGTCGTTGATCTTCAGCACACCCGGATTCGAATCATCTTTCTGGACCAGGATGATGGCGGCCGCGCTGCTGTAGCAGTTTTCGAAAGTCGTCCCCTCGATATTCACCTCGGCCACCTGCATGGAAATGATACCGGAAGCCTTGTTGTTATTGGGGGTTTCCTTATCCAGCTCGTTGATAAACGCCCGGCAGTTCTTGAAGTTGCAGTTCTTGACATTCGTTACGCACCCGGCCGCGTTGGCATGGATTGCACCTCCGGTACCACCTTCCGTGTAGCAACCGTCAAAGGTGCAGTCCTCGAAGTTCTGTGTACCTTTGGAATTGTTGGAAGCGCCACCGGTATTGAACGTATGGCTCTTGAACGTGCAATTCTTGAAGTTGGCGATGGCATCCACCTTGTCCGTGTAAATAGCGCCGCCGTTACGGCCGTAGTTTTCCGCCTCGAAGACGCATTCCTCGGCCTCGATGGTGCCGTTGGCGCACCACAGGGCGCCGCCGCTGCATTTTGCCGTGCCGGACTCAGCTCCCGAGCTGACCCGGTTGTTGTCAAACACGGTCTTGCGAAGGACCAGAGCAGCCTTCCCACCTTCCGTTTCAGCATGGACCTTGATGCCGCCACCGTTCAGCGTCTCCGAGAAACCGTCCTTGACCGCCATCCCGTCGATGGTGAGTTTCACCTGGTCTCCGACTGTCAGCACGCGGGCCAGCTTGTTGCCGCTGAGAATGGCGTTGGACGAACCCTTGAGGGTCAGTTCCACGACCTTCTCGGCACCGGGGAGGGCGAGGATGAGGCCTTCCGTCTCCTCGGCGCTGAGTGGCAGCACATAGGTTCCGTCGGCGAAATGGATGGTGTAACCGTCAATCATGTCCAGGTCTTCGTAGACCGGAGGTACCGGAGTGGGATCCTCCCCTTCGGACTCCGGAGCGGAGTTGTTCAGAGCGAGGGTCAACAGTTCACGAAGTTCCTTGAAGCTGAAGGCATTGGCTTCGCTCTTGCCGTCCTTGGTGCCGGCCCCTTCCAGGGAGACATAGTAATCCTTGGTTTCCACGACAGCCGGTTCGTCACCGCCGCCGGGCTGATCCTGTCCACCGTTGTCGGTGTTGGCAGGGGTCTGTCCATTGTCCTTGCTGCAGGCAAGCGAAAGGGATACAATCGCCGCCGCAGTGAGAAGATAACTAAAAAAACGTTTCATGTTCAACTGTTATTAATCTATATGGTTACGAATCATTAGTTGGCCTGATAGGCGCCCGGCCACCAGGCCGCGCCGCGGGCCGTTCCGAGGGCATCCTTGCCGATGGCGCCGATCTCGCTCAGCCAGCTGTAGAAGGCGGTGCCGAGTTCATCCTTAATCACCGTATTTCCGTTCTTCACGGTAATACCCTTCAACGCCGTCTCAAAGGCTGCCGGCGTCATCTTGGTAAAGCCGGCTTCGGGACCGTTCCAGGAATAAACATGATTTGTCGTGTCGTAAGCACCGCCCGTCAGCGTAGCAAGCGTCGCGTCCGTGACATTATTGGTATTCGCCACCAACGTAGCAATGCCGTCCGCATTGTACGACGGGCCAAGAATGCTGTTGAAGGCCGAGAACGGCGCTTTCATCTGGGGATTGCCACTGTCAATGGCACCGACAAACAGATTGCTCGTCGAAGAGGTATTGACCACGATACTGTTCGCCACCAGTACGGCATTGTTGTTTGCACTCGTGCTCCGGATCGAAACAAAGTCGTTGGATTCGATGAGCGTCGAATTTGTCAGGATGATGCTGCCGTCATTGTTCAGGCAGACCGATTTACCTCCCGTCACTGCGTTCCCGGCATCATTTTTCCGGAAATTCCCGTAAATGGTGCAGTTGTTCAGGCAAGCGGCCGAAGGATTGCCCCCATGGAGTACCATACCCCAGTCGGATGTAACCATCTGGTTGGCATAGAAAACACAGTTGTTGATAAACGCAATCGATTTACCATTCAACTGGATCAGGCCACGGGAACGGCCCTTGTTATTCTTAAATACGGAATTCTGGCACTTTAAAACAGCGGCATCGCTGTTCTGGACCAGAATTACTGCGCCGGCGCTGCTGTAACAGTTCTCGAAAGTAGTACCATCGATATTGACCTGGGCGGCCTGCAGGGAAATGATACCGGAAGCCTTATTGTTATTAGGCTTGTCAAGTTCGGTCTTGAAAGCCCGGCAGTCCTTAAAGGTGCAGTTGTTGACATTAATCACGCAGATGCCTGATGCATTGGCATGAATCGCACCGCCGGTACCACCTTCGGTATAGCAGCCGTCGAAGGTACAATTCACATAATTCTGTGTTCCTTTGGAGTTGTTGGCAGCTCCGCCGGTATTAAACGTATGGCTCTTGAACGTACAGCCTGTGCAATTAACCACGGCCACCTCGTTGTTCGTATAGATAGAACCGCCGTTACGGGCGTAATTGTCTTTTCCGAACTCGCAATTAACTGCATTGAGCGTACCCTTGGAAACACGGATTGCACCGCCGGAAGTCGACGTGGCGTTCCGGTTATTATCCAGCAGCGTTCCACTTAAGTTGAGTGTGGCATCTCCGGAACTGCCGGCGCCAATCAGGATGCCTGCACCCTCACTGGCCTCCGCTTCGCGGTTGCCGTTCTTGACGGACATCCCGTTCAAGGTCAGTTCAATTTGGTTGCCAAGTGTCAGGACACGGTACTTGTTATCTCCGCTGAGGACAGCGCTCTGCGTTCCTTCAAACGTCAGATGGACCTGCTTGGGATACGAAGTGAATTCGAGTTTGAATCCCTCAGCATTCTCCGGGATGACATATTCTCCGTCCGCAAAGTGGATAGTCGCGCCATCGAGGATGGACGCCTTGAAATCAGCCTCGCCGTCTATCTGCTTGCCCTCGCCGTCGAGCGGCTGGCGGATAAAGTCGCGAAGTTCCGTCAGGCCGAAGGCGTTCGCAGCGCTCTTACCGTCTTTGGTGCCGGCGCCGGAAACGGATGCATAGTAATCTGTGATGATCTTATCACCGATCTGACCGGCATTGAGGAGCGTCGCACGGGGCAGCACATATTCCGTCGTCCGGTAAGCGGCAGGAGAAACCACCTCGTCCTTGTAAAGGGCGATCGAAAAGCCGCTGAGGGTCGTCGGAAGAATGGCCACATAGTACTCACCCGCACCGCTGAGGCTGACCTCAACCGACTTGGCTGCGTTTTTCACCGTCCCGAGGGCAATATCGCTGCCCGCGAAAGTAACCGGAACCTCTCCGGCGAGAACCTCGCCTTTGGCCCCGCGGATGACCGCCTTGGTGTACTGGGCGGAAGCAACTTCAAAACGGATCAGGGAGCCCATGTTCAGGAAGGCGAACTGCTTGTCAGCCGCGCTCGTCTTGGCGACGGCGATGTTCGCCCCGGCAAAGGCACCGTCCTGGACCTTCGGGACCACGATTTTCAGCGTATCCACCCCGCGGGCCGCGTCTGTGTCCATCGCGAGGGCGCTGGCGGCATCCTTGGGATACACCGCGTAATAGGAAGGAGCATCCTCGACTTCGGCGGAGAAGGTCGTGCTCTGTCCCGCCGATGCGGCCTTGGCGGAGACGCTTCCGGTGGCAGACCACCAGATGTTGATTTCATCATCGACGGCCCACTTGACAATCCGCTCGGAACCGCTTCCGTTTTCGATGGTTGTCTTGGTCGCCACGGAGCCGGCGACCGCTTTGAACAGGACGCCGTCCACGGCCTCTGCCGGCTGCTCCCCTGCAGGAGCCGCTTCTTTCTGATCCACTTCCTTGGCACAGGAAAGCGCGAGGGCAGCCATGGCCACCACAGCGCTGATACGGATAACATTCTTTTTCATAGCGCTTTCCATTTTAGTTCCAATCAACCGTAATCTCATCGTAATTGTCCGTGGTTCCTTCCCCGGACGCGCAGAAAGGTTCGTGCGCTACGCGCGCGATAACCCGTAAAGCAGGGACAACATACTGTTTCCCTACCGTCATTTGACTGATGATCATTTTGTTACGTTTTATATGTTATTAGTTATCATTTGCAAACCTAAACGGTTTTCTTATGCGGTTACAATGCAAAATTAACAATTTTTCCTAAAAAAATACATAGCTGTCCTAGTCAGTCTTTTGTCGGCAACGTTGAGAATGCGTTCCAAATCTGTCCTGCCATATAGGCCATGCCGGTCGAATTGGGATGGACGTTGTCGTTGGTGGAGGCGGAGCGGTTGGCGAACACCACCTCGACATACGGCAGGGAATAATAAAGGACGACAAGCGCATATCCGGCTTCATTGAAGAGGTCTTTGTAAAAAGCACCCTCATAGCCGTCTGCACCGGGGATGGAAGAATAACCTCCACCCGGACAGACAATCGCCAGCGGACAGCGGCGCCCTTCCGTCGGCGGGAAATAGATTTTCATCCGCGGGCTGTCCACCTCAACGATCCTGGCTTCCAGGGCCGGGACTTCGTCCTTTCCATTCTCTGACGCTTTATCGCAGGAGAGAACCGAGAGAAGGACAAGGCACACGGCCCCCAAAAACAGGAATACTCTTTTCATTGCTAATTCTGATATGCTCCCGGCCACCAGGGAGTGCCGCGGGTTACTCCGCGGGCGTCCTTACCCAGTGCGCCGATTTCTTTGAGCCAGGCGTAGAAGTCGGAGCCGACGTTGGAAACACCTGCCATCGATACAGTGCAGGCCTTTATCGCGTTTTCGACGTCAGCAGCCGTTGCAGGAGTAAAACCTGCAATGGTTCCAGACCAGGAGTACACTCCATCCGAATAAGTACCACCGAGGACAGAGTGGGTCTGGCCATACTTGTCGGTCGCCGGGGTGCTGTCAAGGACATTTCCCTGCGCCGCACCTGATCCGCGGACGTTATGGCCGTAATTGTTCAGGGTTATGCTTCCCCTGACCCAGAAGGTATAGTTCGGAGCGGATTCATTGGAAATGATGTTGTTGCACATTGCCAGGTTGTGAATCTTCTGATACACGCTTTTGTAGATGTCATTTATGCGGACTTCATACTGGCCTCCACGGTCAATCAGCGTGCTGTTGGTGATGATGAAGCCGCGGTCGCAGTTGAAAGCGCAGGAATTCGATGTCACATTCTCAGTATTGTAATTGCCGAACGACGTGACGTTGTTCATACAGAAAAAGGAATTGCCCCCGTGGATACACACACCCCAGGGATTTGAACCCTCCGTAGTGGTGTTGCCATTGAACGAGACACCGTTCAGGTAAACGAGCACATTGTCGTTGACACGTATGACACCTCGGGAACCCGCCGTGTTGCCCACAAAGCTGCAATGGTTGATTTTTATGACATTCGTGCTGTTCGCAAAGATGCAGGCGCCGCCGCCGTCCCCGGCGGATCCGGTAGCTTGGTTGAATTTGAATGTACAGTCATTGAGATTCAATTTGGCATTCCCTGTGGCATACAGCGCACCTCCTGCAGGGGCGTAATTCTTGCCCGCATCGGTGCCGTCTCCGAAAGTGCAGCCATTGAACGTCACTTCCGAGTTTGCACACATATAGAAAGCACCTCCGTACTTACCGGCGGTGGTGATTGAATTCTTGATGAATCTGCAGTTGTCAAAAACAATCGTGAATTCCCTGCTGCTGTTGCCGATACGGAAAGCCCCACCGTCGTTGCTGTTTCGGCCGCCCTGGAAGGTAATATTCTTGAATGTTACGAACTCGCCAGTTTGCTTGTAAATATCAAAAAGGAGTTTATTGGACGATCCGTCAATGAATGTGTCTTCGGCGCTGTGCCCGATAATATTGGTCCTGATGGAAATATTGGGGGCTATTTTGGCGGAAAGCGAATAGGTGCCTGCTGCAAGGCGGATGTTCACGCCGTCATAAAGGGCCAGCGTGGCGGCATCCCTGGAAGAGGAATTCTCCATGAAGCCCTTGAAAGTGGCAAGGTCCCAGGGCTTGTCGGCGGTGGCGCCGTTGTTGGAGCTGCTGCCCGAAGTGCTGACATAGCGGTTGGTGGCCTTGGCGGGGAGGCTTCCCCAGTTCACAAGGCTGCCACGTTCGTCTGCAAGGTCTTTTGCGTGCCAGTAGGCTCCGGCCTTCTCGGTCTTGGCTTCTCCGCGATAGAACTGGAAAGTGAGGTCGGAAGCCGTCTTGGCGACATCCGGCATAATGGGAAGATAATAGGTTCCGGCCCCTGAAAAGTCAAGAGTCACCTCACTCGCGACATTGTCCCGGGAATACACGGAAGGAACTCCGGAGTTGAAATCAAGAGCCATGGCCGAAGCCGAAAGAGCATTGTCTCCTGCGGAGGAGAGTATCAGGCGCGTGACATCGGTGCCGTCACCGTCAACGACTATTTTATACCATGACACGGGATGGCGGAATGTGACCGACTCGGCGGACGCGTCGCAGTTTGCGACGAAAACAGCGGGAAGGACATCCTTCTGCACAGCAGGCATGTTAATTTTGAGTCTGCCGCCCTCGATGGAAGCCCCGAGGCTTGAAGGATACACCATCCAAAGGGCGGTAGCCCCGTCAGGAACGGAAAGCGAGAAAGTGGCGACGCCGTCGCTGACGGCTGCAGTCGCCGTTGTGCTGCCGCCCTCGTACAAGACTTTAATTTCATCTCCGGCCTGCCAGGTATAAGTGATGCTTGCACCTTCATCGGCAGCGGAAACGCGCGTGACAGGATTCTCGACATTGGCCCTGATGCTGATGGTCACAAGATCGTCTTGTGGAGTCGTGGCGGGTTCTGCGGAATTTTCAGGAAAAGCGGTTTCCTTATTGCAGGAAACTAATGCGGCCAATCCGAGCAGGGCGGAAGCTATATAAACGAAATACTTTTTCATGATACCTGCGGTTTAATAGTTAAAATCGTCATCCTCAGTTGCATCGATGACCGTTAGATTGTCAGGCTTCCCGCCGGACAGCAAGAAGGGGTATTCAACGTGGCTGGCATAAACTTCAATGCAAGGCCGCAGATAATGGTTCAGGCGGTTATTGTTTTGTGTCCTCATCATGATGATGTTTTTGAAAGATTTAAATGAATGACACGCAAATATGAACAATAATAGATAAAAAATCCACATTCGGGAGCACGTTAGTAGTGATTTTAGGCATGTGTAGAGCAATCATATCGCTGTTTATCAGCATCTTACCGGAAATAAGTCTGTCGTTTTTAGTAGTTATCCTATTGCGATTCCGGAAGCAAATCATTAGATTTGCAGACCAAGATTTATCAAAATGACAGGAAATAAAGTCATCCTCCCGGGCCTTGCCGCCCTGCTCGTCTTCGGGGCTGTTTCATGCCGCAAAGCGCCCTTGTATGACCCGAAAGTCGCCGCAGCCCTTGACGAACTCGACCGGGTCATGCTTCAAAAAGACAGCATTGCAGCTGCCAAAGAGGCCGGTATCGACCTCCTTCGTCCGACGCTCGACGACGCCCCGGATGCAGTGTCCGCCTACCGCATCTGTGACGCCCTCTATGCCGAATATGAAAAATGGAATGTGGACTCGGCCTTTTCCTATGCCCATCGGAAGTCTGAACTCGCCTCCATCGCCGGTGATGCCATTCTTGCCGCCGACGCAGCCATCGACCTGGCCAACAGTTACATGATGGCAGGCATGTACCATGATGCGATAGCCTCCCTCGACCGGGTTGACCAGGCGGCCATCATGGAGACGCCATTGCAGCACAGATACAACTATCTCCGCTACGACATATACCACAATCTGCTGGTGGATACGCAGGATGCCCGGAAAGAACGCGAATATAAGGAGAAAGAAATACAATGCCTGAACCTCTGCGACCGCACCGTCAGCGGAGACATCATTGAATACTACAACACCAAGGCCAATATTCTGATTGGCAGCGGCCATCCGGAAGAGGCTATCTCGCTGATGAAATCCAGGCTTGAAGGCCCTTCCATGAGCCTTCCCGGAAGGGCCATGCTCAATTATTGGATGGCAAAAGCCTACAATGCCATGGGCGATGAAAGCAATGCGCTGTACTACTACGCCGTGGGGGCGCGTTATGATTTTTTGAGCCCGGTGAAGATCTATGGATCTCCAATCTTAGTAACCAAGATGTGTTTCGAAAAAGGTGATATCAATCGCGCCAACCGGTATATCATGCGTAATTACGCCGATGCGGTTTCGATGGGCGCCCGTTATCGGATCAACTTGATTACAGAACGGCTTCCCCTGATCACGAATACCTATGAATCCAAAATTGTAATCCAGAACCACCAACTCCGGAGCACATCGGCTGTGTTGCTTGTCATGATCTTTATGCTAGGCGTGAACCTTTTCTTCCTCAACAGGAATCGCAACAGGTTACATCGGGCAAACGCGGCCATCTCTCTTCAGACTGCGCGGTTGGAAGAGTCCAATAGAATCAAGGATACCTATCTGGGGCAGTTTCTGTCGATGTACTCAGAGCATATCGACTCCCTGGAGCGCTTCCGCTCCAACCTGAGGGTGACAGCCAAGCAGATGGATTTCGGCGCCATCCAGAAAGAACTCCGCTCCGACAGCTTCGTCGATGCAGAATGGAAAGTACTGTTCGACAAGTTTGATGAAACCTTCCTCGGCCTTTTCCCAGACTTCCCGGAGCATTTGAACTCGTTGCTGCTTCCCAATAAGCGCCTGAATCTGCCCGCCACAGCCGGAAAACTGAACAATGAACTCCGAATCTTCGCCCTGATCCGCCTCGGCGTCACGGATTCCAAGCGCATCGCCAAATTCCTTCGGCTCTCGCTCCCTACGGTTTACAACTACCGGGTCAAATTGCGCAATGCCTCTGCCGGCGACCGCGACACCTTCGAAGACCGCATCAAAACCATCGGCTCCATTGTCTGACGACATCCCTACCGCAGACCTTTCCGGCGGAGGTAGGCCATGACCGGCTCGGGGTAGTTGGTCTGGACAAAGTCGGTCTCGGACTCGATGAACATGTCCAGGATGCGCGTGTCTCCCCGGAGGAAGGGCTCTTCGATGAAGAGATAGTTGGAATAGGTCAGACCGCCGCGGGCGCGAACCTCACGGGCCAGATTGACGTTCGCCCCGACATAAGCGTCCCATCCATACTGGAAGAGATGGGCATTGAAGGCAGCATATTTCCCGACGGACTCGGGCTTGTGGATGTATGGGTGGATGGCAATACGGGGATTGAGGGAATCCACGACGGCCGCCTGCCCCGTAAAGAGCATCACCTCATCCTCCATTCCGCAGTCCTCCACCATCTTGACCAGAAGTGTCAGATCCGCCTTTTTGATGTCCAGATTGACCCAGATCCGGCCGCGGCAGGCCTCCAGTGCTTCGGCGAGCGTCGGCATCTTCACCGTCCGGCCATCCTCGTCCGTCCAGACCTGTCCGTCTTTCTGCATATCGAACTGCCGGAGTTCGTCGAGGGTGTAATCCGCCACGGGCCCATGGCCGGTCGTGGATGCATCGATGGTCCGGTCGTGGCAAAGGACCAGGACGCCGTCCTTCGTGGTCCGGACATCCAGTTCGACCATGTCCACACCATGCTTGACGGAAAGTTCGATGCCCGGCAGGGAATTGTCCGGAACTTTCGCTGCCTGTCCTTCGGCCGTGTTGGCCCGGTGCGCGACGACATAGACGCGGCTGCGGGGCGTATCGGGAGACTGATGCTCCATCAGAAAGGAAAACAGTCCGTTGAGGGAACGCCCCTCATAGACCGGGGCAGCGAATTTCGGTGCGCAGGCGCCAAGGCTAAGCGCAACCAGCGCCAAAAGATAGATTCGTTTCATCATCATTTTGTTTTTATTTCCATTCGTCCAGCCGTGGCCCCCCTGCAGAGACAGTTGGATGCTTTCGCGACCCGCGGGCGTGCACACCGGTCCATCGAGTGGACCGGTAGGAGCGGATGCGCCGCCAGAGTGGACCGGTAGGAGCGGGCGCTGCGAGAGAACGGAAAGGGCCGATATCGTTCGCCGGCAGGGCTAGAACAGTTCGCAGACCTTGGCGATGATTTCTTCGGAGGGAAGGTCGGGAGAGAGCACGAGGTCGGGCTTCTTGAAGACATAGCCCCGGGCTTTGGCCGCGAGGGTGCCGCCGCCGGTGCAGTTCAGCATGACACACTCCTCCTTTTTCACCTTTCCGGTCTTCACTGCCTGGGCAAGTGCCGACACGGCCACGCAGGCGGCCGGCAAGAGGTCGTAGCCTTCCAGGTTCCGGAACTGGAGCATCCAGTACATGATATCGTTGTTGTCAGCGAGGAAGAAATCCCCATGGGAGGCCTTCAGCGTATCGTAGAGGCCGCCGGCGAGGCTGTACGGCGGTTTACGGTTGCTCAGCACCTTCGCGAGAATGATCTCCGCCTGGTAGCGGCCCTCTTCCGGAGACAGGGGCAGCAACTCCCGGGAACCGGCCTTCCAGCTGTCATACATCAGGGAGAAAGGCGCATTCTGGGCCACATAGACCCGCATGTGGTTTTCCCCGAAGCGGCCGTCCTCCGCCAGCCGGCAGGCATTCTCCCAGGCCGCGATGGCCCCCGTTCCGGAGCCGACCGCCTGGAAATATGCGTCCGGAATCCGGCCCGCCGCCTCGACACAGCTCAGCACCGTCGTGCCCATGCCGTCGCGGCGCGCCACATTCTTGGCACCGCCCTCCAGCACGAAACGGGGATCCTGGGCCAGCTTCTCGCCCAGGGCGATGGCATCGTAATAGTCACAGCCATGCGGGACCGCCAGCAGCTTGACGCAGCGGTGGAGCCGGCGGTGGAACCACAGATCGTGGAGACTGTCTTCCGGGACGCAGATCACGACCGGAATCCGGTTGTCCGAGCAGACCTGGGCAAAGGCCCGGGCCGTGTTGCCGGCAGACTGGACAACCAGCGTCCGCTTCTCGTCCGGGGCAAGACGCGCCAGCACCGAATAGGCCTCCGTCTCCTTGAACGAGCAGGTGCGCATCTCGGCACCGATGGCCGGATTCCAGCCCGAGAAGGTAATGTAGAGGTTCTCCAGGCCCAGATGCCTGGCCAGGCCCTCCGAGCGGTAGGTCACCGGGGCCGAGGAGCCGCGCAGCGTGCGCCGGATGGGCATCCAGTCCGCATAGCGGTAGATACCGGAAAGCCGCTCCCGGGGCGAAAACTTTTTCTTGTCATAGACGGCCCTCACGAGCGAAGGCTTTCCGCCTTCCGGATCCGACAGGGTCCATCCTTTGTCCTCGAATTCACGGCCGTCGGCCACATTCACGAGATGATACGGGGTAGGAGAAAATCGCATATTAGGGGTTGTTTTGTTTTCCATGGGTACAGGCGTCGACCACCTCGGCGATATCCCGCACCGGCCGGTCGGCATAACGGGAGAAGGTCCACTGGCACAGCGGACAGGCCGTAGCGATGGCATCGGCCTTGCTCGCGTAGAGGTTGTCGAGGGCGGCGCGCGTCATCTTTTCCCGCTGGGCGAAGCTCAGCGAGAGCGAGCCCAGGGAGCCGCCGCAGCAGATGCTTTCCTGCCGTGACTTGGGCGCCTCCGCAATACCGGAGAGCTGTCCCAGCAGGCGCCGCGGCTCTTCGTAGATCCCACAGCCCCGGCCCAGTTCGCAAGGGTCGTGGTAGACGTAGCAAAGGTCGCTGCGCTCCGCAACCAGCGCCCCCTCGGAGAGAAGCTGCTGGAAATAAGCGGCATAATGGACCACCTTCACCCCGGGAAGGGTGTACTTTTCCCGGAACATCCGGTAGCAGATCGGGCAGGACACCAGCAGCACCTCGGCCCCGGAGGCAAGGATGGCCTCCGTATTCTTCTTTACGATGCGCTCCGCCTCTTCCAGGCGGCCTGCGGTCAGCATCGGGCGGCCGCAGCAGATGCCTCCGTCACGGTCCATCCACTGGTAATCCACCCCCGCTTTCTCCAGGATGGAAACGACACTCCGCCCCAGCGAAGGGACGAGCTGGGACATGCAGCCGCCGTAATACAGCACTTTCGCGCCTGTCGCGGCCGGGGCTGCCGGATGGACCTCCTTGAACGCAGGCGAAAGGGCATATTTCCGCTCCGAACGGAGCGCGATTCTCAGCTCCGGTCCCTCGACCCCGACCTGGCAGAGCGCTTCGCACTTGCCGCAGAGCAGGCACTTGTCGCTGATCTCGGCGATGCGCCGCTCGTTTCCGCGCCGCAGCTGCCGGGTCAAGTAAACGGTACAGTCTTTCAGGTTGGCCTTGCTGACGCTCATCGGGCAGGCATCGATACAGACCCCGCAGCTGGGGCAGCTCAGCACCTGGATGCGGGCAAAACCTTTCCGGGCGCCCCGGAGTTTGAGCCCCGCGTTCCTCAGGGGAATCAGCATCATCTCCGCCGGAATATGCATGTAGCGGGAGAAAGGAAGCACGACCATGAAGACCCCGAGCACGATGGAATAGGCCCACCAGGTCGGCAGCATGTTCAGGTCGTTCCCCAGGAACTGGCGGAACACCCAGTTCGCCGGAATGGTCAGGAAACTCCCGCCGCTGATATGGGCCGTGAAACTTTCGGCCAGCAGACGGAGCGGAAAAATGGCCCAGAGGGCATAGAGGCCCACCTGGTTCGTCAGGGACTGACGCGTCGTGCGCCGCATCCCGAAGAGGCGGGAACGGACCCGCTTGATGATCGCGAGGGTGATGCCGCTGAGAATCACCAGGAGAAAAAAGTCCATCAGGAAGAACAGCAGGGACCCCTGGATGGTCGAATCCGTCTCCGCGACGAAATAATTGAAGAAAATCGGATAATAGAAAAGGTGGATGCGCTCCGGCAGGAAAAGGATGACCTCGATATGGCCCAGCAGGATGATCATGAACCAGCCGAAAGCGATGCTGGAGTGCATGTAGCCGAGCAGGCGGTTCCGCCTCCAGAGCTTGACATGCAGGAGGCAGTCGCAGAAAATGTCCCGGATGTTTTTCCAGGCCGTCTTGGGCGTAATGAGCGAGAGGTAGAATTTCAGTCGATCCTCCCGGGGCAGCTGCGCCAGAATCCGGAAAATACCGACCAGGCAGTACCCCAGCACGAAAAACATCCCGACGAGAAACGGCAGGACAAAGGGATGGAAACCGGATGAGAAGCGCTCAATCATAGACCTTCGACAAAGAGAGTATCAGCCGCCGGGTATTGATGCCCCGGGGGCAAACCATCGTACACTTTCCGCAGAGCATGCAGCTGTCGAGAAGGGGCCGCACATCCTGTCCCCGCTGGAGGCCGAGAAGCACTTTCCTCAGACTCATCCCGCTGAAGGGAGCCGCCGTGCAGGTCGCCCCGCACGAGCCGCAGTTCATGCAGATGCGCGCATCCGGGGCGAGCGCGACCAGACGCTCATAGCGCGAGCGGTCCACCCGGTCGAGGTCGACGGTGGCGCTCCGGGACAGGGTAAATCCGAAATCTGTCATGCCTCCTGAAGATAACGGTGAATGTCCAGTGCGGCGCTCCGCGCTTCGGCGAGGGCCTCCGGAACGGTCTTCGTCCCCGTGCAGGCGCCGGCATAGAAAATGCCCGGACGGGAGGAACGCGTCGTTCCGCCCAGGTTGTCCAGGCTCTTGAGGAAGCCGTCGCTGTCCACGTCCAGCCGGGCCATCCGGGCGATGGCGGCCGCATCGGGATTGCAGAGCATACCGGACATCAGCACCAGCAGATCCAGCCGCAGCTTGAGCGGCTTCCCGACCAGGGTATCCTCCGCCTTGACCTGCAGCTGACCGTCCTGGGTCTCCCCCACTTCCGACACCCTCCCGCGGATAAAATTGACTTCCCACTGCTCCTGGGCATTGATATAGAAGTCTTCGTATTTCTTCCCGAAAAGCCTGAGGTCCATATAAAAGCAGTACACGCGCGCGTCAGGGAAGCGTTCCTTCAATTCGATGGCCTGCTTGACAGCGGTCATGCAGCAGACTTTCGAACACTGGCTGTTCCCGGCCTTGAGGTCGCGGGAGCCCACACAGTGGACAAAACCGATGGAGCGGGGCGAGGAGGGGATACGGCTGTCTGGAGCCCCGCCGAACCAGGCCTCCAGGTCTGCATTCGTGATGACATGGTCATAGACCCCATAGCCGTATTCTTCCTTCCGCGAAGCGTCGAACAGGCGGAAGCCGGAAGCGACAAGGATGGCCTTGGTCGGGATGCTCACGCCATTGGTCAGCATCACGAGATAGCCCCCGGACAGGCGGTTGATGTAACTGACCTTCGTCTCCAGGAAAATATTCGCCTCGGAAATCTCTTCCCCGAGCCTCCGCACCAGGTCCTGGGCGGAAGAAAGGTCCGGAAAAAGCCGGTGCCAGCGGGAGACATGGCCCCCGAGATGGTCCTGCTGCTCGACGATCATCGGATTGTAACCCAGCAGGAGCAGTTCCCGGGCTGCCTGCATGCCGGCGATGCCGCCGCCGATGATGACTACATTTTCTTTCATCGCATCAGAAGCATTTGAGGTTCTTGGGAAGCTCCGGACGCAGGAGGTCTTCCTTGTTCAGGCCCAGGTATTTCGCATCCGGGTCATACGGGACGCCGAGCGTGTCCAGGAGCGGTTCCACAGCCACCTGGTGGAGTTGCAGGCCAAGGTCCCAGGGATTGTAACCTAGCACCAGGCCGGCGAGCTCCTCATAGGTCAGCACCGGAATGCCGAATCCGTCCGGCCCGTAGGTCTTTCCGGTCTGCTCGGCGATGACATACTGCCAGCGGTCCATGAAATAGGCGCAGCCGGGGCAGTTCGTCAGGATGGCCTGGATGCCGTACGGCTCCATGGACTCGAATTTCTTGTGGGTATTGGACACGCAGTAGCCGCGGTTCGCCTGCATGTGGTACTGGCGGAAGCCATAGCCGCAGCAGTGCCGCCGCTCGGGATAGTCCACGACCTGGCCGCCCCAGCTTTCGATCATGCCGGCAAGGACGTAGGGGTATTCCGCCCCGCCGACGCCCTTGGAAGGGAACATCTTGGCATAGTGGCAGCCGATGTGCTCGGCCATCCTGAGCGGCGCCCCCGTATGGCAGTCCACGAGGCGGACCTTCGCCTTCTCGGCAATCTCGTTGCGCCAGTGGTAGATCAGGTCGCTGGTATGCGCGAGGTATTTCGGTTTCCGGAATTCCCGCTTGCAGGAGGTCCAGAGCAGCTCCCGGATCCGGGCTTCCAGCTCCGGAAACTCGTGCCAGGTCTCCAGGATCTCGACATAGTTGCCAAAGGAGGTGATGCAGCTCGCCACATAATTCTCATACCCCGCCTCCGTCATCAGGGCGAACTGGCGGGCGACGATGGTCATCGCCGTCTCCTGCGGAAGGGTGTCGCAGTGGTAGGCGATGCCCCCGCAGGTGGTGTGGTAGGGATTCTCATACATGTCCCGCCCGAGGACCTTCTGGGTGATCTCAGTGAACATGTGCTCGCTGCCCGGGAAGAAATTCTGCCGGATGCAGCTGCGGACGAAGTACCAGTGGTCGTCCGGTATCTCTTTCTGGTAATCCTGCCAGATTTTCTGCTTACCCTCGTAGATCATTCGTTGAAATGTTTATCGGACGAATACGTAAACGCCTTTCTTTCATATTCTTCCAGACTAAGGCCCATTTCCCTGGCCTTCTCGGCGGACTTCTGCTCCACCAGGCGGATCCGCTCGGTGGCGCCCGTGGCGTCGAAGATGGCCTTCAGTTCGTCCAACGACTCCTGCGGGATCTTCCGAAGGACGCCGGGGCCGTCGCCCTTGTAGTTCGCCCCCTGCCGTTCCAGGCTCTTTTCCAGATGGTCCATGTGCCATTTCCAGACCGGTCCGGACTCCTTGTGGTCCTCCCAGGCGAAGGTCTCCGGATAGACACAGTAGCCGTATTCCAGGATGTTGCGCGAAAAGGTCCGGGTCAGGGGCAGCATCTGCCTCCCTTTCTCCGAATCCGTAAAGTAGCCGAGACGGACGCTGAGGTCCCTGAGGGCCATAATCACCAGGCCGGGGCCGTTCCTCCGGGGGCAGCGGGTCACGCAACTCATGCATTCGCCGCAGTACCAGATGGTGTCGCTCCTCAGGAGCGCCTCGATCTGGGCATCATCCCGCGTCTGGACGATGGACACAATCTTGCGCGGGTCATAGCGGTAGAACTCCGCCGCCGGGCAGACAGCCGTGCAGGTCCCGCAATTGATGCAGGTATGATAGCCTTCCTTAAAGCGGTAGTCTTTTTCCAGTTCTTCGAAAAGCATCGCTACATGGGTTTGATTTTTCGGGCAAGCCGGGCGCAGAGCCCCGGGAAAAAGCGTTTGATCCAGACCATCAGGAGTTCCTTCCTTCCTACGAGTACTTCCGGGCAACCCTTCCGGATGGCCCTCAGGATGATGCGGGCGGCCGTGTCGGCGTCCATGCCGCCGTCCTGTCCGGGGTCCATGGTCCCGTGGGGCTTTCCGCCCTTGTCCAGGGCCCGGAGGGAGATGTCCGTCTTCACGCGGCCGGGACAGACCATCGTGACGCGGATGCCCTTGTCATAATACTCCGCCTGGAGGGTCTCGAAAAAGCCGTACAGGGCGAATTTCGACGAGCTGTATCCCGAGCGGAGCGGAAAGCCGAAGCGGCCCGCGATGGACGTCGTGACGGCAATCTTCCCGCCGCCCCGCTCCACCATCCGGGGCAGCAGGGCCTTGGCGAGGGCTACCGGGGCGAAGTAATTGATTTCCATGATCTCACGGACCATCTCCATGGAGGTGTCCTCCACGTTGGTCCGCTGGCTGATGCCGGCGTTCAGCAGGACAATGTCCAGCCCGCCGAGCGCCGCCCAGGCCTGGTCAGAGAGCGCTTCGAGCGCCTCGGACCGCCGCAGGTCGCAGGCAAGGACGACGACTTTCCCCGCTCCCGCTCTCCGGCAGCGCTCCGCCACGCCCTCAAGCCGCTGTGCCGAAGAAGCGGTCAGGACAAGCCCCGCACCCTCCGCCGCATAGCGGAGGGCACAGGCAGCTCCGATTCCGGAGGAAGCTCCCGTAATCCAGACGCGCTGCATCCTATTTGATCAGGGCCATATCCGGCATGTCCTTGTCGAACTCGCCGCTGGACAGGCGCGACTGGATGTCGCGGAAGGCCGCAAGGGTCCGCTCGACATCCTCCATGCTGTGGGCCGCCGTCGGGATGATGCGGAAAATGACCATTCCCGGAGGAATCACCGGGTAGATGACCACCGAGCAGAAGATATGGTACTCTTCGCGCAGGGCCACGGCGATGTTGGAAGCCTGGTTGACACCGGCTTTCACATGGACCGGCGTGACGCAGGCTTCGGCCGGACCGATGTCCAGGCCCATCTCGCGGAAGCCTTCCTGCAGGCGGCGGGTCACCTTCCAGAGCTGGGCGCGCAGGGCGTCGCCTTCCGGCGAGTCGATGATTTCCAGGCGCTTCAGGCAGCCTTCGACAATCGGCATGGGCAGGCTCTTCGCATAGATCTGCGAACGCATGTTGTAGCGGAGGAAATCGATGATATCCTTGTCCGCCGCTACGAAACCACCGATGATGGCCATGCTCTTGGCATAGGCGCCGATGTACAGGTCCACCCCGTCCATCACCCCGAAATGCTCGGAGGTACCCCTTCCATGGGGGCCCATCACGCCGAAGCCATGGGCATCGTCAATCAGGAAACGGAAATTGTATTTCTTCTTGAGGGCGACAATCTGGTCCAGGATGCCCAGGGCGCCGGTCATGCCGAACACGCCTTCGGTGATCACCAGGATACCGCCGCCGCTCTTCTCGGTCTCCGCCGTCGCCCGGGCAAGGACGCGGTCGCAGTCCTGGGCATCGTTGTGACGGAATTTGTATTTGCTGCCGATATGGAGCCGGATGCCGTCCAGCAGGCAGGCATGGGCCTCGGCGTCATAGACAATCACATCGTGGCGGCTCACCAGCGAGTCGATGGTCGACAGGATGCCCTGGTAGCCGAAATTGAAGAGGAAGGCTGCTTCTTTCTTCTCGAAAGCGGCAAGCCGGCGTTCGAGTTCCTCATGGAGGGCGGTCTGGCCGGTCATCATGCGGCTGCCCATCGGATAGGCAAGGCCCCACTTGGCGGCGCCTTCGGCATCGGCCTTGCGGATGGCCGGGTGATTGGCCAGGCCGAGGTAGTTGTTCAGGCTCCAGCAGAGCACGTCGCTGCCGTTGAAACGCATATGGGGACCGAGTTCTCCTTCCAGTTTCGGAAAGGCGAAATAACCGTCTGCTTTTTCACGATACTGCCCGATCGGGCCGCCGGAAGATTTCCGGATCTTGTCAAAAATATCTGTTTGCATATTATGGTGTTTGTACTTTCTGTCTGGAAACAAGGCCCATCAGGCGGAAAAGGAAGGTCGGAAGGGGCCGGCGGGGATCACGCTTTTTCATGTCGATAAACCAGCCCAGGGATTTGACCACCGGGACTTTCTCCGTCTCGACGAACTCGATCAGCGTCCCGTCCGGGTCTTCGATATACGTGAAACGTCCCGAGGCGTCGCCCATGTCGAAGCGCTGTCCATCGGGGCAGCTGTCCACGGTGAAGGGGCAGCCCTTGGCGGCGCAGAATCTCTTGAGCGCGTCCATGCCCGTGACGTCGAAACAGATCTGGATAAAGCCGGGGTCACCCCAGTAGCGACCCTCGTAGATCTTGCGGGGCGTATGCTCCAGGGCCTGGACGAGCTCGATGGTGCTCTCACCCATCAGCGGGGAGAAGGCGCCCTCGAAGGGTTTCGAGCGGCCGAGAAGGACCCGGCGGTACGACTCTCCGCCCGCTTTCACAAAGTCGGAGATGCGGCCCTTCGTGTCACTCAGTACCCGGTCATAGCCCAGCACTTCGCGGTAGAAGGCAACGCTGCGGTCCATGTCGCTGACACCGACGACAGCTCCGGCGATTCCGCCGTTCAGACGGCCCTGGTTGATGAAGACATCCTTGCGTTCGACCAGCTGGAAGAGGTTCCCCCAGGGGTCTTTGACCCAGAAACAGGGGGAGCCGTCCGGAAGGCTCTCCACCGGAGACACCTGGTCCCACTTAGCGGCAAGCTCTTCCCGGAAAGCTTTCACATCCAGACACTTGACCTTGGCGGCGAAAATGCCGAGGTCGCCGGCCGATATCTCAAAGGGGCAGGGTTGGGGCCTGCGCTCGGCGTACTGCCAGATTTCGAAGCCGCCTCCGCCCTGGAGGTTGACGGCGATGCAGGCGTGGCGCCGCTGCGCCTTGCCGCCCGTATACGGAAGCATGCGCTCCGCCACGGTATCATCTTCCAGAATCCGGATGTCCATCCCGAACATCTGGATGTACCAATCCCATGATTTTCTGAAGTTTTCGGTTCCGACGCCCACCTGCTGGATGCCGGAAATCATATACTTTTCCATTCAGGTTTCAGTTTCGTGTGTCCTGCAAATGTACACAATATTTGTCTTACGTGCAAACCCGGGTGCCGCCCCGGGTGCGGCCCATTACCTGGCGGGAGGGGCATTACCTGGTGGGAGGGCCCAGAAGGACAAGCCCGTATCGGCACCTGGCGGGGAAGGTCCCAGGGGTAAATGGGGAAGGTCGAATTTGAAGGGGAGTACCTTCCCCGCATAATCGGTGGCAGAGGGCATTGTGGAGCCATTTCGATGGGGAAGGTCTCGGCCGTGAAATTCGACCTTCCCCAAACGTTGCCGGGACCTTCCCAATTCACCCCGGGGACTCTCCCATTCATCCCGAAGGCCTTTCGTGCCTGTATTCCCGCCCCGGATCTTCGGTCCGCCATGCAACGTTTTTGAGTGGTGTCCATGGGTGGTTTCATAACTCGATGATTCTCAATTATTTACAAAACAGCTGCTGGAAACCCCTTCGTTTTTCGCCACCGGTTTCCATGACTAGTTTTGCAATATACTGAACAACAACCACTTACAAAAACCGCCATGGACACCCCCCCCGGTCCCTAGTGGCAATCTGAACGAAAATGATTACATTTGCATGGATGAAAAGAATCGGACTCATAGGGTGGCTTCTCATAGGGTGGCTTCTTTTAGGAACGGTCCTCGGAGCGATGGCCCAGCCGTCCCCGGAAGCCTTGCAACGGACCTTGGACGAGCTCGCAGGGCGGGAACCGCTGAAAGGGGCCGCCTGGGGTGCCTGTATCCAGACAATGGACGGGACCGTCATCGCCGCCCGGCAGGGTGGAACGCGCCTGACGCCCGCCTCCAACCTCAAACTGATTACGACAGGGAGCGCCCTCCATGCCTTCGGGGCGGACTACCGCTTCGAGACCCGGGTCGGCTACACCGGCCGGATCGAAGAAGGTACGCTCAAAGGAGATGTGTACCTCATCGGCGGAGGGGACCCGACCATCGGCGTGAAAGACAGCATTGCCCTGAAACCGGACGCCCTGTTCTGGAAATGGAAAAGCCTGCTCAAGGGAGCCGGGATCCAGCGGGTCGAAGGGAGGATTCTGGGAGACGGGCGCGCCTGGGAGGGAGGAAAGGAGAACACGAGCTGGACCTACGACGACATCGGGACGTACTACGGCGCCGGTTCGGACGCCCTCTCGTTCTATGAGAACGCCGTCGATTTCTATGTCAGCGCGACCGAGGAAGGAAAGCCGGTCCGCATTCAGCAGATCTATCCCGAAACGCCTTGGATGAACATTGAGAACCAGACGATGACCGGTCCGGCGGGGACCGGGAACAGCCTGTTCCTGTTTACGACCGACTTGTCGAAAAGCGGGGCGTGGCGGGGCTCTTTCGCCGTGGGACGGAAGCCGAAAACCGAACATGCCGCCAACAAATACGGCGCCCTGACCTGTGCCTATTATTTCTGGAAGTATCTGAAAAACACGGGATTCGAAGTGAGCGGAGGATATGGGGTTCCGGATACGGATGAGGCGCCCTCCCGCCCCGGAAACGAACGGGCAGCCACCGGAGTGCCCCTCGTGCTGGTCGGGAAGACCCTCTCGCCGCCCCTTTCAGACATCGTCCGCTTTACCAACTGGCGGAGCGACAATTTCTATGCGGAGTCGCTGTTCCGCCTGATGGGCGAGAAGGCCTCGGGCATCGCGGTCTATGACAGCTGCCGGGTAGCGGAAGCGGAGGTACTCGAGAGCCTGGGGCTGGATCCCTCCTCGGTCCGGCTGGAGGATGGCAGCGGGCTGAGCCGCCGGAGCGCCGTGTCCCCGGCGTTTTTCTGTGACTTCCTCAGGGCCATGCAAGGCAGTCCCGCTGCCGGCGCCTTCCTCGGAAGCCTCCCCGCCCTGGGGGAAGGGACGCTCCGTACCCTGCTGCCCAACCACCCTTCCTGCTCCCGCATCCGCCTCAAGAGCGGTTCCATGGAAGGGATTCTCTGTTACTCGGGCTACCTGCTGGACGAAAGCGGCGTCCCCGTCGCCGTCTTCTCACTCATGACCGGCGGCACGACCGCTCCGACCGGCGAAGTCCGTTCCGCCCTGGCCCGGATCCTGACCCTGCTGCTGGAATAGCTTTCCCGCAGAAAGCGCCATTGATAATCAGGCGTTTACGCGATGTCGCTGAGTATCAATCAGGACAGGTGTGAGCTTCTGTCGTAGAAGGAAAGAAGGCGGCCACGGCGGGCGAAACGCATCCGGTTTGGACGGACACCAAATTTTATGTAAATTTGCAGGATATGAAAAAATGGCTCGTCATAGGGATCCTGGCCGTTACAACGCTTTCCTGCCAATGGGTGAGGAAACTATCGGACGGCGCATCGGAACTACTTGGGGATGAAGTAATTGCCCGGGTCGGGGAACACAAACTCTTCCGTTCGGAACTGGAGAAGGTCCTCCCCGGGGGACTCGACGAGCAGGACAGTCTCTCGCTCACCCGGGAGTACATCCACCGCTGGGCCGGGGACCTGCTCCTGCTGGACATGGCGGACCAGCAGCTGTCCAAGGCGGAGAAAGACGTGTCGAAAGAACTGGAGGAATACCGGCGGAGCCTGCTCAAGTACCGCTATGAGCAGCATTATGTCTCCGAACGGCTGGACACCGCCATCCGCGAGGAGGAAATGAAGGCCTACTACGACGCCCACCCGGAGAAATTCCTGCTGACGCGGCCGCTCGTCAAGTGCCGCATCCTGATCATCCCCTCTTCCGCCAAGTCCGTCAAGACGCTCCGCCGCCTCATGGCCTCCGACGACGGAGAAGACCTGGTCGAGGCGGACAGCCTCAGCCGGATGACGGCCATCCGCTACCTGGATGCCTCCGACACCTGGATGGACGCCCTGGCTTTCGCCGAGGAACTGGGCATGGACACACCCCCCACCGCCTCCCAGCTCAAGGGCGGCATCGAATTCACCGACGAGGCGGGCCATCTCCACTTCGCCCATATCGTCGAACTCGTCAAGGACGGAAAACCGGCCCCCTATGAATATGTGGCCGGAAGAATCCGAGACATTCTATTGAACAGCCGGAAACACGGACTCACGAGCGGTTTGGAACGAGACTTGCTGGAAAGAGCCCGCAGCAATGGCTCATTTGTGGTATATTGATATGAATCTCAGAATGATTACCCTGGCGGCGATGGCCGCCGTAACCCTTCCCCTGGGTGCCCAGAAATACAAAGGCGGCGTCATTGACAAGACCGTCGCCACGGTCGGCGGAGAGGTCATCATGATTTCCGACATCGAAGGCCAGGTCCAGCAGATGAAGGCGCAGGGCCTCTCTTCGGACCGCGACATGCGTTGCGAGATCCTGGAAAACATGATGGAGTCGAAGATTTTCCTGATGCAGGCCCGCATCGACTCGCTGACGGTCAACATGGACATGGTCGAAGGCGAACTGAGCCAGCGGATCGACCAGTTCCGCACCTACCTCGGCGGGGACGAGGCCGTGGAAAAATACTTCGGAAAACCCCTGTACAAACTCCGCCAGGAATGGAGACAGACGTTCGAAGACCAGAGCCTCACCCAGCAGGAGCAGAGCCAGGTGGCGCAGAACATCCCCGCCCTGACCCCGTACGACGTGCGTGCGTATCTGGACACGCTCTCCAAGGACGACCTGCCCCTGGTGCCTGTCAAATACCAACTGTCCCAGATCTGCATCTATCCCGACCGCAAGGCCGCCTCGATGGCCGTGAAGGAAAAACTCCTCTCGCTCCGCGAACGCATCATGGCCGGGGAAAAATTCTCCACCCTCGCCCGCATCTACTCCGAGGACCCGGGGAGCGCCCGCAAGGGCGGTGAGCTCGGCCTTGCCTCCAAGTCCATCTTCTGGCCCGCCTTCTCGGATGCCGCCATGGCCCTCCGGCCGGGCGTGATTTCCCAGATTGTCGAGACCCCGGACGGGTTCCATATCATCGAGGTCCTGGAGAAAAAGGGCGACATGTTCAATGCCCGCCACATCCTCCTGAAGCCCCAGTACACGGACGAGGACCGGGAAAAGGCCTTCCGGCGGCTGGACAGCCTCCGGACGAAGATTCTGGAAAACGAGATCCAGTTCCCTCTGGCCGCCCGCTTCTTCTCCGAAGACCCCGCCACCCGGACCAACGGCGGCCAGATGGCCGACCCGGCGAGCGGCTCTTCCTACTTTGAGATCGACCAGCTCAAGCCGGCCGACTACCTGGCCATCAAGGACCTGAAGGAAGGCGAAATTTCGGCGCCGGTCGAGTCGCAGGACAACGAGGGCTACCAGCAGAACCGGAGCGGCAACACCGTCTACAAGATCATCCGCGTGGACAAAATCATCCCTTCCCATCCGGCCACCTTCGAAAACGACTACTCCGACATCCTGGACCGGGTCCAGCGGAAAAAACAGATGGAAGCCATCGACGCTTTCCTGGAAAAGAAAGTAAAGGAAACCTATATCGTCATCGACCCCCTCTTCCAGGGCTGTGATTTCACCCGTCCGATCTGGAAAAGCAAATTCTCGAAATGATGCATTTCTTCCGCCGTCTGCTCGTCGCGGCACTGTCCCTGTGGGCAGTGGCGGTCTCTGCGCAGAACAAGGTGACCCTTGTCAGCGCCAAGTCCGCACAGCTGATCGAGCGGGACGGCGAAAGCTGGCGCAAGGTGGTGGGCCCCGCCCGCTTCCTCCACAACGACACCTACCTGCTCTGCGACACGGCCCTCTGGAACGTCAACACGAACATCATCGACGCCATCGGCCACGTCCGCATCATCCAGGACCGTACCCAGCTGACGAGCCAGACCCTCCAATATGTCGTGGACGAGGACATGGCCAAGTTCCGCGGATCGCTGGTCCAGCTGGAAGACAAGGACAAGAACACCCTGAGGACCCGCTACCTGGACTACAACACCAAGGATTCCGTCGCCATTTTCCAGAACGGGGCGGCGATGCGGGACAAGGACGGCCAGATCATCGAGAGCCAGTTCGGCACCTACGACTCCAAGGCCAGCCTCTTCGTCTTCAACGACCAGGTGAACATGTTCACCGACTCCATCTTCATCAAGACCTCCCGCCTGGAATACCGCTCGGACCTCAATACGGCCTATTTCGGCTACCGGACCGACATGTGGGAGAGCGACAACATGCTCTCGGCGGACGACGGCTGGTACGACCGCGGACGGGAACTGTTCTTCTTCCGCAGGAGCGTCCATCTGATGACCCCGGACCAGGAAGCCTGGTCCGACAGCCTCTGGTACCACCGCGTCCCCAATGACGTGGAGATGCGCGGCAAGGTGGAACTGATGGACACGACCCGCAATGTCTTCGCCCTGGCCGGACGCTTCGAATACACCGACTCCCTCAACAAAATCAAGATGACGCGGGAGCCGGCGGTGCTGTCCATCACCGAAGAAAAGAACCGGAGGGACACCCTCGTCCTTGGGGCGGATACGCTCATTTTCAGGAACATCCCGCGCTGTAGCGTGGATTCGATGTGGGTGGTGGATTCCGAAAAGCGTCTCAAGGATATCAGCGGCGACCCGGTCATGGAATACCGCCGGAAAGCCGCAGAAGAGGCCGCCAAGAAGGCGGAGGAGGCCCGGAAGAATGACCCGAACCGGCCGCCGGAAGCTGTCCGGGGCAAGCCGAAGGCCAAGGGAGCGGCGGCGGAAACGCCACCCCCGGCCGAAGCGACGCCGCCCCCGCCGCCGGCAGAAACCCCGCCCCCGGCTGACAGTCTCAGCGTGCCACCCTCCGACAGCCTGTCCATTCCACCGCCGGACAGTCTCAACGTGCCCCCCGCCGACAGCCTGACTCTGCCGCCGGTGGACACGACGGCTCTCACTCCGCCTGTGGATTCGACGGCGCTCACGCCGCCCCCGCCGCCGAAAGACAGCACCCAGATCGGCTTCGTCTGGGGCATCTCCCACGTCAAACTCTACCGGGACGACATGCAGATGGCCTGTGACTCGCTTCATTACACCGACCTCGATTCCCTGGTCAGGATGTACCGGGACCCGATTTTCTATAATGAAGGGAACCGCCAGTACGCGGCGGACAGCATCTACGTCGTCATCCGGAACAAGCGGGCTGAAAGGGGCAACCTCCTGTCCAACGCCTTTATCACCATCCAGGAGGACAGTCTCAGTTTCGACCAGATCCGCGGGACCGAAATGATTGCCTATTTCGATTCCACGGCCGCCTTGAAGCGTTTTGACGCCCTCGGCGGAGCCAGCGCCCTGTTCTTCCTGGTGGAGAACAATGCCCTGGCGACGGTCAACAAAGTGGAGTCCAAGATGCTCTACGCCACTTTCAAGGACTCTGAAATGGAAAAGATCTGGTACTTCGAGGAGCCGAAGAACGACGGCTATCCCGTGGTCCAGATGACCAAAGAAGACAAACTGCTGAAAGGCTTCCGCTGGAATCCGGAGCGGCGGCCCCGCAGCCGTTACGACATCACTTCCCTGGAGCCCCGCAAGAGCCAGCGTCTTTCCTATCTGGCCAGGCCCCATGCCGCCTTCGTGGAGACCAACCGCTATTTCCCCGGCTACATCAACGGCATCTACAAGGAAATCGCCCTCAGGGATTCCCTGGAGGTGGTCCGGCGCCGGGAAGCGGAGCTGAGGAAGAATGAATCCGTCCCGGAGCTTCCGCCCGCGGACAGCCTCTCCGGAAAGGCTGACTCGCTGACAGTCGACCGTCCCCCGGTGGATACGCTCACCACGGCTCCGCCGGCGGACTCACTCCAGCAGGCGACCCCCGCGGATACGACCCGGACGGAGCCGAAAGTCCTGACCCCCGAGGAGCAGAAGGCCCTCCAGAAACAGCAGAAAGCCGAGGAGCGTGCCCGCCGCAAAGCCGAAAGAGAGGCCGCGCGCGAAGCACGATGGGCCGAAGAAGACCGTATCTACGAAGCCAAACAGGCCGCCAAGGCCCAGCGGAAGCTCAACCGGGAGAGGGCGAAAAAGCTCAAGGCCCTCCGACGGCTGGAAAAGAAAGAGCAGAAAGAGCGTATCCTCTACGAAAAATACTTGGAAAAACAGCGGAAGAGAGCCCAGCGAAAGGCGCTGAAAGAGCAACAATGAACGCGCTGAAGGCGGTGGGAGACCTGTTGGCGCCCCGGGAGTGTCTCGTGTGCGGACGCCGGCTCGGGGTGAAGGAAACGCACCTGTGTATCTGGTGCGCTGCCGACCTGCCCCTGACCCGCTACTGGACCCGGATCCATCATCCGATGGCCGACCGCTTCAACGAAGTCATCGAACGGCACCGCCTCCCCGCGGGGAAGGAGCCCTACGCCTATGCCGCCGCACTCCTGTTCTATCGCAGCGGCAATCCCTACCGCCGCATCCCCCAGGCCGTGAAATACCATTACAACCGCGCTGCCGGCCGTTATTTCGGCCGGATGCTGGGAGATTACCTCTCCGGGGCCGCCCATTTCAAAGATGTGGACCTCGTCGTGCCGGTTCCCCTTCACTGGACCCGCCTCTTCGCGCGGGGATACAACCAGGCGGAGGTCCTTGCCCGGGCCATCGCCCAAAGGCTCGGCGTCCCTTGCCGGGACCTCCTGCGCCGGACGCGCCGCACCCGGACGCAGACCCGCCTCTCCGTCGAGGAAAAAGCCCGCAATGTCAGCGGCGCTTTCCGGCTCCGGCGCCGCACGTCCGCCCGCCACATCCTCCTGGTGGATGACACCTTTACGACCGGGGCGACCCTCTACGGCTGTTTCGCCGCGCTGAGGGCCGCCCTGGGAGAAGAGGTGCGCCTGTCGGTCTGCACCCTGGCCTCCGTCACCGAACTATAGGCGGATTTCGTAGGAGCCGCTCTCGTAGCTGCGGCTTTCCTCTTCGCCGGGGAGCGTCACGCTGGCCGTGGCTCCCTGGGGAATCTCAAACTTCCAGACCCAGGTGTCTCCTTCATAGCTCCATTCGCTCCGGATCACCCCGGCAGCGGAAGCATACGAGGCCGAGAGGCTGCCCAGCCGCTTGTCCGGAACGGGCTTCATGATGATGTGCCTGAATCCGGGCTCATCCGGATCGGCCGCGATGCCGGCAGCCGTCTCCCAGATCCACTGGCAGACGCAGCCATAGGCATAGTGGTTGAAACTGTTCATGCCTTTCGGGCCCATGCCATGCTCGATCATGTAACTGTTCCAGCGTTCCCAGATGGTCGTAGCGCCGTTGTCGATGGAATAGATCCAGCTCGGATTCTTCCGCTGGAACAGGAGGTTCCAGGCCAGGTCGGCCATGCCGCTTTCCGTCAGGGTCTGCATCAGGATGGAGGTTCCGAGGAAGCCGGTCTGGAGGCAGCCGTCATGAGCTGCGAAATTCTCCCGGAGCCGGGCAACCATCGCATCCCGGGCCGCCCCTTCCACCAGACCGAGCTTCAGCGCGAAGAGGGCCGGCGTCTGCATCGTATTGAGAATCTCCGTCTTGAAAAGGCCCTCCGGAGTCAGGAATGTCGATTTCAGGTACGCGACGGCTTCTTCATGCATCGTGTCATAGCGTTCGGCATCCCGTCCGGTCGCCTCAGCCATATCTTCCATGAGTTCCGCATCCAGGGCCCAGTAGCAGGCGCCCAGGAAATCCCAGTATTGAATCGTCTCGGGCTTGGGCTGCCATTTGCCGTTGGCATCTTTGTAATGGGCCCCGTGACCGGCGCTTTCCATGGGCTCATAACTGAGCCAGTCGGCATACTGGTTGTTGCCGCATTCGTCCTTTATGGCGGAATAAGCGAAGCGGGTCTCGTTGACATGGGCCAGGTAACGGTCCATCGCCTCCCAGTTCTCGTCGATGATCCGGGTATCGGCGAACTGCTTCCATACGGTCCAGGGGACGATGATGCCGGCATCCGCCCAGCCGAGCCGCATCATGCTGCCGCCGTACTGGGCCGACGGTGCCACGCCCGGGAAAGCCCCGGTCGGCGACTGGGAGTCGCGCACGTCCCGCATCCATTTGTGGAAGAAAGCATCCGTGTTGGCAAAGAAGGTTCCCGTCTCCGTAAATACCTGGGTATCCGCCATCCAGCCCAGGCGCTCGTTGCGCTGCGGGCAGTCGGTCGGGACGGAGAGGTAGTTGGACATCTGGCCCCAGTACGTGTTGGAAACGAGCTTGTTGATGTCTTCATGGCCGGTGACAATCGTCCCGGTTTCCAGCTCTTTCGCGATGGAGGTAACGGGAATGGACGCGAGCTTTTTGATCGTCACCGTCCCGGTCGCCGTGATGGAGGCGTAGCGATAGCCGAAGAAGGTGCAGCGGGGCGTAAAGGTCTCGAAGCCCTTTCCGGCGAACGTGTAGCCCAGGTAGAAACCATCATCCGGCGTCCGGAGGTTCAGCCGGTGGACGCTGCCCTCGGGCCCGTCCATGCCCCGGCTCCTGGCGCCGCAGCCGTCATTGAGGAGTTCCCCGCCGCGCAGTTCGAGCCGCACGCCGGCATCCGCTTTAAACGTAAATGACGGCACGGCGGAGGCATTCTGGCCGAAGTCCACGACGAGGGTCTCTCCTTCGTGGAGGGTCATCGGTGCTCCCGGAGCGAACTCCCGGAGAATGACCACCTTGCCGAACTGCTCGTCGCTTTCCTCTTCCACCCCCTGCCAGACGTAGGCCTTGACGGGTTTCAGGGCCAGGTCCTCGCGAAGATAGACCTCGGCGCCGTCGGAGGGGAAGATCGCTCCGGGGAATTCGGCATTGACCTCGGGAACAGAGAGTTTCTCCGGGGTGTCGTAGCCCTCCGGGATCCGGGCGTCGTACTCTTCGCCGTCAAAGATGCCGGCGTGCAGGACGGGCCCCGCAATGCCGGCCTTCCAACGAAGGGTGTCGGTACCGAAATAATCCTTCGACCCATCCGCATAACTGAGTTCCAGCACCGAACGGAAGGCGCATTTGCGGCCGACCATGCCTTTGTGGCCGGAAGGCGTGACGATCTTGTCGCCCCACCAGCCCGGCGTCAGCTGGGCGGACAGTTGGTTGACGGCCCCCTTTCCTGTCTTGAACACCTCCGTCACGTCATAGGTGAAGGACAGTTTGGTCTTGGCATAGTGCGTAAAACCAGGTTTCAGGATCTCTTCGCCGATCCGCTGTCCATTGACATAAAGCTCAAAGACCCCGAGGCCCGTCGCCATCCATTTGGCCGACTCGACCGGCTTCGCATTCCGGGGTTCGGCGATGAACCAGGACGCGCCGTCCGCCGCCCGCCAGTCCCGGCCTCCATGGACTTCCTTCTCCACGACAGGTGCGTCCACCGCGGAAATCCACTCGGAAACTTCCCATGCCGAAGCGTCCAGGGCATCCGTACGCACCCCCGCCGCCTTTTCTTTGTTCCCGCAGCCCGCGGAGAGCACCACCAGGGCCAGGGCGATCCCAATCAGTTTACAGAATTTCATGTCCATCAATCTTTTTTGTAAAGATAGCATTATTTTTCGGATCTCATATCCTTTACTCCGCCCCGCGCAGGGCGCGCATGGCATTGAGCACGGCGAGGACGGTGACGCCGACGTCGGCAAAGACGGCCATCCAGAGGGTGGCGACGCCGAAGGCGGCGAGAAGGAGGACAAGGAGCTTGACCCCGATCGCGAACCACATGTTCTCGCGGGCGATGCGGAGGGTCCGGCGGGCGATGCGCACGGCGAGGGCCACCTTGGAAGGCTGGTCGTCCATCAGGACGATGTCGGCGGCCTCGATGGCGGCGTCGGAGCCGAGGGCGCCCATCGCGATGCCGATGTCGGCGCGGGTCAGCACCGGTGCATCGTTGATGCCGTCCCCGACAAAGGCGAGGGTGCCTTCGGGGAGGAGGGCTTCGACTTCATGGACCTTGTCTTCGGGCAACAGACCGCCGTGGAAGGCATCGACGCCCGTCTGCTTCGCGACCGCCGCGGCGATGGACGCCTGGTCGCCGGTGAGCATGACGGTCTTCCTGACACCCAGCGTCTTCAGCGCGCTGACAGCTTCGGCGGCGTCCGCCTTGACCCGGTCGGAAATCACGACATGACCCTGATAGACCCCGTCGAGGGAAAGATGAATAATCGTTCCCTCGTGGTGGCAGGGACGGGAGGCGGCGCCTTCCGCCTCCATCAGCGCGGCATTGCCGACGGCGACCCGGTGGCCGTTGACCTCGGCGATAACGCCCTTTCCGGCCCATTCCTGCACATGCTCTACACGGCAGTCGTCCTGCTCCTCGGGATACGCCTGGCGGAGCGCCGCGGCGATCGGGTGGGTCGAGAAACGCTCGACATGGGCCGCCAGATGGAGCAGCTCCCGCTCCGGCAAGGTTTCCGGATGGACCGCCGTCACCTCGAAGACGCCTTCCGTCAGGGTACCGGTCTTGTCAAAGACCACGGTCCTCACCGAAGAGAGGCTGTCCATGAAAGAAGCCCCCTTGAAGAGGATGCCCCTCCGCGAAGCACCGCCGATGCCGCCGAAGAAGGTCAGCGGAACGGAAATCACCAGGGCGCAGGGGCAGGAGACGACGAGGAACATCAGGGCCCGGTAGATCCAGACCGCCCAGGCACCCGTTATCAGCGAAGGCACGAGGGCCAGGACCAGGGCCAGGCCGACGACGATGGGGGTATAGATGCGGGCGAAACGGGTGATGAAGTGCTCGCTCCGGGACTTGTTCCCGGCCGCATGCTCCACCAGCTCCAGGATACGGGAAGCGGTGGACTCGCTCTCGGAGCGCATCACGCGGACCGTCAACACGCCGCTGAGATTGAGACAGCCGGAGAGAATCTCCTCGCCAGGGGCGACGCTCCGGGGAACGCTTTCCCCCGTCAGGGCGACCGTGTCCAGGGAGGATGTCCCTTCCTCTACGATTCCATCCAGCGGCACGCGCTCGCCGGGGGCGATGACGATGGATTCGCCAATCGCCACTTCATCGGGATCCACCCGCACGAGTTCTCCGCCCCGGCGGACCGACGCGCTGTCCGGACGGATTTCCATCAGGTGGGAAATCGAACGGCGGGAACGCCCCTCGGCAATCCCCTCGAAGAGTTCTCCGACCTGGAAGAAAAGCATCACGAAGACGGCCTCCGGAAACTGCGTGGCCGCATCCGGCAGGAAGCCGATGACCAGTGCCCCGAGGGTCGCGACGCTCATCAGGAAATTCTCATCCAGGGCTTCGCCATGGACAAGGGCCTCCCCCGCTTCTTTCAAGGTCTCCCAACCGACGATCAGGTAGGGGACCAGATACAGCAGAAGGTATTGCCACGTGGCCCAGGCGGTATGCTTTTCGATGAGGACGGCGGCGATGAGAAAAACGGTGGCCGCCGCTATTTTCACCAAGGGTTCACGGAGGGACTCTTCCTCCTCGTGATGGTGGTGATGTTCGTGTTCGTGTGCCATAGTCACTCAGTTTAACTGTGGCAAAGATACACGGTCTCCCGTGCAACCGGGTTGCAAATTACTTTTTCAGGATCGCAGAGGCCCAGACTTCGCAGCCTTCTCCCCGGCCGACGAAGCCGAGGCGTTCGGTCGTCGTCGCCTTGACGGACACGGCATCGATCCCGACCCCGAGAATCGGGGCGAGGGTCTCACGCATGGCCGCGATATGCGGGGCGAGCTTCGGACGCTGGAGGGCGATGGTGATGTCCACGTTACCGACCTCCCAGCCTTCCGCATGGACCCGTTCCACGACCTTTCTCAGCAGAATCTTGCTGTCCACCCCTTTCCACTCGTCCGAGGTGTCGGGGAAGAGGTGGCCGATGTCGCCGAGCGCGAGGGCGCCGAGAAGGGCGTCGCACAGCGCATGGATGGCCACATCCCCGTCCGAATGGGCCACAAAGCCGTTTTCCGAGGGAATCCGGACGCCGCCGAGCCACATGGGAAGTCCCGCCGCCAGGGCATGGACATCATAGCCGTTACCAATTCTTATATCCATCATTTTGTACTTTTAACAGGGGAATGGGAGAAGGTCCTGCGGGGGCCTTCCGCCGCCCTCCAGTAATCGTTGTCGAAGTCGGAGGGATGGACGAAAGGTCCGTCATGTCCGTCCAGGGTGAAGGCCATATAGGTAATCGGCAGGCCCAATTTCAGGAACATCGACTCATAGAACGTCTGCACCCCCGTCACTTCCTCCCAATCCACGCCGTTACTGGTTCCGGAACCGTAAATGTCTGTGGAGGAAGCGAGTAACGGGAGGTTGTTGGCGCGGACGACCGAGAGGGTGTATTCATGGAGGAAACGGCTGTCCGTTTTCAGATGGACCCGCCCGCCGGGGGATAGGAAACGGCGGTAGCGTTCCAGGAAAAGCGGCGACGTGAGCCGCGCATTCTCGCTTTTGAGCTGCGGGTCCGAGAAGGTCAGCCAGATCTGCGACACCTCCCCTTCCCCGAAGAAAGCCCCGATAAACTCAATCCGGGTCCGGAGAAACGCCACATTCCCAAGCCCCCTTTCCGTGGCATATTTCGCTCCCTTCCAGAGCCTTGCCCCCTTGATGTCCACCCCGATGAAATTCATCTCCGGATGCCGTTCGGCCAGCTCAATCGTATAATCCCCCTTGCCGCAGCCGAGCTCCAGGACAATGGGGCCGGGACTCGCGAACATCTGCTCCTGCCAATGTCCCTTGACAGGGTGGTCCTTCAGGACAAGCTCCCGCGAACCATCCTTCACCAGCACCGATGCGGCAGAGGGCTGTAGCAGGCAGCGAAACGTCTCATTCTCAGCGAATTTCCTCAGTTTTCCGTGTCCCATATTGTTTTTCTTCTCGTCACCAGCAGTCCCATGCCCCGCATCCCGGAGAGCGCGACGGAATCCGGGATGGACAGGGTCAGCGTCCATGTTCCGGCCTCATAGGGGCGCACATCCTCCCGGTAGGGCGCATACACCTGCAGCGAACCCTCCGCCCGCTTTCCCCGGAGCGGCAGATACACCGTCTCGCTGTACAGGCGGTCAGACGGGGCGCGCCAGTGAAGGTCCATCGGCAGGCTCTGCCGCCCGTCCGTTTCCCCGTCCACGCGGGTGTAAAGCGCGAAATCGTAGGCGGCCGTCGTATCTCCCATCTCCACCGTGAACACATAGGGACCGCTTCCCTTGATAAAGCAGTCCCGCTCCAGCGGTTCCCGGCAGGAGACGGCGGCGGCAAGCAGGATCAGCCATCCTATGAAACGCGGCTGCGGCATCCTATTTTTTTCGCTGTCCATGGCCGCCCTTTCCCCCTTTGCGGCGGCGTTTGCGGCGCGCCTCGTCAAAGCGGGAGATGCTGTCATCCCCGACCGCCGTCACGAACTCCGGCGCCGAAGGTTCCATGTCCTGGCGCAGGGTCTGGGGCCGTTTCCCATTGCGGTTCATCATGATGATTTCCCGCACTTCGTGGGCCGGCAGCGGATAGATTTTCGCCAGCGAACCCTTCTCGTAGGAGAAGTACAAAGTCTCCGCCAGGATATCCGTCTTGACCAGGTAGGCAAGTCCATCCTCGAATTCGAGCGGTTCCTGCACCTTCGGAATCCGGGACTGCGCATCCATGTAGGCCGAAACCTCATAATTGAGGCAGCACTTGAGCTTGCCGCACTGCCCCGCCAGTTTCTGCGGATTCAGCGACAGGTCCTGGACACGGGCGGCGGAGGTCGTGATGGACTTGAACTCGGTGATGTAGTTGGCGCAGCACAGCTCGCGGCCACAAATGCCCAGTCCGCCGATCAAACCGGCTTCCTGGCGGGCTCCGATCTGTTTCATCTCCACCCGGATATGGAATTCCTCAGCGAAGTCCTTGATCAGCTGGCGGAAGTCCACACGGCCGTCAGCGATATAATAGAAAATCGCCTTGGTGCCGTCTCCCTGGAACTCCACGTCCCCGATTTTCATTTCCAGGCCGAGGTTCGCAGCCAGGACCCGGGCACGGATCATGGTCTCCTGCTCCCGGGCAATGGCTTCCTGCCAGCGCTCGATGTCATAGGGTTTGGCCTTGCGGTAGATTCTCTTGAACTCCGTCTTCTCCGGATCGATGCCCTTGCAGTGCATCTGGCGGGCGACAATCGGCCCCTCCAGGGTGACGATTCCGAGGTCATGGCCCGTCGCGGCTTCCACGACGACCAGGTCCCCGGTCTTCACGCTCTGGCCGGAGGTATTGAGGTAGATGCCTTTGCGGGTGTTCTTGAAACGCACCTCGAAAAGGGAGTTGAACTGTTCCTGGCTGATGCCCTTCAGGTAATCGTAGACCTGGAGTTTACAGCAGCCGGGGCGGTAACGGATATCCCGCTCCGCCGCATTTCCGTCAGTGATCGTACAGCCGCGGAAACAGTCATATTGGATGGTCTCGTTCGGTTCCATCAGATAGCAGCATATAATTTGAGGACCAGGTCGGTGAACACGATTTTCTGGTTCACGTTGCGCTCCACCAGGAGCTGGGCCCGGTCAAAATACGTCATAGCAAAACGGGGGAAAGTCCTGCGGCAGCGAGCGGCCATCTCCCCGTAAAACTCCTTTTCATCCGGCAGGATGTCCGCAAGGGCCTGCTGACCCTGCTGGAAAAGGAAAATGTTGCGGAGCATCCCCACGGCGCTCCGGCACAGCGCCTTCTGTTTTTCCCGCGAAGAAAGGGCGGCGATGGCCTCCCCTGTCTCCAGGGCCGTCAGAAGGTCTTTGTCCACCAGTGCACGCAGCAGGTCGGCAAAGAGGTCCCCCTCCGCCGAAGCGGCCTCCGCAGGACGGACTTCGGCAAGCGCCTGCCGCGAAAGCGGCTCCACACGCAGGTGAAGGCAGCGGGAAGCGATGGTTGTCAACACGCTTTCCGGCGCATGGGTCACCAGCAGGAAAAGGGTCTTTTCCGGGGGCTCCTCGACCATTTTCAACAGGGCGTTGCCCGAGGCGGCATTCATTTTCTCCGGCAGGTACATCACCACTGTCCGGTATCCTCCTTCCACCGCGGAAAGGGACAGGGCCGAGAGGATGGAACGCGCCTCCGCCACCGAAATCGAACTCTGCTTCTTTTCAATGCCGATGGCTTCGTACAGTTCATTTTCCGTGAAATACGGATTCCTCAGCAGCAAGTCCCGGAAGGGAGCGATAAACTGGAGCGACACCGGGGTTTTCTCCCCGGCGACCGGAAAGACGAAATGGATGTCCGGATGAATCAGTTTTCCCACCCGGGGATTGCCCCCGTAGAGTTCCTCCAAAAAGTGCAGGATGAGCGGGAACGCCCCGCCGCCGTCGTCCTCATGCAGCATCATGGCATGCGGAATCCTGCCGCTCACCACCATCTGGTGCAGGGCGGACACGACGTCGGTATTCCCATAGATTTTCATCTCATCCCATTCTTTCCCCGACATAGCAGGACAAAGTCCGAAGATACGATTTTTCCTCCGAATCTGGAAGTACTTCCAGACAATCCAGCGATTTTTTTACATACTGATCCAGCGTGGCCGCGGCGCCCGAAAGCCCGTCCTGCTCCCGGACAAAGGCGCGGACTTCATCCGCAAGAGCCGGTTCGGAAGGAATCCGGCGCACGAGGTCCCGGATCCGCGCTTCCTCCCCAGGGGCCGCATCCAACGCACACAGGAGCGGTTCGGTGATTTTTCCTTCCAGCAGGTCAATGCCGACGGGTTTTCCAACCCCGGGCGCATCCATGTAATCGAACATGTCGTCCCGGACCTGGAAAGCCATGCCGATTTCGCGACCATATCGCCCCACGGCAGAAAGGGTCTTTTCGTCCGCTCCGACGGACAGGGCGGCGGTCAGAGCCGTGGCTTCGAACAGGGAGGCCGTCTTGGAATAGATGATCCGGGTATAGTCCGCGCGGGTCGTATCGCCGGAAACTGCCTTTTCCATCTGCAGGAGTTCTCCTTCCGAGAGGTCCGAGAGCGTCTTGGAAAAGATTCGGACGGCCCGTTCGCTGCTGCGCTCGGCCGAGAGGATGCTCTCGACGGCCTTGACCAGCCAGAAGTCCCCGACCAGCACGGAAGCCGTGCCGCCAAGCAGGGAAGAGACGGTCGGAGCGCCCCGGCGCCGGTCGGCCCCATCGACGACATCGTCGTGGAGCAGGGTCGCGTTGTGGAGCAGTTCGGCCGCGGCGGCGAAGCGGATCGTGTCTTCGGTCACGCCGCCGAGGGCCCCGGCAATCAGCAGGGCCAGTCCCGGCCGCATTCCCTTGCCGCCCGAGCCGAGCAGGCTCCGGTTGGTCTCCCCGAGCAGGGAGACCTCGCTCGCGAGCAGGAGTTCCATCTCGCAGCGCACCCGCCGCATCCCGGGTTCCAGGAATGATTTCAGTCCCTCGATGTACATATCAGTTGAAAAAGCCCATCAATTCATCGACCGAGTCTGGGAACTGGAGCAGGTCCCGGTCCCGCGGCGTCATCATGCCCGTCGCGACATAATGGTCCATCAGATGTTTCAGCGGCTCATAGAAGCCGTCCAGGTTCAAGGCATAGAGTTTTCCTTCGTACTTGCCCAGTTTCGCCAGCACATGGGTCTCGATCAGTTCGTCCAGGGTGCCGATTCCTCCGGGGAGGGCGATGGCGGCGCAGGTTCCCGCCCGCATGGCCTCCTTCCGCTCGGACATCGTATCGGTCCATACGACCTCGCTGAGTCCCGGAAACTTGACATCCCGCATGAAGCGGGGCACAATCCCGATATGGCGGCCGCCGCAGCGCATCGACGCATCGGCCACCACCCCCATGGTCCCTTTGATACATCCGCCCGACACGACGGAATATCCATAAGAATGCAGCGCGAGAACTACTTCACGCGCTGCTACTTTGTACTTGGGGTCGATATCGTAACTGGCTGAGCAGAAAACGACTACCTTTTTCTCCATAGACTAGAACAGAATGCCGAGGGTTACTTTGACACCGGTGTAATTCTCAATGTTCTTGTAATTGTCCTTGAAGGCGGTAAGAGCGGCTTCCCCGTCAATCTTTCCGTCGTTGTACAGGTTACCGAGGTTCTTGAACCACTGGACGGAAAGCTGCAGGTGGCCGGCGATTTCCACGCCGCCGCCAACACCGAAGCCCCATTCCAGCTTGTTCTTGACATCCTTGGCCGCCGCACTGACCTTCTCCAGGTCGACGTTGCCGTCCGCGAGGCCATAGTTCTCCGTTCCCGTGATGCCGTAGCCGATGAACGGCTCAACAAAGGCGAAGGGGCGGAAAAGCATCAGGTCCAGTCCCCACTGGACCGGAGCGCTCAGCTCGATGAAACCCGTCTTGGTGTCGATGGACTGGGCCGCGACCTTGACGTCCTTGCCCTCGATATTCTGGGCCAGAGAGGCACCTTTCATCTGATAGGCGAGCGAAGGCTGCACGACGAAACCGGCACCGAGATTGAATTTGTAAAACACGCCGGCATGGTACAGGCTGATGTTCTTGGCATTCTCCATGATCTCCTTCGTGTTGACCGTAGTCGAGGAGGAAGTGAAACCGCCCATGACACCGATCTGCGCCTGTGCGGCGAAGCTCGAGGCCATCAGGGCGAGAATGGTTAAAATTTTCTTCATAATGTATTAGAGGTTAGCTTGAATCTTGTCCACGAGAGCGGCCTTCGGCATGGCGCCGACGGTTTTGTCCACTATCTGGCCGCCCTTGATAAAGAGCAGGGTCGGGATGCTCATGACCCGGTACTGTCCGGCAATCTCCGGGGCGTCGTCCACATTGACTTTGACGACGCTGATCTGGTCCGCCATCTCTTCCTCGACCTCGTCGAGAAGCGGGGAGAGCATCCGGCAGGGGCCGCACCAGGTGGCCCAGAAATCCACGACAACGAGTTTGTCGTCCTGGATGAGTTCAGCGAAAGTGCTGCTTGTTGCTATTTTTGCCATAATCTTTTATCTATTAATCGTACAAAGATAATGTTTTTTTCTGAATCCGTCTTAGTCCGGGAGGATGATGACGACGGTACCGAGCCTCACGCGGCTTTTGAGGTCGAGGATGTCGGCGTTGCGCATGCGGACACAGCCTTCCGTGGCGCGGGAGCCGATACTCTCCGGGAAGGGCGTGCCGTGGATGCCGATGTCGCGGAATCCCGGGACGTCGAGGCGGAGGAACCAGGGGCCATAGGCATCCTTGATGGGGCCTTTCCCGTCATGGAAATCATGCTTCAGCCCCTTGGCATAGAGCAGTTCATTGATCCGGAACTTTCCTTCCGGGGTCTTGTGGTCGCCGGCAACCTGCTTGGGGCCCCGGTTGACCGCAACGGAAATGCCATATTCCCGGATGGCCTTCCCCTGAGCGTCCACCAGCGCAAGCGTCAGCGCCGTCTTGTCGACGAGGATAAAGGGCGCGCTGCCCGCCTCCTCGACATATTCGGCATAGGAGCGCTGGGCCCCTGCGGAAAGGGCCGCCAGCGCCAGCGCAAAGGTCAGCAGAAACTTTTTCATAATGCCTGTTCTACCGGTAAGACATAGGCCCGGAGGCCGAGGCGGGGGTTGTCGGCATCCGTGCGGCGGAGCGCTTCCATGACCGGACCGACCAGCGCGTCTTCCACAACAGTCAGCAGGGCATGGTTCTGTGCCGGCCAGGCATGGGAACCGAGGTGCGGTTCGCCGTCCACGCTGCCGCGTCCGCCGATTTCCCGCCACTCGGTAAATCCCCGCTGCCCGAAACCTTCCAGCAGCAGGACTATCTCGTCATTGTATGCCTGCGAGTAGGCGATAAAGATTGCTTTCATCTTATTGTGCATTTAAGGAACGCGCCGCCCGGCGGGCTTTGCGGCGGGCACGGTGCTCCGTGAAGCCGCAGTACAGAACCGGGATGATGACCAGGGTGATCACCGTGGAGATGCTCAGACCCCAGGCGACCGTCGTACCGAGGCCGCGCCACATTTCGGAACCTTCTCCCGTGCCGAGCGCCATCGGGAGCATGCCCAGCACCGTGGTGAGGGTCGTCATCAGGATCGGACGCAGACGGCTCTTTGCCGCTTCGACCGAAGCATCGCGGACCGACATGCCCCGCTCCTGGCAGAGAATCGTGTAGTCGATCAGCACGATACCGTTCTTCACGACGATACCCATCAGGATGATGATGCCGATCATGGCCATGACGCCGATGGCCAGCCCGGCGACCATATTGCCCAGGGCCACGCCCACGAAGGCGAAAGGAATGGAGGACATGATGACCAGCGGCCCCATGAAGGATTCGAACTGGGACGCCATCACCATGTAGACCAGGATGATGATCAGCACCAGGAGCAGAATCATGTCCGAGAACATGTCCTGCTGGTCCTCGTAGTCACCGCCGATGCGCCAGGAAAGCTCCGGAGGCAGGGGTTCCGCGTCCATGACCTGGTTGACCAGCGCGACCCCCTCGCTGAGGGCATGTCCGCGGCCCATGATGCCGGTCACGGTGATATAGCGGTCGCGGTTCTTGCGCTGGATGGTCGGCGGGACCTTGGACTCGACGATCCGTCCCAGGTCGCGCACCTTGATGCCGACGCCCTGGGTATTGTACACGGTGATGTTCTCGATGTCTTCGATGCTGGTCCGGTATTCCGGGGCATAACGCACGCGGATGTTGTATTCCTCTCCTTCTTCCCGGTAGTAGGAAGCGACCGAGCCGGACATCGCAGCGCTCACGGCCGAAGCCGCCGTCACCGAACTGAGGCCGTTCAGGGCCAGTTTCTGCCGGTCAAAGTCCACCTCGTACTCAGGGGTGTACTGGTCCCGGCTGAGGATGGCCTGGGCAAAAACGCCGCTTTCCATCATGGCCGTACGCAGCCGGCGGGCTTCCCGCTCGGTGGTCTCGAAATCATAGCCGTAGATTTCCAGCTGGACCGAGGCCGCACCGCCCATGCCGCCGCCCTCGCTCACATTGAAGCGGTTCAGCTCCGGGAAGAGCCTCAGGTCCTCCCGGACGATGTCGGCGATCTCGGGCAGGCCCCGCTGACGCGTTTCCATGGACCCGATGTTGATGTTCATCGTAATGAGATAGGTGCCGTTGTTACGCATCGAAGCGAAGGCATTGTCGGTATCCGCCTGGCCGAAACGGTAGCTGAGCACCTTGATTTCCGGAATATCGGTTTTCAGCTTTTCGTAGATCCGGGCCGCCACCTCGCGGGTCACGTCCTGGGCCGTTCCGATCGGAAGCTCCGCCGTCACCTGCAGACGGCCGTTGTCCTGGGTCGGGAAATACTCCGTCTTCATGTTCGGAACATAGTATCCGAGCACACCGAGGAACACGACGACGGCCCCGGCGAGAATCCAGCGCTTGTGGGACATGCACCAGCCGATAAAGCGGGCATAGCCGCGGGAAATGGCGTCCAGGACTTTGTTGATCGGGTCGAAGAAGAAGTGGTAGACCCGCCCGCTCTTGTTTTCATTCTTCAGCAGCTGTGAGCACAGCATCGGGACAAGGGTCAGGGCGGCGGTCGTCGAGACAATCATGATGATGGACACGATCCAGCCGAGCTGCTTGAACATGATGCCGGCCATGCCCTTGATCATGGTCAGGGGCAGGAAGACGCAGAGCATCGTCAGGGTCGAAGCGATGACGGAAATGCCCACTTCGGCCGTGCCATGGACGGCCGACTCCGTCGGTTTTTCGCCCCGTTCCAGATGCGTCGTCACATTCTCCAGCACCACGATGGCATCGTCCACGACCATGCCGATGGCAATCGAAAGCGCCGACATCGAAATGATATTCAGCGTGTTACCGGTGGCGAAAAGATACAGTAGCGAAGCCAGGAGGGCGATCGGGATGGACAGGACCACGATGACGGTACCTCTCCAGCGGCCGAGGAAGACGAAGACCACCAGCATGACCACGAAGAAGGTAATCGCGATGGTTTCCTTCAGGGAGTTGATGGTCCGAAGGATGTTGTCGGAATTGTCGACGACCGTCGTGATCTGGATGTCGGAGGGCAGGTTCCTGGAGATGGTCTTCATCTCCTTCTTGACCTTCCGGATCACCTCGACGGTGTTGTAACCGGACTGCTTCTGGATAATGATCTGGGCGCCGCGGGTTCCGTTGGTAAACGACTCCTGCGACTTTTCCTCGAGGGTATCGTCCACGCGGGCGACATCCCTCAGATAGACCGCGTTGCCTTGATAACTGCCGACCACGATGTCCAGCAGTTCCGAAGGGTCCTGGAACTCCTTCTTGATCCGGAGCGTATAGGTGTCGGAACCGATGTCGATGCTGCCGGAAGGGACATTCCGGTTCTCCTGGGCGATGATCTGGGAGATGACCGGGATGGACAGCCGGTAGGCGTCCAGTTTGGCCGGATCCACATAGACCTGGATTTCCCGCTTCGGCGCACCGGCCACCGAGACCGTTCCGACGCCGCTGACGCGGGCCAGCGGGGTGGCCACCTTGTCATCCAGGATCTTGTCCAGGGCCGGGACGCTCTGGGTCGCCGTCGCCGCCATAATCATAATCGGCATGTCGTCCACGCTGAACTTGAAGATGATTGGCGTGGAGGCCCCGTCCGGCAGGGTCTGGTTGACCATGTCCAACTTGTCCCGGACATCGTTCGTCGCCACCTCGATGTCCGTCCCGTACTCGAATTCCAGGGTCAGGAACGCGAGGTTCTCCCGGGAATTGGAAGTCAGGTTCTTGAGGTCGGCCACGCCGTTCAGGGAGTTCTCCAGGACCTTGGTCAGGTTGTTCTCCACATCTTCGGCGCTGGCGCCGGGATAGGCCGACATGACCATGATGACATTGGACTCCACATCCGGGAAGTTGTCGACCGGCAGCCTCGTCAGGGCAAAAATGCCCAGGATGGCAAAGGCCAGGAAGAGGAGCGCCGTCGTGACCGGGTTGTTGACGGATGTTCTGTAGATGCTCATAGACGCTTACTTCTCCAAGACTTGCACTTTGCTTCCATCCTTTAGGGCGGACTGGCCTTTGACGACCACCTGCTGCCCTTCTCTGAGGCCCGAGATGATTTCCTGGTCCGTTCCTTTATGGACACCCAGCTCCACCGGGACATAGCTCACGGTGCTGTCCTCGTTCAGCACGAAGACGAAACGCTGTCCGGAGCCCTGCTGCTTGACGATGCACTGGTCCGGGATGACAATATGCTTTTTCGTGCCGAAATTGACGTTCACCCGCGCATACATGCCGGGACGCAGGGCGCGGTCCGTGTTCGGGACCGTGACCTCGACGCTGACCGTATGGGTCGCCTCATTGATGGTAGGATACAGGCGCTCGACCTTGCCGCTGAACGTCCTTCCGGGCAGCGCATCCACGGTCAGGGAGACTTTGTCCCCTTTCTTCACCTTGGCATAATCGGCCTCGGAGACCCCCACAAGCAGCTTGACCGGGACGACCTGCTGGATGGTGAAGATGGGCTTCGCCATGGTGAACATATCGCCTTTGTCGAAATTGCGGGCGGTCACATACCCGGTCAGCGGGCTCCGGAGAATCGTGTTTTCCTTGACATTTTCCAGGTTGGAGCGGCGGAGGGCATAGCCCAGTTCGGCCGCCTCATAGTCCGACTGGGAGAGTCCGCCCTCATCGTGCAGTTTCTTCATGCGGTCCTGCTCGATGGCGTCGTTCTTGACCTGGAGTTCCAGCTGGTCCAGCTGTGTCCGGTCCATCTCGGCGAGGAGCTGTCCTTTCTGGACATAATCGCCGACTTCGACAAGGACCCGGCGGATACGCCCGCCCTGCTGGGGCTGGATGTTGTTCGTGGCAAAAGGCTGCACCGTGGAGGAGTAGGTGCTTTCCTGGTCCACGTCCCGCTCGAGCGCCGTCACCACTTCCACATTGCGGACGGGGTCGGCCGCAGGGGCAGCCGCCGGGGCGGGTGTTTGGGATCGGTTTCCGCAGGAGGCCAGCGCCAGGGCTGCAATTGCTAAGAATCTGAGTTTCATATATTTATTCTTTATCATTCAGGAAATCATAACCGAGCGTCTGCTCGAGTTGGGCCTTCGCCACCATGAAATTGTACACCGCCTGGGCGGTCTGGAGCCGCGTCTGGGTCAGGAGGAGTTCGGTGTTGCTGAGGTCCGTCAGCGTCGTCTTTCCGATCTCGTAACTCTTGGACGCGATGTCGTAGGCCTTCTCGGCGCTCTTCAGGGCTTCCTTCGCGGCGTCATAGGTCTTCATCTGCGTGTCCATGGTCGCGAGGCTCTGGCGGATGGCGATCCGAAGCTGCCGCTCCGTATTGACCCGCTGCAGGTCCAGTTCATCTTTCTGGATGCGGGTCTGCTTGATGGTATGGTAGCGCTGGAAACCGGAGAAAATCGGAATGTTCAGCGAGAGGCCGACGTAGGAATACGGGTTCCAGTGGTAGTCCTTGAACTGGAGGTCCTCCGCCATGGCGTTGTAGCTGTAGGAGAAGGCCAGCGAAAGGGTCGGGATATAGGCGAACTGCTGCATGCGGATCTGCTTGGACAGCATTTCGGCCTGCATGGCAAGCTGGCGGAGGGATGAATTGCGGTCCAGGTCCGAATGGACCCCTTCGTTCACGTCCCGGAACATGGTCTCGGCATAATCATCCAGTTCTCCCACGATGTCGACGTCCTTTTCCAGGTCCAGGCCCATCACCGCCTTGAGCTGCCAGAGGGCGATCCCGACGGCATTCTCGGCATTGAACAGATTCGGAATCGCCGAAGCCAGGGAAGACTGGGCACGGGTCAGGTCGAGCTCGGAAGCCTTGCTGACGTTGTAGCGGCGCTCCGTCTGCTTGAAATTCTCCAGGGCATTGTCGTAGGAGGCCTGATAGACCGCATGGGCCGCCTTGGCCATCAGGACGGCATAGTAGGCCTGCTTGACGGAGGTGACCATCCCGAGCCGGGACTCACGCGCCTTCTCGACGGCGAGCTCGACCTGGTCCCCCGACAGGCCCAGGCTCTGCCAGAGCTGGGCGTTGACCAGGGGCATCTGGGCGCTGACCCCGATGTTGTAGGTGTACGAACGCCCCACTTCCAGGCCATCACTGGCCGAGGATTCGGACTCGGTCGTTTCCTTCGGGACATACGGTGCGATGTCGGGGTGCCGTTTGGCGAACTCCCCGATATAGTACATGATGGGGTCGAACGCAGAGGCGAGCATCGAGGCCATACCGCCGCCCGAACCGCTGCCGGACGAGCCTCCGCCCATGTACATCACCTGTTTCTTGATGGTCCGCTGGAAAGAGCCGCTGGCGGAAATCTGCGGAAAAAGAGCGCCGTAACTGCCTTTTTTCGCATACTCCTGCCGCTTGACTTCCATGTCCGCCACCTTGACGGAGACATTCTCGCTGAGGGCGATCTTCAGCGCGTCATCCAGGGTGAGGATGAGGGTAGAATCCGGCTGCTGAGGCGCCTCGGCATATTGAGCATGGGCCTGCAGGGACAACAGTACCCCCGCAGCCACCATGGCAATCTGTCTGAAATTCATAACTACTAACTCATTATAGCCGCCGCGCATTGAGCAAAAATCGCACCAAAGGGGCCTGTACGCAAACAATTTGGAAAAGTGCTTCTTTCATTGTACTTTTGCTTCAATAAAACGAATTGAGATGAAACAGTTTATGTCCTTTATCCTGGCGGCGGCTTTTTCCTTTTCCGCATTCGCCCAGCTCCCGAGACACGAAGTCACGATAGACGCCTTCGGAGGGATTTCTCAACTCAACTACAAACTCGAGCAGAATTTTGCCGGGAACGAGGTCACGATGCCGATGAAACTCGGCGGCGGCTTCGGTGTCGGCTATACCTATCTGCTCGCTCCCCGGCTTGGCCTTCGTACCGGAGTGGAAGCGGCCATTTACCGCGGTGAATTCACTGCGGCCAATAACCTATGGATATTCCACTATATCGACGGAAATAACATTCATACGCTCTTTCTTGCGAACTACACCACGGCGGGTCTCAGCAACTCCGATAAGATTAAGATGAACGAGATCCAGAACGTTTTCTCTGTCCAGCTTCCCCTGATGCTGCAATTCATCACCCCTATCAACGAGCAGCAGTCCCATCACTTCTACATCGCACTGGGCCCTCGCTTTCTCTTCAACGTAGCCGGCAATTACAGGCGCAGCATCGATGGTTATCAGATAGATCTTGCTGCCGGACAGCAAGCTGAAGACGGCAAGACCTACGGACAGGTCGGCTGGGGATCAAGGGTCATTCCTAACTTCGAAACGCCGCACATCCCACCACAGCCTATAGGCCGGGTAGGCCAGCAAGGCCAGCAGCTGACGGCCGATGACTACATGTCCTCCGGTATCTATCTCGCCGAACTGACCCAAGCGCAGAATAGCAAGTGGGAAGATATCAGCGGAACTCCCCAGGACGACGCCCGGTCTTTCCCCGGGCTCTCAAGCAAAGGTGGATTCAAGCCTAAGCTTTTCAACCTGATGCTGTCCGGAGAACTTGGCTTCCGCTGGAAACTGAGCACGCACATGGCGCTCTACACAGGCATATATGCCGACTACGGGCTTTTTTCCATGGTCCCGGCCCATACGGCAGATTTCATAAACGTGAACAATACCAAGGCTGCCTTTGCCGACAAATCCGTGCTTGAGTCCCGCTTCGATAACATCGAAATCTCTGCCAGCGATGCAGGAAACGGCTATATTGCGCCAAAAGTCAACAACCACGGCCGGATGAACATCGCCTCGCGGCTCGGCAACCTCGGCGCCGGGCTCAAACTCAGGCTGGCCTTCGGTGCAGCCCCCAAGTCCAGGGAGCCGGAAGTCATCTATATCGAAAGGATTCGCCGCGACACCGTCTATCAGAACAAGACCAGGACAGTACGTGACACCGTCTACCAGAATCAGAACAAGATCATCCATCAGAAAGAAACCGTCCGCGACACCGTTGTCATCGTCAAGGAAGTACCTGTCGATATTCAGAAGACCATGATGGAGCTTTCCAACACCATGTTCGACTTCGACAAATATGTCATCAAAGAAGCCGCCAAAGGCCCGCTGGACAAGGTTGTCAAGTGGCTGCAGGAGAACCCTGACATCAAGGTCGAAGTCGCCGGACACACCGACTTCGTCGGCAGCGAAGAGTACAACCAGACCCTGTCCGAGAACCGGGCGAAAGCTGTGTATAACTACTTCATTTCCAAGGGAGTCAGCAAGTCACGGCTGAACTATGTCGGTTACGGGAAGACGCGCCCGATCGCAACGAACAAGACCGACGAGGGCCGCGCGCAGAACCGCCGCGTGGAGCTGACAATCATTCAGTAAGCGCTTAACTCAGAGGCTTCGCGAAATGCGTCGCCTCTTTCTTTTTCGGCCCGAGCTCCGGATGGACGGCACGGGCCGGAATTTTTTTGACGTAGGCGTACACGAGGAAGCCGATTCCCAGCAGGACGAAGGGAATGGACAGGAGCTGGCCCATGTTCAGGAGCATGGACTCCTCGAACTCGACCTGGGGATTCTTGACGAACTCGATCAGGAAGCGGCCGCCGAAGCAGACGACGAGGAAGATGCCGACAAAGGAGCCCCGGTACATCTTGTCGAGGCGCCAGTGGTACAGCGCATAGAGCACAAAGCCCAGCAGCAGGTAGGTCAGTCCCTCGTAGAGCTGGGTCGGATGCTTCGGGACCGTCTCCCCGTTGCGCTCATAGACAAAGCCCCAGGGAAGGTCCGTCGGCCCGCCGTAAATCTCTGAATTGAAGAGGTTTCCGAGCCGGATAAAGAAAGCGGCGAAGGCCACGGCGATCGCCAGATGGTCCAGGATCCAGACAAAGTCGAAGTCCTCCTTGCGTCCATACCGGCGCGCAAACCACCACATTCCCAGCAGCAGCGCAATCGTACCCCCGTGGCTCGCGAGACCGCCCTTCCAGGGCATGAAAATCTCCCAGAAACCCGCCCAGGAGCCCAGGTAATAATCCGGCTGATAGAAGAGGCAGTGCCCGAGACGGGCACCCACGATGGTGCAGATCAGCAGCGTATACAGCAGCGGATCCAGCAGTTTCTCACTGATCTTCTCCCGGCGGAAAAAGCCCTGGAAGATAAACCATCCGAGCACGAACCCCGCCACGAACAGCAGGGAATACCATCTGAGCTCGAAACCGCCGATCCTCAGGATCGCCGGATCCACATTCCAATGTACGATCAATGTTTCCATGCCGCAAAGATACGAATTTTTTATTGGATCGTCCGCGCGGCAGAATGGGTACTGATTATCAGCCACTTATGCAATGTCCCTTCCCCCAAAACGGGGAAGGGACATCACGTAACTCGTTGATTATCAATATCGCTCACGCCGCAAAGGGTCGTGCTACTCCTGGATCGCGGCGACGCCGGGGAGGAGTTTGCCTTCGATGGCTTCGAGCATGGCGCCACCGCCGGTGGAGACGTAGGAGACTTTGTCGGCGTAGCCCATCTGAGTCACGGCCGCGACGGAGTCACCGCCGCCGACGAGGGTGTAGGCGCCGTTTTTGGTGGCCTCGGCGAGGTCCTCGGCGATCTGGAGGGTCCCCTTGGCGAAGTTCGGAAGCTCGAACACGCCGACCGGGCCGTTCCAGAGAATCGTCTTGGAGGAAAGGATCACCTTCTTCCAGATCTCGAGGGTCTTCGGGGCGGCGTCCATGCCTTCCCAGTCATCGGCGATGTCATGGGTCGGGAAGATGCGCTGGGGCGTATCGTTGTCGAAGGCCTGGCCGGCGACGGTCTCGACGGACAGGTACACGTTGACGCCCTTTTCCTTCGCAGTGGCGAGGATCTCGAGGGCGTCGGGGATGAGTTCGTCTTCATGGAGCGACAGGCCGATCTTGCCGCCCTGGGCCTTGATGAAGGTATAGCCCATGCCGCCGCCGATGATGAGGTTGTCCACCTTGCCGACGAGGTTTTTCAGCACGGCGAGCTTGGAACTCACCTTGGAGCCGCCGATGATGGCCGTCAGCGGACGCTGGGCATTCTTCAGGACATTGTCAATGGCCTTGATCTCCCCTTCCATCAGGTAGCCGAACATCTTGTCATTGGGGAAGTACTCGGCGATGAGGGCGGTGGAGCCATGGGCACGGTGGGCCGTACCGAAAGCATCGTTGATGTAGCAGTCGGCGTAGGAAGCGAGTTTCTTGACGAACTCCTTCTGGGAGGCCTTCACGGCCGCCTTGGCGGCTTTCTTCTCTTCGTCGGAGGCATCCTCTGCGAGGCCGCGGGGTTTTCCTTCCTCTTCGGCGTAGAAGCGGAGGTTCTCCAGCAGGAGGGCCTCACCGGGCTTGAGGGCCGCAGCCTGGGCGTCGGCCTTCTGGCAGTCTTCGGCGAACTGAACAGGAACGCCGAGGCATTCGGATACATGGTCCACGATATGCTTCAGCGAGAACTTCGGATCCACCTTCTTCGGGCGGCCGAGATGAGACATGATGATGACGGCGCCCCCTTTCTCCAGGACTTTTTTCAGGGTCGGCATGGCCCGGCGGATGCGGGTGTCGTCCGTAATCTTGAAGTTTTCGTCGAGGGGAACGTTGAAGTCGACCCGCACGATGGCTTTCTTGCCGGCGAAGTCGTAACTGTCGATGTACTGTTGCATTTTTATAGAGTATTAAGTTTTTTCCAGTCCACAAAGTTAACTATCTTTGCAGAAAATTCAAAAACGATGTGGAAAGACTACGAACTCCTGGACAGCGGAAACGGTGAAAAACTGGAACGATTCGGCCGTTATGTGCTGCGCCGTCCCGAACCGAAAGCCCTCTGGGAGCCTTCGATGGCGGAGGCCGAGTGGCGCCGGCTCTCCCATGTGGCTTTCGTTCCCGGTGCGGGCTTCGGCAAGGCCGGAAAGGAGGACAGCGGCACCTGGAACCGCCTCAAGAAGATGGAAGACCAGTGGGAAATCCATTACAACGGCGCCCCGGAGGCCGAGACCCACGCCGCCTCGGACCTCCACATCGCCCTCCGCCTCGGCCTGACCTCCTTCAAACACGTCGGCGTCTTTCCCGAGCAGGCGGACAACTGGGAGTTCATCTTCCGCGAAACATCCCGCCTGAGCCGGATCCACCAGGCCAACGGCCTTCCTGCCCCGAAAGTCCTGAACCTTTTCGCCTACACGGGAGCCGCGTCCATCGCCGCCCGCTGCGCCGGGGCTGACGTGACACATCTGGACTCGGTCCGCCAGGTCGTCTCCTGGGCCCGGGACAACATGGAACGGAGCGGGCTGGACGGCATCCGCTGGGTGGTGGAAGACGCCCTGAAATTCGCCCGGAGGGAAGCGAAACGGGGGAACCTGTACCAGGGCATCATCCTGGATCCGCCGGCCTATGGACACGGCCCGGACGGAGAAAAATGGAAACTGGACGAACTGCTGTACGGCCTGTTGAAAAACGTCGCGGCCATCCTCTCCCCGCGGGACGGGTTCGTCGTCCTGAACCTCTACTCCAACGGCTACTCCGCCCTGCTGGGCGAGACCCTCGTGCGGGAAGTCTTCCAGGGGCAACTGCGGGAAATGACATCGGGGGAGCTCGTCCTCACCGATGGTTTCGGCAAGGCGCTCCCCCTGTCCATCTACGTCCGCATCAAGCGTTAGGAAGCGACGCTGAGGCTGTCCCGGCCTTCGCTGTCGTAGGCGCCGGAAGCCACATGGAGCAGCGCTTCGAAGCGGTCCACGATCTGCTCGGACAGCTCCTTGTCGCCATACTGCTTCATCTGATCGACGATGTACATCAGCACGCGCCCGGCCGCCTCGAATTCCGAGGAGCCCAGTGAACCGAACTCCAGGTAGAAGGTAGCCGTTTCCATCAGGTCGCCGCACATCGCCAGGGCCAGTTCGCGGGCCTTGTCCCGGGCCCCGAGGAAGTAGTAGTCCTCGATCATCTGCGCGACCATGTAGTCATTGCCCGTAAAGCCTATACAGATGGTCTCCAGCGGGAAATTCTCCCGGGGAACATTATCCTGGCAGAGATCCAGGATCTCCAGGGCCTTCTCGTCTTCATGGGCATCGATCAGGGCGTTCGCCACGGTCAGGAACATCTGGCGCTGGCTCAGCACACCCATGAAGGTGTACAGGTTCTGGTAATCGACATAGTAGTCCTTCCGCTTGAGGGCGTCCCAGCTGTAACGCGTCTTCATCCGCTCATAGAGCGCCAGGGCGTCCACCTTGCCGGCATCCGTCGAGGCAATCTTGTTCCGGATCGGGGTGAAACGGTAGGAGAAGCCGTCATAGACGAGGTAATCCTTGATGCCGATGTTCAGGTCACCGCCCATCGAAAGCACGCTGATGGGCCGGTCCCACTGATAGTTTGACAGCAGGTCCAGCATGAAGAGTTCGGGCTTGGTCAGGTAGTTCTTGTCGGCGGAGAGGGTCAGGGTGATGGACTCGGGAATCTCGGAGGCGAACATTTCGTCCACGATGCCGTATTTCAGGCAGTTCTCCTTGTTCACCGGGATGACCAGTTTCCGGGCGCAGATAAAATCCACTTTCCGGCGGCTCTGCAGCTCGACCTTCATCTTGCTGTCCTTGAAAATGTCCATCACGTCGCTCAGCAGCATCGGTTTCCCGTCGTCATAGGCGATGAAGACATATTCGTTCGTACCATACAGATACTGGGAGGCAGGGACGGTCAGCGGCAGCGGAGCCGATTCGTTCGAGGCCCATTTCATCTGGTCGATGTACCAGTCGGTTCCGAGCAGGGAGGTGTTCACCACCCGCACGTCCGTCCGGACGCTTTCAATCTCCTGGGCATACCAGAGCGGGAAGGTATCGTTGTCGCCATGGGTCACCAACAGGCCGTTCTCTCCGACGGAGTTGAGGTAATTGGTGGCCATCTCGGTGGAGGTATAGCGGTGGGAACGGTCGTGGTCGTCCCAGTTCTCGGCCCCCATCAAGGCGGGGATGCAGAGTCCCAGGGCCGTGGAGCCGATGGCAACGGCGGTCCCGTACTTTCCCTTCAGGGCATCATGGACCCAGTCATACAGGGCCATGACCCCGAGTCCGATCCAGATGGCAAACATGTAGAAGGACCCCGCATAGGCATAATCCCGTTCGCGGACCTGGTAAGGCGGCTGGTTGAGGTACAGGACGATGGCGATCCCCGTCATGAAGAACATCAGGAAGACGATCCAGCTTCCCCGTTTGTCCCGGTCGAACTGGATCACCAGGCCCAGCAGGCCCAGCAGCAGGGGCAGGAAATAGTAATGGTTCTTCCCCTTGTTCTCCCGCAGCGGGGCGGGCGCGTCGCTCTGGTCCCCGAGCCGGAGCTCATCCAGGAAGGCGACCCCGCTCTCCCAGTTGCCATCGAAGATATTGCCCGGCAGGGGGGAATGAACATCATTCTGGCGACCCACGAAGTTCCACATGAAATAGCGCCAGTACATCCAGTTGAGCTGGTAGTCAAAGAAATAACGCAGGTTGGCGCCGAAAGTCGGCTTCCGGTGCTGGGCCCCCTTGACCCGCTTGCCCTTGCCCTGGGTGTAGGTCTCGTAGAAATCCACATAGCGCGGATCGGCGGAGGACCACATCCGCGGGAAGAGCATCTTCCCTTCGGGGAGGTAGTCCGCATCGGCGGGACTGTCGGCATGGATGTATTTCCCGTTCAGCGGCGCCCAGTACTTGTCCTGCTTGAGGTCGTAAGGCGCGTCATAATACTGTCCATACAGGAGCGGCGTGGAGCCGTACTGCTCACGGCTGAGGTAGCGCACCAGCGTGTAGGCATTGTCCGGCTGGTATTCGTTGGTCGGGGTCTTGACCGAAGAGCGGATGATGACGATCGAAAAGAGCGAGAAACCGATGACCAGGGTCGTCACGCAAAGCATCACCGTATTGAGGAAGACCTTCCCCTTCTTCAGCGTCGCGAACAGGCTCCAGAAGCACAGCACCAGGAGGGCCACCATGAAGAAGAGGGCGCCGCTGTTGTAGGGAAGGCCGAGCCCGTTGACGAAGAGCCGGTCGAAGAAGGCGGCCAGTTTCGGCAGGTACGGGATGAAGAGATAGACCAGGACGAATTCGATGACAACGCCGATGAGGAAGACCCCGGCAAGCTGCTTCGGGGAGAGCTTGCCGTCCTCGTTCTTCCGGTAATAATACAGGAAGACGAAGGCGGGGATGGTCAGCAGGTTCAGCAGATGGACCCCGATCGAGAGGCCCATCAGGAAGGCAATCAGCACGATCCAGCGGTTGGCATGGGGCTCGTCGGCCGTCTCATACCAGCGGCACATCGCCCAGAAGACGAGGGCCGTGAACAGCGAAGACATGGCATAGACTTCCCCCTCCACGGCGGAGAACCAGAACGTGTCGCTGAAGCAATATGCCAGGGCGCCGACCACGCCGGAGCCGAAGATGGCGATGGCCTGGGAAAGGGTGTATTCCTCCCTGCGGCCCACCAGGCGGCGGGCAAAGAACACCGTCGTCAGGTAGAGGAAGAAGATGGTCAGGGCCGAGAGGATGGCGTTCATCGCATTGACCGCGACCGCCGCATGCTCGGGCTTGACCGGGATGGTAAAGAAACGCGCAATCAGCTGAAACACAGGGTTTCCCGGCGGATGGCCCACCTCCAGTTTATAGGAAGATGCGATGAATTCACCGCAATCCCAGAAGGAAGCGGTCGGCTCTATGGTGGACAGATACACTGCGCCCGAAATCACCAGCACGAGGGTCGCAACGATCCGGTTCCATTGATTGAAAGTCTTCTTGTCCATGACTTCTTTTTTCACGTAATTTGCAAAGATACGAATAATTCTCGTTATATTTGTCCTCGCTAAACCGACATGTATGAAACCTCAAGCTCACGCCATCATCGTCCCTGTACGGGGGCGGAAGATGTTGCTGGATTTTATCCGATTCCCTTTTGACCTATATAAAGACTGTCCCCAGTGGGTCCCGCCCTTCGAGGACGACGAAATCAAATCCCTGACCGACGCCAACCCCTCCCTGTCCTTCTGCGAGAAGGAAATCTACCTCGCCAAGCAGGATGGCAGGATTGTCGGGCGCGTGGTCGCCATCATCAACCACAAGGCCAACGAAAAATGGGGCGAGAAAGTCGTCCGCTTCGGCTGGCTGGATTTTGTGGACGATATCAACGTGCTGCGCCTTCTGATCGACCAGGTCGCCGCCTGGGGCCGGGAAAAAGGCTGCCAGAAAATCAAGGGCCCCCTCGGCTTCACGGACATGGACCGGGAAGGGCTCCTCGTCGAAGGCTTCGAATACGACAGCCCCTTCACCGTCATCTACAACTACCCCTACTATGGGGAATACCTGGAGCAGCTCGGCTTCACCAAGGACGCCGACTGGACCCAGCGCGTCATCGACCTGCCGGACCAGTTGCCGCCCATGTTCCAGTACGCCTCCCTCGTCGAGAAGAAGTTCGGGGTCCATATCTACCGGGCGAAAACCCTCCGGCAGATGGCCACTCGCGGCCGCGAGATGTTCCATGTGCTCAACGATGCCTTCGCTCCGCTCTATGAGTTCTCCAAACTCTCCGAGGAGCAGATCGACGGCTATGTCAAGCAGTATGTCCCGGTGCTGAACAAGGACCTTGTGGCCTTCGTCGTCAACGACCAGGACGAGCTCGTCGGCTTCACCGTCACCATGCCGCACATCTCCAAGGCCGTCCGCAAGGCCAAGGGCCGTATCTTCCCCTTCGGATGGATCCACCTGCTGCCCGCGCTCAACCCCAGGCACAGCGACACGGTGGAGGCCCTGCTGATCGGCGTCCTGCCGGAGTACCAGGCCAAGGGTGCCGCCCTCCTGATGTTCAAGTACCTCCAGGAGAACTACCAGCGTCTCGGCATCAAGCGGATGCTGCTGAATCCCCAGCTGGAGGACAACCACAAGGTCCAGGCCCTCTTCTCGGCCGACTACGAATCCCGCGTGTTCCAGCGCCGCCGCTCCTACGCGAAGGCGCTCTAGCAGACCCGGGGCCATTACAAAAGTGCCGTGGTAAATTCTACCACGGCACTTTCTTTAAACTACTGTAAATCAGTCAAATAGTTGCGGCTATTCCAGCGCACCCAGCACCACGTCGATCACGTCGCCGACGGTCTGGGGGGCAGCCCCGTCGGTAGGAAAAGACATCTGGAACTTTTCCTCGACGGCCAGGGCCACGAGCATCATGGACAGGGAATCGATGCCGAGTTCACGGACCAGTTCGGTCTTTTCGCCGACCGTCGCGAGGTCCGTGTTCGGACGGATGACATGCAGGACTTCCTTCAGTCCTGCGAACACTTCTTCCCGGCTCATACGCGTGCCACTTTCATCGCGCCCGTCCGCTTGAAGTCTTCCTTGCGGACCGTCACCTTGCGGATCTGGTGCGTCGTAGGGAGGGTCGCGTTGATCTTCTTCACGAGATTGTTGACATAGGCCTCCACCTCTTCCCAGCTCTTTCCGTCGAAAGCAGGCATCAGCGGAAGTACCTCGACAGCAATGACCTGCGCGCCGTTCAGCTCATCTTCCTTGACCATGGCATCCTTCACGCACGGATCGGCATAGAAGGGCTCCTCGAGGCTTTCCGGAGAGACATTCTCGCCGTTGGAAAGGATGATGAGGTTCTTGATGCGGCCCGTGATGTAGAGGAAACCGTCCTCGTCGAAGCGGCAGAGGTCGCCCGTACGGAACCAGCCGTCCGGGGTGATGGCCTCGGCGGTCTTCTCGGGATCCTTGTAGTAACCGGAGAAGTTGTTGTCACCGCGCACCCAGAGTTCGCCGTCCACGATCTTGGCTTCCTGGCCGGGATAGATCTTGCCGATGGAGGTCGGATGGGTGATGGCGTCCGCATTGGCGGAAGTCAGATTGGCCGTTTCGGTCAGGCCGTAGCCGAAGCAGAACTCGACACCGAGTTTGGTGAAGATGTCCACCAGGCGCGGCGGCACATTGGCTGCGCCGGAGATGATCATCCGAAGGTTCCCGCCAAGGAACTGCGGACCGTACATTTTCACGAGTCCGGCGAGGATGTCGCAGATACCCGGAACAATGACGAGGATGGTCGGCTTGAGCACCGGCAGTTTGCCGACAGTCGCCTTCATGTCCTCGCAAGTAAACAGGAGATTACCCGTGTAGAAGCAGCCCATGGTGCCGGCGATGAGGCCGAAGACATGGCTCAGGGGCAGGATGCCGATATAACGGTGGACACCGATGACCTTGCCCGGCTTGTAAATGGCGTTGTGGCAGCCCCTCATGAGGGCGCGGTGGCTCAGGACGGCGCCTTTCGGCGTACCGGTCGTACCGCCGGTGAAGAAGATGGCGGCCGGCTGTTCCTTGTCCACGATGGTCACGGGAGCCTCCGTCTCGGCGATGCTCTTCGTCGAAAGGACCTTCACGCCCTGGAGTTTCTGGCACAGCGGCGCAAACTCGTCACGGACGAAAATGGCGGCGATATCGAATTTCATGCAGGAACCGATCACGGCCATCTCCGGGAGGGACGGCGGGAAGTTCATGGCCACATAACCGGCGGAAGTGACGGCGAGGAAGAGCTCGACGGCATCCTGGCTGTTGCGGTCGAAAATGGCGATGTGGGCTCCTTTCGGAAGGCCGAGCGTCTCGATGAAGGCGCGGCGGCGGGCCACACGCTGGGTCAATTCTTTGTAAGTGATGGTGCTCACCTGGTCGGACAGGGCGGGCATATCCGCGTACTGCTTCCCGATCCACTCTACAAACTCCCCGACGGTAGGAATATACGGAAGGCGTTCCAGTTCTTCCTTGGGAAGCATGTCATAAAAATAATTGGACATAATTTATTTGTGGTTTAAGTTTGACACAAAGTCCTGCAAAGATACGGATTTATTTTTCTCCGACAAAAATTCGGCACAGGCCGAGGGAGAGACTGCGGCTCCGCACGCGGGAGAATCCGGCCGATTTCATCATCTCCATAAAGACCTCCGGGGCCGGGAAGGCATGGACAGAGGCCGGAAGATAAGCGTAGGCCGCCTTGTCGCCGGATATCCGCGCACCGATCCGGGGCAGGATATGGAGAAAATAAAGGTCGTAGACCCAGCGGACCACACGGGGGCGCGGAACGGACAGCTCCAGGATGACCGCTCTTCCGCCGGGGACGAGGACACGGTAGAACTCCGCGAGCCCCTTTTCCTTGTGCTCGAAATTGCGGATGCCGAAGGCGCAGTTGACCCGGTCAAAATGGCCCTCATCAAACGGAAGCGCCTCACCGTCAGCCACCTGCAAGTCAATCCGATCAGCTACGCCCTCCTGGTGGGCCTTGTCCATCACCAGACCCATCATCCCTTCGCTGATGTCCAAGCCCGTTACCCGGGAGCCTTCGGCCGCGGCCCGGGCGATGGCGATGGTACTGTCCCCCGTCCCGCATGCGACGTCCAGGATGCGCTGCGGCGTCCCGTCCACGATTTCTCGAAGCGCTTTGCGGCGCCAGCGCTTGTCTACATTCAGGGACATCAAATGGTTCAGCCGGTCATACGACGGTGCAATCCGGTCGAACATTTCCTGTATTTTCTCTTTCTTCGGCATTACGGAACGGGATCATAACCGCTTCCACCCCAGGGATGGCAGCGGAGGATACGTTTGAGGGCGAGCCAGCCCCCCTTGAAGGGGCCATACCTGCGGAGGGCCTCCAGGGCGTACTGGGAGCAGGTCGGGGTGTAGCGGCAGGAGGGCGGCGTGAAGGGGCTGATACAGACCTGATAGAACTTGATCAGCACCACCAGGGGGAAGATGAGGATTTTACGCAAGACGCCGTTCATGCTGCTGCTATTGCGCCGATTCCATCTCCGACGCCAGACGCGTCAGAAGCTGGGTCATATCGGCATAGATTACCTCATAGGGAAGCACCTCCCGCGGGGTATAGACAAAAGTCAGGTCATATCCGGGAGGGAGAAGTTCCTTCTGGCGGCGGTAACTTTCCCGGATGCGCCGTTTCAGGAGGTTCCGCCTGACCGCCCGTTTGAAATGACGCTTCGGCACGGAGACCAGGATCCGGTTCACATCTCCGCCACTCGGCAGATAGCGGCAGCGGAGGCAGCCCGCTCCCGCCCGCTCCCCGCACAGCATCACCTCCCCGACGGTTTTTTTACCCGTCAGGCGCTGCGATTTGGGAAGCGTGGCATCCATTTATGCCTGGCTCTGGAGATACAGTTCGATGGCCCGGGCGGCGGAAGGGGCCTCCGGGGTCGGAGCCTTCATGTCAATCCGCAGGCCGGCATCCTCCATCGCCTTGACGATGGACTTGCCGTAGGAAATGAGCACCTGCTCGCCCTGGACATAGTCAGGGAAATTCTCCTGCAGGGACTTCACGTCCGCCGGATTGTAGAACACCATCATGTCGTACTTCGACAGATCGACGTCCTTCAGGTCCTGGCTCACCGACTTGACGAATACGCCGGTGGTGTAGTTCAGCTCCCGCGCGTCAAAAAGGCGCGTGAGGGCATCGCTGTTGGAAGAATCGGAGGTGGTGATCAGGAATTTCTCCCCCTTGTGCTTGGGACCGATCAGGGCCACCAGGCTGTCCGGCGTGCCGGTGCCGAAGAAGATCTTCCGTTTGCGGTACACGATATGCTTCTGGAGGTACATGGCCACCGCTTCCGTCGTGCAGAAATACTTCATCGTCTCGGGAATCTTCACCCGGAGTTCCTCCGCCAGGGAGAAGAACGCATCGATGGCGTGGCGGGAGGAAAAGACGATGGCGGTGTAGTCAAGCAGATTGATGCGCTGGGCACGGAATTCCCGCGAAGTGAGCGGCTCGATCAGAAAGAAGGGGCAAAACGCAAAGGTAACGCCAAACTTCTCAGACACGCTCTGGTAAGGCGTCAGTACGCGGGGTGTACTTTGGGATATCAGTATGTTCTGGACTTTCATGGCCTATGGTCTTCACTACGCTAAAAAACTGCCGCCGATACAATCAGCAGGGCGGACGGCAGCAATTCAAGCGCGCAAAGGTACAAAAAAGTTGTCAAACTCCGGCAAGATAAGGACAAAATTTGTACGCGGCGCACGAGATAAAGGCCATAGACGACAGCGAGTTCCACATAAAAGAAGGTCCGGACCACGCCGTCAGGTGCATGGAAGACATACAGGAGACCGAGCGTAGGCAGCAGGAAGATCATCAGCAAGATGAAGAAGGTGTAGCCGGCCCGGTAGGAGGCCATGTAGCCGTCCGACCGGCGGCGGGGCTTCAGCCAGAGGGTCAGCAGAAAGCGCAGCAGCAGAAAGCCTCCGATGGCCCCTCCGATGGCCCCCAGCCGACCGCTCGGCGACAGATCCCTGAGAAAAGACGGATCATACACCCGGTAGCGGTACACCACCAACAGAAGGGGCAGGATCAGGATCAGGGCAATGATGTTGCGGTCCCGGCTGACCCTCACGCTGCTGTCCAGGGCGGTCGAGCCCCGCGCCCGGAACACGCTGTCGGACAGGTAGGGAAGAATGTGGAGAAAGTTACGGAGCAACAGGAGCAGCAGCAGGACAAAGAGGATGGCCATCCCCACGCCCAGCCAGGGAAAGGCCGCATCGGCAGCCTCCAGCGGAGCGGAGGGCTCGGTGGGCAGCAGAAGCCGTCCGGTCTTGAAAGCCTCCTCCAGCATCTCAGTTTCCCCGTTTGGCGTTGTAGCCCATTTCTTTCAGCAGGGCCGTCACCTTGTCCCTGAGATCACCCTGGATGGTGATTTCACCGTCCTTGGCCGAGCCGCCGACCCCGCATTTGACCTTCAGGGCCCGGCCGAGTTCCTTCAGGTCCTCTTCCGTCCCCACGAAACCCGACACCAGGGTCACCTGCTTGCCGCCCCGGTTCCGCCTGTCGATCCCGACGATCAGCCGCTGCTGCTCCGGCGGGAGCGTTTCGGCCTGTGCCGTGGACTCTCTCTCATACTGAAAGTCCGGGTTGGTCGAATAGACCACCCCCAGACGCTGTTTCCAATCATTTTCTTTCATCGTCCAGCCTCCTTTTCGTGTGGGCAAATTTACGCAATCGCGACGGATTTCCAAAACAATCTTCATGGTACTGTTGCCTCCTAAGGTGAAAGACGGAGGTGAGAATGAGCGGGCACGGGCGAACATTATACCCTCTATCAATACTGGGCTCCGTAATTTGTCCGGGGCCATGGGCGGGGAAGGTCCCAGGGGTGAATGGGGAAGGTCCCACGGGCGAATGGGGAAGGTCCCACGGGCGAATGGGGAAGGTCCCACGGGCGAATGGGGAAGGTCGACTTTCGTGGGCCGGACCTTCCCCAACAAAATGCCACCACAGTACCCTCTGACACCGAATCACCGGGGAAGGTCCCCGCCCTCAAATTCGACCTTCCCCAAATAGGTCCGACACCTTCCCCGAATAGGTCCGACACCTTCCCCGGCAGTCGTCACCACCCCTCCGTAATAATAGTTATTTCAGCAGCATTACAGGAATATTCGCAAAGGTAAATACTTATTATACACCTCTCTCCTATTTTACAAGGAACAGGGGGCAGCACACGGAGGGCATAGGAGCCGGAGAGGCAGGGGCCGGCGGACGGCGTAGCCGCCCGTGGCTGCGTGAACGGGAGGGGCCCACAAGCGAAGCGACGTGGGAGGGATAGGGCCGTAGGCCCGTACCGGTCCGCCGGCCCCCTGCCCGCAGGCGACAGCCCGACGGCGGAGCACCGAGCCCGGAGAGTCAGGGGCAGAAGCCCTCCTATGCCGAAAATAAACATTTAACCGGATGGATCCAAAAGAAAACAGAACAAACTCAATTAAATCCCTTATCTTTGCAGCATGAAAGATTCCCTGGCAACGGTCGTCAAGAATGCGGGAAGCCACTACGTGCTCTCTCCGCTCCCCGAGTGGGCCCCTTTCCCGGCGGTTCTTCGCGGCCGTGTGCGCCTGAAAGGCTCCACGGCGACCAATCCTGTCGCCGTCGGTGACCTCGTCCGCTACGAGATGGACGCCGACAAGGCCCAGATCACCGAAATCCTGCCCCGGCGCAACTACCTCATCCGCCGCTCCACCAACCTTTCCCGGCAGGCACATATCATCGCGGCCAACCTGGACCGGGCTTTTCTCGTCGTCTCCCTGTATTTCCCGGAGATCAAACTCCCCTTCCTGGACCGCCTGCTGGTCACCTGCGAAGTCTACGGGATTCATCCCGTCATCGTCCTGTCGAAGGTGGACCTCTACCGGGACGCTGCCCCGGAGGAAGTGACTCATTTCCATGCTATTTACGAGGGGGCCGGCTATGAGGTCATCGATTGCTCGGTGGTCAGCGGGGAAGGCATCGGCCGCCTCCGGGAAGAGATGCGGGGGCGTATCTGCCTGTTCTCCGGCGAATCCGGCGTCGGGAAATCCTCCCTCATCAAGGCGCTGGACCCATCCCTGGACCCGAAAACCGGGCAGATCAGCGCCGCGCACCTGCAGGGCAAGCACACGACCTCCCTCTACGAGATGTATCCCCTCGCCTCGGGTGGCTATGTGATTGACAGCCCCGGCATCCGCGGCTTCGGCCTCGTGGACCTGGAAAAAGAAGAGATTGCCAAATACTTCCCCGAGATGCTCAAGGCCTCGGCGAATTGCCGCTTTACGCCCTGCACCCATACCCATGAGCCCGGCTGTGCCGTCAAGGCGGCCGTCGAGGAGGGTGTCATCTCCCCCGAACGCTACAACTCCTACCTCGGCATGCTGGAGGAGGACAAGAAATTCCGATGAATCTCAACCGGGAAATCCTGCGCCTCGCCGTGCCCAGCATCCTGGCGAACCTGACGGTCCCGCTCGTGGGGATGGTCGATGTCGCCATCGCCGGGCACATTGAGGGAGGCTGGGGCGCTGCAACGCTGATCGGCGGCATCTCGGTCGGGTCCATGCTTTTCGACCTGCTCTACTGGAGCTTCGGCTTCCTTCGAACGGGAACCGGCGGACTGACGGCCCAGGCCTACGGCAGCGCGGCCCCCAGCGGCGGCATCCTGCGGCGGGCCCTTCGTATCGCCCTGCTTTCCGGACTGGGGCTGATCCTCCTCCAATGGGCCCTGCTCGAAGTCGCCTTCCTCTTCATTCCTTGCTCGAGCGAGGTCCGCGCCCTTGCCGAGCAGTACTTCCGCATCCGGATCTGGGCCGCGCCCGCGACCCTCTCGCTCTTTGCCTTCAAGGGCTGGTTCATCGGCATGCAGGATAGCGTCAGGCCCATGACGGCGGACATCCTGGTCAATGGCCTCAACATCGCCGCCAGCCTGGTCCTCGCCCTCGGCGTTCCTTCCCTGGGGTTCAGCGGGATGGGCTTTGGCGGCGTGGCCCTCGGCACCGTCGTCGCCCAGTGGGCGGGGTTTGGCTACTGCGCTGTGGCCCTCCTGTGTCGCTACCGGGGCGCTCTCCGGAAGCCTTCCGCCGGCGTTTCAGACGGGGCGGGCGCTGCGGCAGGCACGCGTTTCTTCCGCCTCAACCGGGATTTGTTCCTTCGGAGCGTCGGCATGATCGCCGTCTATATCGGCTTCACGGCCCTGTCTTCCGGACTCGGGGACGAGATGCTCGCCGTCGCGACCATCCTGATGAAGTTCCTGATGATCTTCAGTTACTTCACCGACGGATTTGCCTATGCCGGCGAAGCGCTTACCGGCCGCTTTATCGGGGAGGGAAACCCGGACGGGCTGGACAGCACCATCCGGGGCGTCTTCCGCTGGGGCTGGGGCGTCGCCGTCCTCTTCCTGCTCCTATATGGCATCGGTGGAGTGCCCCTGCTTCGCCTGATGAGTTCGGACGGGAGTGTCATCGCGGCAGCCCGGCCCTTCCTCCCCTGGCTCCTGGCGATGCCGCTGATCGGCTGCCCGGCCTTTGTCTGGGACGGCATCTTCATCGGGGCGACAGCTTCGGCGGACCTTCGAAACTCGACGCTCCTTTGCGCCGTCGGCTTTTTCGCCGTCTGGTTCTGCGGGCAGGCGCTGGCAGCAACCGGGGCCGGACTGCCGGAAGCGATAGGGGCGGCGGCGACGGGGGCTGGGACCGGACTGCCGGGAGCGGCGGCGACGGGGGCCGGGGCGATGGCCCCGGAAAGCGCCCTGCACCTCCTTCTCGGCGCCTATTTTGTCCATCTCGCCATCCGCGCCCTCTACTTGACCCTCCGCCGAAAAAGGATATCCTCCACAAATCCCCATTGACAGTCAGTCACTTACGCACTTTCCCTTCCCCCAAAACGGGGAAGGGAGATTGCGTAAACGCCTGAATATCAACAACAGTGCGCGGAAGGCACTGCGTATCGAGAATTTTGCGTATCTTTGCGCCCGCTATGTGGATTTGGATGGCACTGGCTTCCGCGGCCCTGCTGGGCGTGTACGACGTGGCGAAAAAAGCCGCGTTGCGAGGGAACGATGTCTATTGGATCCTGTTCGCCGCGACAGCACTGAGCGCCCTGCTGGTCAGCCCCTTTCTGAGCGCCGGCCCCCTGGCGGACCATCTCAGGCTCCTTTTCAAGGCCGTCCTCGTCACCTCGTCCTGGGTGAGCGGCATGGTGGCCCTCCAACTGCTTCCCATCACGACGGTCTCCACCTTCAAGACCTCCCGGCCGATGTTCGTGGTGCTGCTTTCCATCCTGCTTTTCGGTGAAAGGCTGGCCCTCCTGCAATGGGTCGGGGTCGCCCTGGTGCTCACGGCCATCTGGCTGCTGAGCCGGAGCAGTGAACGGGAGGGCATCTCATGGAAAGGGAACAAAGGCTTCTGGGCCCTCGTCGTATCCATCTTCACAGGCGTCGCCAGCGCCCTCTGGGACAAGCACATCCTTTCCGGAATGCACCCGCTCTTTGTCCAGAGCTGGACGAATGTGTACATTTCGCTGCTGCTCGCCCTCTGCCTGCTGATCCGCCACACCAAGGGTCGCGGCACACCGTTCAGATGGGACTGGACGCTTCTCGCCATCGCCGTCCTGATTACCGGCGCGGATATGCTCTACTTCTTCTCGCTGAAGGAAGAGGGGGCCCTGCTCTCGGTGATTTCGCTCATCCGGCGCTGCTCGGTCATCGTCACCTTCTTCCTGGGCGGTCTTCTGTTCAAAGAAAAAAACATCGGCCAGAAGGCCCTTGCCCTCGCCCTGATGCTCGCCGGGGTTACGGCGCTTACGCTCGGATCGCTGTAGCGATACACTCTTCTAAATCCCCGCCCTGCACGAAATGGACCGCCTGGATTCCGACAGCGCGGGCCCCTTCGACATTGGCCATGGAATCGTCAATAAACAAAAGCTGCTCCGGCGGCAGGCCGATGCGCCGCGCCACCTCCCGGTAGAACGCCTCGGAGGGCTTGAGGAGTTTCATCTCGGAGGAGACGAATTCCGCTTTGAAATAGCGGGCGGGATCGATGCCGTTTTCCGCAAGGATTTCCCGGCAGCGCGGCATGCTGATGGGATTGTTATTGGAAAGGATATACAGATCGTATTTCCCGTGCAGGCGCTCGATCAGCCGGGCCTTGGCAGGGTCCATCTTCCCGAGGAAAGCGCGCATGCTCCGGTCCACATCCTCCGGAAGGGCGCCGGGGCGCGAGTCGGCAAGGATCAGCGAGCGGAACTCCTCCGGCGTGATGCGTCCTGCCTCCAGTTCCATGTAGGGTCCCCTCGAGTGGGAAGCGTCCAGGATTTCGGTAATCCGCTCATAACCCAGCAAGTCCAGGAAAGAGCGGACACAGGCGCTGCGGTCGAGGTCAATCAGCACCCCGCCGAGATCGAAAATGATGGCTCGTATCATAGGAGCAAAGATACGGAATAATTCTCAGATTCCGGCGCCGTCGGCGAAGTGCTCCTGGGCGCGGCCCTGGAGGATGCGGGAGCGGGGCGGGACGGAGTGAGTCAGCCAGACGTTGCCGCCGATGACGGAGCCCTCCCCGATGGTGACGCGGCCGAGGATGGAGGCATTGGAATAGACGGTCACCCCGTCTTCGAGGATCGGGTGGCGCGGCAGCGACATCGGCCGGCCGTCCTCGTCATAACGGAAACTCTTTGCGCCAAGCGTAACCCCCTGATACAAAGTGACATTCTTTCCGATAATCGCCGTTTCTCCGATGACGACGCCGGTCCCATGGTCGATGGCGAAGCCTTCGCCGATGGTCGCGCCGGGATGGATGTCGATGCCCGTGGCATTATGGGCATACTCCGTCAGCATGCGGGGCAGAATCTCTACGCCCATCTCCAGCAGGGCATGGGCCGTCCGGTAATAGAGCATGGCCGTGACGGCGGGATAGCACCAGACGATCTCCTTCTCGCTCTTGACGGCCGGGTCGTTGTGCGCGAGGGCTTTCACGTCGCTCTCGAGCAGGCGCTTGATCCCGGGAATCCGGCTCAGGAAAGCTTCAGCGACGACAGGGGACGTCACCTGCCGTAAATGTTTATAAATGTCATGAAGCGCATCTTCCTCCTCCACATCGCTGTAGAGGGGGAAGACCACGTCTTTCATCGAGACCATCATGTTCTTCAGATGGTCGATGGTCCGGTTCAGGGAAAGGTTCATTAGGCAAGGGGATAATCTTCAAACGCATAAAGGACGGTGGAGAGGTAACGCTCGCCAGTGTCCGGAAGGAGGGCCACGATTCTCTTGCCGGCATTTTCCGGAAGACGGCTCAGCTTGAGCGCGGCGGCGAAAGCGGCACCGGAAGAAATCCCGACGAGAAGGCCTTCTTTGGCTGCCAGGAGGCGGGAGCTGCGGATGGCGTCATCATCGGAAATGGGAAGAACCTGGTCCACGACCGTGCCGTCGTAGGTGTCCGGCACAAAGCCGGCGCCGATGCCCTGGATCTTGTGCTTGCCGGCGATGCCGGTCGAAAGGACGGCGGAACTCTCCGGTTCCACGGCCACGACCTTGACCGCCGCCTTATGCCTTTTGAGGGCCTTGCCGGTGCCGCTGACCGTGCCGCCGGTGCCGACGCCCGCGACGAAGATGTCCACCTTCCCTTCCGTGTCCGCCCAGATTTCCTCGCCGGTGGTCCGCTCATGGACAGCGGGATTCGCCGGATTGACGAACTGGCCGAGGATGACGGCGCCGGGCGTCGCGTCCCGGAGGGCTTCCGCCCTGGCGATGGCGCCCTTCATGCCCTCGGCGCCGGGGGTAAGTTCCAGACGGGCGCCCAGGGCCTTCAGCAGGCTCCGACGCTCCTGAGACATGGTTTCGGGCATGGTCAGGATGACTTTATAGCCTTTGGCCGCACCGACCCAGGCGAGGCCGACGCCGGTGTTGCCGCTGGTGGGTTCAATGATGGTGGCACCGGGTTTCAGGATGCCTTTGGCCTCGGCGTCCTCGATCATGGCGAGGGCGATGCGGTCCTTGACGGAACCGCCGGGGTTGAAGTATTCAAGTTTGAGGAGGATATCGGCCTGCTGGCCATCGTATCCGCTGACTTTCAAAATCGGGGTCCGCCCGATGAGTTGGGTAAGGGAATTGTATATCATAACTGTTTAATTTTCAAGTTTTTGCTTCTGTATCATCAAAAAGCCCCGCCGGATCTTGCGATTGGCAGGGCTGTGTCCTCCATGGGAAACATGGGGCTATGCGCACAAGACTCCGTACCAACCGGCGGGGCAGGTACAGCAACAACATGCGTATGCGGCGAAGTTTCTCATTCCGACTACAAAGAAAAACAACTTTTTCGAAAAATCCAAACGCCAGAGGTCCCAAAATACAACAGTGTTGGCCATCAAACTAAGCATAGGCATGCATGCCGCCGAGGATGAGGTTGACCCCGAAATAGGTCACCAGCACGGCCAGGAAGGCGAGGATGCAGTAGGCATGGAAGACCTTCGGGCGGCGCAGCGGCGGCAACAGACCGCCGTGGAGGGCCGCCGCATAGATCAGCAGCGTAATCAACGCCCAGGTCTCCTTCGGATCCCAGCCCCAGTACGTCCCCCAGGAGATATTGGCCCATACGGCCCCGAGGAAGGTCCCGAAGGTGATGAGGAAGACCGCCGGGGTCAGCACGACGAGGCTTACGTCCCGGAGCCGCTCCGACGCTTCCTTCGGAACGATAAGGCCCATGACGCCGTTGAGGGCCACCAGACCGAAGAGCGTGTAGGACAGCATCATCGAGAGGACATGGATCGAAAGCAGCGGGGAATTCAGTACCGGCATCAAATGGGTGATCTGGGGATTTCCGCCCGAAATGGAAGCCTGGAGCATCGTGAAGCCGGCCAGGATGAAGCCGAGCGGCTGGATCAGCGGGAACTTCCGGTACAGCAGCACCATGACGACACAGGCGAGCCAGGCCATCAGCATCATCACGCAGTAGGTTCCGGCGAATGGCGCATGGCCGGAGACATACCAGCGAAGGCCCAGGGCGAGGGTGAGATACAGCCACAAAATAGCCGCGACGCCCGAGAGCAAGTGACTGCCGCCGAGGCGTTTCCCCCGCGACAGGCGGATGCCCATGAGGACGAAAAGCACGAGGCCGAGGGTGATGGAGGCCATGAAGGGAACGCGCGGCCGGGCGATGCGGTTATAGCATTTTTCCGCCGCCACGCGAGAGGAAGAAGGCAGCACCTCGGCCGCCGTCTTTTCCTGATAGCGGCGGATTTTCCCGACCAGACGGATCACTTCGTCCCAGTTTTCGGCGCGGACCTCCTCTTCCACAAGGTCGAGCACCTTGCGGATGAAGGTCCATCGCGCCTCGTCGTCGATCACTTCCAGCGGGAGCATGGAATGGGCGGTATGCCAGCGGAGGGTTCCCGTGCTGTCGGCGACCGGGAAGAGTTTCCAGGCATCGCCGGAAGCCGTCGAGCGCTGGAGGTATTCCTTCTCCCGCTCCCGGGCGGTCCCGCGGTCCTTGGCCTTGACTTTGAAAGGGACCACCTGCCACCAGTCATAGTAGAAGAGCCAGCCGGTGACGACCTGCGTCGCCGAGAAATCGTTCCATCCCGGGGTTCCGTAGGCTTTCATCGCATAGTCCCGCGCGAGCGTCTCAAAGGGGCAGATCCGGTCGTTGTAATAAACATACAGGCTGTCGAACGCCTCCGCCACTTCCGCCGGAAGGACTTTCGGCGTGTCTCCGGGGAGACGTTTCGCCCCCGCCTCGGTGGGCAGGAGAAAGACCATGAGAAAGGCCGAGGCCTGCATGACACGCCGCAGGGTGGCACGGTAGGCGGAGCCTTTCTGGAAAAAGAACCCGATCATCGAGAGCAGCAGGACCAGATAACCCGCATAGGTCAGGCCGATGCCCCAGGGATCATGGGAAACGGCCAGGACCGAACTGCCGTCCTCGCCGAAATCCGCCTGGTACAGGCGCCAGCCCTTCCATTTCGCAATCTTGTTCATGGAAATGACAAAGGTGCCGCTCTCGCCCGATCTCTCGCTGTAATGGACCGTACTGCGGTAATCAGACGGGGCCATGGATCCGGTGTAGCGCATCACCTCGAAGCGTTCCAGGGTCAGGGTTCCGGGAAGCGGATGGGACGCTCCGTCCCCGTCCTGCCACTCGCTGACCGGGATGTCCGGGACCAGTTTTACTTCGCCCTCCTCCGCGCTCAGATGCGTCACCAGCGCGCCGGCGAGCATGATGAGGAAAGCCAGGTGGAGGGTGAAGGTCCAGCACTTTTTCGGAACGCCCCGCTCCAGCAGGAGCACCACTCCGCCAACGGCCGCCACCGCCCAGAGGGCGATGAACCACCCGCTGTGATAGAATGCGGCCAGCGCCGCCTCGGTTCCCCGGAATTTTTCAAAAACCGTGGCAGCCACCATCGAGAGGATGATCGCTGCCATGGAACCTATCGTTATGTACTTGAAGAATGTTTTCACTAGATGGAATCAATGAATTTCACGACGGCATCCCGGTCCGCCTTGGAGAGATGATAGAATTTTTCCGTCGAGCTGTAGGCATCCGAGGTCTTGCTGTAACCATGCCACATGATAGCTTCCAGGGTATTGCGGGCCCGGCAGTCGTGGAGCCGGTCACCCCGGCCGGTGTTCGTAACCGACAGGCCCCGGCCCCAGAGGGGCGTGGTCCGGCACCAGGTTCCGTGGATGTCGTTTTTCATCCACAGGCGGTGCTGGATAAAGTCAGAGTAGGGCCAGATGGTCTGGTTCCGGTAGCGGGGGAGGGGCTTCGTCCCATTGAGGGCCGGGGCCCAGTAATTGTCGTCGCCGGTTTTCCAGGACGGACGGTGACAAGTGGCGCAGCCGAGTTCCGAAAAGAGCTTCTTCCCCCTCTGGACGGCGCTGTCGTTGAGATTTCTCGCACGCGGCATGGCCAGTCCCCGGTGCCAGACCATAAAGTCATAAAACTCGTCGGCACTCATCTCCGGGGAGAAACTGTGGTAGGGATTGTCGAACTGGTTGGTCCCGGGGCTGAGGAGCGCAAGGACCGCCTCGGCGATCTCGGCATCGGTCACCGTCCCGTTCTTGTCCACATCCACATAGTAGGGCGAATCGGCCCCCTGGGCGCGGATCCTGGCGATGACGGACGCATTTTCGGACATGGCCTGGGCCCAGGCGTTGGTCGTATAAAGGTAGGGACGGTCCGGCCGGGAGACATTCGTGATGTTCCAGATGGCATTGGCGCCGGCGCCGTCCTGGAGCGAAGCGCGGGTCATGGCGTAGGTAAACTTCTTCAGGTATTTTCCGTCCATGTAAGCGTCTCGTTCATAGTATTTTCCATTGGCGTCGTACCCGGCGCCATACGTGCCCTTCTGCCAGTTGTGGTAGTAGGCGCTGGCGGCAAAATCATTGGCATCCTTGTCCCAGAAGGCCGGATTCAGCTCCACATAGGGCGCTTCAGCGCGGTACTGGGCCAGGAGCGCTTCCTGCGGGATGGCGTCAATGAGGCCGGTCCCGGGGATCCCGATGGTGCTCTCGAGGCGGAAGCCCACCTGGTTGCCCTGCTTGCGGGCCGTCTCATACGGGGTCGGCTTCGTGTTGAACGCACTCTCGGGAATGGTCAGCTCCGGATAGATCAGTTTGTACTCCTCCCCATCCTCAAACTGCATCGGAAGGCCGCTTTCCATCGCGGAAACGGGAATCCAGCTGAGCGAAATCTGCTCTTCGTCGATGGGCGGGAGGAAGGGTTCCTCCGCCATGGTCTGCGGCATGCCGGTCACCTCGGCCACATAAGGGCCGTCGTTGGGATTCTGGGCATTCTGGTGGTACACGACCAGCAGATAGCCGTTGCCGAAAGCGCGGTTCCCGTTCGCGACATACTGGCTCTGCCACTGTCCATGTCCATAGCCGGGGTGGCAGTCCAGGCAGGACTTTCGGACCGCTGCGGGACCGCGGCCCTTGAAGGGGGCCTGGTTGACGGTGACGTTGCGCTCAAAGAACGCTTCACCACGGTTGAAATTCGCAGAAAGGCCCATCTGTTCCACGGCCGGGGCCGGGTCTTCGTACGATCCCGGAGCAATGTTGAGGGTCGTACCGAGCTGTCCGCCCGGATACCACTCCTCGGCGCTGAAATTGCCGACAGCCTGTCCGACATACTTGGCATCCGACTCCTTGACAGTGGGGGTGGTGCCGCTGTTCTTCTCCGCACAGCCTGCCAGGGCGAGCAGCGCTGCTGAAAGCACAATAACCTTACGCATAATCTACTGTTTTACAATCCATTCCGCAGCTTTGTTCAGTTCGTCGTCCAGGGCGGAAACCGCATCCATGGCGTTCTGGACGGAGGCGTCTGCATAAATATGGACAAAAGCGCCCTTGGCTTTGCAGGCCTCCAGGGCCGCAAAGGATGCAGCCATCTTGGACTGGATATCGTCCACACCGCTGTAGCCCAGGTCTTTCAGCAGGGTCAGGATTCCCTTGTCACCGGCCTTCTGCAGATTCCGGCCGCCATACAGGGTGTGCTGGATGGAAAGGATGTTGTCGATGAAATCCTGGAAGGAATTCTCGCTGTAGGGAGACTCGATGTAGTTCACGTCTTCGCCGGTATGGGCATTGCCCATCTTCACATCCGCCACCTCGGCGCAGATGTTCGAGCAGCCGCCGACAAGAATCGTCGAGACCACTTCTTCCCAGGTCTCGAATGAACTGCCGAGATGGGCGGCACCGAGCATGTTCACCCCATAAATCTTGCCGTTGATTTCCAGTTCCGCCTCGATCTCCTCCATGCGATCCAGATATTTCTTTTCAGCGGCGGGGTTCCAGGCTGCGTACAGGCGGTAGCAGTTGTCCCTCAGGTCGCCCGCAACCGCGGTCGCATAGATCAGCTCCTGCTCGCCCGTGACCTTTTTCCCGGCGAAGGCTTTATCATCTTCATTGGCTTTCAGCGCGGCGACCTTGCGATGGGCGCCCTCCCGGAAGAGGATGAATTCAATGCCATGGAACCCCAGCAGTTCCTGTCCGAGTTTCGCTCCGGCATAGGCGATTCCGTCCTCGCCCTTGAGCATGTCTACCTGCTCCGCGTTCGAAAGGGCTGTCGCGAGGGCTTCGGCATCCAGCGGCCAGGTGTCAATGTGCGGGTCGATGCCGAAAGTGGTCGCAGGACCATAGAGGAAGGCTTCCGACTGCTCCCAGTGCGTACGGGCCTTGAGGAAGGTCTCGCAGATGGCGTCGATCTCGCCCTGGGTCAGGGCCGACACGCCTTTCTCCGTAGCGGCGGCGAGGGCGTTGTATAGATTCTCCGTCTCATCTGCCAGGTCTTTGTACGTGGCATACACCACACTGGGAACATAATTCTCCACGGCGGCTTTCATCTTCAGCTGGGCAGCGCTCAGTTCGCCGGATTCCTGCTTGTTGTTTTTTTCACAGGCGACCAGGCCCAGGCCCAGCGCCAACACAATCATTGTTTTAAAAATCTGCCTCATGATATCTTATTTTTGGAAAAATGCCATATATACAATTCCCAGGTTGACCGACGGCTCCGGATTGTACGGGGCTTTGAGGAAACGGCGGGAATACTCCGCCTTCACGGCGATCTGGGGAATGGGGAGCCAGTTCACGCCGGCGGCAATCCGGTGGCGGTCCGTAAAGGGATAGTCCTGCTGGTCGGCGGCGGGGATGTAGGAGTCGTAGTATTCGTAGCGGGCGAAAACAAAGAGTTTCTGTCCGCTTTCCTGGTGGACGAACCAAGGCAGGATATCATAGCCGCCCTCCACTCCAGCGGCGAGGGCCTGCTGCCCGACCGGGGTCTTCTTGTAGGGCGCATTGTTGGAGGAGAGGTTCCGCTTGACGGTGGACAGGGTCACGGCGTCGCCAACCCTTCCGTAGTCCGCATTTCCTCTGACAATCAAGCGTTTCCCTTGATAGGCGAAGTCGAAAGATCCCAGAAAGGTATGGGCCTTGATGTCGGCGTAACGGGTATTGTGGAGGTCGTTCGGATAGGACGTGTGCATGGACTGTCCATAGTAGCCGCTCAGGCTGAGCCGCAGGTCTTTCACCGAGTAATTGTCCACCCGCAGGACGGCGCCGTAGTTGTTGGCGACCCGCCACTCATAGGGCGAGGCGGCGCCATAATGGACAAAATGGTCGCGGTCGAACAGAAAGCCGTCCAGCGCGGCGATTACCTGGGCCTCATAGCCCCAGTGCGCCGTGCGGCCCCACAGGCTGATGCCGGTCTCGTGCCAGGTCGAAGGCAGGATGGTGCTCTCCCCTTCCGGGCGGTAAACCGTAAAGAAATTCAGGGGTTCGTGGGCATGGTTCAATCCTCCGACGGGGACGACCAGGTGGCCGATCCGAAGGTTCAGCGCCGGAAAGAAGCTTTTCTGGAGCCAGAACTGTTCGAGCTCCACTTCTCCGCCTTTTTCCACCTCGCTTTCCCATTCTCCGGCCTCGGTAAACTCCTTTTCGACCGCCGCACCCGTTCCGCCGTGCTCGAATTCAATCTCTGTCTGCATGGACCAGCCTTTCCCGAAGTCGTAGCCCAGATAGACGACGGCATGGGGAATGTCGAAGCGGCCGTGCGACGGCTCGCCGGCATACGCCTCGGGCCGGGAATAACGGTAGACATTGTCAGAGTAGAAATCACGGCCGAGGGCGACCTCACCATAGCCGCCGACCGTCAGCCGCTGGGCGGCTGCGCCCAGGCACACGCCCAGGCAGAAGATGATACATACAATCCTTTTCACAAGGGCAAAGGTAGCGCCTCTGCCGGGAGGCGGCAATCCCAAAAAATGATGAAGCGCGCGGTAAAATCATCAATTATTGGTATCTTGCAGCCGGGGCCCTTGATAGAAAAAGGATTTCGCTTATCTTTGCATCAGAAAATTGAACGTTATGAATTTCAGCGGCATACTGGTCGGAATCAGCGTTTTCCTCATCATCGGAATCTGCCACCCGATCGTCATCAAAATGGAGTATTACTGGGGAAAGAAAAGTTGGTGGGTCCTGGCCCTGGCGGGGGCCATCTTTTCCGCCGGATCGCTCTTCGTAGAGGGGATCGTCCTTTCGACCATCATCGGCGCGGCCGCCTTCTCCTGCTTCTGGGGCATCCATGAAATCCTCGCCCAGGAAATGCGGGTGCTGCGCGGCTGGTTCCCGGAGAATCCCGCCCGGCACGCGTATTACGAGCAGCTTCGCGAAAAGATTCGCTAAGGGCCGGGGCTTACTTGAGGCGGGTTACCCGCCAGGGCCGGCGGCAGGCCGTATGGGCCGCCTTCTGGCAGATGAGGGCCGTGCCGGGACTGACCGTCTCCGGATGCCAGGGGTTCCCGACGACGGAAATCCCGGTCAGGGCCTCGAACCAGGTACAGGCGGCGGTATAGCGCCCATGCGTCTTCTCCAGGTGGTAACCGTCCCGGTTGAAACTGTCGCCCATCGAACTGGTGCGGCCGTTCTGGATGGCCGTTCCGGCAGGGACGACGCGCCGGATCTTCTCGTCCCGCATCGCCCGGCGGGAAGCCGCCACGATGGCCTTGTACATGGTCATCTGGTCATTGTTGTATTTCGGGAACTCCTTATGGCCGGAGTCCTGGGCATAGGCCCAGGTCTGGTACCAGAGCATCACCGCCTTCCCGGGGACGCGCTGACGGACAAACTGGACGAGCTGATGGAGATAGGGCTGGTAGGTTTCATACTGGCCGCTGCGGCCGCTCTGCTGCTGGAAACTCACATAGTCCCAGGGTTCGTCGGCAAGCGCCTCGACCAGGGTGAAAGGCTTGGTCTCGACGCGTTTCCCATTCCGGATTTTCCGGTACTTGTAGTCCGGAATATTGCCCTCGGCATTCTTCCAGTGCCGCTCCAGGGAGCAGCCGCCGATATACATGTTGCCGATGATGACCGGAACGCCGGCCGCATCGGCGATTTCCCACAGATACTGTTCCACGCCATCGACCGAGAAACTGTTTCCGATGGACAGCAGACGGAGGGTATCCCGCTGCAGGGCGGGGGCCGCATAGGCGGCGACACAAAGGCTGACGGACAGCAGCAGGAGGAGTCTTTTCTTCATGGCACTACTGGATAAACGATGCAAAATACCCGGCGAAGAAGACATTCGTGATGAGATAGCCGAGGATGGTCGCCACACCGACACTGACCAGGCCCGGCATCATGAAACTGTGATTCAGCAGGTATTTGCCGATGACGGTCGTCCCGGAGCGGTCGAAGTTGACGGTCGCGATGTCGGAAGGATAGTTCGGAATGAAGAAGTAGCCGTACACGCTCGGAAGCACGCCCAGCAGCACCGGTCCCGCGATGCCGAGTTCATAGGCGAGCGGGAGCATGGCCACGACGACGGCGCCCTGGGAATTGATGAGCACCGAGACGAGGAAGAAAACGAAGGCGATGGACCAGGGATAGGCGGTGACGAGGTCCGTCAGCATCACTTTCATCTGGTCCATATAGTTGCCGAAATAGGTGTCGGCCAGCCAGGCGATGCCGTAGATCGCGACCACCGCGACCATGCCGGACTGCCACACGGCGCCGGCGACGGCTTTCTTGGGGGAAGCCTTGCAGAACATGATGTTGCAGGCTGCGGCCGTCAGCATGATGATCTGGATGCAGATGTTCATCTTCGGGAGCGCAATCACCTCGGCGACGCTCTTGTCCCCGATGTGGAACATCTGGCAGAAAGCGAATCCGACGATGACCACAAGGGCGCCGAGGAACACGAACACGGAAGCCTTCGCCTCCTTGGAGATCACTTTGTCCAGGGTCGTGGCGGAACTGCCGTACATGTACTGGTACTGCTCCGGATCGGCTTTGCGGCGGAGGAATTCGGGATCCTTGTCCAGGTCCTTTCCCCGCTTGAAGGAAGCCGCGGCCGCGCACATCAGGCCGCACACGCAGGCGGGAATCGTGACCATCAGCACCTGCGGGATGGCGACCATGTAGCCGTTGGCGTTGGAGATAGTCACAAACGCAACGACGGCCGCCGCGATCGGCGAGCAGGTGATCCCGACCTGGGAGGCCACCGAGGCGACGCCGCAGGGGCGCTCCGGCCGGATGTTCTTCTTCAGGGCGATGTCGCAGATGATCGGCATGATGGTATAGACCACATGGCCGGTTCCGACCAGCACCGTCAGGAAGAAGGTCACGAGGGGGCCCAGGAAGGTAATGTGGTCCGGATGCTTGCGGAGCATGCGTTCCGCAATCTGGATCATCCAGTCCATACCGCCGGAGGCCTGCAGGGTGCCGGCGCAGGTGACGGCGGCGATGATGATATAGATGACGTCCGTCGGGGGCGTCCCCGGCTTCAGCCCGAAGCCGAACACCAGGATGGCAAGGCCGATGCCCGAGATGGCGCCGAGGGCCAGGGATCCGTATCGGGAGCCCACATACAGCGCCGACAGGACGATCAGCAGCTCGATAATCATCGTAAAGGTCATAGTCGTGTTATCTTATTGTGGTCTTACAGTCATTTCCCGCCCCTGAGGAAGCGGTCGAGGTTCTCGGCCCCGCCGGCCATCCAGACGAGGTCGCCGGGGCGGAAGGGTTCGTCCGGGGAAGGATTCGTCACCATCTGTCCGTCGCGGAGGTAGCAGATGACCATGCAGTCGTAGGAGCGCATCTTCAGCTCGCGGAGGGTTTTTCCGCAAAGGGTCCCGGTTTCGTAGACTTCCCGGGGCTGGACCACGAAGTCGGAGTCGTCCTGGCTGTAGTACACGTCCGGAAGGACCGGCGCCGACGGGGTGATCTCACCCTTCATCAATTCCCGGAAAGAGGCGAGCTGCTCTTCCGTTCCGACGGCGAGCAGGCGGTCATACGGATAGACCGGAGTGTCGCCGGAAGGGATGATGAATGACTGGCCGCCCCGCTGGATCTTGATGATATTGATGCTGGCATGGTGCCGGAATGGAAGTTCCCTGAGGGGCATGCCGGCGAACTTCGAATCGGGCGAGAGATAGACCGATTCGATATGGACATTATATTTTTCCAGGTTCCGGCGGACCTCGGTGGTGACCGGCGCCCGCTTTTGTTCCCGCACGTCCGTCGCGTCCAGGTTGGAGAAGAACTTCTCCTCCATACTGAAGCGCTTTCCGAGAAAACGGCGCAGGGCGAAGAACAGCGCGACCAGCAGCAGGACAATCAGGATGGTCAGCTCCACGGAAAGATTGAAACGGGCGAGAATCAGCGCCAGGACAAAGCTGATAACCATCAAAACCCGGATAATATCCAGCCCATAGAGCTTCCACAAGTTGAAATGACGCTCTTTCAGCAGGGCTTCGCGCTCCGAGCGCATGGATGGGCTGTTCATCGTCAGGCCGATATTGAACGGGGTCATCACGACAAGCGCCGTCACGATTTCCAGCAGGTTCCGCACATTGTCGCTCAGCGAAGGGAAGAGTTTCACGAACAGGCTGTCCAGGAAAATGGCGGAGCCGATGACAACCGCCAGCAGGAGGACGCCATAGACCCCGACCCGGATGGCAAGCAGCTTCAGATAGCTCTTCCAATGGTTCTTTTCGGCTTCTCCGGCCATCTCGAAGTCGGCCGTGGACGAACTGTTGACGCGATCGAGGAACTTCTTCGGCAGGACCCGGTTGAGCCAGGCGGTAACCGGAGTAGCCGCCTTGATCATATACGGGGTCGTAAAGGTCGTGATGACAGAAACCGCGATGACGACCGGATAGATAAAGTCGCGCAGAACGCCCATATTCACGCCCAGAGCGGCAATGATAAAGGCGAACTCACCGAGCTGGGCCAGGGTAAATCCCGAATGGACCGCCGTGTCCAGACCGGCTCCGGCCACCAATGCGCCCATCGAAGAAAAGACCAGGATACCGGCCATGGCGACGACGGTGATGATCAGAATCGGACCCCACTGCGCCCCGATGACGGCCGGATCCACCATCATGCCGACGGAAACGAAGAAAATCGCCCCGAAGAGGTTCTTGATATGGGTCAGCAGATGCTCGATCCGCTCCCCTTCCAGCGTTTCCGCCAGGATGGAGCCCATCACGAAAGCGCCGAGCGCAGAGGAAAAGCCGACGGAATCCGCGATGACGACCATCGTGAAGCAAAGGCCGATGGCAAGAATCAGCAGGGTCTCGTCATTGAGCAGCTTGCGGGCCTTCTTGAGGATGGTCGGGATGACATAGATGCCCACCAGGAACCACAGGACCAGGAAGAAGACCAGTTTTCCGAGGGCCAGGGCCATTTTGGCGCCTTCGAACTTTCCGCTGACCGCCAGGGTGGAGAGCAGCACCATCAGGAGCACCGCAATGAGGTCCTCCACCACCAGGGAGCCGAAAATCAGCGGCGCATAGGGCTTGTTCTTGAGGCCCATATCGTCATAGGCCTTGATGATGATGGTCGTAGAAGACATGCCCATCAGGCCGCCGAGGAAAATGCCCTCCATCAGGGACCAGCCCATCAGTTCTCCCAACAGGATGCCGATCACAAACATGCCGAGGCATTTGATCCCGGCCATCAGCATGGCCCCGCTGCCCACTTTCAGGAGTTTCTTGAAGCTGAATTCCAGTCCGAGGGCGAAAAGAAGGAAGATGATGCCGATTTCCGACCATTCATGGACGGCTTCGGCGCTGGCCAGATGGAACAGGCCGAGCTTCGGCCCCACGACAAAACCAGCGATGATATAGCCGAGAATCAGCGGCTGCTTGAGCGCTTTGGAAACAAGGGTGAAAAAACCGGCCGCAATCAGGATAATGGCCAGGTCTTTGACAAGATTCAGTTCTTCTGCCATGCCAATCAATAAATATCATCCAGGGTTACGGACTGCCAGACGGGAACCGCCGGATCGTCCACCATCGCATCCACGGTCCGGCGCACGCCGCCGAGTACGTTCTCCCTGAGGAAACGCTCCTGCTCGGGCCAGGTCGCCATGAAATTGGACGCCATATCGTGGGAATGGTCCTTGAAGCGGTAGATGCAGTAAGGGGTGCCCCTCTTCCCGAGGACTTTCGCCACCTGATTGCTGCCGAACATGCCCCAGCGACCGAACGCCATCTTGTCATAGGCGACGGCGCCGTCCTTGGTCCCATGGAACAGCAGCTGCGGGCAGGGTTCCTCCGGATAGGCGGGGACGCCGCTGTCCGACATGATGGCCCCGGCAAAGGACATCACCCCGGCGAAACGAAAGCCTTCCGGGCCGTTCCCCTTGCTGACCTCCCATTCGGCCGAGAGCGAGATCATGGCTCCGGCGCTGCTGCCCGCGATGATGATCTTGTCCATGTCGACGCCCAGTTCCTGCGCATGCGCCCCGAGGAAGCGGACGGCGTCGAAGACGTCCTCCACGCCCATGTCCACAGCCTTTTTGGTCAAGCGGGCGCTCTCCAGCAGATGGAACAGGTCAAAGCGCATCTTCTGCCCCTTCAGGCCGAGGCGATAGTCGATGGACACGACCCGGAAGCCGTTTTCGTTGAGTTTACGGAACCAGGGGGTATAGTAATCACTGTCGCGCGAGCCCGTGATAAAGCCCCCTCCAAAGACAAAAAGAACGGTCGGAGCACCGGCCGTGTCGACCGCCGGAGCATGGATATCCAAATACAGGTCACAGGTATCCCGCTGGGCAAAACGGAAGGTCTCCTTGGCCGGCAGACTGGCCGCAAGAGCGAGGAGAAGAATCGTCAGGCATATTTTTTTCATGCCCAAAGATACGGATTTTTCCGTATATTTGTCTTTGTTATGGATATTTTACGTTTTTCCCCCATCTTGAAAACCGTCGTCTGGGGCGGTGAAAGAATCGCACCGTTCAAGGGCATCCAGACCACCCAGACCCACATCGGGGAGAGTTGGGAGCTCTCCGGAGTCAGCGGAAATGTATCCGTTGTCGAGGGCGGTCCCTACGACGGCGCGACACTGGACGAACTGATCCGGCGCTTCGGTTCCCGCCTGGTCGGCCGCTTCGCCGGTGAAGCCTTCCCGCTTCTTGTCAAATTCATCGATGCGGCCGGAGACCTCTCCATCCAGGTCCATCCGGACGATGCGCTGGCCGCCCGGCTCCATGGACCCGGCTTCCGGGGAAAAACGGAAATGTGGTATGTCGTGGACGCCGCTCCGGGCGCCTTCCTCTATGCCGGCCTCTCCCAGGAGATCACCCCCTCCGAATACGAACGCCGGGTCGCCGACGGGACCATCACCGAGGTCCTTGCCCGCCACGAAGTCCATCCCGGAGACGTGTTCTACCTCCCTGCGGGCCGGATCCATGCCATCTGCTCGGGCTGCTTTATCGCGGAGATCCAGCAGAGTTCGGACCTGACCTACCGCATCTTCGACTACAACCGTCCGGGACTGGACGGAAAGCCGCGGGAACTCCACACCGACAAGGCCCGGGAGGCCATCGACTACACGGTCTATCCCTCCTACCGAACCCCGTACCGGAGAGAGAAGGACCGCCGGGTGGAACTGGTCCGCTGCCCCTTCTTCACGACCAGCCTGTATGAAGTGGACGCGCCGCTGACGGAGGATCTCTCCAGACTCGACTCCTTCCTCGTCGTCCTGTGTGTGGAAGGAAGCGGCACCGTGGAATCAGACGACTGCCGCATGGATTTCCGCCGGGGGGAGACCCTGCTCGTCCCCGCCGAGAACCGGAGCCTCCGCATCCTCCCCGACGGTCCCTGCCGGCTTCTGACAACCACCGCTTGAGTATCAACACCGTTTCATGAAACACGTACTGCTCACTGCCCTGGTCCTCACCCTCGGACTGACCCTTTCCGCCCAGCAGGTCCGGACCAATTACCGCTCCGGCAAGATTGTCCATATTTCCACGGAATACGAGACCTTGTCCTTCGGTGACGATCCGGCCGGAATCTCGCTGGAACAGGCGACCTTCCCCGGCGGGTCAACACTGTATCTGCTCCGGATCAACCTCGAGCAGAAGGCCCCGCTCATCGTGCCCAAGGGCGTCAAGATGGCGTTCAACCTGAAAAGCGGCGGCATCATCCGCGCCGAGCAGATCGGCGAGGATTCCGCCACGAAGACCCGCATGGAAAACGGCCGGTACTGCAACCGCCTGAAATATGCCATTGAGGCGCCGGACATGCAGCGCATCGTGGGCGGGGTGAAGTCCATCGAGATGATCACGGGATGGAATCCGGACGACTATCTGCAGGTCACCTTCTCAAAGGACGAACTCGGGAATCTCCTGAACCGCCACATCTCAGCCATCCAGGCGGCTCAGGAAAAGACCATCGACCTCTCGGCCGAGCTCGCCGGCTACTCCGACAACCAGGAGAGCATTCTCGCGACGACCCGGCCCATCGTCGCCCATGGACAGGAGCGGATTTACAACGTCATCCTTTCCTATCTGTATTATAAGACCACGAATGAAGAGGATGTCGACCTGGCATTCCAGATCGGGACGGAGGCGCAGTGCCATGTGCCCCTTGACGGAGAGGTGGTTTTCACCCTGTCCGACGGCTCGACGCTTTCGCTGCCCCAGACGCGTGACGAAATCAATTTCGTCTATCTGTATCCGTCCATGTCGGATGTCCGGAAACTCTCCGAGGGGGTGACGGCCGTCCATATTCCCCTCGCCGAAGGAGCGCTGGAAGACCAGTTTACTCCCGGCGAAGGCCTCGCGGAAGCCATCAACGCCCAGTATCAGACTCTTTTATCCATTTCTCCACGCTAACGCCATGTACACCTGCCAAGAAATCCCCGGAGGGAAATTTGTCCTGAGCCTTCAGAACCATGTAGAAATCTCAGAGGCCCTCACGGCCTTCTGCCTCGAAAAGCACATCCTCGCCGGCAGCATCAGCGGCCTCGGGGCCATCAGCGAAGCGACCTTCCGCTTCCTCGACCCCGCGACCAAGAAGTATGTGGACAAGACCTTCGCTGAGCAGATGGAGATCACGAACCTCACGGGGAACATCTCCGAAAAGGACGGCGCCCCCTATCTCCACCTCCATATCACCGCCAGCCGGCGGGACTACAGCTGCATCGGCGGACACCTTTTGAGCGCCCGCATCAATGGCGCCTGCGAGCTCCTGGTCGAGCGTTTCCCGGTCCCGGTGGGCCGCCGCTTCGACGAGGAAACGGGCTTGAATCTGTATCAGTTTTGAAGGGAGATGGAATGGCCGCCCGCTCCGTCACGGTCGTGCTGGTCCCTTGAAAGCCGTTTGCGAGAAATAATTCGCACGGTTTGCGAATTAATTTGGCCGTTTATTCGCAAAATACTATATTTGTTGCGAATTATTATTCGCAACTATTATTATGTGGATATACGAACGATATGACTGGATGCATTTTAACTGGAACAAGGATAAGATTGCATCTCTTGCCGAATCCGTCAGTTCCAAGATCGGTTTTTTACACGGACGAGTCTATTCCCTTACGGAGAGCGACAGGTCCGGGGCATCCGTGGAGATTCTCACGCAAGATATTGTATCATCATTCAGCATAGAGGGCGTCCAACTGAATGCGGACGATGTTCGTTCCTCCATTGTAAAAAGACTGGGAGCCACGAACATCTTGACGACCGGAACCACGACGCATTTTATGGAAGGCGTGGTTGACATGATGTTGGATGCAACACGTAATTACGCCATCCCGCTTGACCGGGAGCGTCTTTTCGGCTGGCATAGCGCTTTGTTTCCTACGGGAAGAAGCGGATCTTATTCTATTACCGTCGGGAAATACCGTGACGGCGATGTCCAGGTAATATCCGGCTCGATGGGACATGAACGGGTGCACTTTATGGCTCCTCCGGCTTCCGATGTCAATGATTTCATGGAAGAATTCATGTGGTGGTTCAACAATGAAAACAACCTGTCCGCCATCATCAAGTCTGCCATATCCCATTTGATATTTGTGAGCATCCATCCTTTTGACGACGGAAATGGCCGCATCGGACGCGCGATAGCAGATATGGCGCTCGCCGGAATCGACGGCGGTCAGGGACGCTTTTTCAGCATGTCCCGGGAAATAGAAAAGGAGAAGAAAGACTATTATGCCATTTTGGAGAAAACACAGCGATACTGTTATAATGGAGATATCAGTGAATGGCTGGAATGGTATGTGGGCTGCCTCAACCGTGCAGTCGAAGATTCATTGATGACCCTGAGCGGCATTTTGAACAAATCCCTTTTCTGGAGAGAATACTCCGCTGAAAAGCTTTCTGACCGACAGAAAAAAGTACTCAACATCTTCCTGGATGGAAAGGAAGCGAAAATCACCGCCCAGAACTGGGCCAGATTGGCACCGACGTCGCTGGATACTGCTTTGAGGGATATAGATGATCTTGTCGGCAAGGGAATCTTATCTCCCTATCCAGGTAAGGTGCGTAAAATAGAGTATGCCATCAATTATGTCAAGAAAGACGGGTTCTTGGAGCACTTTTCCGACATCCGAATTCAAGAAGTGAATGGAAACTATTATCTTTCGGCAACTTACGACGGAAATGCCGTGAAAGAAAGAATCTCCGCGCTGGATCACGAGCGATTCACTTCCGGCACGCTGAGCACCTCGGATTTAGTGCACAAGTATATGGCCTATCTTTCTGCCATGTAGCGATAGTAAGCCTATGTTATTCAGTCCTGCGATGAAACGACTGCTTCTGAGCCTATCGGCCGCTCACGTCCGACACCCAATGCCGCACATTCTCGACCATAGGAATCTCGTAAAACCAATTCCATGAATAGTCTTCTGACTGGGAGGCAAGGTGCCCGGTCCGGAGGGGAACATAATCCGGGGCCATCGACATAATCCGGGTCTCGCCGTAGGTTTGTTCCAAACGTTCACGCACTTGGGGGAATTCTTCGCAAAGTGCAGTGATCTGCGAGAGCGCCTTCTGCCGGGACCGTTGCGAACCGGCTCTATCATAGCGAGAAAGGGCCAACAACAAGCGAGCATTAAAGACCTGCTGCTCGTTATTCTGCTCGTACATCCGAAGGGTATATTCATTCCGCAGGGCGTGTTTGCGAGCCCAGGTGATGTCTTTTCTGACATGCTTCCATGTCTCTACCATGCGTTGCGAGGCCTCAAGTTTCGAGGCATAGCGACGGTTCCAGGCGCCCGGATCGGAAGGATCCGGCAAATCCATCAAAACAAAACCCCTACCTGCCCGATAACCGGGATTCCGTGTTCCCTTGACGACAAACAGTGTGTCGTAATAATCAAACGCTTTCTCGAGTGGAGGGACAAAATCCATCCGGTGTTCGCCGGCACGGAAACCATATTCCCGCTGGGCATGGGCCTCGACAAACTCCGCAACGGTCCTGCCATGAGCGTTCCAGCCGAATTCTCCCAGCCCGGAAAACCCACGCAAGGCAAACTCGGGATGGGGGCCGCCATCACTCCAGAAGGTCGCGGTAACACCCTTCAGATGAGCATCGGCGACCAACTGGCAGAACTTGCGGATATGCGGAAGACGGGAGGTATCCCGCGGCATGAAAGGCGAATCGCCCGCTGCGGCGGAAGTTGCACCCATCACCGGCAATTTCTTCTTCCCGTACCAGTTTATCAGGCGGACATGCAACGGGTGTTTCGTCGGGTCCTGATAATACCAGCGCATGAGGATACCATTGTGGGGGAATTTTTTCGCCATCCGTTCCATCTGCTGAATCCCCTTTGTCCATTTTTCCTCGGTATTTACCGTGTCACGGCCAATGACCAGATTCCAGATTTTGGCATGCTTCAGCAGCATGTCGTCCCAATAGATGGGCGTTTTCCCTAACATGGCCGCATAATTACACACCCGGTAGAGCCAGCCCAGTTGCAGGTTGGCTTTGGATAGGCTGCGGCTCTTGCATCGTTCATCCTGGCCTATTTTCCCTACTTCGTCGCCGCCCACATGCAAATAACGCGCGTATGGCATGGCATCCAGGGCTTCGCGGTACAGGTCGAAAAGCATCTCATAGGTTTGCTCTTCCGATGGACAGCAGTCCTGCTGATCCCCCTCCAGTTCTTTCAGCTCCGGATGGTGTTTCAGAATATATCCCGCGTGACCGAGTCCCTGCACCAGCGGATCTATTTCTATGTTCCGCCGGTGGGCATATTCGCAAAGCTGCATCATCTCCTCTTTGGTAAACCCATCCGAAACGCCCAGCTCAGGGTGTGACGTATAACGGAATTTGTCTTCCAATTCAAAGATGAACGCATTGACTTTGTAGCGCGCAAATTCGTCCATTAACTTATAGAAATAGGACTTCTTTTCGATATGATGAAGATAAGCGATATGGACGGAGCGGAAGGCGACGTCGGGCCAGTCCCGGATGGTCAGAGGCGGGATGGGCACGTTGAAATCGCGACTGTCCTCCATCAACTGTTCCAGCGTCTGGCAACCATAGAACAGGCCGGAGCGGCCGCGCGCATAGATCCGGACTCCCTCCTCTGATACTTCCAGCCGATATCCTTCCTCCGAAACCGGAACATCTTCTTCTGTCAGGACCAGGTCAACACCCCGTCCTGTCTGACGGTCAAGCGAACGCAGCATCTCGGGAAGGACTTCCCACAAGTCACCAACAGGATCCCGGATCCAGGACAATTCATCATAGTGAATCCCTTTTCCTGCATAAACCTTCATTTCTTGTGGGCGGGGAATCAGCTGGAAGGTGGATGCCGCATCCCGGGCCTGCATCGACAGGCCCAGGAAGACAGCAAAACAAATCACGGACAATCGTTTCATTGACACTTATTTCAAAACCGGAACATCTCCGCTCAAATCCCATACCGTACCGCTCCATCCAAGGGTGCGAGCGACGGACGAAAGGGTACTTTGTGCCGGCGCCGCACTGCCATGATAGGGCATATAATTGCCTGTCAGCTCATTACCATCGGGATCCGTTCCGCTCATCGGAGCGTCGGCAGCGTTGTCAAACAATTTGTAAGACTGCCAGGAGAACGAATAAACCGGCGAACGGAAGTTATTGGAGTAGGTGTTGCCAGTATAGCTCTTTGTATAGCCGACACAGGCAGCGGCGCTGGCCACCGTTCTCTCACCCGCAGAAATTACGATCCCCCAGGACAGACTGTTTTTCAGCGACAACCCCTTGGCTTCGGCATTTCCTACAAGACCGCCCACGTACTCCTTTCCGGAGATTTTCATCGTCGAGAAGCAGCGGTCGATGGCGATAGAAACAGTGTTGGTTCCAGCATCATTCGATCCGACCAAACCGCCGAAGTAACCTTTCCCGGTATTGACGATCGAGCCTGACGACCAGCTGTCTTCGATGACAAGATTGGCTGCGCGGCCGGCAATTCCACCGACAAAATTATGTTGTGCGTTGATGGTACCATTATAGCTGCACCGGCGGATTGTAACGGTTTTCGGATCTGTAGTTTTCACCTGTGCCCGACCGACGATACCACCGGACCCGCCGCCGACCGGATCCAATTTCATTTCAGAATGGGAGTCCTCCACTGTCAGTTGACAGATTACACTGGCGGCAATACCGCCCACAAGCGTATTGTTGTAGTTCGTCAATGTCAAAGCAATCGTACCACTTGTAGAGCAGCGCGCAATGAGACATTGCTTTACAGACGATTCCATACGAGAAACCAGTCCGCCGACTATAGATGCTGTTTTGCTAACATTTTCCGTTGCCTTCATTTCCGCCGTCACATGGCAGTCCGAAATCTCCACCTTATTGGCCGAATCAAGCCTACCGACCAGTCCTCCTAAATAAGAATTGCCCGTCAGCTTTGCATCCTGGACCGTTACCTTCGAAATCACCACATCACCCGCCTGGCCCGCCAGAGCACCGATGATTTTACCACTGGTCGTGACACTGGGGCTATCAAGGGTCAGGTTCTTCACGCTTCCATACAAATGAGAGAAAAGGCCAATCGTACTTCCGGAAGTCAGTTTCAGATTCTTAATACTATGATCTTTGCCATCCAGAGAAACGACCTGATCTTTGTTCCCGCTTTTGTTGACCGGAGTCCAGTTTCTCCCGTCCAGGTCCACATCTCCATTCAGCACAAAATAGAGCGTTCCGGCGTTTTCCATACCGTCCAGGTCTTCCTGCATATGAACCAGATGCTTGGCTTCCGCAATCTGGAAAGGATCCTCTGCCGTTCCGCGGCCGCCTGCATACCGGGCCTCCCAATTCTTGCTGTTCAGCTTAAAGGAATGGACCTTTCCAGGGGCGAGGGTCGTCTCCGGGGTCAACGTCAATTCCTTTTGCCAAGCCCGCTGCTCGGCATCTTTCAGGCTTAGCGTCAGTTTACTGCCGGCAGGAAGGCTGATACTTTCGCAGCCCAAAGGCAGGTAGGCTATCAGTCGCCTTTCCGTCGTGAAATCACCACCCGTTACCTCCAGTGTCAGAGGGGTGGACAGAAGTCCGGCCAGACTGATCTTGCTAACAGACGTAATCTCGGCAGGCAATGTCACATCGATGCGAACCACGCCATTTTCGACAAAACTTCCACCATGGGACTCCGCCCACGAAGAAGTAAAGGAAAGATCGGACAAGGTATTGATCCCGGAGAGTTTGGCCAGATAGGGAATATGGGATGTGTCGCCATTCCCGGCCTGTGTGAGGCCATTATGGGCGAGCGCTGCCCATGCTTCTTCCGTGGTCGCTGTCCCGGGATACAGTACGGTAAAAGATGCCCCTGCCACAGGGTCTCCGGCAAAGTCCGCTTCTTTGTCCGAGAAACCCGGCTGAATCGTATATACGGCGGTCGTCTCCCCAATGACGGTCAACTGATCATTCGCCGACCAAGACAGGCTCATGCGGGATTGATTGTCATCCGAAAAGCCGACACGGGACTCGGCCGGAAGGCTTACATGGATTACCTGTCTCTGGATTTCGCTTTGCTCCGCAGGTTTTTCACAGGCATTAAAGGCTACTCCCCCCAGGATCAGAGAGAATAAAGCCGCAGATATATTCTTTGTTTTCATTGTCTGTTTCTTTTTTATTCTTCCTCTTCCGAATACACATCCTGATAATCCCAGTCAGGCAATTTCCCCTGGGTGCTATTACAGAAATTCATTTCTGCATACAGCCTGGAAGACCAGACCGTCGGTGTACAATACTTTTTCATGTTATTCATTCATTGTTTAATGGGTTTGCCTACATGTATGACGAGGGTTCGCACACTTCATGGGCCATGGCGTAAGCGATTTCCCGTATCCGGTCGTCTGTGGATAGCTCAGGCATAAGATTGCGCCCCGGGAAGCCTCCCCATTCAGATGAGCCGCCACATATATCCGCCCGTCATCGCCGATCATCAAAGAGGACCATGTGTCAACAACGCGGACTCCTTCTTCCAGCAAGCCGGAATCCTGCAACACATTGGACAAGGGCACCCGCGACAACAGAACCGGGCTTTCTCCGGCAAAGGAGAGGATATAATACTGCCCGTCTTTTGTCACAAAGTGAACAAAGCCGTTATTATCCACGGCCGGGGCGCCGGAGACGTTCTGCTCCACATTATACGACCAGAGCGCTTTCTTCGTCCAAAGGTTCAGGGCGGAAAGTCCTCCTGATTTTTCATTGACGATAACCGTTTCCTTCCCCGTCGCCGCCTTGCGGCTGACGATTACCTCGCCGGCAGGACCGACGATCACTCCACCGTCATTCTGCAAAGCCAGTTTTTCCATGCTTACGGTATAAGATGCGGCATCTTTTTCTTTGATATTGCCCAATTCGACACCTGCCGTACTATGCCCTGCAAATGTCCGGAGCCCATATTCCTGCCCTGCTTTCGTACCGGAACCATTCTGGAGACAGGCAATGGCATAAGCCTTCCCATCGACCGTCGTACAAGCCACGCCTGCCGATGCCGTGTTGAAATTCCAGGTCTCCCCGACAAAGTGGGAGAACAAGGCGAATTTCCGCCCCTGGGCATCCGTGTACGGAGGATTGTCCATATCCGACTGGCGGACAATGACCAGTCCCATCCGGCAGCTGTAGCAGAGGTCGCCGTCTGCGGAAAGACCGGCCCCGGATATACCGGCCAGCGATTTCGGGAAACATTCCACCCCGGCGGGAACCTGGGAAGTCGTCAGACTCCCTTCTTTGTCCAGGGCCAGATAAGACACAAGCTGTCCGCTCTCCTTATCGACCGCAATCAGCGTTCCCGGAGCAGAATACGTTCCGTAAGGCACATAGATGTTCTTGTCTCCGACGACAGGGCAGACATTGTAAAAGCTCACTTCGGCCGTAGGGAAGGAAGAGGACGGCAATTCCCACTTCAACGTTCCGGAAGAGGTCACCGCCATCAGTTTGCCGGTTCCTTCGCTGTTATCGCCCCCGCAAACATAGATGGTCGATCCGTCCGGTTCAAGGGCGACGATGGTCCGCTGCCGGGCTCCGCCGGCACCCACTGGAAGCGTCCAGGCGATTTTCCCGTCGGCTGTGATTTTATACAAGTTTTCCCCATTCACCGAATAGACATTCCCTTCTGCGTCAACGGCCGGGAAGTTTCCGGCGAAGATGGACAGATTATCCACCACCCATTCCAACTGGAGCTGGGGAGCGGGTTGGGGGGCATCCACTATTTGTCCACGGCCGAGTTCCCCGACATCGCTGAGTTTCGTTTCTGTCCCCCGAAGGACCGAAGAATTTGCGTCAAGAATACTGACCTGGATTGTTCCGTACTCTCCTACCGGAAGAGGGACATAAGCGTCCATCCCGGCTTCAGGCGTCTCATTCAGATAAATCAAGACCTGGTCGTCCCCGGCCTCTCCGACTTTCAATACCGGCTTTTCTTCTTCCAGGTTGACCAACATCTCGCCGGTTATCTTCCGGTCCGTACTTAGGCGGATGATGGCTGCGCCCATGGGAAGTTGGTCATAGTGAATATGATAGAACGCCGTGAGCGAGTAAATGTCAACAGATTTGTCTCCGTCTTTGGAGATCTTCCCCAGCAGCATGACATTCCTTCTGCTGGTATCGTAATTATAGATGGAAGGCATATTGAACTTCAACTGCTTACCGTCTTCTGTCAACTGGTAATCAGAATTGGCCGGATAAACGGCCAGCTTCGAGACCTGGATGGAAGGCTTCATTTCTGCCCCGAATATTCCTTCCGCTTTGTTTCCTCCGTTTTTGAGCATAAAGACCTTGAATGTCTTCTCGCTTGTATAGACCGACAGGGCATCGCCCGCGGACCAGAGGAAACGGGCGCCGGCCAGTTGAACCTTGGTCCATGGTTCATCAGACAAGGAGGCGTTGAGAACGGTCATGACCGGAGACTCTTGTTTGTCCGAGGTGTCGGCCTCGGCGCCGGCCTGCGGTTCCGAGTGACACGAAACGAAGAAAAACGTAGTGATCAGTCCCAGGATTAAATATGTGGTTTGTTTCATAGTAAAGATTATTTCAATGAGAATGTAGCGACAACGGCGCAATGATCGGAAGCCGTATTCTGCACCACCTTATACCCTGAACAAGAGATTTTTGTATCGGAGCGTTTGGTAAGGATATAGTCCAGCAAAGACGTGGGGTTGTCCTTTTTTCGCTGGGACGGGAAGGTGTACTGCGTCTCGGCAAGATAGTGCGGCTGCGCGAAAGTCAGGATTTTTTGCATGGGAGCGGAAGACGGCGTCGAGTTCAAGTCCCCGCCAAAAATCACATGCCCCTGCAGTTCGTCGCAAATGATGGTCTGCAATTCATCAGCCTCGAAAACCCGGTTGATCTCGGCAGCATGGTCAAGATGGGTCGAGGCCACCCATATCAGCTGGTCTCCGACCCGGCACTGGACGGCACAAACCGAACGCGGCTCTGCCGATGTGCTGGGATTCTGGGGCGAGAGGCCGAGATGGAAATCCCGCTCCTGAACAAAAGGATACTTGGACAGGATGGCGTCTCCATAGGTGCCGTCCTGGTTTCTGGGACGCTCCCATGCGACCGCATACGCATAATACATTCCGCACCGTTCTCCCAAGTCGCGCGCGTGAAAGTGAGATTTGGAACGAACTGTCGCCGAATCCGTTTCCTGCAACAAAACGAAATCCGGATCCTGACCTTTGATGACATCAGCCAGGGCATCCAGTTCCCAGTCGTTATACAGGCCGCGTGCGCCATATATGTTGTAAGTCATCACTTTAACGCTTGATGAGGCGTCCGGCTTGATGATGGCCTTGGAGGGATCGACGACCCCGTCCAACGGAGACTTCTTCTCGCAGGAAGACAATGCTGTCAAAAGGACAGGCAAGATGAAAAACAAATTCATTCTCATATTGTTAAAAAATATTCAATTCACTGATGGCCGCCTGATAGAAGTCATTGGAGCCATTGGCATTGTAGCAGCTTTGGATTGTCAGCCGGACATAGCGTCCCGTCAGCCATTTATTGAGAGTCAGTCGGGATTCTGACCCGAACGGGCTCGTATAGTGACCCGCGGAGGACCAACTCTGCGCGTCCGGACTCACTTCCACCGTTACTTCTTTCGGCAATCCGCCCCGCTGTCCCTTATCGTCGATTCGCGCCCGGAACACCAAGCCATGGACGACATGCTCCGTTTTCATATCAATGGCGAGCGTGTGCGGAGGCTGAATGCGTTCCGGCGTCCATTCCGTGCCCCAGAACGTACTCTCATCACCATCCAGGACGTTCTCCGGCGGGGTGTTCTCATTAGAGACTTGCGTATATGATGAACAGGACTGGATGGACCAGCCCGTCCTGTCATAAGGGGTGAACTTTGTCATGTCCACCTCTTTGGAAACGACCACGAACAGCGTCCGGAGATCTTCGTTAACCGCAATGGAAGGACTGGATGAGAGGATGCTCACCGGAAGGACATAAGGTCCTCTCCCCGGCAGATTCTTGCCGGAAATCGTAATACGGTAGGCCTCCGAGTTCGTTTTCCCTGCCGGGATGGTCACGGTTTGCGACGTCTCGGAAACACATTCTGAAGGAAGCAGTTCATAGTCCGTCCCATGGGAAGTATTGAAGGCATCTTGCCTGGACGCATCCGTGCCGAGGGTCACGCTCACCGGGGAAGACAGCTCCACCAAACCGCCATAGTTCACGTATATGTTTAACGTCGTATCCGGCTTCTCGTCTGTAAGAATCACCGGCAGTTCCCCATTGAACGCTTTGGAAATATAGACCCGCGTATAATCGTCAGGGTTTTCCACGCCATAGTTGGCCTGCACGGGGTCGCTGCAGGAAAGGACGGCTGACAGCGCCAGGGGCAACAGTAAATAATTGCTTTCTTTCATTTTTTTACAGTTAAAACTACCATCCGGGATTCTGGACGATATTGGCATCTTTATTAATCTCGCTCTGCGGGATGGGGAACAAGTAATACGCATTACGGAATACGCGCGTCTCAAAGACTGTCCTTACATAGAAATCTTTGCTCTGTGCCTCCGAGAACCCGGTCCCGCCATTCATGTTCATTCCATAAAAGGGGCCGCCATCGGTTTGCGGCGCAATCAGCCAGCGCCTTGTATCGAAGTATCGTCTCCATTCAAAGCACAGTTCCACCCGCCTTTCGTGCCGGATTCTTTCCCGCATCTCTTCCTGAGACAGGCCGCTTTCAACACCCGGCAGACCGGCGCGTTCCCGAATCATATTCAAATACTTCACTATATCTTCGTTCCCTGGATCATATTCATTCAGGCTCTCGACATAATTGAGCAGAACCTCCGCATAGCGGTACAGAAGGAAGGGAATGTTGACGCTTTTTCCCAATTTCGCGTTGTAATCCGGAGAGACCATCTTCAGGCGGACGTAGCCGGTACGGGGGCTGTCATGGACCTTGTTCCCATCATTGCCGGTATGGTAAAGCTGCCAACGGTATTTGTCTTCCTGATAGTTATATAAGCAATAAGCGCCATTGAACACGACGTCGGCATAAAAACGCGGCTCGCGGTTGACGTACATGTTGAAAGAACCCGCTGGCGCATAGACCCAACCCGTTTTGGGGTCACTGTAATCCTTGGTTGAAAGCCCGGTCTCACTGTATCCGGACGACGGGTCCGTAATCCGTTTTCCGTTGGCCATCTCGAACTCATCGACAAGCTGCTGGGTGACACCTCCGCTCTCATACCCATTCCAATACCTGGGAGACCCATGACGATGCATGTTGACATTGGAGTGGGTCGTCATATAGAAAATGGATTCTACATTCCAGGGGTCGAGGAACACGTCCCGCACGGAAAGATACGGATTATAGGATCCATCCTCGTTATAAACCTTGTACAGGTCAAAAATGTTCAAATCTATCAGATCCTTGGACGCCATTGCGGCCCGTTCCCACTTTTTGGGGTCATAGCTTGTCGAAAACAGATGCGTCCCGTCCTTGTTCACAACCGAGGCATAAGCCGGATTTCCGTTAAACTGAGGGCTCGCCGCATACAGGAACAAACGGGCTTTTACGGCCATGCAGGCCACTTTTGTCGCCCGGCCATAATCGTTTTCCATCTGCTCTGTAAAATGAAGCGGGAGATCTTCCGCCGCCAAATCCAGCTCATTGCAGATCCAATCCACGCACTTGTCGTATGGATCTCTCGGAAGATTCATCAAAGGGTCGTCGTTTGCGGCATCGGCCGGAATCGGCTCATCCGTCGGGAGAATGATGGGGCCATACTGACGCAGAAGGACAAAGGACAGATAGGCGCGCATAAACCGGGCTTCCGCCCTATACTGACGGATACGTGCAAACTCTCCGTTATCAATCATTTCCCGGTTATCGCCGATATGCTGCATGAAGTAAGTCGCGGAACGGATTCCTTTATAGCACGAATCCCAGAAATTGATGTAATCCGAAGACGCATTCCAGTTCCCCAGATTCATCTGATACATGCAATACTGGATTTGGGCCGGGCGGTCATACGAGTTGTCCAAATCGTCGGAGAGGCCTTCCAGGCAATATCCGGAAATCAACGACTCGTCCGGCATCGCCGCATAGATCGCCGCAAGGAACTGTTCCGAATACAGGCGTGTCCGGAAAACATCTTCCATGGTAATCCGGTCATTCGGGACCTGGTCAAAGAAACCTTTTTTGCAGGACGCGACCTGCAAGACAGCCAGGACGACACACAAGGAATATATGATTTTTTGCTTCATAATTAGAACTTGATATTTAACCCAAGACTATACGAGGCGGTATTCGGGTAGCTGTTTCCTTTTCCGTCTCCATGCTCGACATCCCAAAGTTTGAAAGGAGAGATGGTGAAAAGATTGACTCCCATGAAGAAAATCGAGGCATCCTGCATACGGATTCGCTTGACAAAACGTTCGGGGAGCGTATAGGTCAACTGCAGGTTCTTCAAACGGATGTAATGGGTCGGTTTGAGGAACCATGTACTCGGCTCATAGTTCAAATTGGTGGTGGAACTGGGCGAGAGACGCGGATAAAAAGCATCCGGCTTCGGGTTCTCTTCGGTCCATCGGTCAGTGATATTGCTCATGATGTTTCCGCGTGTGAATCCTTGCATGAACGGAGTCACGCCTTCTCCGGATACGAGGGCGTCCACATGGCTGGCGCCCTGGAACATCGTAGAAAGGGCAATACTTTTCCAGGCAACCGTAAATCCAAAGCCATAGATGATTTCCGGGACGGTTCCCCATCCAATCGGCACCTGGTCGAAGTCATCAATCTTGCCATCGGCATTGATGTCTTTAAACTTGATATCGCCCGCACGGGTGTCTGCCGCCTGGAAAGGAGAGGCCGCCACTTCTTCATCGGACTCGAACAACTTTTCTGCAATCAGACCGAAGCGCTGCCCAATCCGCTGGCCCCGCCTTTCTTGCCAGGGATAGGTATAGGACTGATCATTTTCGATCAGGCGGTTACGGTTGAAAGAGAAATTACCAATGGCACTGACAAACCAGTCTGAATTAATCTGGTTGTGATAATCCAACGAGAACTCAACACCCTTGTTGCTCACCTTTCCAAGGTTTCCCAGCGGGGTCTTGTTAATACCCGTATAAGCCGGCAACGAACCGCGGGTCAAGAAAATACCGTCTCTGTCATTCTTGAACACGTCCACCTGCAGATTCAACTTGTTATTGAGGGTCATCATATCTACACCGAGATTGATCTTCCGCTCCGTTTCCCAGGACACGTCCACCGCTTCGTCGCCAATGGCTTTTCCGCTGAATGTCTGATTGGAAGTCTGTCCGAAGGAATACCCCGTAGCGCTGTCCACAGTAGCAAGGTAAGCAAACCGCCGTCCCGGAATCTTGGAGTTGCCGACGATACCGCCGGTGGCTCGGAGTTTCATAAACTGGATGACGCCGCGGAGAGGTTTGAACCACGTTTCATTGGAGACAGCCCATCCCAGGCCGAACGAGGGGAAGAAGCCGTAACGATGCTTGGGCGAAAAGTTCTCCGAACCGTTATATCCAAAATTGAGCTCAATGAAATACCTGTCGTCATAGGCGTAGGTATAACGTCCGGCCAGACCGCGGAAGCGATAAGGAAGGGCATTCTCAACCGTCGAGGCGTTCGTGTTCTTTTCATCGCTCTGATTGAACAGCAGCAGTCCCGACACGTCATGTTTGCCAAACTTACGCTTATAATTCAAGGCGGCCTCCATATAGACGCTGCGATTGCCGCTCTGCGAGTGGGAATAAGACAGCGTCTCATTGCCCGTCATCGTTTGCTGCAGAATCAGAGCGCCTTCAGCGTCACGTCCCAGGGCCATGAACGTATTCGGAGAACGATTGAACTTGTTGCTCGTAAAGTTGTAGGCATCAAAAGAGAACATTCCTGTCAAGGACAGTCCTTTGACAAACGGGAGCTCCTGTGTTATCCGCAAGTTTGAGAATATCTGGTTTTTCCATTCCTCCCGATATCCCATCTCGTTCAGCAGGGCGTACGGCTGCTGTACCGTGTCTGACGGGCGGTCACCGATGGCGCCATTCGGATACTTGGGACAGATATAGTTTGGCGTCGCATAAAACGTCGATGAAAAAATCTTATTGGTGGTCGATCCGGGATAATTTCCATTGGCCAGATACCCTTGGATTCCCAGTTTGATTTCTGTCGTCCGCGTGGGCTTCAGGGTAATGTTCGAAGTGACCGAATAACGGGTATAGCGCGTATTGGAGTTATAGTCATGGTCGGTATCGTCAACAAAGTACATCCCCGTCTCATCGAAGAAGCTCAAGCCGACATAATAGGTTGCCATTTCAGAGCCGCCGCTGATATTGGCGTTTGCCGTTCGGTTGTGACCGAACTTACGGAAAATGACATCCATCCAGTTTACGTTCGGATACAGGTAGGGATCTGCTCCGTTGCGCGTCATTTCAATCTCTTCCTCCGTATAAATGGGAGTATAATCTCCCGTCAGGGCGCTACGGCGAGTATAACGCGCTTCATTGGAAAGGGTCATATAGGTCGGGGCATCAACGAAGTCCGGAACATCGATAAAATGTGTCATTCCTTCGGTATAGCGGATATCGAAACGTGGTTTGCCCACTTTTCCGGACTTCGTGTTAATGATAATGACGCCGTTAGCACCCCGAACGCCATAAATGGCCGTAGCAGAGGCGTCTTTCAGAATCGTAAAGCTCTCGATATCCTCCGGGTCCACCTGAGAGATGCTCCTGGGGACTCCGTCAACCAATGTCAACGGCGCCGAGAGGCTGGCCGTAAGCGTTGAGATGCCACGGATATACATCGTTGCATCATCATAACCCGGTTCGCCGGAACGCTGCATCGAAATCAAACCGGCGACACGTCCGACCAGCGATTGGGTCAGGTTCGCGACCGGGACCTTCAATTCTTGGACAGAAACGTTTTGCTGCGCCCCGATCAAGCTGACTTTCCGCTGCGTGCCATAGCCGACGACAACCGCTTCCCCCAGGGGTTCCGAATCCCGGACCATGGCTATTTCCAAACGTTCTTCCGCTCCCACTTTGACACTGTACTCATGATATCCCACATAAGAAACGAGGATTACGTCCCCTTCGCGGGCCTCCAGTACAAAATTACCATTCAAATCGGTGGTCGTTCCCGATGCTGACTGATCCTTGACCAAGACATACGCTCCGATCAGAGGCTCCTTGTCAATGGCATCAACGACGCTGCCGACAATCATCCCTTTCCGAGGACCGGTGTGTCCGGCAGATGCCGACGGCTTTTCTGCGGCAGCGATATACAGTACAATCTGAGATTTCTGGATGGAATAGGTCAGGTTCGTCCCGGCAAGCAATTCCGCCATGACCGCGGATAAAGCGGTGCTGGACGTACGGATGGACACAAGCCTTGCGGTATTGACAGACGCATTGTCATACAGAAACGTATAATCACTGTTTCTTTCAATGGCATTCATGGCTGCCTCCATCGTAATTCCCGAAGCCGTTACCGGTTTTCGCAGGCTTTGCGCCTGAGAAACTGCGGCTGCCGCAAGCAACAGACCGGCAGACAGAATAGCCCGAATCCATACGGATGCTTTTCGACAAATTGTTATCATTTGATGACGACGTTAAAGAACGATATTAATGTGCTGATTGTCATTCACATCAGTGCCTGTTTTTTTCCAGGAAAGATGTGAAATCAAGGAAAGGCTTTGCAGGATGTCTTCCAAGGTCTCTCCGTTGGTGAATTTTGCCGTATAACGGACTTGGTTGCCCGAAAGATTCTTTACATCAAACCGGACATTGAAATAACGCGAGACCGCCCTGAGGATATCTTCCATAGGGGCGTCTTTGAAAACAAGTCCATTCCGCCAGTCCGAGAACTCTTCATCCCGGATATCCTCGATACGGAATGCGCGCTCAGCCTTATTGTATGTTATCTTTTGATGCGGATCCAGCTTGCACGTAGTCTCCGTCTTGGTAAAAAGGACGTGAACATTGCCTTTTTCCAATTTCGTTTCTACGAAAGACTCGTCCGGATAGGCACATACCTCGAACTTCGTCCCATAGACATAAATGGAAACATCCTGATCCGTATTGACATAGAAAGGATAATCCGGAGATGAGATTACCTCGAAATAGGCCTGCCCCTCCAAATGGACATCTCTCCGGTTTTCCGAGAAGCGGGACGGGTAGCTTAGGCTACTGCCGGCATTGAGAATTACCCGTGAACTGTCGGGCAAAACGAGTTCGCGTATTTGTCCCGTTTCCGCTACGGCGACAATCATTTCCGGGTCGGTGCTGTCGGCCTTGCTGGTCAGCACATACACGGCAAAGGCGAGCGGAACGGCCAGGATGGCTGCCGCTCTCATCAGGACTTGTCTCCGCTTCTTCCGCAGCCTCGAAATGCGAAGCTGCACCTGCTGGTAATTCTCTTCAAGATTGACTGATTCTATCTCCCGTATCTTTACCAGAAGAGAATCTATTTTTAATCCATACTTCATTCTGAGCTGATACTACAACATGGTTCATGTATAGTATCCGCCAAAAGGAAAAAAGCGACAGAAAAAAAGAAAAATTTACGAGGACAAGATTGTCAGGAAAGCGATGACCGGCATCACATCTTTGAACTTTTCATTCAAAAACCTAATGATTTTCACCCGATTCCGTTGGACAGTCCGTACACTGACATCCATGGCGCGGGCGATTTCTTCCTGCTTCTTTTCTTGCATAAAGCTCTGATAGAAGACTTTCTGCAGATTCTCCGGCAATTCTTTGACCGCCTCCAGCAGAAGCCCGTACAGTTCGTCCAAAGTCAACAACTGGTCCGGCTCCATGCTTTTTTCAAGCGGCATCTGAAAAGAATCCTCCAGATGAAATTCTTCTTTATGCTTCCGATAATACTTGAAACATTCGTTCCGGACACTGACTTTCAAAAAGGACACGATCTTTTCTTCCTGCAGGAAAAAGGTGTTCCATCTGAACCATAAACGCGCAAATACTTCGCTGACGATATCTTGACACGTAGTTACATCGTCAATATATCGTCTCGCCCATACGCACAAGGGTGCGTAATATAATTGATAGATCTCTTTAAAGAGTTCTTCGCGATTATGCATGGTGACAAAGGTAATAAAAATATTCTTATCTTTGCTGCTATGAAAATCAGCAGAAGAACCTTCCTTGGCGTAAGCGCCGCCTCCCTGTTGGCCGCTACCGGCGAATCCATCGAGGCAAAAATCCCCAAGATTCTGAAATCGGAAAAGAACGGCGATTCCCTCAAAATCAAGTTTTTGGGGACCGGATCCGCCGGCGGAAGAGGAAAAAACGGGCTGGGACGCAGGCATAGCAGCATCCTGGTCGATGATGGGTTCCTGATCGATTTCACGGCAGAGAGCGGCGATATGATTCCGGAAGGAGTCCATCCGGAAATCATCTTTTATACACACTCTCACAAAGATCATTTCAATGCGGCGGATGCGATCGCCTTGGGCATCAAAAAGGTCTATCTCAGCCACACGTGGTACGATATCGCCGTCAAAGCATTCAAGGATGCGGCGAAAAAAGCCGGCGCTCAGGTTCCCGACATTACGCCTGTTTACCCCGGAATGCCGGTGATGGTCCACGGAGTCAGCGTGCTTCCGCTTTGGGCCAATCACCCGACAGAGTATGCCATGGAAGAAGCACAGATTTATTTACTGGAAAAAGGCGGCGTGCGCCTGCTGTATGCAACCGATACCAGTGGAATCCCCGGCCGCTCCGCGCGGATAATCGGCATCGATTCTCATTACCCGGGCTATGGTATTACGGCACTGATCATGGAAGCGACCATGGGCGTCGGGCATGATACCGATTTCAGGATGTTCTGCCATTCCAGCGTCGCGATGGTGGAGAGAACCGTCACCGTGCTGCTGAATACGAAGCGGCTGCATCTCTCGCCCGGAGAGAAAGTCTACATCACCCACATGTCCAGGAGCCTTCACGGCTCTCAGGCCGAACTGGACGCTACCCTCCCCGCACCGCTGCAAGCTGCGCATGACGGTCTTGAGGTCCTATTCACAGCCCCGGAAGAATAGATAGAATCAGTTCCGAGGACACCAGCTATTTCCCGCAAATTTGGGTGAAAATGTCGAAATTCTGGTGAAAAGCCGAGGGGCTATAGCAGCGGTGTCATGTACAAAGGAAGATAGGTCTGCAGCGTATGCTTTCGGAAGGTAGTTTATACACCTTTCCGCGATTTTTCAAAAGGGCAAATATACACCTTTCCGCGATTTTTGCAAAAAAAATTTGTTCACGTTATTTCTGTGCAGCCTCTCTGAATAAATGAAAAGTTTTGCTACATTTGTTGGGTTGGATAAAATGATGCTTATGGCAACGGAAACAAAACAGAAGCAGGCCGCAAAGGCGTTTGTAAAGGACTGGCTGGGAAAGGGTTACGAGAAAGGAGAGACGGCCCGCTTCTGGATGGACCTTTTGGGAAGAGTTTTCGGAATCACCAACCCCGCCCTGTTCATTCAGTTCGAGATTCCTGTAAAGACTTTTGCCAAGGACAAGGGCGCTGACTTTATTGATGCCTATATCCCCACGACCAGGGTCCTGATTGAGCAGAAAGGTTCCCATGTGGATTTGACGGCCAAGGCGAAACAATCTGACGGGATGGAGCTTACGCCTTTCCAGCAGGGACTTCGCTACGCCTCCGGACTTGGCACCGGGAAGTATCCTCATTGGATTGTAGCCTGCAACTTCAACACCTTCGAGGTTCACAATATGGAGACGCCGGACGCCGCACCAGAAGTTATCCGGCTGGCCGACCTTGAGAAGGAATACACCCGCTTGTCTTTCCTGGTCGATGACACCAATATCCACCTGAAGAAGGAACTGGAGGTCTCCATCCAGGCCGGTGAAATTGTCGGTGTGCTCTACGACAAGATTCTCGCTCAGTACAAGGACCCCGGCAACCCGGAATCCCAGAAAGCCCTCAACAAGCTGTGTGTCCGTCTGGTGTTTTGCCTCTACGCCGAAGATGCCGGCATCTTCGGCTCCAAGAACATGTTCCACGACTATCTGGAGCAGTTTGAGGCTGGCGAATTCCGTGAGAAGCTTATCAAACTGTTCCGCATCCTGGACCAGAAGCCGGATGACCGCGACCCATACGAGGACGAGAAACTATTGGCTTTCCCCTATGTCAACGGCGGCATGTTTGCCGGTGAAATAGAGATTCCGCGCATCACGGAAGAAATCCGGGACCTGATTCTCCAGCGCGCCAGCGATGAATTCGACTGGTCGCTTATCAGCCCCACCATTTTCGGGGCTGTGTTTGAGAGCACCCTCAACCCGGAGACGAGAAGGGCCGGAGGCATGCACTATACTTCCATCGAGAACATCCACAAGGTCATCGATCCGCTTTTCCTCAACGACCTCAAGTCCGAGTTGGCAGACATCAAGGCTACCTCCGTAGCCAAGACCAAGAAAGACAAGGCCTTGGCCTTCCAGGACAAACTGGCTGGTCTCAAGTTCCTCGACCCGGCCTGCGGCTCCGGCAACTTCCTGACGGAATCCTACACCAGCCTGCGCCGATTGGAAAATGAGGCGCTGCGCATCATCTACGGCGGGGACCGCGTGATTGGCGAAATGGTGGCCCCTATCAAGGTCTCCATCAACCAGTTCTACGGCATTGAAATCAATGACTTTGCTTGTTCTGTTGCTCAGACAGCCCTTTGGATTGCTGAAGCCCAGATGATGGCCGAGACAGACGAGATTGTGGGATTCACCCTCGATCCGCTGCCGCTCAAGACCTACAACAATATCCGGGAAGGCAATGCGCTGAGGATGGACTGGTCCCTGTGGGAGCAGGAAGAGGACGCCACTGTCATTCTGGCCGATGAAGCGCACGTTTATCCTGTCGCAGAGATACCAGAATCCATGTTGATGGCCCCGGCGTTCAAATATGGAAAAGTGGATCTGTACAGTCCGGATATTCAGGTCCACTCCGGCCGCAGAAATAAGGTAACGCGGGTGGTCAGGTTCGACTACATCATGGGCAATCCGCCGTTTGTGGGAAAGAGTTACCAAACATCTGAACAAAAAGCGGATATGACTCTAGTTTTTACCGGAGTCAAGAATTATGGCAATTTGGATTATGTTGCATCTTGGTACAAAAAAAGTATAGATTACACTGAATGCTGCAATGCTTCCTGTGAGATTGCCTTCGTGTCAACGAATTCTATATGCCAAGGAATCGCTGTTCCTCCTCTTTGGCGATTCATTTTTGATAAAGGGCTTATTATCAACTTCGCATACCCAACATTCAAATGGAATAGCGAGGCTAACGACAAAGCTGCCGTGCACTGTGTTATTATTGGCATGTCTAAGATTGCAAGAGTGCACAAATATATATATCCAGATGGATTACCGGCAATTGAAGCAAGTAATATCAACGCTTATCTGATGGATGCTCCCTCCATCATCATTGATGACATTCATGAACCTATTTCAGAGGTCCCAAAAACTTCTGTAGGTTCGTTCCCCACAGATGGGGGTAATCTTGTGATAAGTGTTGATGAAAGGGAGACTTTTATTCAAAAAGAGCCTCTGGCGGAGGCTTATGTGAGACTTTATATTGGCCCAGAAGAATTTATAAATAACAAGAAGCGTTACTGTCTTTGGTTAAAGGAATGTACTCCGGCAGAGCTTAGAAGGATGCCATCTGTATTGAAGCGCTTGGAAGGAGTACGTGAGTATAGACTCCATAGCAGTAAGAAACAAACACAAAAAAGAGCAGATACGCCACACCTCTTTGCTGAAATAAGGCAACCGGAATCAGATTATCTTCTGTTTCCGAGGACATCTTCCGAACGAAGAGCTTACCTTCCTATTGGGTTTCTGAGCTCGGACGTTATCGCTGGGGATACTATTATTGTTCCCGATGCGACAATTTATCACTTTGGCATTCTGGAAAGCGTATTGCACATGGCCTGGATGAGGGCTTTCTGCGGCCGCTTGAAAAGCGATTACCGTTATTCGGGCACTTTAATATACAACAATTTTCCCTGGCCAAAACCGACAGAAAGCCAGAAAGCAAAAATTGAGCAGACTGCCCAAGCGATTCTCGATGCCCGATCCCTCTATCCGGATAGCAGTTTGGCAGACCTTTACGACAGTCTGACTATGCCGTCCGAACTCCGCAAGGCTCACCGCGCCAACGATGCTGCCGTCCTGGAGGCCTACGGCTTCCCAAAAGACGCCTCCGAATCCGACATCGTCGCCCGTCTCTTCAAGATGTACCAGAGACTTGTGGTGTCATAATGATTCGTTATATTTGAAGTATTGCCAAAACTGAAACAATATGAAAAAGTTGATTCTTATCGTCATCATGATGCTCTCCGGGTGGGTGCTGGGTGCTCAGGAGTGGGGCGGCAGGTATTTCATGGTTGAAACAGAAGACGGTTCAACACCGGAATACCGGGCGGAACTCTATCTGATACCTATGGGGAAGAATAAGGCTTCATTCGATCTGCAGATTCATGAAGGCAGCGACCTGATCCTGCGGTATGATACAGATTTCCAAGGGCTTCCAGTCAAAAACAACAAGATTATATACCATTATCCCGATGAAGAGACGGAATGCACCGTCGAGGTGGACCTGAAGCCCGTTCTCGACCCCGGCGAGTATGGAATCCGAGGAGGCTTCATCCGGCTGAGGGATATCAGCGGAGGTGATGGAGAGGGCCTCGAAAAGTCCATCGTAAGCGGCATTTATTCACGTGACGAGATGGTCCTTCTGGACAAGAACGGCTACCTCTACCAGACAGACGAACTGGGTAACGAATGCATGCTCCGCTACGGCGGCCATTATTTCAACAAGGTCACCGTGCCCAAGAAAGTCAAGGGATTCTCGGGCGAAGAATACAGGGTGGCCGGAATCGAGGCCGATGCCCTGAAAGAGAGCGTGGAGGTAATCGAGGTCAATCTCTCGGATGAGAATCAAAGGATAGCCCCGGGCGCCCTGTGGAACACAGATATCCCGTATGACTGGTCGAAACTTTCCCTGCCGAAATTCGCTTATCCCGACAAAACCTTCGACAATTTCGTCATCCCCATGGAAGCTGCGGTGGACAACAGCGCGCAGCCGAACTTCGCTTGGGCGATTTTCAAGCAGAATTCCTCGCTCGTTGTCGCCGGCGAGGATAAACATGGAGATTCAGACCGCCGCCTTGGACTGGACCAGCTCCATTTCGAGGACATACAGGGACAATACTATATGTCCATGACCCCGTGGAGGGGCATGTTCAAGGGATATGAAGCTTATGAGGTACAGGTACTCATCGCCGATTCCCGGTTTGCCGGCCTGCACGACTGGCCTTCCTTCAGCCGCTGGAAATTCCCGGAGCGGGAACAGGAAGCATCGGAAGAATTGGCATGGAACATCTCCCGTGGCAACGGTGGGCGGGAAGTCATCCGGAGCCGCCGGGTGGGATGGCTTCGTGGCCGTCCGGGTGAGCTGGATCTCTTCGAACTCGAGCACAAGGACAACAAGGCCATGGTCATATTTGTCTGGCAGGAGAATGGCGTGCCTGTAGCTTTAGGCTCCCTTCAGACCGAGTTTGAGGGCGATGGTTCCTCCAGCGTCTGGAACGTCGATGACGAGGGATTCTACGGCATCCCCAACCTGGTCAGCATAGCCATCGATCCCGAAGGTGGCATCAATCTGTTCCTTACCAAGGATTCCCCGGAGAGCGTCACCTGTTTCATCCTTCATCAGGAGGGAGACCGGTTCAAGTATATCGATGCCGGACAATGGTACCGGTTTATTGATTAAAAGCGTTACAGGAAACAGCGCGTGATTTGTCAGGCCGGAGGCCTGCCACATCACGGCCCCCTGCCGGGGGCCGCTTGAAAGCGGAAAGCGGCCGCCATTCCCGAATAAATTCGGTTCTGGCGGCTGCTTTCCGCTTTCGCTCTGTTCGTGATTCCGTTGGGATTCGAACCCAAGACCCACAGCTTAGAAGGCTGTTGCTCTATCCAACTGAGCTACGGAACCATTCCCGTAAAAGGGGAGTGCAAAGTTAATGATTTTTCATGGATTGGCAAACGGTATGCGGTTTTCGCAAAATTGCTTATCTTTGCAGGGTATGGAAAAGATTAAGTATCTGCTGTATATCCTGGCCCTGATTCTCTTCGTGGGCGGGTGCCTGCTGCTGCTTTACTATCGTGAAGCCATCTTTGCCTATCTGGACGCGAACGTCGGCGGCTGGGGCACGGCCGGGATCCTGCTGCTGTTCTGTCTCGTGTTCTGGATAATCAAGAACCTGCTGAATCTCTGACTCAGTGCCGGCGGGCGGGATTCCAGCGGCCATAGATTTCGGAGACATTGCCGGCGGTGATGAAGGCGTCGATTTCCTTGGATTTCATGAACGAAAGCAGGTCCGCGAATTCATTCTGGGTCAGCAGGGTCTGGATCTCGAAAGAATCGTTCAGCGAGAAGCCGCGTTTGATGGGATAGAGGGTACAGCCGCGGTGGAGTTCGTTGATGATGTATTCCCGGATGATCTCATATTCCCGGGAAATGACACAGACGCGTTTTTTCCGGTTGATGCTGGCCGTGAAATAATCCAGGGCGAGTCCATTGATCCAGGTGCCGATGAGGCCGATCACCACGAGGCGGAAGGGGTTGATGGCGAAGGCCGTACAGCAGATCAGGGCGCCGGCGACGCTCACCGATGTGCCGATATCCAGATGGAAATACTTGTTGACGATCTTCGCGAGGATGTCCAGTCCGCCGGTGGAGGCGTTGATATGAAAGAGAATGCTCTGCGAGGCGCTCAGGATCAGGACAAAACAGAGCAGGTCGAACCAGGGGTCGTTCATCAGCGAGCTCTGGCCGGCTTCCAGGAGGGATTCAATGGGCAGGACTTTTTCCCAGAAATCAACCAGGGGGCCCAGGATGAGGGCCGTATAGACGGTCTTGGCGCCGAATTCATGGCCGATCAGGATCCAGGCGAGGATAAGCAGGATGGCGTTGATGATGACGATGACCTGCGAAACTTTGATTCCGATGCCGGCCGAAGCGAGCAGGTTGCCGATGACGATGGACAGTCCCGTAATGGACCCGACGACGAGTTTGGACGGCATCAGGAAATAATACACGGCGGCGGCCGCGACCAGCATGCCGAAAGTCATGATTAACAGTTCTTTCCAGAACTTCCAGGTCCCCAGCGAACGGATAAAATCTCTCATTGTGGTCAGTTTTGATTCCGAAAGTTACAAATATTATTTGTATTTTTGTATGAATCGAAACGATTTACCATGAAACAGTATATCCATCAAAACCGCGAACGCTTCTTTGAAGAGCTTTTCTCCCTGCTGAGGATTCCGTCCATCAGCGCCAAGCCCGAACACAAGGCCGACATGTACAGCTGTGCCCGGCGGCTTACGGAGCTGCTGAAGGAAGCCGGGGCCGATAAGGCCGAAGTGTATGAAACAGCCGGGAATCCCGTCGTGGTCGCCTCCCGGGAAATCGGGGCCGAAAAGACCGTCCTGGTCTATGGCCATTATGACGTTCAGCCGCCGGAACCGCTGGACAAATGGCGGACCGACCCCTTCGAGCCGGTCCTCGCCCGCGACCCCGCCACGGGTGAGGAGGCCATCTATGCCCGGGGCGCCAACGACGACAAGGGCCAGCTATTCATGCACCTCAAAGCCTTCGAATTCCTGGTGCGGAAAGGACTCCTGAAACACAATGTCAAATTCATCTTCGAGGGCGAGGAAGAAATCGGAAGTCCCTCGCTTCCCGCCTGGATCGAGGCCCATAAAGAACTGCTGAAAGCCGATGTCATCCTGGTCTCCGACACGACGATGATCAGTGAAAAAGTGCCGTCCATCAACTGCGGCATGCGCGGATTGGCGTATCTGGAGGTGAAAGTGACGGGGCCGGACAAGGACCTCCACTCGGGGCACTACGGCGGGGCTGTGGCCAATCCCATCAACGAGCTCTGCGCGATGATCGCCTCCCTGCACGACAACAACGGGCGGGTCACCGTCCCCGGCTTTTATGACGACGTCGTGGAACTCTCCCCCGAGGAGCGCGCCCAGCTCGCCCGGGCACCTTTCGACATAGACGAATACAAGGCTTTCCTGGACATTGACGAAGTCAAAGGCGAGAAAGGCTACACGACCCTGGAGCGGACCGGGATCCGGCCCTGCCTCGACGTATGCGGCATCTGGGGCGGCTACACCGGCGTCGGTGCCAAGACGGTCCTCCCTTCGACGGCCCATGCCAAGATTTCCATGCGGCTGGTCCCGGACCAGACCTCGGAAGATATTACCCGGAAATTCGCCGACTATTTCAAGCGCATCGCCCCGCCCTGCGTCAAGGTGGAGGTCACACCCGCGGAAGGCGGTGACGGCTTCCTGATTCCCATCAGTTCGCCGGCCTACCAGGCGGCCTCCCGGGCCATGGCGGAGGTCTATGGCATCGAACCGGTCCCGTCCCGGGGCGGCGGTTCCATCGCCATCCTCGCCGTGATGCAGCGGGTCCTCGGCTGCGATCCGCTCCTAATGGGTTTCGGCCTGGAACGGGACACCATCCACTCCCCGAACGAGAGTTATCTCTTGCGGCAACTCTTTGCCGGCATGGAAAGCATCGCCCTATTCTACCGCTACTGGTAAACAAAACGAGGTGCCCCGGATTCGGGACACCTCGTTTCTTTCATGGAATCTGCGATCAGAAAGCGTAGCGGATACCGAGACCGAAGCTGCTCCAGCCGAAACCGGTGGCGGGCAGGATCGTGAAGAGCGGACGCCAGTCGAGGGAGAGCTGCAGCGGGAAGCTGAAGGTATACTCAAGGCCGAGCTGGGCACCGACACCGACGCCGAAGCCACTGCTCTCACCGAACCACATCCAAGCCTGGGCGGAAGGACCGGCGTAGAAGTTGAGGGGGCCGAGGGGAGCGATGATGAAGTCATAGCTCAGACCGAGGTCCAGACCGCCGGGGTTGCCGAGGGCCCAACCGAGGTCGGCCTCAATGAAGTTCTGTCCGCCGAGGGTGTGCTGATAGGAGAGTTCAGCACCGTAACCGGCACGGATACCGAGGGCACGCGGCTGCGCGGAAGCGACGACGGCCAGGCCGAGGATCGCAGCGACAATCAACAATGCTTTTTTCATGATGATTTAGATTTTATAAAAGGTTGAACAAAAAGTTTTCTACTTGACCATCCCGCTGAAGCCCATGAAGGCCATCGCCAGGATACCGACGCTCACCAGGGCGATTGGAACACCTTTGAAGGCTTTGGGAACATCATTCAGGGCAAGGTGCTCGCGGATGCCGGCGAAAATGACCATCGCGAGGCCGTAGCCCAGCGAAGTGGCGAAGGCATAAACGAGGGACTCGCCGAGGTTCAGCAGATGGGCCTCACCGCCGAAGGTGAACTCCTTCGTAACGACGGTCATCGCGACGCCGAGCACCGCGCAGTTCGTCGTAATCAGCGGGAGGAAGATGCCGAGAGCCTGGTACAGGGCCGGGGAGACCTTTTTCAGCACGATCTCCACCATCTGCACCAGCGCGGCGATCACCAGGATGAAGGCGATGGTCTGGAGGAATTCCAGCTGGAAGGGAACCAGCAGGTACTGGTTGATGAGCCAGGTCACCAGCGTCGCCAGGGTAATGACGAAGCAGACGGCCATGGACATGCCGGAAGCCGTGGAGAGCTTGTTTGAAACACCGATGAACGGGCAGATTCCGAGGAACTGCGCGAGGACGATGTTGTTGACGAAAATCGCCGAAATGATAATCAGAAAGTACTCCATAACCGCTTAGTCTTTTTTCAGGAATTTATTGAACAGGACCATCAGGTAGCCCAGGCACAGGAAAGCGCCCGGCGCCATCACGAAGGCCAGCATACCGTCGTTTCCACCGATGAAGTTCCAGCCGAAGACGCTGCCGCTGCCGAGGATCTCCCGCACGAGACCGAGCACGGTCAGCGCACAGGTAAAGCCGATGCCGACGCCAAGACCGTCACAGGCGCTTTCGAGGACGCCATGCTTGTTGGCAAAGGCTTCGGCGCGGCCCAGCACGATGCAGTTGACGACAATCAGCGGGATGAACAGGCCGAGGGTCTCGTACATCGCGGGCGTGTACGCCTGCATCAGGAGCTGAAGCAGGGTCACGAAGGTCGCGATAACGACGATATACACGGGAATATGGACCTTGTCCGGCACCACGGGTGCGATGGCGGAAATCGCCATGTTCGACAGGACGAGGACGAACAAGGTCGCCAGACCCATCGACAGACCATTGATGGCAGAGGTCGTCGTTGCCAGCGTCGGGCACATGCCGAGCAGCAGCACAAAGGTCGGGTTGTTCTTGACCAGCCCGTCGGTAATCAGTTTTCCGAATTTACTCATTGCCTGGTTCCTCCATGTTTTCAGCTTGGGTGGATGCGCCGCTGACGGCATCGGCCGCCTCGCCGCCGAGCAGCTTCACGACAGCAAGGGCATTGGCGACGGCCGCGGTGTAGGCGCGGGAGGTGATGGTCGATGCCGTAATGGCATCCACGTCACCGCCGTCCTTTTTGACGGCGAGTTTCTTCTCCGCGGGGTTGAAGCCCTTCCACTGGGAAATGAACTTCGCATCCGTCGTACACTTGGCACCGAGTCCCGGGGTCTCGCTGTGGGAAAGGACGGAGGTATTGTATACCACCCCGTCCGCCGTCACGCCGACCATCAGGCTCAGCGGTCCGCCGAATCCGACGACGGAAGACTCCACGGCATAGCCGATAAGTTTATCGCCTTCCGTGGCCTTGTAATAATGATAGGTCTTGCCCTCCAGGTCCACCGCCTCATAGGAAGTCTCCGTGAAATGCGGCAGGACCTCGCCGATGGCCTGGTTGGTTTTCTCGGCCGCGGCGGCGTCAATCGGATCCTTGGTGAGCGCATAGGCACCGGCGAGGACGCCGGAACACACGAGGCAGGTCACACCCAGGACCACGACCATGTTCAGAAGATTGGATTTTGCTGCCATGGCTATTTCCTCCCGAATTTTTTCTGTTTGAACGCCATGTTCAGAAGCGGAACAAACGAGTTCATGATGAGGATGGCGAAGCTGACGCCCTCCGGATAGGAACCGAAGTAGCGGATCATCATCGTCAGCAGGCCGATACCGACACCGAAGATGACCCCGCCCCAGACGCTCATCGGGCTCGTCACATAGTCCGTCGCCATAAAGCAGGCGCCAAGGACCAGTCCGCCGGTCAAGAGGTTGAAGACCGGGCCGGTGAAACGGTCGGGATTGATGCCCCAGAAAATGAGGGCGGTCAGGGCGACCGTCGCGAAAATGGACAGGGTAATCCAAGGCTTGATGACCCGGCGGCAGCACAGGTAGACAAAACCGGCGAGAAGGGCCAGGGCGCAGAGTTCACCGGCCGAACCGCCGATGTTCGCATACAGCAGGGTCGCGTAGTCATAGCCCTGTGTGGCCATGATGTCCTGGACCGAGGCACCGCTCATCAGCCCTTCCTGGACGGCGCCCAGCGGGGTCGGCCCGGTCACGGCATCCGCGCCGAACAGGCCCTGGGGCTGCGACCAGGTCGTCATGTACGTCGGGAAGGAAACCAGCAGGAACACCCGTCCGACCAGGGCCGGATTCCAGATGTTCTGGCCCAGTCCGCCGAAGGTCATCTTGGCGATGCCCATGGCGACGACCGCTCCGATCACCAGCACCCACCAGGGTGTGGTGTAGGGAACATTGAGGGCCAGCAGGATACCCGTCACCACCGCCGAAAGGTCCCCGATGGTCGAGGGCTTTTTCAGCAGATACCGGGTAATGGACCACTCCAAAAGCAGGCAGGAAGCGATGCTTACCGCCATCAGCAGGATCTCCCGCCATCCGTAGAAGACGAAGGAGACCAAAACGGCGGGAAGGAGCGCGATCACGACATCCAGCATCAGGCTCCGGGTGGAGTCCTTGCTATGGATGTGCGGAGAAGGAGATATGATTAACTTTCCCATGGTCGTTTACTGTTTAGCGGCCTCGGCGGCGGCTTTCGCGGCCACGGCGCGGGCCCGGATGGCACCGAGCACAGCGCCCTTTCCAAGGCGGATGTTGTCAAGCAGCGGAATGTTCGCCGGGCAGCTGTACAGGCAGCAGCCACATTCGATGCAGTCCTGGATGGCATTCGCCTCCAGTGCTTCGAGATCGCCCGCCTTGCAGAGGCGGTTCAGCAGGAAGGGCTCCAGGCCCATCGGGCAGGCGTCGGCGCATTTGCCGCAGCGGATACAGGCAGAAGCGCTTCCCCGGCGGGTTTCCGCCTCGGTCAGCAGCAGCAGGGCGCCCGTTCCCTTGACGGTCGCAGCCTCGAGGTTCACCACGGCTTTGCCCATCATCGGGCCGCCGCTGATGATCTTGGCTGCGCTTTCGGGCACACCGCCCACCGCATCCAGGATCATCTGGAGCGGGGTTCCGACCCGAACCAGCAGGTTCGCCTGCTCAGGGAGGCACCCTCCGGTCACGGTCACGGAATTGTCGATGATCGGCTTGTTTTTCTGGACCGCATCGTAGACGGCCAGCGCGGTGGCGACGTTCTGAACCACGGCGCCGACGGAAATCGGCAGGGCGCCGGAACCGACCTGGCGGCCCATCACCGCGTCGATCAGCTGCTTTTCACCGCCCTGCGGATAACGCATCTTCATGGACATTACCTCGATGCCTTCATAACCCAGTTTTGCGATGACTTCGCGGATATGGACAATGGCCTCGGGCTTGTTCTCCTCGATGGCGATGGTGCAGGGGACGTTGCCCATGACCTGGCGCAGGATGGCGGCGCCGACGACGACCTGTTCCCCCTTTTCGAGCAGGGTGCGGAAGTCGGATGTCAGATAGGGCTCACATTCGCAGCCGTTGATGATGACCCTTTCGCACTTCGACCCGGGCGGCGGCATCAGTTTAACATGGGTCGGGAAGGTCGCACCGCCGAGACCGACCACGCCGCCGAGGCGGATCTTCTCGATGATGGCCTTGTTGTCCGACGGGATGGCGGTCACGAGATCTTCGCTCCGGTCGATGCTTTCGTCCCATTCATCCCCTTCCACGGCGATTTCCACGCAGGTCACCGGGTTGCCGGCGAGGTCTTTGCGGGGTCCGATGGACTTGACCGTACCGCTGACGGAGGAATGGATGAAGGCCGAAACGAATCCGCCGGGTTCGGCGACGACCTGGCCCACATTCACCTTGTCCCCGACGGCGACTACCGGTTTTGCCGGGGCGCCGATGTGCTGGGACATGGCCAGATAGACGGTCGGAGGCAGCGGGAGCGGCCGAATCGGGCAGTCACGCGAAATCTTGTTGTCGTGCGGATGGACTCCGCCGATGGAGAAAGTATGTTTAGACATGGGCGGCCTCCTTTTCTTTTTGTTGACGGATCTTGATACGCTCCTTGACGGCATCCTTGTCCAGCGGCTTCGGGAAATTGACGCCATGGATGGAGCCGGTCGGGCACATCGCCTCGCATTCGCGGCAGAGTTTGCATTTGAGCGGGTCGATGTAGGCGACGTTGTTTTCCAGGATGATGGCCTCGTGCGTACAGGTCTTGACGCAGATGCCGCAACCGATGCACGCACTGGCACAGGCTTTCTTCGCGACCGGGCCTTTGTCCTTGTTGACGCACAGAACCGCCTCCCGCATGCCGCGGGGGCCTTTCGGCCGCAGTTCGATCAGAAGCTTCGGGCAGGCTTTCACGCAGGCGCCGCAAGCGGTACACTTCGCTTCGTCCACGACCGGAAGTCCTGTCTCGGGGTCCATTGAAAGGGCGCCGAACTGACACGCGGCCACACAGTCACCGCAGCCGAGGCAGCCAAAGCTGCAGCCGGTATCCCCGCTGTACAGGGTCGCCTTGACCTTGCAGGAAGGATAACCGTCATACTCGTTGGTCTTCGGCCGGACAGCACAGCTGCCGTTACAGCGGACGACCGCGATCTGGGGTGCCTTGGCCTTGACCTCATAGCCGAGGATGGCGGCCACCCGTGCCATCGTGTCATTGCCGCCGACCGGGCAGAAGTGGCTGTCCAGGTTCGGAGCCTTGACGGCCGATTCGGCGAAGGCCCGGCAGCCGGCATAGCCGCAGCCGCCGCAGTTCGCCCCCGGCATCGCCTTCTCCACCTCGTCGATGCGCGGGTCTTCCTCCACCTTGAACTTTTTCGCCACAAGGTACAGGACGAGTGCGAGCACCACACCGAGGACGGTGATGATGGCAATGGTCCAGATAATGATACTTGTCATAAAATGTGAGGTTTATTTGGATGCTATGGTAAAAACGTATTCGTTCTGCAGGCGCTCCCGGACCAAGTACAGCACGAGGTAATACAATCCCACGGCCCCGATGCCGCAGAGACCGGCCACATAGTCCCTGACTCCCAGGGCAATCAGGCCGAGGGCTACAGCCAGCAGCACCACCAGCGGCAGGAAATAGGCCAGATATACGGCTTTCATGCCCATCGAGGCCTTCAGGTAGACCTTCACTTCGTCTCCGACGCCATAGCTGGCATAGGGATCCGTCGGCAACTGAAGGGTCTTTTCCTCGGCCTCCGCCATGCCGCAGAGCGCAGCCGCCTTGCAGGAAGAGCAGGCCGCATGCGAAACGAAGGCGACGGTCGTCGTCTGCGGGGTCATGCTGACCACCTTGCCGCTATGTTCGATCTGGCCTTTCACTTGACTTTCTTCCGGGAAATGAAGGAGGTGAAATCATGGGCCAGTCCCTGGTAAGCGGTCAGCCTTCCGGCCACGCCGCCCACCCGGAGCGGGGCATAGAAATAGACGGGGATGCGGTTGTCGTCGTCGGAAATCCAGAGGATGGCGTCCTCGTTCCCTTCGAACATCTCGCCGGCCATCACCGAGCAGCCGAACTTCATGCAGGCGATGGTACCGACCCCTTTGACATACTTCCGTTCCCGTCCCTTGAAGGTCAGGTTCAGCACCTGAATATCCTCGTCGATGGCGAAGGTGATGTGGTAGGTCTGTCCTTCGGAAAGGGAAGAAATGTCCATGTTGCGGGTAAAATACAGCAGGGCCGGAAGGTCGAATGTGCAGTCCCCGTAGGGAATGTCCACCTGCCGTTTGCCGGCACTCTGGCTGTCGAGATCCGTGTGGATGATGCCCGCGGCGGGATCATACTGGTAGAGGTTCCAGGCGAAATAACTGCCCTCGTGGGTATCCCGGATAAACTTGAGCGGGCGCACCCCGGGCAGGAACCAGGAATCAAAACGCTCCCGGACCTTGAAGAAGATGTCGAAGAACGCGGCGCTCTTCGCGGACAGGAGCGCATGCCAGGCGGCATTCCCCTCGAAACGGGTCGTATCAATGAGCATGTACGCCGAAGCGACATCGGTCGCCACGGCGTGCCAGTTATAGGAAAGGGCGTAACTGAGTTTCTCTCCCGGGGCGTAAGGCAGGTCGTCGCCCGAGCGGACCGGAATACAGTTTTTCGGTTGGGCCCATAGGGCCAGGGGCGAAAGCAACGCCAGAAATATGAGAATCCTTTTCATCAGAACGCACCGTTATAGGATTCAGGATCATAGCCATCGCTGTTCATCCGGCTCTCGGTCGGCTGAGCGGCGGCGAACTGGTCCAGGGTCTGGTCCGGTTCCACGAACTTCACCTGGGCCGCCTTGTACTTCATCTCGATGTCACAGACCTCGCCGTTGCGGTGCTTGGCAATGCAGATGTATGCCTTTTCCTTGTCCGACGGATCCTCGCTCATGCCGACGAAGTCCGGACGGTGGATGAAGATGACCATATCGGCGTCCTGCTCGATGGAGCCGGACTCACGGAGGTCACTCAGTTGCGGCTTGCCGGTACCGCCGGTCCGCTGGACCGCGTTACGGGACAGCTGGGACAGGGCGATGATCGGAATATTGAGTTCCTTCGCCGTGGCTTTCAGGGTACGGGAAATCGCCGCCACTTCCTGCTCACGGAGGCCCCTCAGCTCGGCCGGTCCCTGCATCAGCTGGAGATAGTCCACGACAATCAGGCGGACGCCCTTCTGCTTGACCAGGCGCTTGGCCTTCGTGCGGAACTCCATGATCGGAATGCCCGGGGTGTCGTCGATGTACAGCGGAGCCTTGGCCAGGCGCTTGAGGGTATCCTCCAGCTGGACCCATTCAAAGGGCTCCAGCTTGACGCCGCCTTTGATCTTCTCGCCGGAGAGGCCGGACTCGGTCGTGATGAGTCGCTTGCCGAGCTGGTCGGCGGACATTTCCAGCGAAAACACCGCCACCGGGATGTTGTGGTCCACGGCCGCGTTGCGGGCGATGTTCAGCGAAAAGGCCGTCTTACCGACGGAGGGGCGGGCGGCGAGGATGATCAGGTCGGATTTCTGCCAGCCCTGGGTCACCCGGTCGATGGACGGGAAGCCGCAGGGAACCCCGGAAGGCCCGGTCAGCCCCTGCAGTTCCTGCAGGTTGTCGAGGACAGAATTGATGATGGAACCGATGTCCTGGACATCCCGCTTGACATTGTTCTGGATGGCCGCGAAAACCTTGGTCTGGGCAATGTCGATCAGATCGTCCACATTCGTCCCCTCATCGTAAGACTGCTTCAGGATGTCGTACGAGGCGGTGATCAGGTCCCGCTGGATGGTCTTCTGCTTGAGAATCTTGATGTAGTACTCGATGTGGGCGGCGGCACCGATGTTCCGGCTCAGTTCGGCCAGTACCACCGGTCCTCCGACCGCTTCGAGATTCCCCTGCTGCCGGAGCTTCTCGCTGACGGTCACCAGGTCGATCGACACGTGCTCGTTGACCAGGGCGGCCATCGCCTCGAAAATCATCCGGTGCTGCGGCCCGTAGAAACAGGACGCAGACAACTCTTCCATCGACTCGTCAATGGTCGACGGCTCTACCAGCATGGCTCCGAGGACGGCCTCTTCGACATCCAGGGCCTGCGGGGGCTTGTTCCCCATCAGGGTCTCCAGGTTGACGGGCTCTGCGCCTCTTTTGCCGGTCTTTCTCTGGGCTTCCGGCATAAGGCAGACTACTGGTTGACGTCAGCGTTGATGATGATGCGGCCGCAATGCTCGCAGATGATGAGCTTACGGTTCGAGGCGATCTCCACCAGGCGCTGCGGGGTAATCGTGTTGAAGCAACCTCCGCAGGAGTCCCCGTTGTAGACGGACACGACGGCGAGGTGGTTCCGGACGCTGGAGCGGATGCGCTCGTAGGCGCTCATCGTACGGGCGTCGATCTTGGCGGCGCACTCGTCGCGGCGGCCGCGGAGCACTTCCTCTTCTTTGGCGGTCGATTCCACGATCACATCCAGTTCCGCCTTCTTGGCCTTCAGGTCCTCGGAAAGGATGGACAGTTTGTCCTTGATTTCCTCCAGGCGGCCGCGGTGCTCCAGGATGGCTGCTTTCGTATCCGTGATCTTCTTTTCCTCGATCTGACGGAGCAGGTCCTGGTTCTCGATTTCCTTGTTCAGGGAATCATATTCGCGGGAATTGGTGATCGCTTCCAGCTGGCGCTGGTACTTCTCGATCGTGCTTTCGTGGTCGGCGATGGCAAGTTTCGCATCGGCGATGTTCCGGTTCAGCTGTTCGACGAGGGCGGAAATCTCGGCCGACTTGACCTTCATCTGGGCGATTTCCTCCTCGAGCGCCTCCACTTCGCGCGGCAGTTCACCGCGGAGCTGGAGGATATTGTCGATTTCGGAGTCCGCTTTCTGCAGTTCGTACAGGGTGCGGAGTTTTTCCTCGACGCTCAGGTCGGAATCCGCAAAACTCTTCTGCAGCGACACGAAGGTCTCGTGCTGGTCGATGGGCGCCTCCACCTTCTTGATTGTTTTTTTGCTAGCCATATTCTAATAAATCGATTTATTTGACAACATAGTATCGGACAGGATTGCTCCCGCCGAGCGCTTCGCTTACGCGAACTGCAAAGGTAGGAAAATTTTTCCGTATCAGAGAAAAGAAAATGTCCGTAATCTCCACTTCGCTTTCAAAATGGCCGATATCCATCACCATCACTCCTTCCGGAAGGAAGAAATGGTGGTAGGAAATGTCGGCGGAGATGTATAGCTGGGCGCCCTCTTTCCATGCCAGGTCCATCTCTCCGGCACCGCTGCCGCCGAGGACCGCCACCCGATGGATCCGGGGGACGGGCTCGCTGTAACGGATGACACGGAGTCCGAAACGGCGGGCGACATAGCGGAGTGCCTCTTCCCCGCTCAGAGGCTCCGGAAGGTCTCCGACGGCGCCGAGGCCGTAGCCGCCTTCATCCAGGAGCGGCGTCACGCCCCGTAGGTCCAGACGCCGGGCCATGGCCCCGCTGACCCCTTCCAGCACCTTGTCCGCGTTGGTATGGGCCGCATAGACGACGATGCCGTTTTCAACGGCACGGCGGATGGCCTCCGACACGGGATCTCCGCGCCCGATGCGTTTTACCCCGCGAAAAATCAGCGGATGGTGCGTCACGACCATGTCGCAACCCTTCCGAATGGCCTCGTCCATCAGCTCCGGCGTACAGTCCAGACCGATCAGCACGCCCCGGACCTCGTCGGAGGGATCGCCGATCACAAGGCCGCTGTTGTCCCACTGCTCCTGGATGCCGAGCGGGGCCCACTGTTCCAGGACGGCGGCTATCTCCCCCGCTTTCATAAGGCGGCGCGCACTTGAAGCAGTTCTTCCCGGATGCGTTTCAGACAGTCCAGGGCCTTGACGCGGCTCTCCACGGAACGCCGGTCTTCGCCCAGGCGGGCGGCGGCCCCGTCGAGGGTCAGCCCCTGGTCCTTCACCAGGAAACGGATCTGCTTGAGGGTTTCGACATCCTCCGGATGGAAAAGGCGGTTGCCCTTGCCGTTTCGGACCGGATGGACAAAACGTGCGAAATAATTGCTCCAGTAACGGACTGCGGAAGTGTTTTCGCCAAGAATGTCAGCGACTTCCCCCATCGTATAAATCGTCTTTGCCATATCTTCGCAAAGATACACAATTTTTCGGTTTGCACTGCACGAATTTTGATTGTAACTTTGCCGGAAATGTCGAAACTGGAAAAGTACATATTGAATCCGGACACCTTGATGATTGAAATCCATCAGGAGGACACTCATCGCTGGGTCAAGCTGCTGCTGGTCGTGCTCGGCGGGGCGGCCCTGTTCGTACTGTATCTGTGGTTCTATGTGTCCGTGCTGGAATTCGACCTTCCGAAAACCGCCCTGCTGAAACGCCAGAATGCCCTTTGGGCTTCGCGCCTGGAGCGGATGGACGCGCGGATGGACCGGAGCGAGGAACTGCTCCGCCAGCTCTCCGTCCGCGACGACCGCATCTACCGGAGCGTCTATGGCCTGGACGAGATTCCCCTCCCCGTCCGGGAAGGCGTCAGCGGGCAGAACCGCCACCAGGACCTAGAGAAAGGCAGCACCCTGTATGAGGTGACGACGCGGCTGGACCGGCTGAGCTGGATGGCCTATATCCAGTCCCGTTCCTTCGACGACATCCTGGACCTTTCGCGGAGCGCCGGCGACCGGGCCGCGCATATTCCGGCCATTCCGCCCATGTCCACGGATCCCTCCACCTACCGCATGACCAGTCCCTTCGGCAACCGCGCCGATCCCCTGCTGGGCTATACCAAACGGCATACGGGCATGGACTTTGCCTGCCCGCCCGGCAATCCGATCTATGCCACCGGTGACGGGGTCGTATCCAAGGTGGCCCATGAGCACAAAGGCTATGGCAACCATGTCGAAATCGACCATGGATTCGGGTACAGGACGCGCTATGCCCACATGAGCGAAATCATTGTCCAGCAAGGAGATACGCTCCGACGGGGAGACTGCATCGGCTACAGCGGACGGAGCGGCCGCATCACCGGTCCGCACCTCCACTATGAAGTACACTACCGGAAAGACTATGTCAACCCGGCGAATTACATGGACCTGGACATCCCGGTGAAAGAATACTACGAGATGGTCCGCAAACCCGCCAAACGATGAGCCCCAAGAAACAGAACAGAGCCGGACGCATCATCGGCGTGGTACTGCGCTACCTCGTCGCGACCATTTCGCTGTCCATCGTCTTCTACATCCTCTTCGCCCTGCTGTTCTCCACGCCCGAGGAGCGGCGGCTCCAGCGGGAGAATGCCCTGTACGAGCAGCGCTACGCCCAGATGCGGCAGCGGGAGGCGCTGGTTTCGGATGTCGTGGACGGCCTGTTGGAAAAAGATGACGAGATTTACCACACGCTTTTCGAGACACCGGCCCCGGAACTGGACCCGATGACGGCGGTGGACCTGATTGCCGACAGCGACTCCTTGTCGGACAGTTTCTACGAAAACCGCTCCGCCGTCAAGTCGGACAACCTGATGCGGATGGCCGACCGCGTGGACGATACCTTCCGGGAGATTTTCGACCTGCTGGTGGACAGGGACACCCTGCCGCCGCTGAGCCTTCCCCTGAAGGGGATGTCCTATGTCCAGACCGGCGCTTCCATCGGAGGGAAGCACAACCCGATCTACAAGGTGGAGATGCAGCATGAGGGACTGGACCTGGTCGCGCCGCAGGGCGAAGCCGTCTATGCCGCGGCACCGGGCATCGTCTCCTCCATCCACCGCTCCCAGCGCGGCCTGGGACGGGTCGTGGAAATCGACCACCAGAACGGCTACGTCACGCGCTACGCCCTGCTCGGCGAAGTCCAAGTCAACAAGGGACAGAAAGTCCGGTATGGTCAACAGATCGGGAACATCGGTGAGAGCGGCATGTTCGCCCCGCACCTCCATTATGAAGTGCTCCTGAATGGTGAAATCCTCGATCCGGTGAACCACCTCTTCGCATCCGTCACCCCGGAAGACTACGCCCGCATGCTCTACATGGCGGCCAGCACCCTCCAGTCCATGGACTAATCCAGGATGACCAGCGCGGAGGAGGGATGGGAGAAAGTCAGGCGGATGACATCGGTGTCGGCGCGGTTCAGCGTCGCCTTCCACCAGGCATCGAATACGACATCGTCCGTGGGCCAGTGGAGGCCTTCTGAGGTGATGCGGAGGCTGTTGTCCGCAGAAAAGAGCGACACCCGGCGCCCCTGCCCGACATGCAGTTCGCAGGAGTCCGTCACCGCAAACGCCGTCCCGTAGTCCGAGACCATGTCGACCTGCCGTCCGCCAAGGGGCAGCAGACGCGGGAACTCCATCAGGAGCCCAAGGTTGCCGACCGTATGGTCCTCCCTCAGGCCGGTCGCTCCAAGAATATGGATTTCAGTTACTTCCGGGAAATGATCCAGGACATGGCGCATCGCTTTGACAAGGTCGTTGTAGTCCTGTTCCTCCACCCGCACCACGCGCGAAGAAAAACGCTCCTGCAATGCCTCAGGCAGCGAATCCATGTCCCCGACGACGGCATCCGGGAGACGCTTCTCCCCGAAATGCGCCAGATAGGATTGCAGGGCACCGTCGCAGCAGACCGTCCGCTGAGCCTGCTCCAGCAGGTACAGCGGATAAGGCTCTTTCGGAAAAAGGCCGTTGCAGAGTATGGCGGCGCTACAGTTCAACGGGACGTGCCTTGAGGATTTCCTCCCGGGAAGTGCCTTCCGAAGCCGTATAGGCGGTCGGATCCCGGAAACCAAGCAGGAAGGACTTCACATCCATCCGTTTCTTGCCGGCGAGCTGGATGTCGGTCAGGGCGATGGCCCCGTCGAGAGTGGCGATGGCGAGATAGGTCTTTCCGTCGGAGAGAACTGTCCCCGGAGCGGCATGCAGGTCCTCGCGGATTTCGCCGAAGAAGATTTTCAGCGCCGTCGCCTCGCCATCCTTCACAAGTTCCGTAAAGGCGCAGGGGAAGGGGCTGAGGCCGCGGATGAGGTTGTATATCTGCTTGCTGGAGTCCCGCCAGTCGATGTGCTGGAGTTCCCGCGTCAGTTTCGGGGCAGGTTTCAGCAGTTCGGAGCCCTGGATAAAGCTCCGCTGGACCCGGGTCTCCACATTCCCCTGGATCAGGCCTTCGACCGTGTCGATGACCAGCTCCGCCCCCAGGGCCATCAGGCGGTCATGGACATCGCCGGCGGTATCCGTCGGCTCAATGCGGCAGTCCTGGCGCAGGATGATGCCGCCGGTGTCGATCTGCCTGTCAATCATGAAGGTGGTGACGCCGGTGATATTCTCGCCGTTGATGACAGCCCAGTTGATTGGCGCCGCGCCCCGATACTGCGGCAGCAAGGCCGCATGGAGGTTGAACGTGCCCATTTTCGGCATGGTCCATACCACCTCCGGCAGCATCCGGAACCCCACGACGACAAAAAGGTCGGCCTTCCATGCCGCCAGGGCCTCCAGGAAGGCGGGATCCTTCAGCTTTTCAGGCTGGAGGACGGGGATGTCATGGGCCACCGCATACTTCTTTACGGCGCTCTCGGCGACTTTCAGTCCCCGGCCGCTGGGCTTGTCCACGGCGGTCACCACACCGACCACCTTGTATCCGCCCTTGACGAGGGCGTCAAGCGGGCCGACCGAGAATTCGGGCGTGCCCATGTAAACGATTCTTGTCTTACGGAAGAAACTCATAATCTTACTCTTGACTTTCCGCCAGCCCGACTTGAAGCCGTCCGTATTGAACAGATTGGTCTCCCGGATGGCCGTCCAGCTCAGGAAGGCCCCGATCGGGGCCAGCACGAAGGCGGAAATGAAATTGCCGACCCAGGGGCTCGTCGCCCCGTCCCGGGCCAGCTTGGTCCCGGAAATATCCACGACCCAGTACAGGACGAAAAAGAGGACGGAGATGATTGCCGGGGTTCCGAGGCCGCCCTTGCGGATCAGGGCCCCGATCGGTGCTCCGATGAAAAAGAGGATGAAGCAGGCCAGGGCCTGGGCATATTTCTTCCACATCTCGACATCCGTCCGGCGCAGCATCACCGTGTACTCGAACGACTCCAGGGCATAGCTGCGGAGCGAAGATTCCATCATCCCGGCGCTGGAGGCCGCACTCTCCCAGGCGCGCTTCTCGTCCCGGAGCGACTTGAATTTGTGCTCCAGCGGATACTCCAGCGGAAGTTTTCCGCTGCTGCGCCAGGAAGTGTCCAGCTGGTGACGGTAGGTCAGTCCGCTCTGGCTTCCGAGATCTTTCATGTGCTTTTCCATTCCGATCATCGCCAGGCGCGACAGCGAGTCGTGTCCCGCCGTCAACTGCTTGAGGCTCATGGACTTGACCTGCTCGCCATAACGGGCGGAATCAGAATGCTGGTAGGCATAGTTTTCCAGCGGAATCACCATCTCCTGGCGGGAGAACTGGAGGCGCTGCAGGGCGAGGGTCGTGTCGCGGTAGCGCTTGGTATTGTTTTCCTGGTAAGAGATGCCGTCATACAGCTGGAAGGTCAGGTAATCCTTTGCCTTGGACATTTTCATCATGGCGCTGTCCGCCACGGTCAGCGACGTGTTGCCCTTGTTGTCGGAATGGTCATAGACCATCACCCCGTACATCATTCCGCTCGCCTTGTCCCGGTCGTCGATCCGGAGGATATAGCCTTCGATGCCGTCATAGAACGTTCCGACGGGGATTTTAATCTCCGACTTGGTCCGGCCGAGGTCGTCCCGCATCGTGTAGATCTGATTGATGGAGTACGGAACCAGACGGTCGCCGATGTAGAAGGCGCCGATGGTGATGACCGCCGCCGCGACGATGAGCGGGGCGAGCACCCGCGTCAGCGAGATGCCGGAGGCCTTGATGGCCGTCAGCTCGAAATTCTCGCCCAGCTGCCCGAGGGTCATCATGGACGAAAGCAGGGTCGCGAGCGGCATCGCCAGCGGCAGGACCTGGCAGCTCCCCCACATCAGGAATTCCAGGATGACCTTGAATTCCAGCCCCTTTCCGACAAGTTCATCGATATACAGCCAGAGGAACTGCATCACAAGGATGAAGATGACGATTGCGAGAATCGCCACGAACGGTCCGATAAAGGCCTTCAGTATGAACCTGTCGAGTCGGCGCATCTTATGCGGTTGCGAGTTCTGTCAGGCAGTCCATGGCGGCTTTCAGGCCGTCGAGGTCACGACCGCCGGCCGTTGCGAGGCCGCTCTGTCCGCCGCCGCCTCCCTGGATCCGTTTCGCCGCCTCGCGGATGTCCTTGCCGGCATTCTTGCCTTTGGCGACAAGGTCGTCGGAATACATCAACAGTAGGTTCGGCTTGCCGGCGAAGACATAGGCGCCCACGAGGGCCAGGTTCTCGGCCTTCTTCTGCAGGAGGAGCGCCATGTTGCGGGCCATCGCCGGGTCCACGGAAAGGTCGAATTTCGCGACCTTGACGCCGCCGACCACTTCCGCCTTGGCACTGACCGCCTCGGCGAGCTGTGCCGCCTTTTCAGCGGCCGCCTCTTCCAGCTGTTTCCGCGCCTCGGCGTTTTCCTCGACCAGTTTCTTGATGGCGCCGGCAAGGTCCGGAACATTGTTGAAGAAGCCCCGGGCCGTGCGGAGGAGGTCCTCCATGTTATTGACCACCGCTTCGGCAGCGGCTCCGCTCACACATTCGATGCGGCGCACGCCGGCGGCGATGGCGCTCTCGGACAGGATGCGGAAATAACCGATGTTGCCGGTCGCGCCGGTATGGGTCCCGCCGCAGAGTTCCACGGATTCCCCGAAACGGACCACGCGGACCCTGTCGCCGTACTTCTCGCCGAACAGGGCGATGGCGCCCATCGCATGGGCCTCGTCCATCGTGGCGTCGCGTTTTTCCTGGAGCGGATAATTCGCGCGGATGCGCTCATTGACAATCGCTTCCACTTTCCGGATTTCCTCGTCCGTCATCTTGGCAAAATGGGAAAAGTCGAAGCGGAAATAGTCCGGCCCCACGAAGGAGCCCTTCTGCTCGACATGGGTACCCAGCACTTCGCGAAGGGCCTGGTCCACGAGGTGGGTTGCCGTATGGTTTGCGGCAATCCGCCCTCGGCGCTCCTCATCGACATACAGGTCGAAACTCTCCGTCCCGTCCTCGGGCAGATGCTCGGCCAGATGGATGGTCAGGTTGTTCTCCTTTACGGTATTGAGGATGGCGATCTTCTCGCCGGAGGCGCTCACGACATAGCCGGTGTCACCGACCTGTCCGCCCATCTCGGCGTAGAACGGCGTCTTGTCGAAAACCAGCTGGAACAGGGTCTTGTTCTTCTGCTTGACGGTACGTTGTTTCAGCAGGCGGGCTCCCTCGTAACGCAGGAAATCGTAGCCGATGAACTCCACCTCGTCGCCGCTGTGGAATTCCACCCAGTCACCGAATTCGTTCGAGGTCGCCGCACGGGCGCGCTCTTTCTGCTTCTGGAGCTCCGCCTGGAAGCCTTCCAGGTCCACGGTGTAGCCCTTTTCCGTCGCAATCAGTTCGGTCAGGTCCACCGGGAAACCGTAGGTGTCATACAGCACGAAGGCGTCCGTCCCCGAAACCCGTTTCGTGTCCTGGTTCCGGGCCATATTGTCTTCCAGCATCCGGATACCGCGGTCCAGGGTCCTGAGGAAGGCGTTTTCCTCTTCACGGATCACGCTCTCAATGAGTTTCTGCTGGGCCTTGAGCTCCGGATAGGCCTCGCCCATGTCTTCGACCAGCTGCGGCACCAGGCGGCAGAGGAAAGGCTCGGTGAAACCAAGGAAAGTATAGCCATAGCGGACCGCCCGGCGCAGGATGCGGCGGATGACATAGCCGGCCTTCACGTTGGAGGGCAGCTGGCCGTCGGCGATGGAGAAGGCGATGGCCCGGATATGGTCTGCGCAGACGCGCATCGCCACATCCACCTGTCCGCCTTCGTGGTAGCGGTGGCCGGACAGTTCGCCGAGTTTGGCGATCAGGCCGGAGAACACGTCCGTCTCGTAATTCGACTGCTTGCCCTGGAGGACCATGCACAGGCGCTCAAAGCCCATGCCCGTGTCCACGTTTTTGTTCGGAAGCAGTTCCAGGTGGCCGTCCGCCTTGCGGTTGTACTGCATGAAGACGATGTTCCAGATTTCAATGACCTCGTCGTTGTCCGTATTGACCAGCTCCCGGCCCGGCTTTTTGGCAATCTCCTCGTCCGAACGCAGGTCGATATGGATCTCAGAGCAAGGGCCGCAGGGACCCGTGTCACCCATCTCCCAGAAATTGTCATGCTTGTTGCCCAGGAGGACATGGTCCTCGGGCATATGCCGGAGCCAGGCTTCCCGGGCCTCCGTATCCAGGGTCGTCCCGTCCTCGGCACTTCCCTCAAACACCGTGGCATACAGTTTCGTCTTGTCGATCTTGTACACCTCGGTGAGCAGTTCCCAGGCCCAGTCGATCGCCTCTTTCTTGAAATAGTCACCGAAAGACCAGTTTCCCAGCATCTCGAACATCGTATGATGGCGCCCGTCATGGCCCACCGCCTCCAGGTCATTGTGCTTGCCGCTCACGCGGAGGCACTTCTGGGAGTCCGTCGCCCGGGGAAACTTCGGCGCACTGTTGCCGAGGAAAATATCCTTGAACTGGTTCATCCCCGCGTTCGTAAACATCAGGGTCGGGTCGTTCTTGATCACCATCGGCGCGGAGGGCACGATGGTATGTCCCTTCGAAGCGAAGAAGTCCAGGTACTTCTGTCTGATTTCTTTTGCAGTCATTTTCGTTCAAAAACTTATAACCTGCAAAGTTAATCAAATTTCCCCGTCCCTGCAACCGGGCGGAAACGGCTCCGCCAACGATCCTTCATCCCCCGAACACCGACCGGACGATTTGTCCGGGCACGTTTTCCTGCCTTTTCCTTCCCGAAGGCATTGTTTTGGCCCGCCAGGGCAGGTTCCCCGGCATTTTCCTGCCCGGACGAAGCCCTGGGCGGGGAAGGTCCCGGGGATGAATGGGGAAGGTCCCAGGGGTGAATGGGGAAGGTCCCAGGGGTGAATGGGGAAGGTCGACTTTCATAGTCAGGACCTTCCCCACCAAAACGCCACCACAGCGCCCTCTGATGCCGAACCGCCGGGGAAGGTCCCCGCCCTCAAATTCGACCTTCCCCAAATAGGTCCACCACCTTCCCCAAATAGGTCCGACAGACGGGACGCAAGGAACGGGAAACAGCCCGGCTGGCCATGGAGCCGGAGGGGCAGGGGCCGTCGGACGGCGTGGCCGTCCGTGGCCTCGAACGGAAGGGGCCCACAAGCGAAGCGAAGTGGGAAGGATAGCTCCGAATGGGCGTACCGGCCCGACGGCCCCTGCCCGCAGGCGACAGCCAGTCGCCCGGCCACGAAACCGCCCCCAGTACAAAAAAAAACCGCCCCGGAGTCCGGAGCGGTCTGTGGATTCCTCGGCCGAGGGCCGGGGGTAGAGGTGCCAAAAAATGAAGTTAACTTGCTGCATCAACTCGGGAGAGACGAACTTCGTAACCCGAACGGACAAATTCCTTCGAGGTCATGTCGTAAAACTGTCCAGTAACCGTTACGCGCAAGGTCCCATTCGACAACTGTGCTGATTCAACTGTATCAATGTAGGTCAGCTCGCCATAGATGCCTGTGCCAGTGTAGGAGAACCTCGATAGATCCGGAGAAAGTGCATTTCTTTCTCCGAGATAAAAGAGAACATAGACTTGCAGACCAAAACCAGAAGCGGAAGACCACTCCGGAATGAAGATTTCTTTCGTCTCAGGGTCTTGTTTGACAACCTGCCTCAGAATATTCAAGCGTGCTCTGCAGCTATAGTCCAGAGGGCCGGAATAAGCATATAACTTTTCGACCGAATGATGTGCTGGCCATAGATACAGTTTCGAATTGTTCTCGTCCATTCCAGTGACACGAAAATAATTTGAGAATTCCTCATAAGGCGTCTGGCGCTCGCCATCACCGTCCAAATCGACCGCATTACCGAACCAGTTAACCTCTGAGATGGTATAGTTCCCTGCATTCTGCTCATTCAATTGTGCCGCTTCTTCCTTTCTCTGCGCAATCTCGTCTTTCCCGCAGGAAACTGTCATTGCCACAATGGCGATAAATAATATTTTGCCTTTCATATATTAATTGCTGGTTGCTGTTTTTATCGTGGCTATTCTCCGTTCATCAATAGGGATTAAGCACATACTAAAATCACCAAAATCATAGCTCCTCAACGTATAACGTTCATTCTCGCTATCATAAGAAGTAATAATATTGTCCATATAATATACAACAGGCATGCCAAAATCATCATTTCCATCTTGCCAAGTAACAGAATAAGATTGCGATTGGGTCTTTTCATCGCCCCACGTACCAGATACGCCTAAACCTATTTTTTTGATAATACCTGTTCCTATCTCTCCTGATACTGAAGCCGTTACCGAATTTGAATGCTTGAATATCGTGCTCACTGTTTTGCTGGTCGTTGTCTGCGCATCCACTTCCGAAATCACTAGTTGCATATTATCAGAAACGGCAGATAAATTCCAACTGTTGTCCAATTTCAAGAACTGATTGGGGTGCTGGAGAGGATAATACCACTTGGGTAAGAAATGCTCTGCCGACACCGTGAAACTTCCCCAGTTATTAAACCATGTCCAATCATACGTATAATACCCCTCCGACACATACACTAAATCATGAGGGTTGACGGACACAACATAATAACCAACGCGCATCACTCCGCCTTCTCTCAACCCAACAAAGGCTTCAATCTGGAACTCAAATCCTCCATTCCCCCACATGCGTCGGATGGCCTCATCAATATTGGGTCGGTCGCCCTTCTCTGTATAAGTTACCATATTATTAAGTTGGGGATCCGTAATATTATCCGCACACCTGAAAAGACCTGCTTGAGAAAGTGAAAAACGGTATATCAATTCCCGTTCGTACGTCACAAGACTACCATTGTTTACATTGGTCTGATTCATATCATAAAAGATATAATCACGTTGAGCCGCACCATTCCACCCCAGGCCAAACGTGTTGTATGCATTGACCGTCTCAGGACTGATAATGTTCATCGTTGCGGATGAAATATAGTCGTGCTGATCTTGCACCAAATTGCTGGAATCATCCCAGTAGTTGATGAGCCCGCCTTCTATGTGCCCTTTGGTCTGCTTTGTTCCATCAAATTCCGGATCAAAAAAATCGTACTCCCGCTCCCCGGACTTAGTGGCTGCCTCGCGGACGACCATACGCTCATTGCTCTTTACAATCAGAATCGGGAATGACGGGAATGAAAAGGCCGGCAAATCTCCAATTTTTTCTCCTTTACAATAAATGGGATGTGCTTCCATCCTGTCATCATAACCGACGGCAACACGGTCCGAAGACGTATCCCACGAGTTGACGGAAAAACAATTCTTTTCTACCCACGAATAGTCAGGAATCAGAATCGTTAATTTAGGGACCGATTGTTCTATTTGAGTCAACTGTTCGCTGTTATCTGAATACCGAAGCAACATTTCACGTACCGTCTCTCCGTTTGCGAGGCGACTGTCCTTCACATAAGGGTAAAACACATCATAATCCATGTCAAACCTTTTAATGGCCTCTTCTTTTAAAAAGGTCCTCAGAGAAGGCTCCATTGCCACCGCCTTGGAAAGGATAACGGCAAAGGCCTGCTGTCCTTCCTGCTCAGACAGCGTTGTCGCACAAACCGACTCTTCCTGTTCAATGGAGTCTTTATTACAAGCATTGAATACCAGCGCAGCGAAAGCGCTCATGGCAACAAAACGAAACAATGTTCTCATCTCTCCTCCGTATTAAAGGTTAAACTCCCCTTCGTACTCATCTCCATTGAGGAGGACGAAGGTAATCACCCAGTTCCCTGAAGTGCTGGAGATTGGGATGGCGGCGATGCCGCTGCCGGAGACCGTGTCGCCGGTGCTCTCGCCGGTCGTCAAATTCTCAATCGTGACATCCACCGACACTCCCGCGTTCGCGAGATAAACGAAGACCGAGCCCGACACCTCATCATACTCCGCCTCAATCTGGACGGCCGAAGGGACACGAGGACCACCGGGAGGGTTGGATGGTTTTGGATGGTTTCTTAATTTTAATCGTTATCGATTCTTTAGAAAGGATTGCCGATTCACGAGATAACGAAAAAGCTTGAATGCTTTCCATACCACTTCCTATCATCATCCCGACGATAAGAAGTAAAGTTGATAATTCTTTCATACTTAATATAAATTTTCAGGCAAAGGTATGAATGTTCTTATCAACTAACGATTAAAATTACTAACAATTTAATATATACATTCCTGTATATCAATATCTTAAAAAACCCACGAACTAACATCGCCTGCCACGGAAACATTTAGCATATTCAGAGGCAAAATCTTTTGCTTCAGGAATATCCAAATTGGCTATTTTCTCGGCATATCTGTTTTTTCGCATACCAACCGTAGCTTCAGGGAGCCCCACAAAGAAACTGATGGCCTTGACTGAAAAACCAGATAAAATCATAATGAGAATGGTCCAATCTTCCTCCATCAATCGTTCGCCTTTATTCTCTTTTGCAGCAAAACCTTGCCGCAATTTATACATCATGTTCGACTTCTGGACATTGAGCGTATTTTCCAATGCAACAAGATAATCTGTATTGGAACGGAATTCCTTTAAATCTTTCTTGAATGAATCGATGACTTCTTCGCGGGTCGCATACTTTTCCCGTGCGTGCTTTTTATCGAATCTGAAATAGATTTCCGACAGGGTCAACATATTCCTCACCTTGTCCTGAATCATTTCATTAACGGACTCTGCCAATCCGGACTGGGTTGAACGTAAACGCTGTAGCTCCTCTTCTACGTCTGCCACTTCTGCCATCAGTTTCTCAATTCTATATCGTCTCCTGCGATACTCAATCAGTGACAATATGATAACTATGGATAGTAAGGTCGTGGTAATTAACAACAAATACAATACATTTTGCTTTTCCAATGCTTCATTATCAGCGTCAACCTCAAAAAACTCTTCCAAAGAATGTGATATTGACAATCTCATTTTTTCATTGAATAACGAGTCTTGGAAAGAAACTGTCTTTTCGAGGAAAGTTAAGGCGGCGGCGTATTCTCCATCATATTTATTTACGACATATTGGTCGAAAATATTGGATATCTGATCTTCTCTAGCATCAGACATAGAAACGGCCTTATTCCAATAATACTCCATGGAATCAAGCTGGTTCAACAACCCGTAAGCCGCTCCGACAGTAGAGTATTCTTTTGATGAAAACACGGCTTGAGGATACTGTTGGGCTTTCCGATAGTACTGAATAACTTCAAAAGGGTCAGGCGGAATTTTCGCATAGCACATATCCATATAAACCTTGTCAATGTTATAAATGAGATTATCGTCCAGTTCCTGTTCCCGCTTTAATTCCGTCAAAAGACTGTCACACGAATGCAAATCTATCATATTCATGTAAATGACAGCCATGGAAAACTTTTGATATAAGGCATATTTATCTTCACCGGCGTCCATAAAGGCCTCATATGCTTCCTGTTTATATTCTAGTCCATGATTTGAATCATAGGTTTCATCATAGATGGTCCCTATATTGCTTAAAGAAAGGCCCTCATAATGGCGATCACCAAGAGAGCGAGCATCTTTCAGACTCTTCCTGAACGATAGGATTGAGGACACATAATCACTTTTATTATACTGTACCCTGCCAAGACTATACGCTGACAGCATACGCTCTCGTGACAAAGGACGTTTTTTATAATAATTCCAGGCTACCAAAGCCAGAGAATCGTCGTTGACATCTATGTAGTTTTTATCCAAAACCATGCTGAATACACGGGCGAATTCCGCTCGGGAACGAGGACGGCACGAATGGAACGATTGGTACGGCAACAAAAGAGACAACGAGGAATCCGGTTGTTCCGACAACAATTCTTCTGCTTCCTTTACTGCATGCCGATAGGCAGACTCCTCCTGACAGGATATGGCAACTAAAACAAATAGCAATATAACGAATCGCTTCATGTTTAATTATTTTGGTAAATATAGCGAAAATAACGGAAAGAAGCTGCCACGAGGAAAAGGTATTACAGTTTTCAACACCCCGTGGCAGCAAAAAGGCGACCCAGCCAAAAGACCGGGTCGCCGATATAATCAACTCGAACCGACTTTTGAAGCGTAACATGCTGTGGCCGTTCAAAGGGGTCCCTAGTGAAGTATATCCGCGTTCCTTATGTCCCTCCGAATGGGACGCAAGGAACGAAAACCCCAGGAAAGTGCGCCTTACGTCCCAGATTTTGGGACGCAATGTACGGGAAACAGCCCGCAGGCGACAGCCAGCCGCCCGGCCACGAAACCGCCACCAGTACAAAAGGGCACAAAAAAACCGCCCCGGAGTCCGGAGCGGTCTGTGGATTCCTCGGCCGAGGGCCGGGGGCGGGAGGCGTCAAGTCCCACGAAGTGGGTGTGGCGCCAGCCCGAGGGTCGCCATGCCTAGCGACGTTCGCGGTCACCACCACGACGGCCGCCACGGCGTCCGCCACGGTCACCACCACGGCCACCTTCACGACGGCCGGCGGCGGGAGCAGCGCTGGAAGCGAAACCGGCATTCGGACTGAGGTCCTGCTTGCCGTACTTCTCACCGTTGCAGATCCAGACCTTGATACCCATGGCACCCATCTGTGTGCGGGCGACAGCCAGGGCATAGTCGATGTCAGCACGGAAGGTGTGGAGCGGGGTCCGGCCTTCCTTGAACATCTCGCTACGGGCGATTTCAGCGCCGCCGACGCGGCCGCTGATCTGCACCTTGATGCCTTCGGCACCGACACGCATGGCGGTGGCGATGGCCATCTTGATGGCGCGACGGTAGCTCACGCGGCCCTCGATCTGACGAGCGATGCTGTCAGCGACGATGGTAGCGTCAACCTCCGGGCGCTTCACCTCGAAGATGTTGATCTGGACATCCTTGGATGTGACCTTCTTGAGCTCTTCCTTCAGCTTGTCGACCTCCTGGCCGCCCTTTCCGATGATGACACCCGGACGGGCAGCGTGAATGGTGACGGTGATGAGCTTCAGGGTGCGCTCGATGACGATCCGGGAGAGGCTGGCCTTCGCGAGGCGGCTTCCCAGATATGTGCGGCTCTCATACTCCTCGGCGATCTTCTCGGCATAGTTGCCGCCGACCCAGTTGGAGTCCCAACCACGGGTGATACCGATTCGGTTGCTGATAGGATTGGTTTTCTGTCCCATAGTTTATTCCTCCACTGCTT
>JAEEHS010000002.1 GCA_016281015.1 Bacteroidales bacterium
GCCCAGTACTATGAGAACGAGGCGATGGTCGGTTCGGCCGTGCGCAAATCCGGCATCCCAAGGGACGAAATCTTCATCACCTCGAAGCTCTGCCTGTCCCGTCCCACTTACGCGATGGCAAAGGACAATGTGAAAGGATCTCTCCGGCGGATGGGGCTGGACTACCTGGACCTCATGCTCATCCACTGGCCCATGGGAAATGACTCAGATATATGGGCGGCCTTTGAAGACCTTGTCAAGGAAGGGTACCTCAGAAGTATCGGCGTTTCGAACTTCTATCCGGAGCAATTCGACCTCTTGGTGAAAGGCGCCTCCATTATCCCGGCCGTAAACCAGATCGAGACCCATGTCTTCTATCAGCAGCGGCCGATGATTGCAAAAATGGACGAGGCTGGAACCGCTGTGGAATCCTGGGGTCCGCTGGCCGAGGGACTGAACGGCATCTTCACGAACCCGGTCCTCACGGAGGTCGGCGCCGCCCACGGAAAGACTGCCGCTCAGGTGGCCCTCCGCTTCCTCACCCAGCAGGGAATCATCGTAATCCCGAAGTCCGTCCACAAGGAGCGCATGATCCAGAACATCGACACCCTGGACTTCACCCTGACTGACGACGAGATGGCCGCCATCCGGGGCCTTGACACCGGACACAACCTTGAGGGCTGGCCGTCGGATGCCCTGAAGTACGACCCAAAAGAAATCGACTTCTGACGTGGCTGAGAACGGCAGTGTCGGAGTCCTGCTGGGGATGTGTCTGTTCCGGCACAAACCAAGCATAGGAAGTTCCAGATAGGCATTCCGGTGATTTTGCTGGTTCAGGTGGGACTGCTGTACTTTTTGATTTAATGAATACCATGAGACAGGAACTCATACAATTGTCAGGGACCTACAGGAAAGCCTGAATGCCATCCGGACGAATCAGATACCATCTCCTTGCCCTTGTGGTCGTCGCCATCTGGGGCGTGACATTCGTCTGCACCAAGGTCTTGATAGGCGCTGGAATGGCCCCGGCTGCCATCTTCTTCTGCCGCTTCGTCCTGGCCTATGCCGGATTATGGGCCTATACACTTGCAACGGGAAAGGAGAAGAAGGTCTGGAACGGCTGGAAAGACGAACTGGTTTTTCTGGTTCTCGGTTTGACCGGCGGGTCGATGTATTTCCTGACGGAGAACACGGCCCTTGTCTATACCCAGGCGAGCAACACGGCCTTTCTTGTATGCTCTGCTCCGCTCTGGACGGCAATCCTGACCCTGGTTTATGGCCGCCTTTTCAAAGGCAGATTCGCCGAGAGCCTGGAGAAGATCCATGTGGGCTGGCCGCTTGTCGGAGGAACGATACTAGCCCTGGCGGGCATGGCCATGATGGTCTTCGAGGGACGCTCGCTCCAGTTCTCCGCAAAGGGTGACCTGCTTGCCATCGGAGCGGCGCTCTGCTGGGCTGTGTACAGCCTCTTCATGGGTCAGATGACGCGGGAATACGGGACGCTCACCGCAACGAGAAAAGTGTTTTTCTATGGGCTCGTGACCATATTGCCGTTTCTTGGTAATTGCCGCGCTTCATTCTCGACAACGATACTCTCACAGGCACCCGTCTGGGGCAATCTTCTATTTCTCGGACTCGTGGCCTCGCTGGCCTGTTTCCTTGTCTGGAATCTCGTGATAGACAAACTCGGGAACGTCACATCGACGAACTACGTCTATCTCAATCCGATTTTCACACTCTTGTCAGCAATGGCGCTCCTTGGCGAGCACATGACCGTAATGGCCGCGATCGGTTCGGCAGCTATTCTTCTAGGTGTTATCTGGGCTGGAAAATCATGATTCAAATACATACTGTTAAACACCCCTTCGTGTCCACGAAAGGTGAAGTTAGTTGGCTTTTTCGGGACATAATAGGCCCCCATGAGCCACGCATCTTTTATAACAAGTATCGCTTTCTCATTTAACCCGATTATAGTTTCGGTAGAGTTCTTTCCACGATTCGGAGACTATGTTCCTGAACGGTTCTTTTTCGGAACGAGGAATAAAGTCTCCGAAATTGCCTTCATAGGCAGAGAAATTGCCGCAGAGGGGGCAGAACAACTCAAAATGACGGAGAATCAGAGATGAAGTCAATTCTTGGAGCGATGTGGCGCCGAGATTCTTTTTCATAACCCTGTCTATACCTCCACATACGGCGCATCCGTAATAGCCTAAATGGTTGAGGCCGAGCCCACAGTGCTTTGCGACCCAGCATCCTTTTGAATAGTCATTGGTGCCATGGTTCGGTTTATCACAGGGGGCATCATTGAACGGTGTAAAGTAATCGACCTTGTTGGTTTTCTTGTATGAGGAGAAATCAACACGTACATTCTTGTACTTCGAAATTTTCTTGCAGAGCATCCGGCTACTTTCAGTGTACCCATTGGAGACCACCTGAAGGATGGTGGCCGGCGAGTATGCATCGATGTACTCGACCTGTATCTTCCGTATGATCTCCAAGAATTGAGGGTGCAAGGTGGGCTCACCGCCAAGGATGTTAATTAAATTCCAGCAAATGCCCAGTTTTTTACTTTCGGCAATGAACTTATCAATTGTGTCTATTTCGATTCTGTCGGTTGTTGGAGCCAGTCCACAGGAACGGTTGCATCCTAGGCACTTTAGGTTACAGTCGTGAGTAATATCAATCTCGATCTTGGTGAAGTCCGGGAAGAAAGACTTTCTGCCTTTGGTGTAAGCTCCGGTATTTAATGCTGGCTTTTGAAGAATTTCCGCTATGCAGGATTCCTTCAATGCACGATCATCATCCTTATGGTTAAAGTCGCGTTCGTAGTAGTAGTTGACGAAATCACTCTGCATCGGCTTTTCTGACAACTCTACAATGGGCACCATCATCGCGTAATCATCTACGGTCTCAAACCAGCGGTTCGCACTGAGCTTCTCGTCTCCCTTGTGTTTAAAATATGACAACGGCACCGAGTCGAACAGATACTTCTTAAAAGATTTGAGATGCTGCCAAACGTTCCCCCCACGCTCGCGTGGACGCATAAAATCTACGGGATAGCGATAATGAGCCTGAATCCTGTATGTCTGATGATAACGGCCAACAACCACATCAGTATGCCAGTAACGGTACTTATCGTGCAGTTCGCTTATGACGTCGCTCCCAATCAACGCATCATCACCATCGGCAAGGACTACAACGCTTTCCTGATTGCCCATATAATTGTGGATGCAACGAAACTCGTTTTCCATGCGAGTCGCTCGACTCCTTCCCTTGACAAATGTGACGCGATGCCTATAGTCTTTTATGAGAGAGTCTATGAAGAGCGGTAAACCGTTGTCGGAATTATCGTCATACAGCAGTATCCCGAAACTCTGGTCGGTCTGAGATATCAGGGAAGACCAGAAACGCAGGAAACGGTCATATTTGACATTTCTGAATACAGACACGACAACTACGTCTTCGTTGCGCTTTGCTCCACACCAGTCTTGAAGTGAGCCAGCGCAATCGAACTCTCCGTACTGGCATTCCGGTATTTCATTCTGCTCAACTTTATCAAGGATGGACATCCAGCTGTTAGGTTCCTTCTTTCGGTAGTTCTGCGGATGGATATAGAAAGTCCGTTTGTCTCCGCCCCTGATGGAGCAAATGCCGGTCTCGTGCTGTTTAATTTCGAGGGCACGAAACCAAGAGTTGGTTAGTTTTCCATCTGCGTCCAGCGAGTTCGGCAAAGGAAGTATTGATAGGAGTTTCTTCTTGTTGAAGAGGCCTAGACGAATTTCCGGAACAAAACCGCCGTTTTCAAAGCCGTAGAACGCCTTTGATTCCTTATTGGGTATGTTGAAGCCAACAGAGATGACGGAATCGTTGTCCAGCATCTGAGCGAGCATTTCCTGCAGATACGGGTGGCCATAGTCTTCACGACCAATCATCGCATCTGAATCTGCTTGGAGGACGAAGTCTCCAATGCAAGACTCAATCGCAAAGATCTGGGGTGTAACTGGTTTTAAATCCGCGGTATGGGAATACCGCGAAGGCAGGTCGAACCAGCGCTCGTTGATTGCAACATTATTCGCCTCGTCGTGGATGACGTACCTGTCAATGACTTTCTCTTCAACCAGCTTGTCGGCGATCTGAATCAGATCCTCAAGAGTACCTTCGTGGTTGTACTGACGGAGGTATTCTCCGACGTAAGGATCTATTCCAAGCACAACTTCCGCAAAAGTGTTGGGACAAGAGAGTTGCCGGACGATATGCTTGACATTCTCCTGAAGCGTCTTCACATCTTGGGCACAGCATTTTATTAAGAGCGATACCTTGGCGGAAAGCTCTGCCACCGGAGTATACTCAACCCTAACAGTGCCGGGCTTGAAATAGTTCTCTAATGAAAGGCGGACATTGTCAAACGAGATCCCTTTCAGATACTTGCCTTCCTTCAGTTTGCGGAAAAATAGTCTTTCCAGATGGGGCAGTTCATCAAAGGTGTAATCATCAAATAAAACGGCCTGGGCTAATCTATATGTCCTGACCGCGCCTCCACTTTCTTCGAAGATGATATTCGCATACACGCGATTCATGAATTCACGGAATCCTGCCAGTTCCGGAATATCGAAGTTGTTAATTGCGCTGCGGGTAATCTTACGCATCTCTTGGCTGTCGTATGATAATGCCAAGGTCGCATATAGATACATACGGGCGCACATATTTAGGAAGAGGTTGTCATTGTAGTCACACCCCTTCATATCTATCAGTTTGATTGTACCGTTAACCCTGATGAAGTTCTTGGGCTTGCAGTCTTTAATGACAATCCTGTTACGCCAACACTCGGTAGCAAACGAAACCACATCGTCCAACGAATAGTCTAGGCAGGGAACCGATGGTTCGTATGGATATCGGATTATATTGTCTGAAAGCATCTGAATGGAGTACAGGTGCCGTGAGGCTTCAAGTGTGAGATTGGTGAAGAAGGACAGGCCCCGAGAGAGCCAAGTCTTGTCCTTACCGCTGTACATCGGCAAATATACCTTGTATACAAAGTGGTCGTCGTGGAATACCACACCTTCCTGTCCCAGTCCAAGGAATATGTAGTCGGTCACACCATTGTTCGAGAGAATCTGTTTCGCAGCAGCGATTCTTTTATTGTCCTTTATGAACTCGTCGAAGTCGGACAAGAAATGCTTCCTCACTTCCAGATAGTTGGAACCCTTTTTATTCTTCTTGGTTATGTGACCTGAAAGGTTGTAGTTTGTAACCTTAATCTCGTCTGTAACAATGACCTTATAAACCTCTTGATGGGTCAGATAATAGAGAGTGAGATAATGATCCTCTGCACTTTTGTATGCTGGATATGGTTTTGCAGAGGCCGGAATGACGAAAAGATTGCACGAAGGCAATTCACATTCCGGGCGTCCTTCAGCCATCCCTTCAAGACGGCTGTGAAGATAGTCGAAGTCCACTAATCGGGAGTTCTTCATATTCTCCCGCTCAATGATTTCACCGTTCTGGGTATAACCATTCCCCCCGATGACGACATCCGGCCTGGAACTGTCGAATAATCCTTCTATGCGTTTGAGGACATCGTCGGACGCGTAGAAATCATCATCGTCGAGACGTCCCATGAAACGAACATTCTCAATATGGGACAGGATGTAGTCGTTGATTTTATTCCTAGTATTGACGACATTGCTGAAGGTAAGATGCAGGATGACGGCATCTAGATCCTCAAGGATATCTGAAACTTCCTCCTGCCAATCCTGCGTCGAAGAATCATCTCCGATAACGACCTTTATATGCCGAGAGCACCCTGTCTGCTGCAATAACGAGAGAAGGCAGCGACGTATGGTCTTCGCCCCATTATGGGTAGCAACGCCTATGGATATGTTCTCGAGGTGGTCGTATGCGGACAATTCGGCAGAGCCGTCATAACCAAAAAGCGTCAAGGCCCTTGTGAGGGACTTACTAAGGGTATCCTTATTCTTGAACTCCGCTAGGTGTTTGCGGTAAAAGATCGCGAGCCCGCGGTGCTTGGACTGACGTTTGCCGGTGACACTATCCTTGGAGGCATAGTGTTTCACAGTGACTACATCTAGAACGAAGAATTCCTCCTTAGAATACTTTCTGAGTAGCGATATCATAAGATCCCGGTCGGTGCAACTTGGAAGAGTCTCGTCAAAACAGCCGACAGACATAAGCGCTTTGGTACGGATTACCATATTGCTGCCTTGAATACCAGGGTCGCCAATGAGGAAGTCTGTTATTGTCAATTGTTTCCGCGTGAATGCCAGTGGCCGATCCATATCGGTCCTTAGGAGCCATGGAAACACGCCGACAGGCTTATGTCTCTCAATCGCTTTAAGGCAAATCTCAAGATGATTGGGGGCCCATTCATCGTCATCATCCAAAATAGCCGTATAAGAGTCTTCGCCTAGGATTGCGTTGATGTATTCTATACCCGTGTTCCAAGCGCCGGTACCTGACATCCCATGAGTATGGGAGTTCTTTAGGTATTGAAGATCGTTACGGCCCATACCCTCAATACGAGATTTGATGGCTTCGGACACGGTAGAATCCTCGTTGTCATCTACAATAACAATTAAAGATGGAGAGGCGGTCTGGTTGAGGGCAGACTTAAGCGACCTGGAGAATAACAGTTCCACGCGACCTTGTGAAGTCGCGATCAATACTGCAAGCTGTGCCATAACTACGCCTCCTCATTTTCCTTAACGACAGGACGTCTAGTGAACAGATAGAAGAACGGTGTGTCCAGAATAGCCAGTATCGTCTTGGCAATTATCAGGTCCATAATCAGAGACCAGATGTTCGGAACCAGGCCGTAGAACGCCACGAGCGAGAAGATTACCGTATCTACAATCTGACTTGTGATAGTGCCGACATTGTTGCGCAGGAACTTGTACTTTCCATCCGTTGCTTTCTTGATGCGATGGAAGATTACGATGTCCAGGCTCTGGCTGGCCAGATAGCCGCAAATGCTCCCGATCATAACCCTTGTTGCGGAGCTGAAAATGGAACGGTAAGCATCGTCTGCGCCCTGCACCTGTCCGGGAAGCAGGATGGCAATCCTTGCCAACGCAAAACTGATAACAAGAGCAATCGCCCCGCGGAGAACAGCCTTCTGACTTTCTCCCTTGCCATACTGCTCACTGATAATGTCAGTGACAAGGAATGTGATAGCATAGCCAATGGTGCCCGCGGGGATAAGAAACCCCCACAGGTTCGCAACCTTGGCAGATAGGAAATTAGAAACCACCAGTACTGTTGTAAAGATGGAGTTGAGCAGAATCAGCCGTTGCTGTCCACTCTGAAAAATTAAAACCTTCATAAAATAACCTTGTTATTTTAGTGAAACATAGTCCTTATCTCCCGAGAGAGATAAGGCGGAATAGAGCTCTCAAAGAACTGCTACAAAGATAAGAATTATTTTTTGTTATATATGATTCTTTATGCTGAATTGTCCCTATAATGTTATGAATATACGGCTTGCTTATTACCAATAGTGTTCCATCCCGTGTTTCTGGAGTCTGGTCTCCAACTCCGGAACGATTATATTCTGTTTATAGTTGGGCTGTCGAAAAATATCCGTAAATTTGTACAAAAATGGATCATGACCAATGGCTACGGAGTCCATTCATATCGTGCCGCTTGCCGGTGAGAAGCCTTCTCAGTTTGCTGAGAGGGTCGGCAGAGGGTATGCGGATGCATCGGTCCAAAAAGATAAAAAGCACAAAGGGCAATTCTTTACTCCGCATGCCATCTCCCAGTTTATGGGGAATCTGGCCACTCCTTCCGGGAAAAAGAGAGTTTCTGTTCTTGATCCCGGATGCGGGCTTGCGATTCTTTCCTGCGCATTAGTCGAGCATCTTGTAGAGGAAGCCGCACCGGAGCAAATCGCCTTGACACTTTATGAGACGGACAAGAATGTGGTGCCGCTTACCGAAGAGGTGCTATCGTATCTGAAGATATGGTGCAGGGGAAAAAGGGTGGTGTTTGATTACCGCCTGAACGAGTCAGACTTCGTCCTAGACAAGTGCGAGTGCCTGGACGGCGATGATACCATCTTCGGAGGGATGAATGCCGGAGAAAAGTATGATTATATCATCTCGAATCCTCCTTACTTCAAACTCGCCAAGGATGATGTGCATACGCGTTCCTGTGCCAGCATCGTGGACGGGCAGACGAATATCTACGCCCTGTTCATGGCCATCTGCGCCAAGTTGCTGGAAGATGACGGGCAGATGATATTCATCACACCGAGAAGCTTTGCTTCGGGCCGGTATTTCCAGTCTTTCCGGGATTTCCTTTTCAGGCACGTTCACATTGACTTAATCCACCTGTTCAATACCAGGAAAGATACGTTCTCTAAGGATGAGGTGCTGCAGGAACTGGTGATTATGAGGATGCATCCTGCCGGCGACGTAAAGAACATTACAGTCTCTTTTAGCCAGGGAATACGGGATTTGGATCATCCTTATCAGAAAGAGTATCCTGCCGCAAACATTGTGGATGTGGCTTCCGATGAAAAGGTGGTTTATCTGCCCATTGACGGGCGCGATGAGGCAATCTTGAATCTGTTCCGTTCTTGGGACGGTAATATGGAGAAATACGGCATCAAGATTTCGACCGGTCCGGTAGTCGCTTTTCGGGCGTATGATTTCATTGTCAGCGAGCCCGCAGATGATACGGTTCCTCTCTACTGGCTTCATAATGTGGTGAAGATGCTCTGTGGTCATCCCGTGCAGAAGAAAGACAAAGGGCAGTACATCAAGGTCTCTCCGGAGTCGAAGGCGGCTCTGCTCCCCAATAAGAATTACGTGCTGCTCAGGCGTTTCGGTTCCAAAGATGACAACAGCCGACTGGTTGCGGCTCCATACTTCGGCAATATGGTTCAGTATGAGTATATTGGAATTGAGAACAAATTGAACTATATTTACAGACCGAAAGGCCATCTTCGCAGAGACGAGGTGATGGGGCTTACTGTTCTTCTGGACAGTGAGATGTTTGATGCCTATTTCCGGACGTTCAACGGAAACATCAATGTGAGTGCAACGGAACTGCGGAGGATGCCTCTTCCTCCGATTGAAACCATTCGGGAGATTGGCAGGAAGATTATTTTGAGAAACAACTATTCCATCGACTATATCAACGACTTGGTCATGGACTATTTTAAGATTCAGTAGCTATGGGCAAAATTACAGAGGCACAAAAGATTCTGAAGGCATTGGGGCTTCCTGCTGCACAGCAGAATGAAATGTCGGCGCTTACGTTGTTGGCACTGTGTAGTGTAAAGGAGGATACGCCGTGGGCAGATGCCACACGCACCAGTCAGCGTATTACCAAGGAAATCATGGCTTTCGTAAACGAGAACTATAAGGCTGACGCCCCCTATGCACCCAATACACGAGAGACGTTCCGTCGACAGGTTCTTCACCAGTTCATTCAGGCTGGAGTAGCCAACTACAATCCTGATGATCCGACGCTTCCTGTTAATAGCCCGAAAGCGCATTATGCCATCACGGAGGAGGCACTTGAAGTTGCTCAGGCGTATGGCACCAAGAATTGGGATAGCCGTACGCAACAGTTTGCCGTAGAGTACGAAATACTGCGCGACAGGTATGCTGCTGAGCGGGATATGCACCGTATTCCTCTCGTTATCGAAGGAAATGAGTATTATCTGTCTCCTGGTGCTCATAATGAGATTCAGGCTGCAGTCGTTGAGGAATTCGCTCCCAGGTTTGCACCTGGAGGTAAGTTGCTCTATATCGGCGATACCGAAGATAAAGACCTGTATGTGAATGCCGCCGGGCTGGAAGCGCTCAACCTGCCGATAACCGAGCATTCAAAACTTCCGGATATCGTCATCAGCGATGACAAACGCGGCTGGCTGTTCCTGGTTGAGGTTGTGACCTCTCATGGACCGGTATCGGCTAAACGGGTGGTTGAGTTGGAAGAATTCACCAAGGACTGCCCTTTTGGTATCGTGTATGTGACGGCTTTCCCGAACGCGAAAGAGTTCAAGAAACACGTTGACGATATCGCCTGGGAGACGGAAGTCTGGTTGTCTGATACGCCGGACCATATGATTCACTATAACGGCGACCGGTTTATAGGACCGAGAAAATAGTCGGTTTTACCGGTCTGGTTCATACTGCGATTCTCTGAAACGTCGCGATATCGCGAATTCCGGGACCTGGGTCAGCGTCAGCCGCAGCGCTCAGGCGCGGCGGTCCTTCCGCCGGACGATTCCTACATAGATCAGCAGGACGATATTCATCATCAGCGAATAGAGGATGGCGGGGATCGCCATCCTCTCATTGGCAAAGATAAACGGGCTGGATGCGATGGCGACGGCCAGCGGCCACGGCCGGCGAAACACTTTTGAGAAATCTTCGAGGCGGAGCGTCAGCCCCAGGTCGAACATCAGAAGCGTCAGAATAGGAAGGACAATCCAAATAGCCATAGCAATTACAATAGGGATACAACGCCCTCTTTACTGGGCGATGAAGGCGTAGATGATGTTGCCGCTCTGGCGGGCGGGGGCGGTCTCGGAGACGGAGAAGCGGCTGAGGCGGGCGGCCTGGAGGGCGTAGGACTGGAGGCAGCGGTCGGCGGAGGAGCTGCCGGGGTCAATCCGCGCATCGATGACGTTTCCCTTGTTATTGACGACAATCAGGACCCGGACCTGACCCGCTCCGATACATTTGTAGGCCGGGATGGGGAGGCGGGAGGCGCGGCGGCCTTCCAGGCTCCAGGACAGAACCGTGGGCCCGGTATAGGCTTTCACCGGCTTATTTTCTTCTTTCCGGGGCTTTGAAATGGACACGTCATCCGGGTCGTCAGCAGCTTGTGACTGCCCGTTTTTCAGCTCCTGGGCGAGGCGTTCGGCCTCTTCGTAGAGCCGTTCGGCGTCCGTCCCCCGGTCGTCTTTCAGTGTGCTGCGGTCCACGGCGATCGAACGCAGGGGTGTCCCTCCCTGGGCCGCAGCAATCATCTCCTCGAGCTTTTCCAGGGCGCTTTGCTGCAGGGCAGCCTTCTTTTCCGCTTTCTCTTTTTCTTCCTGCTGGGTAAAGTCCAGCACGAAGCTGTTCTCCTTTTTGACCTGGTACCCGATCTGGACAGCCAGAAAAACGATAATCACCGCGAGATGGACGATCGCGGTGATCAGGAGTCCGGCTTTCTGGTCGGGGGAGAGTTTCATTTCCGGTGGGGACGTTGTTTCCGCTCCAGGGCTTCCTGGACGGTGGTCGTGAGCACGTCGATGGCCACCTTGTTGTGGCCTCCCTGGGGGACGATGATGTCCGCGTAGCGCTTGGAAGGTTCGATGAACTGGAGGTGCATCGGCTTGACGGTGTCGCAGTAGTGCTCAATGGCCGTGTCAATGGTCCGGCCGCGCTCGGCGATGTCCCTGACGATAATCCTGAGCACCCGGTCATCGTCGTCTGCGTCGACGAAGATCTTGATGTTCAGTTGGTCACGGAGCTCCTTGCAGGTAAAGATCAGGATGCCTTCGACGATGATGACTTCCGCAGGCTCGACGGTGACCGTCTCGGTCGTGGAACGGGAGCAGGTGATGTAGGAGTAGACCGGCTGCTCGATGGTCCGGCCGGCTTTGAGCTCCCGGATCTGCTGGCACATCAGTTTCCAGTCAATGGCATCCGGATGGTCGAAGTTGATGTTTTTGCGCTCTTCCACGGGAACATGGCTGGAGTCCTTGTAATAGGAGTCCTGCGGGATGACGACCACTTTCCCGCTGAGCTGCTCTGTAATGGCCTTGACGACCGTTGTCTTGCCGGATCCGGAGCCGCCGGCGATACCAATCACTAACATCAGAATTCTGCGTTTTTAGGAGTTCTCGGGAAGGGGATGACGTCACGGATGTTGGCCATGCCGGTGACAAAAAGCAGCAGGCGCTCGAAACCGAGGCCGAAACCGCTGTGGGGGACGCTGCCGTAGCGGCGGGTGTCGATGTACCATTCGAGGTTCTTCCGGGACATGCCGAGTTCGTCAATGCGCTGCTCGAGTTTTTCCAGGGAGGCTTCGCGTTCGCTGCCGCCGATGATCTCGCCAATCTTCGGGAAGAGGACGTCCATGCCGCGCACGGTCCTTCCGTCCTCGTTCTGTTTCATGTAGAAGGCCTTGATGTCTTTCGGGAAGTCAATGAGGATGACGGGCCTCTGGAAGTACTTTTCCACGAGGTAGCGCTCGTGCTCGCTCTGGAAATCCGTGCCCCAATGGACCGGATACTCGAACTGGACGCCGTCGGCGATGGCTTTTTCCAGGATTTCGACGGCGCGGGTGTAGGTCACGCGCTCGAAAGCGATGCCGCGCACGCTCCGCATCCGTTCGATCAGGCCGTCGTCGTATTTGTCGTTGAGGAACTTCAGGTCGTCCATGCAGTTGTCCAGGGCATACTGGACCAGGTATTTGACGAACTCCTCGGCCAGGACCATGTTGTCCTCGATGTCGTAGAAGGCCATTTCCGGCTCGATCATCCAGAACTCGGCCAGGTGGCGCGGGGTGTTGGAATTCTCGGCGCGGAAGGTCGGTCCGAAGGTGTAGATCTCGCCGACGGCCGTCGCCCCGAGTTCGCCTTCCAGCTGGCCGGAAACCGTCAGGGACGTCTTCTTGCCGAAGAAATCCTTCGAAAAGTCCACATTGCCTTTCTTGTCCAGCGGAATGGATTTGAGGTCCATCGTAGTGACCTGGAACATGTCGCCGGCGCCCTCCGCGTCACTTTCGGTGATCAGCGGAGTATGGAGATAGACAAAGCCCTTCTCGTTGAAGAACTTGTGGATGGCGAAGGCCATGGCGTTGCGGATCCGCAGGACGGCGCCGAAAGTGTTGGTCCTCAGGCGCATATGTGCCACGGAACGGAGATATTCCAGGGTCGTATCCTTTTTCTGGAGGGGGAAGCGCATGGGGTCGCAGTCGCCCAGTACCTCGATTTCGTCAGCCTGGATTTCGACCGCCTGCCCGCTGCCCATCGAAGCGACGAGCTGTCCGCTCACCGCGAGGGAGGCGCCGGTGGTGATCCGCTTGAGAAGCTCCTCGTCAAAGCGTTCAGCCTCGGCGACAATCTGGATATTGTGGATGGTGGAACCGTCATTCAAGGCGATGAACTTCACTTGCTTATTCCCTCTCTTGGTGCGTACCCAGCCTTTGGCGAGTACCCTGGCGCCCGGCTCCGAGGCGAGCAGCGCCTTGATCTTGGTCCTTTTCAATGTTTCCATAAACTGACGAAATTGCTCTAAATCATGCAAAGATAATATTTCTTGGGCAAAGGAACAAGACCCTTTCAGCGGGAGAGCAGCATGAGATAGTACTTCCGCCAGGGAGAGCTGTGAAAGCGGATCCGCTGAATCAGGCGGTTTTTCCTCAGATACAGGTTGTTCAGGCTTTTCAGACCGAGGAGTTCCTTGATCTGTACGCAGGAGAAGCCTGCGCAGAGGTAGCAGAACAGGCGGTAATCGATGGGCTTCAGATTCGGGAAGTCTTCGCGGAGATGGTCCAGGATCCGGTCGAAATGGAAGTTGATGCTCTCAGGAATATCGCCCATCCCGTCCGCCCCGCCCTGCAAGCGCTCCAGCATACGATCTACCCGCAGGTAGAGAGTCTTTGACTCCAGTTGATGCGGCGGAAGGAAATTCCAGCCGAACAGGAGCCGGGAAATGTCGCGGAACTGCTCCCGATAGAGGAAAAGATACTGCTGACGGAATCCTTCGATGACCTTTTCCTGCCGGTGAATCATCCTCCGCTGCGATTCGATTTTGTTCCGGTACTTCCGGATCAGTTCTTCCTGGATATGGAGAACCTGCCGGTCATCGATCTGCTCCATGCGCTGCGTCGCCGTAAAAAGGCACGACAACGCATAACCAGGAGGGCGTCGGAAACCCTAAGGACAAATGTGCTGTCAGTGCCTTACTGTCAGCCACCTGTTCAGGTTGTCCAATCCCCCATGGGTAGAACTTCTGGAGTGAAGTTTCCGACTTTTCCTGGTTCTTGAAAGGGGCGTTATGTACTAATATTGAGACAAAGGTAAGAATAATAATTCAATTTTTGGTTTGTCGCGCAAAAATACGGAGTTTTTCCTATCTGACACAAAAAATGTCCCTCGAGTATCTTTCAATGTAAATGATTGTCTTGTAGCGCGTTATGCGTTGGCTCCACTTTGTGTCTGAGGAAAAACAAGGCCAGAAGGCCGTAGGGGCGCTCCCGGGATGAAAGAAAAAAAGAGGGCGACCCTCAGGGGCCGCCCTCTTCGCGAAAAATCCGTAAGAAAAGCTATTCTTTGCCGGGTTTGCGGGATGCGTACATGATCTTCAGCGCCGAGCAGCGGCGAAGTTCCTGTTTCACATCGGAAACAATACCCATGCGGACGTCTTCGTCCACGCGAAGGTTGACGGTCATCAGGGACCTTTCGGCCTCAGACATGGCGTCACGTTCGGCGGCGATGAAGTCGCGGATGTCGTCAATGGTCTTGAAAGAATCGTTCAGCTGGATACGGGCATCCGTACCATACATGGCCTGCAGGTGACGCACCGGCGTACCGATGTTGATGTTCGCGGACAGGTCTTTTCTTTCAAGTTTGGCAGCCTCGGTCGCTTCAGGAAGTTTCACGATCACCTTGTTCTCCGTCTCGCGGAGCTGGGTGGTCACCATGAAGAAGAACAGAAGCATGAACACGATATCGGAAAGGGAACCCGAAGAAATTCCGGGAACATCCTTTTTGCTGTTGGAACCTCCGAATTTTGACATGATCTTATCCTCCTATTTCTTCTTTCCTGTGTCCTTCGGCTCGGCCTCGGAAATGTTCTGGGGCACAGCCTTTTTGACGATGTTCTGCTGATCTTCCGTCAAGACGGAGAAGCGGCGGCCGAATTCCCGCATGGAGAATTCGTCGCGGAGTTCGTTGACGGCCTTTACGAGTTCATTCTGGACGGCAATGTAGGCCTGGTAGCTGGTACCGCGGTCGTTTTGCAGCGAGATGACACCCTTGGAGACCATGTAGGTCTTTCCCTCGATTTCCTTCTCTTCCTTTTCAGGGAGGTTCGGGTCATTGTTGGGATTGGCGAGGAACTCCTTCATCTTCTCTTTCAGGAAGACGATATCCATGGCTTCGTTACCGGCAAAGAGCTTATCTGCAGAGTTGATTCGTACGATGACGATGTTACGGCGGTTGACCTTCTGGTCCTCGACTTTCTGATTCTTGTCGGGGATGGGAGGAAGCCGGCGCTGCAGACCTGACTGATCACCCATCGTGGTGGTCATCAGGAAGTAGCACAGCAGCAGGAACGCGATGTCCGCTGTCGAGCTGGAATTGATCTCCGGTGTTTTTTTCTTGGCCATGGGTTACGCTTTTTTGTTACGGATCGCGCTCATGACTTCGCCGACGACAATGGACAGCACGGCAACGATGCCAAGGCCATAGGCGAGGTTGAGGACCGTATCGGTCAATTTAAGTTCCTTTTCAGACGGGGTGGGACCATTGTAAGCCAGCGGCTGGGCGCCGGAGGCGGCGAGGTAGGCCACGAGGACGACGACGACGGCGCCGACCAGCACGATGCCGATCTTGATGAGCGACTTCGGATTGGTCACGGCCGAAACGTACAGTCCTACGCAGAGCACGGAGACGAGGGCGAGACCCAGCATGGCATAAGCCCAGCCGAGCAGCATGGTAACAGCACCTTCTTCACCGGCGCCGCCGAATTTCGGGAAGGCCACCAGAAGAAGCACGACACTGATGATCAGCAACGCCCAGGATACCCACTTGAATATTTTAGCGTATAACTGTTTTTCCATTGTTGAATGGTATTGTCAGGTTCGTGATTACTTGTTGTACTTGGTGATGGTATCGACGAAACGGATGGAAGCGTCTTCCATGTCGATGGTGATCGTGTCGATCTTGTTGAGGATGTAGTTGTAGAAGACCTGGAGGATCATGGCGACGATCAGACCGCCGACCGTGGTGATAAGGGCAACCTTCATACCGCCAGCAACGACGTTCGGGGAAATGTCACCGGCAGCCTGGATGGCGTCGAAGGCCTGGATCATACCGATAACGGTACCAAGGAATCCCAGGGACGGGGCCAGGGCGATGAACAGGGAAATCCAGCTCAGACCCTTCTCCATGAGGCTCATCTGGACGCTGCCATAGGAAACGATCGTCTTTTCGACCACATCAACGCCCTGGTCCATGCGGAGCAGACCCTGATAGAAGATCGAAGCGACCGGACCGCGGGTGTTGCGGCAGACCTCTTTTGCCTTCTCGATACCGCCTTCGGCGAGGGCTTTCTCCACGTTTTCGAGGAGTTTCACGGTATTGGTCTTGGAGAAGGCCAGATAGAGGATACGCTCGATGGAAAGGGCCAGACCGAGGATCAGGCAGATCAGAACGAGGCTCATGAAGCCTGCGCCACCTTCAATGAACTTGGTCTTGAGGGCCTGGTTCAGGGGAATGTCTTCACCGGTGCCGGCGAAGAGGTCCGTCACCTCGCTGGGGGCTTCGACCTGTTCAGCGGCGGGGGCCGGAGCGGCATTCTCGTCCTGTGCGGAAGCGATGTTCGCAGAGAAGGTAAGAGCACCTGCTACTGCCAAAAACATGAAAAACTTTTTCATAATCGTTTTTGTGTTGTTAGTTATAAATAATTAGTTGTTAATAGTTTTCAACTTCTGTCCGGGATACAGTCCCCGGAAAGTCCCCGCAATTTAGCAATTTATTTTCAAAAGACAATGATTTATTTGCTGATTTCCCCGCGAAGGTCTTCCTGGAACTGCTTTTTGACCCAGGCGTTGTCGTCGGAAAGGCCCATCAGGGCGAAGAGTTTTCCCAGGGCGGCCTCCGTCGTGGCATCGAATCCGGACACGACGCCGGCATCCTTCAGCGCCCTTCCTGTCGCATACAGGTCCATGTTGACCGTCCCTTTCTTGCACTGGCTGACATTCACCAGCACCTTGCCCATGCGGTCCGCCTCCCGGATGATGTCCGTCAGCCAGGGCTTGGACGGAGCGTTCCCGGCCCCGTAGGTCTCCAGGATGACGGCGCGGGTTTCGGGGCCGCAGGCGATGTTCCGGGCCACCTGGGGCGTGATGCCGGGGTGGAGCCGGAGGATGGACACGCGCGTGTCCAGACGGTCCTGGACCCGGAGCGGAAGGTCCCAGGAGCTGGGTTTGCGGATCAGGGTGCGGTTGTAGCGGATGTTGATTCCGGCGACGGCCAGCGGGGGACAGTCCGGCGAATCGAAGGCATCGAAGGCCTCCGAACTCATCTTGGTGGCCCGGTTGCCGCGCAGGAGCACCGAGCCGAAGCAGATGGCCACTTCCGGGACCATCGCATGGCCCTCCGCGTCTTTGGCCGCGGCGATTTCCACGGCGGAAATCAGATTTTCCTTGCCGTCGGTGCGCGGCGTCCCGATCGGCAGCTGGCTCCCGGTGAAAATGACCGGCTTCGCCAGGTCGCCCAGCATGAAGCTCAGGGTCGCGGCGCTGTAGGCCATTGTGTCGGTCCCATGGAGGACGACAAAGCCGTCGTAGCGGTCGTAACGCTCCTGGATGAGGCGGGCAAGGGCGATCCACAGGCCGGGTTCCACATCCGAAGAGTCGATCAGCGGGTCGAAGGTGTAGGAGTCCACCCGGAGGGCGAACTTGCCGAGTTCCGGCACTTCTTCGAGAATCTGGCGGAAGTCGAAGGGCTTCAGGGTGCCCTCTACGGGGTCCTGCTTCATGCCGATGGTCCCGCCGGTATAAATGATAAGGATGGAGGATTTCATATCCGGAAGAGTGTTTCTGCGTTGTGGGTGGTGATGCGCTCGACCTCCTCGATAGGAAGGTGTTTGATCTCGGCGACCTTTGCGGCCACCAGCGGGAGGTAAGCACTCTCGTTGCGTTTTCCCCGGTAGGGGACCGGAGCGAGGTAGGGGGCATCCGTCTCCAGGAGGATGCGTTCCATCGGGATCCGGGCGAGAGTCCCGGCGAGCGAAGCGTTCCTGAAGGTGACGACACCGCCGATGCCGACCGACCACTCCCCGCTGCGCTGTGCCCGCTCGAATAGTTCGTAACTGCCGGAGAAGCAGTGGAGATTGCCCCGGATGTGGAGATGGCGGCAGTCCTCGATCACGGCGAAAAAGTCCTCCCAGGCATCCCTGAGGTGGATGTTGACCGGAAGGTCCCATGCGCTGGCGAGTTCGAGCTGGACCCGGAAGGCCTCCCGCTGCTGGGCGGCGAACTCCTTCCCCTCATGGTAGTCCAGGCCGATTTCCCCGACCGCGACGATGCAGCTCCGCGGGGCTGGGACGGCGGTCTGCGGGGCTGGGTCGGCAAACTGCGAGGCTGTCCCGGCAATCTGCGAGGCTGTCCCGGCAATCTGCGAGGTTGGGCCGGCGGTCTGTCGGGTGCCGGAACCACCGACGGCCTCCTGGGCCAGGATGACCCCCCTGGTCGGGGTAGTCTCCCGGGCAAGGATGGCCTCCCGCCAGGCGAGAAGGCGGTCGATCTCCTCCCGCCAGGCGCCGTCGACCGAACCCGGATAGAGCCCCAGCATCTCGAAGATGACGCCCGGGTGCCGGTCACCGATCTCCCACATCGCAGGGCGTTCCCTGCTGTCGATATCCGCCTGAATCAGCTTGCCGACCCCCGCCGCGAGAGCCCGCTGGATGGCCTCCTCCGCATCCGGCCGCAGCCACTCGTCGTAGAAATGGGTATGGGTGTCAATCAACATATCCACAAAGATACGCACATTTTCCGAAATAACGTCGCCTCCCCGGCCTTTCTCTCCCTCCCGTCCGAAAGCCGCCGTCCGGGCTGCTGCCGTCGTTCGACCTGCTGCCGTACGACTTTCCGTTCGGAAGCCGGCAGCCTGGGGAAGGTCTCGGTATCGTTTGGGGAAAGTCCAGGTACTGTTTGGGGAAGGTTGAATTTTGTGCCCTGGACCTTCCCCATAGAAATAGCCCCACAGTGCCCCCTAGTGCCGATTTGGCGGGGAAGGTCCCCACTCTCAAATTCGACCTTCCCCATTCGCCCCGGGGACCTTCCCCATTCGCCCCAGGGACCTTCCCCATCTGACCCAACGATCTATCTCTCAGCTGCCCTACCCCTGTCTCCCTACCCCTGTCTCCCTACCCCTGTCTCCCTACCCCTGTCTCCCTACCCCTGTCTCCC
>JAEEHS010000003.1 GCA_016281015.1 Bacteroidales bacterium
CGGAGGCCTGGCCATCTTTTACATTACGCAAGCGGGCGCTGAGCAGATGTTCATCTTCACTTTTGCCGGAATCGTCCTAGCCGCCACCGGGCTCATTGTAAAACAGCAGTACAAGTAGCCTATGTTTCCCCAGTTAGATCCGCTCCTTCATTCCGAACTCCGGCTGGCGGTGATGAGCATCCTGGCCGGAGTGGATGAAGCCGATTTCACCTATCTGAAAAAGCAGACGGGTGCCACCTCCGGGAACCTCAGCGTGCAGATAGACAAACTCACCGCCGCCGGCTATATCACGGTCGAGAAGGGCTTCAAGGGCAAGATGCCCCGCACCACCTGCAGGATGACTCCCGCAGGTCAGGAAGCCTTCAGGGGCTATGTGGAAGCGCTGAAAGAATACCTTTCGTCCGGAGGGCCGGGTGGTCAACGGTTATGATTCTTCTGCGTAAATGGATTCAAAGATGGTCCGGAGCCGCGGTTCATCTTTGATAATCTCCCGCAGCTGCTGCAGGGGGGCCTCATTGGGCGAACCCGGAATCAGAAGGTGAAGATAGCCGCCCTCGGCATACTTCTCATGGAGATGCTCCAAAGTGCGGTTCCAATGCCCCTCTTTATCCAGTTCAGGGTAGTTGGAAAGGCCGAAGAGGACGGTCCGGCGTATGATGGTTTCTGGAACAATCAGCCGGTCTGCCTCGGCAACAAGACGGCCATAGATGCTTCTTGGCGGCGTTTTTGCCGATGCCCTGTGGTCTTCCGCAGCCTGGGCGATTGTCTCTATCTGCTCGGGGGAAAACCATTCGGAGAGCCGCTTGTCTTCCCGGATCATTCGTCCGCTTTCCAGATGGTGCGTTTTCCGGTCCACCGCAAGACCAAGGTCGTGACACGCCGCTGCCGTCAGGAGCATCTCCTCATTGATATCATACTGCTTACCCATCGACAGGGCACGCTCAATGACCGTTAGTGCGTGGTCTTCCCGATGCGCCTTATCGAAGGTCGCATATCCAGGAATGACTTCATGATAAATGTAGTTCCTCAGGCTTTCTCTTATCATATTTTTAGCGTCCTTTCTATGCTTGTAGCCTTCAACGAAATGCGGAAACAACGGATGGGCGTGGATGGGGATGCTGACCGTACGGTCAGCCCATTATCCATTTGCCTACTTTCGGGATTCTGCGGACAAGGGGACAGAGGACGGCGATGGCGCCGAAGGTCAGCAAAGAGCCGACGAGGATTTCAACCGGCGTCGTCCAGACGGGACCGAGAAGCCCGTCGGCTCCTAGGCCGAGGGACTCCCTGATCCACCCTGACACAAATACTAGGATGAGCAGATGGCAAAGATACATCCCGTAACTCGCCTTGGAGACCGGCAGCACGACCTTTTCGAAGAAACGGCCGCCACCGCGTATCTTGCGGAACAGAAGGATCAGAGCGACTGTCATAAGGGGGATGGCAACGGTATCGTTATGCATGGGGCCTTCCCAAAGGGCGGCGAAACTGACCGGGCCTTCGAAGGGGAATACACCGTGCGTGTCGGCATCAATCCTTCCGAGAACGCCGAAGAAACTGATGGCGAAGCCGCCGAGAAAGAGCGGAACGGCGATAAGCAGCGTTTTTCTCCATGACAATTCTCCGACGAATCTGCGGAAATAAAGTCCCAGGAACAGGAAGCCGATGAATCCGCTCACATAATAGAACACACCGTAGGTATTCCAGAAAGCCTCCCCCCAGAGGGGATATTTTGCCGCGTTGGGAAGCCCGGACGGCCCGTAGACGACGGGCATCACGCCCCCGGCCCAGTGACGTATGAACGGGATCAAGGTCGTGAACAGCCATATTCCGAGATAGACCCGTAGTTCCTTTTTTCTGACTTTCTCAGCCCAGGGAGAAAGAAGCGGCATCACCAGATAGACGCCAATGAGCATATAGACAAACCAGAGATGCCCTGCGGCATAATTGAAATTGAGCAGCAGATCCTTCAGGTTACGCTCCGGCTCACCCCAGACGAACGCATAGACCAGGCTCCAGATGAGGAAGGGAACGAGGACCCTTACGGCCCGCCGACGGAGGAACTCGCCGGGCGAGTAGCGGAGCGGGAACTGCAGGAAACTGGAGGCCACCACGAAAAGTGCAACGGCGGATCTTGTAAATACGCAGAATCCGGACACCCAGAAGGCATCGGCTTTCGTAAGGATGAGCGTTCCTTCGCCGCCGAGATAGAACGGCTCCGTGCAATGGGTCACCACGACCATAAAGCAGGCCACCAGCCTCATCCAGTCTATCCAGACCTCTCTATTTTTCGGCTCCATATTAACATATGTTTTGTCAAAGATACTTTGTTTTTCTGAAATACCCTTGTATTAATTGCCGAAAAAGATCACCGGGCAACGGGCATCCTGAAAGAATACATCAAGAAAAGGTGGGCCGTTTTCGAGACATATAGCATTATTACGCCTAAACTTATCAAAAAAATGAGTAATTTTGAGCCATGGAATACCTGTCAAAAGAGCGATACGACGAGATTGCGGCCGAACTCAAGCATCTGATCGGCGAGGTTTATCCCAAGATAAAGGATGACCTCGCGGAGGCCAGTGCCCAGGGGGACCGGAGCGACAACGCGGGATACCGTGAAGCCCGGCGGAACCAGGCGAAGACCATCAGCCGGATCCGCTTCCTGCAGAAGATCCTGGAGCATTCCCGCGTCATTGACCCCGGACACCTTCCCAAAGACGAAGTCTGCCTCCTGAGCCGGGTTGAATTCACGAACCTATCGACCCAGACCCGGATGGCATTTCAGGTCGTCAGCCCCCACGAAATGGACCTTGAGGCCGGAAAGATTTCGCTGAAATCCCCGATCGGCGCCGCCTTGATGGGGAAGCGAGTCGGCGAAATCGCCGAGGCGCAGGTCCCCTCCGGAACCTTGCGCCTCAGAATCGAAAGCATCACGCTCGACTGAAGGCATTAGTTCAGCCGTACCATGGTGGTGACGACCATGCCGGCGCTGCCGTCAGAGCCGACGGTGGTTTTGATTTTGCCGCGGTCGGCCCCTATGACGGAGGTGTAGAAATTGAGCTGCGTCCCGTTGGTCATATAAGCCACGAACTGGAGTGTCCGGGAGGCTGCTTCAAAGCGCTCCAGCCGCAGGGTTCCGGGGACAATCTTGCCCTGGTATTCCGAGGCGCTGCCCCAGTCAAGCGTGACATACTCTGCCGCATCCTTGGAAAGATCACACTCCCAGTAGCCGGCCGTGCCGTCGATGGTATAAGCCACCCCGTCCACATACTCACCTTGATTTGAAGGATAATGGGCGGGCAACTTTCTGGTGGAAACGGTGCCGGCCTTGGGATCCAGGGTGTGAATCTCAGCACCGTCATACTCGTTTCCGCCCCACCAGCTGAGTTTGTCCGTTGTGGAGATATAAACCCCGTTCGGGTCCACTCTCCCG
>JAEEHS010000014.1 GCA_016281015.1 Bacteroidales bacterium
CGATATCTGGGCCTGTTAAGGCAATGACGACAAAGCCATTGACTGCTACGAGGAGGCTATCCGGTACGCACAGGAAGCCGGAGACTCTCTTTGGGTAGCATCGCCCAAACTTGGACTCGGCGCCCTGTATATGCGGCAAGGAAGGGTAACAAAAGCGCTGCAGTATCTTGGTGAGGCCGATGAATACTACTGCAGGCATCAGGACCAGGAGTATTTGGACAGGATTGCGACTCTGAACATTATGGGGCAGGCTTACCAGACGCAGAAACGGCAGCGGACTATGCTGGCACTGGCCTTTGCCGTGCTGGCTTTTGCCCTGTTGTTCCTCCTGCTTATTACCCGGCGTGCAATGCGTCTGAAGAAAGAGAACCTCGCGGCAGACGAAGCCATTGGCGAAGCGCTGAGCGAATTGGAGATGAATGACTCTCTGTCCAAGCTGAGGATGGAACAAAAGATTGAACTGAGCCGCGGAGAAGAGGAAATCCTCCCCATGATTGCCGAAGGCCTCACCAGCAAGGACATCGCCGGGCGCCTGTTCCTTACCGAACAGACCATCAAGTGGCGCCGCCAGCGCCTCCTCGCCAAGTTCGACGCCAAGAACACTGCGGAAATGCTCTCCAAAGCCCGCGAGCAGGGGTTGCTGTGATTATTTCCGCCACGTAGTCTTGGGGCAAAGTAAACACTTGTCACTTCGTTTAACACCTATCAAATATGGCCCGTACGCCAGAAGGTGTTCCAATGTCTATCAACAATATAACCATCCTTTCTGCGGACATAGCCAAGTCTATTCCGCATTTCTTAATAACGTTCATTATTTTATCAACCATCAACCTCCTGCTTACAGGCTGGCATTGGGTCTTTTAAAGACAAGCCACATCAGCAGTTGGATTCATTCCAAGACCACAACATTAATTGATCAAGAGGACGCCAATAAATGGATTGAAAAGGCCGAAGTTCTTTTGAATGATTGCCATACCGGTTGTCGGGAGAAAATGACTGATGAGTTCGCAGAGTGGGAAAGACGTCAACGATACCCCTGGTCTTAACTTCTACTCAAGAGCATGTACACGATCAGCAATAAATACGGCGATTCCTTGATTGAAGAAAAAACAACATCGCCTGCCGGACCATGGTGCTGCTCATTTAGCGCCGATTATGATAAAAAGCCCGGATAATTGAGTATCTTTGCGCGAAAAGAGCGTATTATGATAGACAATCAGTTGTTGAACGGACTCAGAGGACGCGAACTTGTACTGTTCGTGGCGGATAAAGACGAGATTTCCCAGGACGAGGTTCCATTCCCTGTCGTTTATACCGGTATGGGCAAAATGCGTATGTTCAGCGGATTGCTCAAGTGGTATGAGTGTCGCGCCAGCGGCGGGAACCCGACCGTTCTGAACATCGGCAGCGCCGGCTCGGCACGCTTCCCAATCGGCGAAATCCTCAACTGCAACTGTTTTGTCAATGGGGGCAGCGAACTCATTTATGACAAGATCGAACTGCCCGGCGAAGGTTGTTCAGTCTTTTCCGGAGACTATTTCATGAGCACCCAGACTTTTAGCTCGGAACAAGTGAAGGCGCTTTCCCGGCAGTACGACCTCTTTGATATGGAAGCCTATGCCGCGGCGCAGTTCTGCCACTTGCATGAAATCCCGTTCTACTGCTTCAAGGCGGTATCTGACAATCTGGACGGATCCCTGAAGGACTGGAGAAATATCCTTGGAGATATCCGTGGGAAATTCACTTCACTTCTGAAGGAACTGGGACGTTCATCCTCTTACGTTTGAGTCAGAATCTTGGAACCGTTCTTTTCGTAGCACGCCGACAAGCAGGCTATCTGGAATAATGTTCCAACAGCGCATTATGAATTGCCTTTATAAGCTGTGGGGTTTCGTAGGGGATGAAATGGAGCTTGTTGTCTTCCAGGGAATGCTCATAGTATCCGTTGAAGCCATAAGCAATCAGGAAACAGAAATTGACAGCCATACATTCCTCTGTGGCCAGAACATAGCTTGTATTATGGCCCATAATGTCAAAGAAGTCAGTTGATTCTTCGATAGGAATCATAATGTCCGGGTCATCTAAAGGCACCAGCACGGGGCGCATACCAAGATAGAATTCGGCTTCGGGATTGGCGGCCACAGCTTCGGCGAATGTGCTGGAATATACTGTAACCAGCGTGCAGCGCCGCTTCTGCCCATTTATGGTGAATTCTCCATAGTGGTCGTATTTCTCCACATCGGGGTTGCTCACCAGCATTTTCTGAACCGTTGGGCCAAATTGTACGTTATGATCCATAATAGTACTACCGACCAGCGAATACATCAGTCGTCGGAAATCAGGATTATCCCGCGTAATGGTGTGGAACAACTCGTGCGACACCAAATCCCGGGCAATATAGACGCGGTACTCCCTGTAGTCTGGATCCAGGGATGGATCCCCCTGATATGCACGGGCAAATCGTTCCGTATCGAATTCGCTGAGGTATATTTCATTATTCAGCGTATAGCCGCCCATATGGCCTTCATCGTCCATCTTTGTTTTAATAAAAACGATTTCACGCTTTATAGGCAAACTGAAGCCCAATTCAGTGCATCGGGCTTCTATGAAATCCATTGTCTTAGCAAGAGCTTTTTTCTCTTCCTCCGTGAATTCCATTATTTGATCGGCCGCTATAGCCTTGAATTCGTCAAGAGATTTGCCTGTACATCCAAGTTTCCAGTCGATGTCGTTCTGAGTCTGGGAGTTCAGATAAGACGTATTGGACATTTTTAACTTTCGGCCTTCTTCCTTTGTTGCAAAGCGATAGCAGATGGTCCCGTTCGGCGTCCAGGCCAACTCGTTATTCCTGCCTGCACCGAGGGAAAGCATTATCACCGAGCAGAAAAAAGCAATGGAAAGAATAATCTTTTTCATAAAGACACACAATAGTTTATGCAAAGATAGACATTTACACCAAAATCAGGAGAGGTATTATCCACGAAAACAGGGCAAAAACGTGGACGAAACGACAAATGCCAGCCGAGCGGCTGGCATTTGTCGTAGCCCCACGAGGAATCGAACCTCGATTTAAAGTTTAGGAAACTTCCGTTCTATCCGTTGAACTATGAGGCCTTCCTGAAATATGAAAAAAGCGCTTTATTCGGCGCTCTTTACAATGATCTGACGGCCACGATAGTAACCGCACTCAGGGCAGACACGGTGATACATGACGGTAGCACCGCAATTCGGGCAAACGCTGAGGGTCGGAACAGCCGCGTGGTCATGCGTTCTTCTCTTGTCTCGTCTCTGCTTGGAGACTTTGTGTTTCGGATGTGCCATTGTTTATCTTTTTTAATTGTTATTATCCATTAAAAAGTCCTTTCAGAGCGGCGAACGGGCTGTTCTGGGCAGCCTCCTCGTCCCCCACTCCCTGACTCAGGAACTTGACCGTATCGGGATCGCACTCTCCTTCCGGATGGACCTTTTGAAGCGGCAGGGACAGACACACATAGTCGTAAATCACCTGCCTGAGATCCACTTCGGCGGCGGAGCCGTCGGGAACGATAACGTCCCTCTCCCCATCCGTGGCATCCTCGCCCTCCGTGCGGATGGAAAGCAAGGCTTTCGTCTCCACCGGAAGGACCAGATCCCCGAGGCAACGGTCGCAGCGGACCTTGACCCGTCCCCGCACATCGAGGTCGACGTCTATGGAATGCCCCGTCTTCACAGCGACGCCATCAATCCCAATGTCGGCGCTGAGAATGTCCTGATTGTCAAACTGTTGAAAGAACTCTGTATCAGCCTTCCACCGGAACTCTGCCCGACGGGAAGCCGCCCATCCATTCAAAGCTATGAGATAATCCATGGCCTAAAAACAGATTAAGGGATGCAAAGGTAAGAAAAAAATTCCGAAAATCAATCGTCTCCCCCGGAATTTCTCTTCCGCTCGAGCGGATCGAGGAGGATTTTGCGCATCCGCATGTGATTGGGCGTGATCTCCACGACCTCGTCTTCCTGGATATATTCCAGCGCTTCCTCCAGGGAAAATTTGATGGCCGGAGGCAGGATCACCTTTTCGTCCGAGCCGGCGGCACGCACATTCGTCAGTTTTTTCGTCTTGCAGATATTGATGTTCAGGTCCCGTTCGCGGGTGTGTTCGCCGACCACCTGACCACCATAGATTTCCTCGCCCGGTTCCACGAAGAAACGGCCCCGGTCCAGGAGTTTGTTCATCGAATAGGCCACCGCCTCGCCGGTCTCCAGCGACACCAGGGAACCGTTCGTCCGCATCTCGATGTCGCCCTTGTACGGCTGGTAATCCTTGAAGCGATGGGCCACGACCGCCTCGCCCTGGGTCGCCGTCAGCAGGTTGGAACGAAGGCCCATCAGTCCGCGGGTCGGAATCTCGAATTCCAGCAGCGTCCGGTCGCCGCGCGGTTCCATCCTCACCAGAGCCGCCTTCCGGCGGGTCGACAGTTCGATGGCCGCACCGACGAACTGCTCGGGCACCTCGATGGACAATTCCTCCACCGGCTCGCAGCGCTGGCCATTGATGGTCTTGTCCAGTACCTTCGGCTGTCCGACCTGCAGTTCGAAGCCCTCCCGGCGCATGGTCTCGATCAGCACCGACAGGTGCAGGACACCGCGCCCATAGACGACGAACGAATCTGCATTGACGCCCGGTTTGACCCTGAGCGCCAGGTTTTTCTCCAGTTCCCGCTCCAGGCGGTCTTTCAGGTGACGGGAGGTCACGAATTTACCGTCCTTTCCGAAGAACGGGGAGTTGTTGATCATGAAGAGCATGGACATCGTCGGCTCGTCCACGGCAATCGGCGGCAGGGCCTCCGGATTCTCGAAATCCGCCACGGTATCCCCGATTTCAAATCCCTCGATTCCGACCACCGCGCAGATATCTCCGCACTGGACTTCGTCCACATTGGCTTTGCCCAGTCCTTCGAAGACCATCAGCTGCTTGATCTTGGACTTTTCGATCCGGTCATAGCGCTTGCACAGCGAAACCGGCATCCCGCTACGGAGGTTGCCACGGGTGATGCGGCCGACCGCAATCCGGCCCACGTAGGGAGAATATTCCAGGGAGGAAACCAGCATCTGGGGCGTTCCTTCCACCACCGCCGGCGCCGGAATCTCTTCGAGAATCGTGTCCAGGAGCGGGGTAATGTCGCTCGTCGGCTTCCGCCAGTCGGTCGACATCCATCCCTGCTTGGCGCTGCCATAGATGGTCTTGAATTCCAGCTGGTCCTCGTCCGCGCCCAGGTTGAACATCAGTTCGAACACTTCCTCCTGGACCTCGTCCGGGCGGCAGTTCGGCTTGTCCACCTTATTGATCACCACGATGGGCTTCTTGCCCATTTCAATGGCCTTGTTCAGCACGAAACGGGTCTGCGGCATGCAGCCCTCAAATGCATCCACCAGCAGGAGCACCCCGTCCGCCATATTCAGCACCCGCTCGACCTCGCCGCCGAAATCGCTGTGCCCGGGTGTGTCGATGATGTTGATTTTCACGCCCTTGTACGTTACGGACACATTCTTCGCAAGGATGGTGATGCCCCGCTCGCGCTCCAGGTCGTTGTTGTCAAGGATAAGGTTGCCGAGGTCTTCCGGGCGGCGGACCAGGTTGGCCTGGTAGATCATCCGGTCCACAAGGGTGGTCTTGCCGTGGTCGACATGGGCAATAATAGCGATATTCCTGATTTCCTGCATAGTTGATACACTTCTAACAATCCTGCAAATTTACGCATTTTCCGGGAAATTATCGCATGCCCTGCCCAAAAAACAGAAAGGACGGCCTTCCAGCCGTCCTTCGTGCGCGAAATCAGAGTCGAACTGACACGTCCTTGCGGACACTACCTCCTGAGAGTAGCGCGTCTACCAATTCCGCCATCCGCGCATCAATGGGACTGCAAATATACGAACTTTTTTCGAAAGTCCAAAAGATTACAAGCTAAATTTCAACATCGAGCTGGACTTTCTCGCTCCAGAGGTCGGAGTCAAGGGCAATGTCGGTCAGGGAGAGGCGAAGGGTGAGCTCCCGGTCAGGGAGGTCCTGCGCACTCCAGTCATAGCCATCCCGCGCGAGGGCGGTTCCGAGAGCGAAACTGCGTACGCTGCGGTCGGAAAAGAGAATGTCCATCCGGAGGGACTCATCTTTTTGGCGGGGCAGCCGGATGGTGAAACGGCCGTCCAGCCCGGGAATGCATCGGCACGAAAAGGGTCCCTCTGAGAGGGTCCCGTCGGCCTCCCAGCCATTGACATTCCCGATGATTTCCACCCAGTACGGCTCTCCCCCGCCCGGGGGGCCGTCACAGACGACGGTCAGCGAGCAGAAGGCCTTGTGGGGATGGAGCGCTGCCGAGGCCGCCTCGCCGTCCGTGTCCAGATGAAGGGCATCCAGCCACAGCGGCGGACTCTCGTAGCCCGGCGGAATCCTCACACCGCCCTCCTCCCCTCTTTCCGCTCCCCGAAGGGCCGACAGCATCACGCCCGAACGCGGCACCCCGAGCCGCAGGAGCGTATCCTGCTGACAGTCCCGCTCCTCCCGGTAATCCTCTCCCTCGCAGCGAAGCCGGGCGGGCGCCCCCGTCACGGATACCTCCAGCACACAGGGACAGCGGCTACGGTCCTCCTTGACGGAGCAGGAGAAGAGGAAAACGGCCGGCAGCAGCAGCCACCTCAGTTCAGAAAACATAGGACAGGGACAGCAGCAGGTCCGACGGCAGGATAAAGCCCTTCCCGCCCCGGTCTGTCGTAAGGCCGCAGACCGGGCAGGCATAGGTGGTGTAACGGGCAAATCCGCCCCATACGCCCAGGCCGAAATCCAGGTTCAGATGGGGCAGCAGCATATAAGAATAGCCCGCCGACAGGCCGGCCCCGAAGCGGTCGCCCTCCTCGGTGAGGGCCGAGCGGATCCCGCCCCGGTTGTATTCCTGGTACTGCGCCTTCGCCCCGATCCACCAGCCCGAGTACACATGCCAGGGCCAGAAGCGCGTTCCCAGCGAGAAGAGCCGCTGCCGCGCCGACAAGGGCACTTCCTCCCCCGTGCGGTACAGGAAGGGGTTGTACTTCACCCCCGCCCCGAGGGTCCACTGCTTTCCGACCGATAGCATCCCCTCCAGGTTCAGGGTCCCGTAATTGGCATAATCCACCACATTCGTTCCCAGCGAAAAGCGCTGGGCCTGGCAGAGCATCCCCACGAGGAGCCCCGCCCCAATCAGTATCATCCTTTTCATCACTGTCTGCTATAACGCTCAAACACTTGCTTAAGTTGCCGTTCCCGCTCGGGATAGAGCCGCACCATTTCGCTCAGGAGTTTGTCCCGGTCCGTCACCCCCGGTGTCAGGGCACGGAAGATTTCCGAGCGCGTCATGCCCCGTTCATACAGGTAACGGAAAATCTGGGGATAGAACCAAAAAGACGTCCCGAAGGCTGGAATGGACCCGCCATAACGTTCTTTGTACAAGACACTTTCCATAAAATAGCCCCAGCTCTCGCCGACCTCGCAGTAGCCGGCATTCTCCAAGGTCCCGGTCCCATAGGCCACCTTCCCTTCGCGGAGAAAAGCGGCGATGATATAGCGGATATACGGCGACCAGTAGGCATTTCCCACCTGGGCATAATGGCTCGCATGCGAGAGTTCATGGACCGTGGAAGAATAAATCCCCGCATAACTGTCCTGCCCCTTGGTCCCGATGGTGATGTCCGGCAGGAAGACTTTCACCAGGGCGGCATACTCGCCCAGGTACTGCTTGATGGTCTCGCTCTCGATCAGCGCCCCGTGCTTGAGCATCACGGTGCTGCTGCAGTCCAGGTTCTTGAAGATCCAGATTCGCAGACCGCCCGGCGGAGGGAGGATGTCCATGTCGTCCTTGCCGCAGCGCTGGTAATAGTCGTAGGCGGCGTTGTTCACCACCGAACGGCGCCACAGCGCCTGGTCCCCATGCGGAGTCACATGGAAATCAATCCCCTCCGGACCGGCCTTCCCGAGGGTCGAAAATGAGCCCGGAACCAGCACCAGGTTGAAGCCGATGGAAAAGCCCGCCACATTGTCAAAGACCAGCCGGTAGCGCGGATTGGCGGCAAAGCTCGTCGGCATTTCATAATAGCCGTCCCGGTCCGTATAGGTATGGGCAAATTTGACGAAACAGTTGCAGGACACCCGCACCCCGGCCACACCGAAGGGCTTCCCGCCGCTCCAGGAATAATCTTCGATGGTGATCCGTCCCTTCGGCGTGACCCGCGAGGCCTTGGTCGGGGGGACATACAGGTCCTCGTTCCCCGTCAGGCGGAAGGCTTCCCGCTCGACGGCATCCCAGTCCACATCCTCCAGACCGGCACGCGTAACAGCTTCATTCTCGGACAGATAGCACTCGTCCAGCAGCTCCGTCCGGATGCCTTCCGGAAAAACAAAATCTTTCGGGACAACCGCATACTGCCAGGTGATTTTCTCCGGCTCGAGCGCAGGATCATGGTAGTAATCCCCTTCCCGCAGGATCTGGTAGTCCATCGGATGGTCCAGCAGGCAGATGCCCGTCGCTTTCAAGCGGTCGAACTCTTCCTCGGTTTCGGGCAGGAAACGGACATAGAGGTCCGTCGCCTTGATTTCCACCCGCCCCGCCTTGGTCGGGTCCACCTGCTCGAGCGCCGCCTGGATGTTCGCCACAGTGTACGGATCGTCCAGTTTCTCCCCGAGTTCAATCATACCGTGGTAGAGTTCCCCGGCCTCTTGCGGCCTTTCCAGGGGTTCGTCCCGGTCGCATGCCAGGAGCAGCAGCGCCGGCAGCCATAAGATTTTCCAGCTTGTTTTCATAACACACCATTTTTCTTGCCGCAAAGCTGGAAAAACTTATCCGTTTTATTCGAATATTAAACGTTTAACTTTTTTAGCGGCCTCTGAAAGCACTGTAGGGCCGTTTTATGTCGCGCACGATATGAAAAAACCGCCGATTTTACACGAAAAAACTTTTCAGCCGGAGACAAAAACGGCCTCTCAGACTACTGAGAGGCCGAAATGAAAAATTTTCAGTTCCGACTAAAAATACGTGACTGTTTTTTGCTCGCAGGCGGAAAGAAGCTGGTTGGCGAGGCGGCTCACCCCGAAACGGAAGCGCTCTTTCGTGAGCCACTCCTTCCCGAGAAGGGTCGATACGATGGAGTAGTACGAGACCGCATCCATGGCCGAAGAAATGCCACCGGCAGCCTTGAAACCCACTTTTTTGCCCGTCCGCTCGCTGAAGAGGCGGATACATTCGCACATGATCCAGGCGGCACGCGGCGTGGCATTCACTTCAATCTTGCCGGTCGAAGTCTTGATGAAGTCCGCCCCGTTTTCCATGGCCAGGAAAGAGGCGTCGGCAATCTTCTCCGCCGTCATCAGGATGCCGGTTTCGAGAATGACCTTCAGCACCACCTTGCGGCCGAGCTCCTTCGCCACAGCGTCGATCCGTTCGCGGCTGAGGCGGATTTCCTCCCCGGCGGTCTCATAATCCCCGTCCAGGAAAGCATTCAGTGCCAGGACGATGTCGATTTCATCCGCTCCAGCGCGCACCGCCATCTCGATTTCATGGAGCTTGACTTCCAAAAAACTCTGGGAAGCGGGGAAGCAGCCCGCGACGCAGGTCACGTGGAGGGCAGGGTCCGAACGCTTCGAGGCGATGAGGGAAGCGAAATTGGGATACACGCAGACCGATGCGGGCAGCGGCCAGTCAGGATAGTCCTTCGCGAAGGAATTGACCTTCCCGACCAGCTTGCCGACAGAGCTCGGGGTATCTTTCGGAGAAAGCGTGGTCAGGTCCATCAGGGAGAAGCACTCCCGCAGCACCGTCGGAGACACCACTTTTTCCAGTTCCTGGGCAATCAGGGCCAGGTGGCGGCTGACAGCCTCTTCATCGGGCGTGTAGCCATACTTTTTGTAAAGTTCAGCCATATAGTTTATCCTTTAATTTGTAATTGATATCCTTCTTCGATGAGCGGACGCACGAGGGCGCGCATCTCGTCCACGGTATACTTTTCCAGGCCTTTCTGCGGGGTTTCACGGTCAAGCGTATAGACCATCACTTCCCGCGGATGCAGCCTTCGCACGAGGTTCATCCACTCCTCCACCCAGTCCGCGCTGGACCAGCCGTCCCCCTTGAGGAACATCGTCTGGAGGATGAACGCGCCCTCAAAACGCTCGAGATTCCTCACGATATCCTCCACATGGTAGTCCCCTGCCGGCCGGTTCATCTTCCGCGCTCCTTCGTCCGTCGGCGCATCGATCTTCAAGATGGGATTGTCCACCCGCCGGAGGGCCTGGAAGACGTCTTCCCGGTCCAGACGGGTCGCATTCGAAAGGACGGAAACCCGGGCCGCGGGGTAATAGCGGTCCCGAAGCGCAAGCGTCAAATCCACGATGGCGGCGAAATCCGGATTGAGGGTCGGCTCGCCGTCCCCGCTGAAGGTAATCGAATCGATGGGCGTACCGGCCCCGGCACAGGCGGAGAGCTTGGCTTCCAGGGCTTTCCGGACCTCCTCCGCCGAGGGCAGATGCGTGTCGCCGCGGCCGTCCTTGTTCCAACCGCATTCGCAGTAGATACAGTCGAAATTGCAGATTTTCCCCCGCTCCGGCAGGAGGTTGATGCCGAGCGAAGATCCGAGGCGCCGCGAAAAAATGGGGCCGAAAACCGTTGTCTCTCTCATCATAGGCGGCGGGAATGGCTTTCAGCGGTCAGGCGACCGTCCTGAAGATGGTCAATCAAAACGACGCCGGCTTTCGATCCGGGGGCGAAACTGCCCAGCACATCCTCCTTCCCCAAGAAACGGGCGCCGTTCCGGCAGGCCCATTCCAGGAGTTCCTCCAGCGGAACCTCCGGGAAATGCTCCTGGAGGCAATAGAGCTCCCGCACCATGTCCAGCTCATCGTTGGACGAGAGGGAGTCGGTACCGACGCAAAGGGTCAGGCCTTCGCGACGCATCATCTCCACCGGCGGCAAGGCGTTATGGATAAAGAGGTTGGAACAGGGGCAAAGGGCCACGAAGGGATGCTTCAGGGCCGCCTGGGCCGCGCAGGCGCCGGCCGCGTCCATACAGCATTCATGGACCAGGAGCACATGGCCTTCCACGGGAAGGGGAACGACCATTTCCAACTGGTCCAGGAAGTAAGAGAGCGAACTGCCGCCCGTGACGGGAGGGGTGCTCATCCGGGCCGCCTTTCGGTTGTCCCACATCTTTCCCCGGCCGAAGCGGATCATCTCATCCTCTTCGGGGGATTCTTCGCTGTGATAGGACAGGAAGCCGCTGCGAAGTCCAGCCGCGCTCGCCTCCCGGAGGAGTTCCGGGCTCATCGTATAGCAGGCATGCGGGGTCGGAGCGGCGTCCAGGCCGAAAGAACGGGCTTTCCCGGCGAGGGCGGTGACCGAAGCCATGACCGCGGGGCAGTCCTCGGGCTCGGTGCCGAACACTTCCAGGAAGGTACGCGTGTAGAGGGGATGGGCCGCCTTCACGGCAAAGGAATCCGCGCAGTTGGAGATGTCCGCCATGGCATCGACCCCCTGCGCCCACATGCTGTCCATGGCTTCCCGGAGGGCGCGAAGCTTCTGAGAGGGGCTCTGCGTGTCCCGGAGGGCATTGATCTGGTCGATGAATCCGGCCATTCCCGTCCCCTTCCGGAACAGGCCTTTCATATAGGACAGCTCCACATGGCAATGGGCATTGACAAAGCCCGGGACGAGCGCACCATCGTAGAAGACCGCTTCTTTCGAAGGATCTTCCACAGGGCCCGTCCGGATGACGGTGCCGTCATCTTCCGTCTCGACGAAGCCGGAGCGAATCGGTCCGGACGCTGTCAAGGGGAATACGTAAGAGGCTGCTATCCGTCTCATATCGTAAACTGTCCAAGTGTAAACTGTCTCGCTGGAGGGTATCCGGACGAAGCGGTACCAGCCTCCAGAAATCTTTCAGGATCGTATCGCGCGTAAAGCGCACCGCCCCGGCCCAGGCCGAATCCCGGTGGAAAGGAAGGAGCATCGAATCCAGGGGGAATCCTTTGACATGGAGGAAGCGGGAACGGCGCTCCTCGGCGGCGATTTCCCGTTCCACCCGCTTGCCTTCCGCTTCGAGCTGGTCGGAAACCTGCTTGAGGAGCTTGGCATAGCGCTCGGGGTCTTTCAGGTAATGGGCGACACTGTAGAGGTAGTCGTCCGTCGTGTATCCATACGCCTCCAACAGGCCTTCATAGACGAGCATCGTGTCGGCATGGCGCTTGAGGGCGCGGTCGTCCTTGAGACGCTGATCCAGCATGAACATCTCCATATAGATGTCCTTCATCTCGCTCTTGGAGATGAGTTTGGGCCCCCGGCAGCTCCCGAGGAGCGCCAGGACCAGGCCCAGGGCGACGATATGGATCCCCTTCAGACGCATTAGCGGAGGGTGGCGCCAAACTGTGCCTGGAGCGAGGAAAGGACCTTGCCCATCACGGCCTCCACTTCGCCGTCCGTGAGCGTGCGCTCGGGATCCTGGAGGACGAAGTTGAGGGCGTACTGTTTCTTCCCGGCGGGAATCTTGTCCCCGCGGTACACATCGAAGAGGCCAACCCGCTTGATGAGTTTCTTGCCGGCTTTGAGGGCGCTGCGCTCGAGTTCCGCATAGCTGACGCTTTCGTCCACGAGAAGGGCCAAGTCACGCCGCACCTCGGGGAATTTCGGCAGTTCCTTGAAGGAGAACTTGTCCCGCTTGATGAGGGAGAAGAGCACCGGCCAGGAAATCTCGGCCGCAAAGACCGGCTGCTTGATGGAGAAGCGGCGGCACAGTTTGGGCTGGAGGGTACCGAGGGTCACGAGGACCTGGGGCTCCTTGCCCGGCAGGGTGTAGACGAGCCCTTCGGAGAAGAGATCGGCAGGCGCCGCGGAAAGCAGCAGGGTCCCGGGATCGATCCGGTAACGCCTGAGAAGGAGGTCCACATAGCCCTTCAGTTGGAAGAAGTCGCTCCGCTGGGAGGGGCTGCGCCAGACCTTGTCCGGGGTTCCCGTCAGGAAAAGCGAGAAGCACTGGTGCTCCTCATAGTCCGCGAGGGTCGTCCCGTCCCCCTGAGGAAGGCGCTGATAGACCGATCCATACTCGAAGAAACGGAGCGAGGATAGCTGCCGGTTGATGTTGTAGGAAACGACTTCCAGCCCGTTCAGCAGGAGGGTCTGCCGCATGACATTGAGGTCCTGGCTGAGCGGATTGACGATATGGACACAGCGCTCAGCGGGGAAGGTCTCCAAGAGGGTGTAATACTCTTCCTTCGTCAGGGAGTTGTTCATGGTCTCGACGAAGCCGTTCGCGGCGAGCAGGTTGGAGATGCTGTTCCGGATGGCCTCCGGTTCCGGGGTCTTGGACGGAGTGACGCTCATCCGGAGACTTTCCGGGAGTTCGATGTTGTTGTAGCCGTAGATGCGGAGGATTTCCTCCACGACGTCACACTCCCGCGTCACGTCGACCATGTAGGTCGGAGCGGCCACGAGGGCGCCGCCGGGACGTTTTTCGACGAAGCGGTAATTCAGCGCAGCGAGGATCTTTTCGATGGTCTCCCCACCGATGCGTTTTCCGATGAAACGCTCCATCCGCCCGTAGTCCAGTTCGATCTGCTTACGCTCCATCGGGACCGGATAGGATTCTCGGACCGCTCCGACAATCTCTCCGCCGGCCACCTGCTGGATCAGCAGGGCGGCCCGCTTGGCGGCATACAGGGCAGCCTCGGGGTCGGCACCGCGCTCGAAACGGAAGGAGGCGTCGGTGGAGAGCTGCTCCCGCTTGGCCGTCCGGCGGATGGACACCGGGTCGAAATAGGCACCTTCGATAAAGACCTCGGTGGTGGTGGCGCTGACGCCGGAATCCTCTCCGCCGAACACGCCAGCGATGCACATGGGGCCTTCGGCGTCGGCGATGACCATGTCGCAGGAGGCGAGCTTCCGCTCCACCCCGTCGAGGGTCCGCAGCACTTCGCCTTCCGCCGCCCGGCGGACGATGACCTTGCCCCCGCGCACCTTCGCGGCATCGAAGGTATGCAGCGGCTGCCCGGTCTCGAAGAGCACGAAGTTACTGACATCCACGACGTTGTCGATGGGCCGGAGGCCGATGGACAGCAGCCGTTTCTGGAGCCATTCCGGGGACGGGCCCACCTGGACTCCCTTCACGCTGATACCGACGTAGCGCGGAGCACCCTCGTGGTCGCGCACCTCGATGGGCATGCTCTTCCCCGCTCCTTCGCGGAAAGCCTCCACGGAAGGAAGACAGAGTTCGCAGGGGATGTCGCGGCTCTTGAGGTAGGCATACAGGTCGCGGGCGACACCGATATGGGAAGCGGCGTCGATGCGGTTCGCCGTGATTTCGTATTCGATGACGGTTTCTTCCTTCAGCTGGAGGTAGTCCTTGGCGCTGGTGCCGACGACGGCCTCCTCCGGAAGAACCATGATTCCGTCATGGCTCGTCCCGATGCCGAGTTCGTCCTCCGCGCAGATCATGCCGAAGGACTCCACGCCGCGGATCTTGGATTTCTTGATCTTGAAGTCGCCCGGGAGGACGGTTCCGATACGGGCGAAAAGGACCTTCTGTCCGGCCGCCACGTTGGGGGCGCCGCAGACGACGGTTACGCTCTCCCCAGAGCCGTCATCGACCGTCGTGATGTGCAGATGGTCCGAATCCGGATGGTCCACGCAGGTCAAGACCCGGGCCACGACGACCCCCGCGAGACCGCCGGGAATCTCCTCCTCGGTCTCGATACTGTCCACCTCGATGCCGATGGAGGTCATCGCCTCCGCGACCTCCTGCGGGGTCAGGTCCGCATGCAAATACTCCTTGAGCCAATGGTACGAAAGTTTCATATCGTGTTAGTTTTCAATATCTTCCTTTTTAAATAGCGACTGGACATAGGCCTTCTTGTCAAAGACTTTCAGATCGTCCACGCCCTCGCCGATGCCGAGGAACTTGATCGGGAAACGGAACTGGTCCACGATGCCGACCACGACCCCGCCCTTGGCGCTGCCGTCCAGTTTGGTCACCGCCAGGGCCGTCACGTCCGTCGCCCGGGAGAATTCCTTCGCCTGGACGAAAGCATTCTGCCCGGTCGAGCCGTCCAGCACGAGCAGGACCTCGTGGGGACCGTCCGGTACGACGCGGCGGATGACGTTGCGGATCTTTGTGAGTTCATTCATCAGGTCCACGCGGTTGTGGAGCCGTCCGGCGGTATCGATCAGTACGACGTCCGCCCCTTTGGCGACGGCGGAGGTAACCGAGTCGAAAGCGACCGAGGCGGGATCCGAGCCCATCGCCTGCTTGACGATGTCTGCGCCGGAGCGCTCCGCCCAGATGGTCAGCTGTTCGACGGCCGCCGCCCGGAAGGTATCCGCCGCCCCGAGGACGACTTTCTTTCCCTGGGCACGCAGCATGGACGCGAGCTTCCCGATGGTCGTGGTCTTCCCCACCCCGTTGACCCCGACGACAAGCATCACATAGGGTTTTTTCGAGAAGTCGAAGGGGACGACCGTCTCCGACGGGCCGTCGATGTCCAGGAGCTTGCCGATTTCGTCGCGGATGAGTTCGACGAGTTCGTCCATGCCGACATACTTGTCCCTGTCCACCCGCTCCTCGATGTTGTCGATGATTTTCAAGGTGGTGTCCACGCCCATATCCGAGGAGAGCAGCGCCTCCTCCAGGGCATCCAGCACCTCATCGTCCACCCGGGACTTGCCCACGATGGAACGGCCGAGCTTCTGGAAGAAGTTCAAATTCGTCTTCTTGACGCCCTTGTCGAAAATGCCCATAGCGCTGTTTTCTTTTAATCTACAAATATAATCATTTTCTCTCACAAACGAAAGCCGCCCCCGGTCGAAACCGGAAGCGGCTTTTGCTCTGTTGCGGCGCGGGAGATTATTTCTTCGCGAAGAAGTCTTTCACCTGGCCTTCCTCGACGAGCTGCTCTACGAAAACGTAGGCGCCGGTCTTCGGGGATTTTTCCATGCGGATGACCTTGACCATGTGCTTGGCACCGGCCTTGGCGTCGAAGGTAGCAACTGCTTTCTTTGCCATAATCTAATCTCCTTTACTTACTTGATTTCACGGTGGAGCGTCACCTTCTTCAGGTACGGATTGTATTTCATCCGCTCGAGGCGCTCCGGGGTGTACTTCTTGTTCTTGGTGGGATTGTATGGGGACATC
>JAEEHS010000015.1 GCA_016281015.1 Bacteroidales bacterium
ATTATTAACGAGGTGGAGGCCGAGAACTGTCTTGAGACTCCGCTCCGCCGCGGGGGGCAGCCGGATTTGCCGGCCATCAAGGCCGCTGCTTCCGCCCTCCTGGGGCTCGGCGTCGCCAAACTCGTCGTCATCCATTTCCCCGAAGGGGGCGTGGCTACTGCCCGTAACGGCGAGGTTTGTTACGCGCCCTCTTTCCCGGTCGACCGCGGCGAAATCGTATCCTCTGTCGGAGCTGGTGATGCCTTCTGCGCCGGCGCGCTCTACGCCATCCACGAAGGATGGTCGTTGCGGGAAATGCTGGATTTCGCGGCGGCCAGCGCCCGTTTCAACCTGTTCAGCGCCACCTCCACGGGAGGTGCCCCTTCACTGGAAACGATCTTGTCATTTTTGAACAGCAGAAAATGTTAGTAAACCTTCAGGAAATCCTTACGCTCGCGGAGCGGGAAGGGAAAGCGATCGGAATGTTCAATGCCACGGGCTTCGACTCGCTGCAGGCCATTGTGGCAGCAGCGGAAGAACTGAATGAACCTGTCATTCTTGCCCATGCTGAGGTGCATAACGTGTTCAACGACATTTCAATGGTCGGCCCCGCGATGCTGGCCGTGGCAAGGGACGCCCGCGTGCCGGTCTGCGTACACCTTGACCATGGAGAATCCCTCCCGATGATCGAAAAAGCCGTCGATCTCGGCTTTACGTCCATTATGATTGACGCTTCCGCGAGGCCATACGAAGAGAATGTCGCCCTGACCCGCCGGGTGGTGGAATTGTGTCATCCCAAGGGAATTGGCGTTGAGGCCGAGTTGGGGCGTCTAGCTACCCGGGAAGACGGATCGGTCAATCCCGAGGATTTCTATACCGATCCGGATGAAGCGGCTGATTTCGTCCAGCAGACCGGTATCGACGCCCTTGCCATCGCATTCGGAACGGCGCACGGTTTCTATAAATCCACCCCTGTCCTGGATTTCGATGTCATCGCATCCTGCCGCAAAAGCACCGGTATTCCCCTTGTGATGCACGGTGGGTCCGGCGTCTCCCCGGAAGGCTATACCCTCGCCATCCGGGCGGGAATCCGCAAGATCAATTACTATTCCTATATGTCCAAAGCGGGGTACAATGCCGCCGCCGAAGTGATTGCTTCCGGGACTTCGTCCTACCTTCACGATGTCGAATTCGCTGCGATGAAGGCGATGAAAGAGGATGTATCCCGTGCCATCCGGATCTTTTCGGGAAAATAATAATGAGAAAAATGAAAAAACACTGGCTCGTCGTACTGGTCTACTTCTTTTTGGCCGCCCAATGCGGTCCGATGGAACAGTACCCCATTGTCTATCACTCGTCTGAACAGATTGAGCAGTTCTATCTCCCCCACCATTCCTTTACCCCCAAAGGATATTGGTATGTTGTCCACACCGACTATGCCAACCGGGAGGATCCCGGAAAGTACAGCGCCGCCGGCGACGGTCTCCAGGGCTATCTGCTGATGCATTCCGTCGTCGGACTGATCAACAAGGCGGCTGTGGAAGGGAAGATTGACTACTGCGCCTGGATGGAAAAAGGCGACCTCGCCTATGATACGGAGCGAGCGCTACTCGGTACCCGTCTCGGCGATAAGACGGCGATTCAGATGGTTACCGATCCGCAGTTCAAAAGCCTCTTCGAAGGGTATGTCCTCACGGATTTGAAAAATAATCCCGAGAGCGGAAATATCGCAGCCGTCGCCTCCCACGTATACAATGCCTTGATCGCAGATGTCGGCAACGAGCAGTTCTTCATCGATGCCGGATACACGCTGAAGTGTGACTGCCGCAATATGACGCTCGCCCAGGCTTTCGAGAAGTTCAAGGATCAATGCAACAGGAATGCGCTTGTGCTGATGCCGGTCGGCGTTTCCGGACGGACGGATATCCCGGCCGGGGAACTGCGGGATTACGCCATTGCTAATCGGCTTTTCGTTGTCAACCTGGTCGGCGGAAAGGAAGATAACGCCCAGGTGTTCAACGAGATTCTTGAATGGCTGACCCCGGCATCCCAGGTCCTTGGCTGGGAAAACAACAACCTGATCAGCGAAGACAAGTTTATCGATCCCATATCCCAGCATGGTCATCTGATGCTGGCCGCCGACTGGAGCTACAACCATACGCTGACCTCCCGTGATTATGTCGTCCGCCAGCCTTCCGAACAGGCCAAAGGGATCAATCCCCGCAAGATACAATACGACCAGGACGGGAACTTCCTTTCCTTCTTCTCGACGGACGGGGATAGTTACCAGTTTATCACTACTGACGCTTTTGTAAACGATTATTATACACTCCCCTCCTCCAGCACGACAAAAATCGCTTTTGAACTAGGCTCACAGTCCCTGATCCAGCTTGCTCCGACCCGGTTCAGCTACCTATTCAGCCGTCAGCCATCCCCGGAGTGTACGATTATGGAGACATTCGGTGGCGGATACTACTATATCGACACTTTTGCGACGGAAGGAAAATCCGCAGGAAACAGAGCCGATTTACTGAAAACCGTCGCAGCGCGGGCAGCCTCTCACATGCGTCAGCACGGCATCAAAATCCTGCACGTAATGGCCAAGGACTTCTCTGATCCGAAAGGGCAGGAGATGCTCCAGGCTTTTGTGGACGCCAATGATCAGCTGGAAGGCATCACGGGAGTGGAATACAATCCATACGACGGCGGAGCGGGCAAGATTTACTGGTTTACCAACAAAGCCGGCTATGACATCCCTCTCATTACGACGAAGTATATGCTTTGGGACGGATTGTTCAGTCCCGCGCAGGCAGCACAGAAGGCCAACGCCGGAGAGCCGTCAGACAGACCGAGTTTCAATACCGTCGCTGTACACGCCTGGAGTACATTCAACGGCAAGCGGGCCGCCAACGCGGCGCAGCTGATGATGGATGGACTCGACGATCGTTTCCACATCGTGTCAGTCCAGGAGCTGATCTGGCGCCTGCGGATGCAGGAGCGCGGAGAGCAGACCCGCAAAATCCTCTATCTTGACTAAGCCTATGAACAGACCTGTCATCATCGGGGTCGGAGAGATTGTCTGGGACTGTCTTCCGGAAAAACGAACGCTTGGCGGCGCGCCGGTCAATTTTGCCTACCACGCGATGCGGCTGGGTGCAGACAGTTATCCGGTGAGCGCCGTCGGAAAGGATAATCTTGGAGAGGAAACGCTGGATGAATGCCGTTTCCATGGGCTTAGAACAGAGTATTTGCAACAAAATGAACTGCCGACCAGCCGTGTGTTGGTCCATCTTGACGCACAGGGAATTCCGACTTACCGGATCTTAGAGAATGTCGCATGGGATGCCCTCCAGGCAACACCGGAGGTTCTCCAATTGGCTACCCGGGCCGATACCGTCTGCTGGGGCAGCCTTGCCCAGCGGTCGGAGCCGTCCCGGAGATCGATCCTTCAGATTGTAGACGCAGTTCCCGACTGTTCGCTGAAGGTATTTGACATCAACCTCCGGCAGCACTATTTTGACAGGACTGTCATCGAGTCTTCTCTCCTTCGGGCAAACATCCTCAAATTGAACGAAGATGAACTTCCCGTCGTGCTGCAATTGATGTCGTTGGACGGGATTCCGGCCCTTGTCAAACAGTTCAGTCTTCGGTATCTCATTTATACCCGAGGCGCATCCGACAGCGAAGTATATGGCCCGGAAGGTCTCATCTCCCACATCGATACGCCACAAGTAGCGGTCGTTGACACCGTCGGAGCCGGTGATTCCTTCACGGCGGCGTTTGTTACGTCCATCCTCAAGGGCGATCGACCGGAAGAGGCGCACGCCTCTGCGGTACAACTCTCCGCCAGGGTCTGCCAGGCTCATGGTGCCATGGCCCTGTAAAAGGAATGCGTTTTTTGACTATCTTTGCAGAAAATAACAACTGCATTGATTATGTGTGAATCCTCATTTCGCCTTGAAAGCGACCTGATCGGCAGCCTGCAGGTTCCTCAGGATGCCTACTACGGGGTCCAGACCCAGCGTGCCCTCGACAACTACAAAATTTCCAACACCCGGATGTGCGATTATCCGGAATATGTCATTTCCATCGCCTACGTGAAAATGGCGGCAGCCGAAGCCAATGCCCGGCTCGGCGTCCTGGACCGCAAAATTGCGGACGCCATCGTCGCGGCCTGCCGGGAGATTGTCGCCGGCAAGCTCCATGACCAGTTCCCCGTGGACATGATGCAGGGCGGCGCCGGCACCTCGGTCAACATGAATGCCAACGAGGTCATCGCCAACCGCGCCCTCGAACTGATGGGCCACAAAAAAGGCGAATACCAGTTCTGCTCGCCGAATGACCATGTCAACTGCGCCCAGTCCACCAACGACGCCTACCCGACGGCCTTCCGCTACACCTTCGTGAGAATGAACAAGAAACTGGTCGAGAACCTCAGCCGCCTGATCAGTTCGCTGCGCGCCAAGGGCGAGGAGTTCAAGGATGTCATCAAGATGGGCCGTACCCAGCTGCAGGATGCCGTCCCCATGACCTCCGGACAGGAATTCAACGCCTTCGCCAACAACCTGGAAGAAGAGATTGCCAACCTCGAGCGCAATGTCGTCCTCCTGAAGGAAATCAACATGGGCGGAACCGCCATCGGAACGGGGCTCAACGCCGTCCCGGGCTTCGCGGAACTCTGTACCCAGCTGCTGAGCGAATTCAGCGGTGATAAGTTCGTCAAGGCGCCCGACCTGGTGGAGGCGACGCCGGACACCGGCGCCTATGTCAGCTATTCCGCCGCCCTGAAGCGTCTCGCCATCAAACTGTCCAAGATCTGCAACGACCTGCGCCTGATGGCCTCCGGTCCCCGATGCGGCCTCCATGAGATCAACCTCCCGGCCATGGCCCCCGGCTCTTCAATCATGCCCGGCAAGGTCAATCCGGTCATCCCGGAAGTGACCAACCAGGTCTGTTTCAAGGTCATCGGCAACGACACCACCGTCGCCTTCGCCGCCGAAGCCGGACAGCTGCAGCTCAACGTGATGGAACCGGTCATCGCCGAAAGCATCCTCGAAAGCGTCACCTGGCTGTGCAATGTGATCGAGACGCTCCGGACCAAGTGTATCGAGGGCATTACGGTCAACGCCGACCATTGCTACGAGATGGTCAAGCACTCCATCGGCATCGTCACCGCCCTCAATCCCTACATCGGCTACAAAGCCTCCACCAAGGTGGCCAAGGAAGCCCTGGAAAGCGGCCGCAGCGTCTATGACCTGGTGCTGGAACATGGACTCATGACCCAGGAAAAACTGGACGAAGCCCTGGATCCGAAGGCCATGACCGCCTCCCATGAACTGTTGAAATAAGGACTTGCTGCCGCGTCAGACCAGAAGGCTCTCTCCCTGGAGTTTGGGGACGTAGTGATTGCCGTCCTTGCGATAGTATGCGAGGTCTTCGTCCGGACCGGAAACGGGTAGCAGGAAAACCCGTTCGGCCGGTTTGCCGATGGCGATGACAGCGAGCGGAGACAAAGGGAGGTCCAGCGCCTGACGCAGGGCCTCCTTTCTGATATTGAGGATAAACAGGCCGCCAAGGCCCATCTCCACCGCCTTCAGCAGGATACTCTGGGCGGCAAAGCCGAGATCCATATCCACCACCCTGTCTTCCGGGACGGTGCTGCAGACGATAAGGAAGGCGCGGGGCTCCCATCCGGGTTTGGGGAGATGCTCCTCGGGAAGCGCCGCCCCGAGGGTGATGTGGGGCCATACCAGGGGTGCCTTGTCCGAGGTGACCAGCCGGAACCGCAGGGGCTGCCGGTTCATCCCGGACGCCGTCAGCGGAACCACGGAAAGGAGGGTCCGCAAATCTGCCTCCGTCACTTCCCGCGCGGGGTCGAAGCCGCGATAACTGCGGTTCCGATGGAGCAGCGAATCCAGCGAGGGATTGCTGCGATGGACGATCTTCTTTTGATACCGGGCCAGTTCTTCCTGCCGTTTTTCCAGATAATTGTCTGCCATAATGGGTGCGAAGTTAAGCATTTTTGCGGTATTCAAAAAAACTCCGTACATTTGTGCCGTATTTGCGGGCGTGTTGGAATTGGTAGACAACCCAGACTTAGGATCTGGTGCCGCAAGGCGTATGGGTTCGAGTCCCTTCGCCCGCACAAGGGGACTGCTTCTCTCGGAGGCAGTCCTTTTTCGTTTCCGTAAGTGGCTGATATCCGGCCCAATAGCTCGAAAACGGCATTGCTTTTTTTGGTTCGATAATCGCGTTTTTTCTTGTCCCAAAAAATACCTTCAGGGAAGACCAGTTTTTGGATTTTTTTCTTGATTTCCAGGTCGGCCTTTTTCCATAAAGTTCCTATTTTTGAGGCAGTTGCGATTACCACAGGAATCATTTCTTTTTGGTTCGATAAATCTAATTGCCACTTTTCCAATTCCAGCAGTAAAACATCCTTGCGGTTGGTGTACTCTTGGATGGCGACCGAGTAGGTTTCGTCATCTATCTTTCCACTGGCAAAACGGAGCTTGACCTCCTTAATGGTTTTCTTGATTTCGGAGATTTTACGCTTAAGTTCGGAAGATTCACGCTCTGAGACTTCAGAGTATGAATTCATCATACGACCCACGATGACGCTAAAGGCGGAAAGGACATCCTCTCCCACATCATACTTGCATAAGAGGGCCTCATACTTCTCATGCATCTCCTTTGCAGATACATTGGTATTACAGCCCTGCTGATTACACTTGTAGTAGCCAAACTCCAACATACGAGTTTTTAGCTTCTTGTTTTTTGTATACGAGGTTAGAGGTTTTCCATCCTCCCCACACAGTACATAATGAGTCAGAGGGAAGGACGGTTTTTCCTTCTGCTGCACATAGGTTCCAGTTCGCCCTGAAAGAATCTCCTGCACGCGCAGGAAATCCATATAAGTGACGGCTGGTTCAATTTGTCCATCAATAAGCTCCATATTGGTGAACTTGTGACGAATCTTACCAGCATAGAAGGGGTTGACAAGAATCTTGTGCAACTTCTGTTTGGTAAGTGATAACCCACGTGCTTCTAGTTTGTCCAGGATCTCTTTATTTGTATCTCCTGAGAGTTTCCACTTGAATGCTTTGGCTATTAGTTTTCCATTGGCATCCAAATAGCAAAAAGTCTCGCGGCTCTTTCCTTCCTTGTAGTACCCAAATGGCGCTTTTTCGATATATGCACCAGCTTTCATGCAGTCAATACGTGTAGATAGTAAAGTAGATTTCCGCCAAAATGGATTTGAAAAAGGGGCCAGCGGAAGGCCGTTTCAAAGGTAAGCAAGTCTCGTCGGTTTTCAAAGTTTTTTGAAGATATTTTGAGTTTCTTTCACTCTATATGATGG
>JAEEHS010000016.1 GCA_016281015.1 Bacteroidales bacterium
CGTTGACGGTCCTTCCAAGAAGGATTGGCGCGGTGGCCGCGGTATCCTCGAGAACATCATCCCGTCCTCCACGGGTGCCGCCAAGGCTGTCGGCAAGGTTCTCCCGGAACTCAACGGCAAACTGACCGGTATGTGCCTGCGTGTTCCTACCTCTGACGTTTCCTTCGTCGACCTGACTGTCGAACTCGAGAAGGCTGCTTCTTACGACGAGATCTGCGCCGCCATGAAGGCTGCTTCCGAAGGCGAACTCAAGGGTGTTCTCGGCTACACCGACGAGGCTGTTGTCGCCACCGACTTCCGCGGTGACGCCCGCACTTCCATCTTCGATGTGAAGGCTGGTATCCAGCTCGACCCGACTTTCGTGAAGGTCTGCGCCTGGTACGACAATGAGTGGGGTTACAGCAACAAGGTCTGCGAAATGGCCAAGGTGATCACCAAGTAAGAAACCACCACAGAAAAGAAAAGCGGCTCAGAGCGAGCCGCTTTTTTTTGTTCAATATTCGCGCGGACCGAAGATATCCGTCCCGATGCGGACCATCGTGGCCCCATGCCGGAGGGCAATGGGCCAGTCGCCGGACATGCCGATGGACAGCTGGTCGAACCAGCGCCAATCCGGATGCGCCGCCTTCACGGCCTCAAACAGGTCCTGGATGCGCTGGAAATCACGCTCGATGACCGTTTCATCCTCCGTCAGCGTCGCCATTCCCATCAGTCCCCGGAGCCTGACATGACCATATTCTGCCTCCGTCTGCGGGCGTGAACCATCGTTGGCCGTCGCTTCGCGACCCCTCCCACGGCCTTCGGCCGCGGTAATGGCCATGATTTCTTCCGGGGAAAAGCCCTGCTTGGTCGCGTCCGAAGCGATATGGACTTCCAGCAAAACGTCGATGACCCGGCCGTTCTGCGCCCCCCAGCGGTCAATCGCTTCCAGAAGGTGGACAGAGTCCACCGATTGGACCAGCGACACATAGGGCAGCACCAGTTTCAGCTTGTTGGTCTGCAAGTGACCGATGAAATGCCACGAGATATCGTCCGGTAGCTGAGGCACTTTCGCTGCGAGTTCCTGCGGCCGGCTTTCCGCGAAGATGCGCTGTCCGGCCTCATACGCCTCCCGAAGGCGCCCCACGGGATGGAACTTGGATACTGCAACGAGCGCCACCCCCTGGGGCAGCGCCGTTGTAATCTCGGATATGCGCTCAGCAATCACCGCTTTTTGTTCTTGGCTTTCTGCTTTTCCATCTCCCGCTGCATCTTCTGCGCTTCCTCCAGCCGCTGCTGCCACTTCGACTTCGGCGCCGGCTTGTCCCCCGCTGCCTTCACCTTCGCGAGAATTTCTTCCGGATGGACAAACCACTTCTTGATCACCCAGGTCTCCAGCATCGTAATCAGGTTCGAAAGGAGATAATAATAGGAAAGACCGGAGGAGAGGTTGTTACAGATGAAGAACATCATGACCGGCATCATGTAGAGCGACATGAAACGCATCATCTGTGCATTCGGATCATTTCCCGTCGACTGGTTCTGCATCGTGATACGGGAATAGAAGAACATCGACAGGGCCATCAGGAGCGCAAACAGCGAGATATGGTCCATTCCCAGGATGCTCGTTCCCCAGTGGATCACATCGTCATAGCCACTCAGGTCCTCCGCCCAGAGGAAAGGCTTCTGCCGCAGCTGGATGGATGCCGGGAAGAAACGGAACATGGCCCAGAGGATCGGCATCTGGAGCAGCATCGGAAGACAGCCCCCCATCGGCGAAATCCCCGCCTTCTGGTACAGGGCCATCGTTTCCTGCTGCTTTTTCATCGCATCCTCCTGCTTGGGATACTTCTCATTGATCTTGTCCATCAGCGGTTTGAGCGCCTGCATCTTCGCGGAAGAAGAGTAACTCTTGTAAGCGAAGGGGAAAACCACGATCTTGATGAAGAGGGTCATCAGCAGGATGATGATGCCGAAGCTCTTGATAAACTGGCTCAGCCAATCGAAGAGCGGGATAATCACCCACTTGGTAAACCAGCCGATCCATTTACCGCCCAGCGGAATCACTTTCTCATATGAATGGCCATAGGCTTTCAGGCCCTTGAAGTCGTTCGGCCCGAAGTAGTACTCCAGCGGAATCTCGATCCGCTCGGCGGAACGCACATCCGCACGCATCTTCGCGCTGCAGCTCATCAAATCCCCTTCCGGATTGTCCTTCGGCAGGAAATCAATGGAGAAGTCCCCCGCCGTGAAATACTGCGGAGCCCGGACGATGGCCGAGAAGAACTGCTGCTGGAAGGCGAACCACTCGATCCGGTTGTCGAAACGCTTTGACCCCTTTCGGCCGTTCCCGATATTCTCCGGCTTGTTCGTGTCCGGGAAATAGTAATTCAAGCGGGAATACTGGCTCTCGTTCTTGAAGCCTTTCTCCATGCGCGGAATCACGGCATCGAACTGCAGGTCAAAGGTATTGATGTTCCGCGGAATCAGATCCTGCATCCCCACGAAGGAAAGGGTCTCGTTCAGCGAATACGTATTCGCGGACAGGGTGTATTTCTGCTCGATGTAACCGCCGTTCGAGAAAACGAGCCGCATCACGGCCGTCGAATCCGAAGAGGCCTCCGGGACATAACTGAAATTCAGCAGACGGCTGTCCACCGCCCGCGGCGCATAGATGACAAATCCCATACGGGTCTTCCCGCCCTGGAGGATGTACAGGTCCTCCTTCTGGTACGTCTGGTAACCGAGGACTTTGACACTGTAGGGCTGGGCGCCCTTGGTCGTCAGGACGACTTCCAGGCGGTCGTTGGACAGGGTGATCAGCTGTTCATCTCCCGCAACCGCCGCATTCAGCAGCGAATCCGAGAAAACCGGGGCCGCAGCGCTCTGGGGCGCTACTGCGACGGTGTCTTCCGGATGTTCCTGAAGGTAGGCGGCACGGGCGCTGTCGGCACGGAACTGCTCTACGGCTGCGATGGAATCGAGCTGAGCCTGATAGGCGACTTGTTTCTTGTACTGACGGCTTTGGTATCCGAAGAAGCCCATCATCACGAGGGCAATCAGCACAAAGCCGATGATTGAATTTTTATCCATACAATCTACTCTTCCGTTTCTGCCTGGTCCATCTGACGGATCTTGTCCCGGAGGGCGAGGAGTTCCTCCTTGGCGGCGTCAATGCGCTCCTGCATCTGCGCCTTGAGGGTCTCCGCCCCCTTGGAGAGGCCGAAGAATCCGATATTGTTCTCATAGGTCTGGATATCCTGCTGAAGCTGATGGAACTTCTGGACCAGACGGTCTTTCTCCGTCAGCGGACGGCGTTCTGAGCGCGGCGCAGCCTCACGGCGTCCCCCCTTGAAGGACGGGAATTTCGCCTGCAATGCAGCCTTGTACGCCTCGCCGACGGCTTCTTTCTCCTTGAACGGGACGAAACCGATGGCATTCCAGCGTTCGACAAAAGCTTCGCGGGCAGCGCGATCCTCTTCGGCTCCGGCATGCTCATAGGCCTCGATTTCTGCAATCAGGGCTTTCTTCGCCCGCAGATTGGCATAGAAGTCATTCTCCGGCCGGCCGTGCTTGTCACGCTCGGCAAAGAAGGCATCACAGGCAGACCGGAACCGTTTCCAGAGCGCCTCGGACTTTTTGCGCGGAACAGCGCCGATCTCCTTCCACTGCTTCTGCAGTTCGATGATCTTTTCGGTCGTCTCCTTCCAGGCCGTGCTGTCCTTCAGCGCCTCCGCCTGCTCGACAATGGACAGCTTCTTGTCCATATTCTCATTCATGCTGTCTTTGAACTCGCTATAGAAGAGGCGCTTGTGTTCAAAGAAGGCATCACAGGCGGCGCGGAAACGCTCATAGATTTTCTGGTTGTCCTTGCGGGTCGCAAAACCGATGGTGCGCCACTCGGCCTGAAGGGCTTCAATCTCCTTGGAGAGGGTATTCCACTGAGAGGAAGACGTAATCTCCTGTGCAGCAATCGCTTCCACCTTTTCACAAAGTGCCTGCTTCTTGCTCAGGTTCTCGGCCTGCTGCTCTTTCACCCCTTCGAAATGAGCCTGGTAGCGTTTGTTGATCACGGCCGTCGCTGCACGGAAGCGCTCCCAGATGGCATCGCGGTATTCCCGGGCCACGGGACCGAGGTCCTTCCACTGCTCATGGAGTTTCTGCAGTTCCTTGAAGGCGGCGATGACATCCTCATCTTCCGAGAGTTTCTCAGCCGCCTCGCAGAAGGCCGTCTTGGCCTCCAGATTCTTCTTGAAGTCGAGATCCCTGAGTTCCCGGTTGATCTGGACCAGGTCATAGAACTGCTCGACATAGTGCTGGTAAGTATCGTTGATATCCCGGAAATTCTGCTGGGGCACCGGACCGATTTCTCTCCAGCGGTCCTGGATCTCCCGGAACTTCGGGAAGGCGTCTTTCATATCTTCCTGGTTCTCTACCAGGGCCTTCAACTCTTCGATGACCGCCTGCTTGCGCGTGAGATTCTCCTCGCGCTCGGCTTCCTGCTGACGGTTGAATTCCGCCCGCTCTTTCTTGTAATCGGCATAGAGGGACTTGAATGCCGCTTCAATCGCTGAAAGCGGACTCTCGGCCGCTTCTTCCTCACTGACGGGGTCGTCGCTGATCAGTCCATCCTCCCCTGCCGCGGTTTTCTCCCGGGAGAGCAGTTTGTAGAAGGCGGCCTTGATGGCCTCGGCCTCCTTGGAGCGCTTCATGCGGTCCACGCTCTGGGTCAGATCCTGGAAGAGGGACGACAGTTCGGCGAGCGTTTTTTCGGCGAAGTTGGGCAGTGCTACATCTGTGGTCTCGGAGACGGGCGTCTCGACAACCTCAGGCTTCGTTTCTTCATTCATGATGACAGAAGTTCAATAGTTTAACAATATGCGTACGCGCATACGGGCGTACGAACTGCAAATATACGGAAAATTTCCACAATTCCGTAATAAACACTAATTTTGCAGTCGTAAAGTCTGAAAGATGCGTATCGATATCCTCACCGTCGTTCCGGAACTCCTTGAGAGTCCGCTGTCCCATTCCATCCCTGGCCGTGCCGTCAAGAAAGGCCTCGTTGAGATCCATGTCCACAATATCCGCAAGTACGGGCTCGGACCGCGCCTGACGGTAGACGACTACTGTTACGGCGGGGACGCCGGCATGGTGATGATGGTGGAACCGGTCTTCCGGATGATTGAAGAGCTCAAGGCCGAGCGGCATTACGACGAGGTCATCTACATGGCCCCGGACGGCGAGATCCTGGACCAGGGAATCGCCAACGAACTCTCCCTCAAGGAGAACATCATCATCCTCTGCGGCCATTACAAAGGCATCGACGAACGGATCCGGGAGCATCTCGTGACCCGGGAAATTTCCATTGGGGACTTTGTCGTTTCGGGGGGCGAGATCCCGGCCGCGCTCCTAGCCGACAGCATCATCCGCCTGATTCCCGGCGTACTGACGGACGAAACCTCCGCCCTGAGCGACAGTTTCCAGGAGGGACTCATCTCCCCGCCGGTCTATACCCGCCCCGCCTCCTTCAATGGCTGGGACGTCCCCGAAGTCCTGCTGAGCGGCAACCCCAAACTGATCCGCGCCTGGCAGGACGAACAGGCCATCCAGCGGACCCGGGAACGCCGTCCCGGCCTTCTGGATGAAAATGTTTAAAGCCTCGCAATCCCTGCGAGGCTTTAACCCGGTTAGTTAGTAGTGTATTACCTTGAAGAAGGTTAATTATGTTTATTAGAAGAGTCGTCCTCTGAAAAAACAATTCTTAAAAAACTTTACTAATCATCCCCTGCTTGTTTTTTCAATTGCAAATATAAGCCCATTTTTTAAATTCACAAAATTTTTCAATTAAATTTAACTTATTAAAAATTCTTAAGAAATAAGTTAAAATGCCAGGCTTGCCTTGAACATGAAATGGGCCGGAGCCTGGGGATAGACGCCCACACCGCCGGTCCAGGACTTCTCCAGGTCATGCGGTTTTCCTTTCTCGAAATAATAGGCTTCCCAGCGCCATCCACTGGCATAGTAGAGGGAGTTGAACAGATTGTTGACGTAGGCCGAAAGGGTCAGCGTCTTGCCTCCGAAAGAGAGCGCCCACGAGGCCGAAAGGTCCGCGGTCAAGATGGACGGGACAGAGAAATCCTCCCGGCCGGTATTGTCCAGATACTGCTTTCCGACGTACTTGGCGGAGAGGGCGAGGGCAATGTTCCGGTAGGGCTTGACCTCCATCCGGCCCATGGCGACTACCGACGGGGACAGCAGCATGGGCGTCGCCCCATAGACAATCTGTTCGCTCGGAAGCTGCTCCTCCACGTACTCCGGCTCCGTCTCGTATTCATAGGCCGCGACATATTCGGTATGGCCGCCGATCCGGTTCATGGACAGGGTCAGATTTCCGTCCAGCCGGGCCCAGGGCACCGGGGTCCAGGCTGCCGCGAGTTCTACGCCCCGCCGCCAGGCACGCGGCAAGTTCTCTTTGATGGCATAGCCAGACGAAGACAGCCGCCCGGTCTCCAGCAGCATATCCCAATACTCCATCGCATAGAGATTGACCGAGGCCGTGACCTTGGGGAGGTGCAGCTGGTAGCCCAGTTCCACATCCAGCATCTTCTCCGGCCGGATATCCGCCATCTCTCCCTTGACGTTTTCCTTGATGTCGCCACGGCCGGGCTCCCGGTGTCCGAAAGCCGCCGAGAAGAAAGCCTTGTGCGCTCCCCACTGCCCCGTCACGCCGGCACGCGGATTGAAAAAAGGCCAGAAACGCTTGTAATTCATTCGGTCCGCCTCGTTTTTCCCATAGGAAATCCAGTCGTCGTCCACACCGGTTAAATCGTAGGTAATCAGCCGGCCCTGGAGATCGGCATAGACCGTCAGGGCCTCCAGCGGCCGGTATTCCGCCCGGGCGAAAAGACCGCCGTCCCATTTCAGACCGATGTTCCGGTACCAGGAGTCCTTGGCATTGAGCGACGCGTAATCATACGCATCACCGAGGGTCTGGGCCCAGAGCAGGGTTCCCCAGTGCCGGCCGCTGTAATGGGAAAGATTCACTCCCATGGTCACTTCCAGCTGTTCCCGGCGGTAACGCAGATCGGAATTCAGGACAAAGAGGTCGTTCCCCATCTCTTTCCGGTAAATCATGTCACTCTTTCCGCTTTCCGGATAGCCGTAATTCGGAAGTTTCTTTCCCACCTTGTAATACTCGTCATAGCCTTCCCCAAAAGTATAATTGAAGGTATTGCTCCACCGCCAGCGTCCCGTGAAAGCATGGGTCCAGTTCAACTGGAGATGGTGCTGGAGGTAATTGTCCGTCTGGTTGTCGTAGTAATGGATATTGCCGAAGGCATCCTCATACTCCCCCGCCTCGTTGTAGCGGCGGTCTTTTTCGTACTGTTCCAGCGAAATGCCGTCCCAGGTGATGCCGCTCCGCTGCTTGCCCATCAACCAGGTCATGCGCACGGAATTCCGGCCGCCCAGCCAGCCCAGGGTCACAAAGGCCGAGTGGCTCTGGACGAAACCGTTCCGGATGTAACCTTCCGTGGTTCCCCGGTTGTAGGATACGGAGCCATAGAATCCGTCCGGGCTCAGCCCGGTGGAACCATAGACGCTGGCGAGGAAAGTCCCGTAGGAGCCGCCTCCCATGGACACTTCTCCCGAAGGACGCTTCCCGACAAAGTCCGTATTCATGTTGATGCTGGCTCCGAAAGCTCCGGCCCCGTTGGCGCTCGTTCCGAGGCCGCGCTGGACCTGGACATGGGAGAGCATGCTGCCGAGCGCGGGGATATTGACCCAGAACACCTCCTGGGACTCGGCGTCATTGAGGGTGATGCCGTTCAGGGTGACGTTGATCTGGGAGCCCTTGACGCCCCGGATGGTCATGGATGAATTGCCCAGGCCGGTCCCGCCTTCATTGTAGGTCACCACCGAAGGCAGCAGCTGCAGGGTCATGGGCAGGGAATTCGCGGGAGACCCCGCGCGAAGCTCCGCTTTGTTCAGGGATGAAAAAGCAACCGGGGTATGCTCCCCGGCGCGGGTTGTGGATACGACGACGGAATCCAGTCGTTCCGGATCCTGTGCCCAGGCACAGAGCGGCAGAACAAGAACTGCCGCAATCAGTACGGTTCTTTTCATTTTGTTTCCTCCGGCGGTATGAGCCGCATCAGGTTCAAAGGGTCTTTCTCAACCGGGCGCTCATCCGCCCGATACCCCCAAAAATGTTATTTTTTCACCAGCTCCACCCGGTACATCCGGGGCCAGTATTTTCCTGTCAGATAAATCTTTCCATCTTTGTCGACGGCAATGCCGTTCAGCACATCCGTCCGCTCCGTTCGCAGCCGGGCGGGCAGCAGCCCGCTGCAGTCCACCGTGGCGGTCACCTTTCCGTCGGCGGGGTTGATGATGACAACGAGATCGCTCGTATAGACGTTGGCCCAAATCTTCCCGTCGATGTATTCCAGCTCGTTTAGCAGGCGGATCGGCCTCCCGTCGAGGGTCACCTTCACTTTCCGCCGGGTCCTGAGCTCCGCGTCCATAAAATAAAGGTAGGCGCTGCCGTCGCTGGCGATGAGCTGCTTCCCGTCCGTTGTCAGCCCCCAGCCTTCCCGGGGATAGCCCAGGGTGGAACGATAGGTCAGCGTCTCGGGATTGTGCCGGAAACAGAGCTTGTTCGTCCAGGTCAGCACATAGAGTTCACCGCCGAAAACGACGGATCCTTCCACAAAGTATTTCTTTCCGAAGTCCTTCTTTTCCAGAACTTTCCCGCTTTCCACCTCCACTTTCCGGAGGCTACTCTCCCCCCACTGTCCCGTGGTTTCGTACAAGGTTCCGTCATGGAAGAAGAGCCCCTGGGTATAGGCGCCGGTATCATGGGGATATTCCCCCGTAACCTTGACGCGGTACTCCCGCACCTGGGCGCTGCCGCAGGCGCAGACGGTCATCAGAAGCCCTATGACAAGATGCAACTTCATCGTAAAAGCATGCAAATCTACGTTTTTTTTCCTACCTTTGCAAGCGAATGGTGGGACGATCTGTCGCGCCGCCTTCGGGCGGTGAGGAAAGTCCGGGCAGGAAAGGGCACCCGCCTGTGGAAAGCACAGAGGGGAGCAATCTTCTTCGACCGTAACAGAAAAAAACCGCCCAACTTGTTTTGGGTAAGGGTGAAAACGCGGGATAAGAGCCCACGACGGCGTGCGGCGACGCACACCGGGTACGGCGACGGGCCTGCAAGACCAAATATACTGGCAGATGAGGGCTGCCCGTCCGATGCCAGGGGGTAGGTTGCGCCAGATAAATGACAGATTCAAAAACAGAACCCGGCTTACGGCCCCACCATTTTTTATTATCTACTGGATATCATAATAGACTGTCCTATTCTTTGTGAGGCCGAGCGGGGCCACAGGAGAAGAATAGGACAGTCTATTATAATGAAATCCTAGTAGCTAACGACCGGCTCGAGTTCCTTTGCCGCATCGATGTACTTCTGGATTTCCTTCTCAACGGGGGTGCGCTTGCACAGATGCTTGGCCTCGTTGATTTCGGCCATCTTGGCGGCGAGGTTCGCGGCATTGCGGCCACGGAGTTCCTTCACGGTGTCCACGCCGGCGGCTTCGAGCAGCTCGGAGAACTGAGGGCCGACACCCTTGACGCGGAACAGATCAGCATGGTTGACCCAGGTCAGGATCAGGTCGTGACGAATGCCCGTCGCCTCTTCAAGGGCCTTGCGGCCTTTGGCGTCAGCGCCTTTGGCGAGCAGTTGATCCACGGTTTCAATACCGGCAGCAACCAGTTTTTCTGCATACACGGGGCCGATCCCCTGGATGTCAATAATCTTGTAAATCATATCAGAGTGTGTTTAAAAAGGTTTTATTCGCAAATTTACAAATTTTTTCATATATTTGCACCAATTAGTCAGAGTTTTTATGGACAGCTACCCGATTGACAGCGAAAAAATCTATTTCTCCTCGGATTACCTTTCTCTGGAATGCGAGGGGGAACAGAAGACCCTGAAAATCGGGGAGTGGCTCTTGGTGGATCCCGTGCGCATCCACAAGATGATCGTGAAGGAAAAAGTCCTGCAGGTGGACCCGTACGAGGTCATGGGGCCGCTGGTTTCCAAACTCCGCCGGGCAGATTATGAGTATTACCGCCGCATCACCGGCTTGAACATGATGATTGATTTCCCGGGCTATTCCAGCGAGGTCCGCGCCCGGATTCCCTACGATACCGACCCGATCGCCTTCTATAAGTGGTGGCGGAAGGGGAAGCATGAGAATGCCGTCTATCTCTCCCCGGCCTGGCAGTTCAAACTGTTCCAGAAAGTGGCCGAAATGGAGCCGAAAATCATTCTCAAAAAGGACCTTGAATTCTTGAAAGCCTTCTGATATGACACTCGAAGCGATTCTGCAGACGTCCACCCTGGCCCTCGATAAGGAAAAAGCCGAGGACCGCTGGGACGATGAAAACCGCGTGTCCTATTCCGCTGACGGACGGAAACTGCTGGATGCGGAGGGTTTTCCCTCAGAGGTATGGGTCGAGCAGGGCTGCGAGATCCTCTGCGACGAGGTTTTCGCTTTCCAGGATTACATGGCCGACACCCCGCTGGGACAGGAAATCCCGCTGGAAGAGCGCAACTCTTTCCTGGAGAAAATCCATCTGCCCGCCAGCTTGACCCACATCGGCGAAGGCTGTTTCCGGGAATGCGGTTTCCTGGAGACCATCCGCCTGCCCAAAAGCCTCCTGTATATCGGCGACGAGGCCTTCTGCGACTGCTGGCAACTGGAACGCATCACCCTTCCCGCCGGCGTGAAAGTCATCGGCGAGCGGGCCTTCCAGGGCTGTATCAACCTGTACCAGATCCGCCTCGGACGGGAGCTTGAAGTCATCGGGGAAGACGCCTTTGACGACTGTGAGTCTCTGGAGACCATCCTGATTCCGCACGGCATGCTGGACTATTTCCTGACGCTCCTGCCCAAAGAGCTCCACGAATGCATCGAAGAATTATGATCGGACAGTCTTTTACCGTCCAGAGCGACGGTCCCCTGCTGAAATACCTGATCAGCCTTTTCCCGGAACGTTCCCGGACCAGCGTGAAAAACATGCTGTCCAAGGGGCAGGTCCAGGTCAACGGCGAGACCCGCACGGCCTTCGACCAGCCACTCTTTCCGGGGGACAAAGTGGTCATCCTCCCGAAGGGGATTTCCATCGCCCGGGCCACACGCGAGGATGCGCGGGAAGAAGTGGAGAGCAGCGGCGTGAAAATCGTCTATGAAGACAAGGACTATCTCATCGCCGACAAACCATCCGGCCTTCTGACCATCTCCACCTCGCGCGGCTCCGCCGCCAAAAGCGGGAAGAAGGAACAGACCCTCTACGCCATCCTGAATGCCTATGTCAAACTAAACGCCCGGATGCAGCGGAAGGAAGACCTGATCTCCGGACAGGAGCCGGACCGGTCCCACGCCAAGGTATGGATCGTCCACCGCATTGACCGCGGGACATCCGGCCTCGTGGTCTTTGCCAAGAATGAGCGGGCAAAGGATATCCTGCAGAGCCGGTGGAAGGACCTGGTCATCGAACGGAAATACATCGCCTATGTAGAAGACCGGGTCGAGCAGGAAAAAGGGGCCATCCAAAGTTGGCTGGTAGAGAATCCGAAATCCCTGAAAGTCAATTCCTTCCCGAACGAGGTACCGGACGGGCAGCTCGCCATCACCCATTACCGCGTACTGGGATATACCGAAAAGCGGCAGGGTACCTATACCCAGATGGAGTTTTCCCTCCAGACCGGGCGCAAGAACCAGATCCGCGTCCACTGCGCGGACATCGGCCACCCGATTGCCGGCGACAAGAAGTATGGGGCGGTGACGGATCCCCTCCGCCGCCTGGCCCTTCATGCCGCCACCCTGGTGTTCCGAAATCCGATGAGCGGAAAAATCGTCCGCCTCGCCTCGCCCCTTCCCGAAGTGTTCGAACGCCTCGAACGATGAAAAGGGAGTATCTCAGCCGGACGGAACGCCTGCTCGGGGCAGAGGCCCTGGAGCGCCTTGCGAAGGCGCGGGTCATCCTGCTCGGGGTCGGCGGGGTCGGCAGCTGGTGCGCGGAGGGGCTGGTCCGCAGCGGCGTCGAGCACCTCACCCTTGTGGATTCCGACTGTGTCGCCCCTTCCAACATGAACCGCCAGCTGATGGCGACGGTCGCCTCCATCGGCCGCCCGAAGGTCGAAGTGCTGCGCGAGCGCCTGCTGTCGATCAACCCGGAGGCGGAAATCAGGGCCATCCAGGCCACGTACAGCGACGAAAACTACCAGGATTTCGAACTGGACTCCTACGATTATATCATCGATGCCATCGACACGATGAAGAACAAGATTTCGCTGATTCTCCGTGCGACGGCATGCCGGGCGAAATTCTATTCTTCCATGGGCGCAGCGCTGAAGACCGATCCGACCCGGATCCGGGTGGCAGAATTCTGGGAGGTGGACGGCTGCCCGCTGGGCTCCGCGCTGCGAAAAAAACTCCGGAAGGAGAAAACCTTCCCTTCCAAGCCTTTCCTCTGCGTCTACGACGCCGAGCAGCAGCCCAACCGCGGCACGATGGACGAAGCCCCTTCCGAAGGCAAAGCCGTCATCAACGGCACCATGGTCCATATCACCGCCATTTTCGGTTTCACCCTTTCCGGCCTGGTGCTGGAAGATATCATCCGGGAAGCATGAACGCATTAGCGGAAGAACTGAGCGCCCTCATGGAGCGGCACGGCGTAAAAGTGACGGCAAACCGGCTCCTGATTGCCCGCGCCCTCCACGATGCCCCCGGGCCCCTGTCCCTGGGCGAACTGGAGGAGCGTCTTGACACGATTGATAAATCCAACATTTTCCGTTCCTTGCAGCTGTTCCGGAAAATGCATCTCGTCCACTCGCTGGAGGATATGGGCGAAGGGGTCCGCTATGAACTCTGCCACAGCCACCACGAGGACGATGACGACGACCTGCACGTCCATTTCTACTGCACCCAGTGCCACCGGACCTTCTGCCTGGAGGAGACGCCCGTCCCGGAAGTATCTGTCCCGGAGGGATTTAAAACGGAAAGTCAGTCTCATCTGATTCAGGGTCTGTGTCCGGAGTGTAGTCGCTGAGGTGCGTCTGCTCCGCCCCGTCCAGCACCCGGTCAAAACCCGTCAGCGCCGCGAAAGCGGAGAACTGGGCCGCCCGGTCCAGGGGGGCCATCCGCGGATGCCGCTGCGGCTCAGGATGCGGCAGATGGATGATATCTTCGTAATTCATGCCTTGTGTCCTCCGATTTGCCGGTTCCGCTCCCTCGCCGTCGCCCCTTCTTCAAAGTCCATTCCCTTCAGAATGGCGTTTTTGCCGAAACGGCGGCGGATGGACAGGATGGCTTCCTGCTGCCGCCTTTCCTTTTCCAGGTCCATCTGAGGAGCAAATAGGTCCAACTGGGTCTCGGAGCACTGCTCGCTGACCACATGATGGGCCACGACAACCACCCGCCGAACCGTATATCTCGGATTGACCAGGCGCTTGTACAGTTCCATCATCGCCTGCATGATCAACGCGGTGGACGAGGTCTGGCGCCCCAGGTTCGCCGTTCCGTTTGCGGGTTTCGGCACCGTGCGCCCATAATAATCCTTCGCCGTGACGGCCTTGTCGGAGGCCGAAGAACTGTCGTAGCCGATCCACAGGCCGACCTGGTCCGTCACCAGACGCTTTTCCACCAGGTCAAGCGAGAGGGAATCCGTCATTTCCCGCACGATGAGCCGGGCCTTCTCATAATCGTAGGGACTCGAAAGGACCTGGCCTGAAGAGAGAGAGTTCACCGCCGGGCGATAGGCTTTGATCTGGGCCATCGTACAGGGTTCCCATCCCCAGGCATGGTCGATCAGCAGTTCGGCATTGACCCCAAAGAGCCGGTAGAGGATCTCCTCGTTCACCAGGGACACCCGGGCGATATCGCCCATCGTATAGATTCCCGTGGCCTCGAGCCGGGCGGCGATGCCCCGGCCCACCCGCCAGAAATCCGTCAGAGGCCGGTGACTCCAGTATTTCCGCCGATAGGACATTTCGTCCAGCTCCGCGATCCGCACCCCGTCCCGGTCCGCATCCTGGTGCTTTGCCTCGATGTCCATGGCAATTTTGGCCAGATAGAGGTTCTCCGCAATGCCGGCCGTCGCCGTAACCCCCGTCTCCTGAAGCACTTCCCGGATCAGTTTCCGCGTAAAATCATGGGCGGAAAGACCATACATCCCGAGATAATCCGTCGCGTCGATGAACACTTCGTCAATGGAATAGACATGGATGTCTTCGGGAGCGACATAACGGAGATAGACGCCATACACCTGGGAACTGACCTGCATGTAACGGGCCATCTGGGGCGGTGCGACGATAAACTCCACCCGGTCGGAGGACGGCCTTCCGGCATTGATCTGGCGGACAGCGCGGTTCACTTCGAAGAGCCGGGGCCGGCCGGGAATGCCGAAAGCCTTGAGCGCAGGGGATACCGCGAGGCAGATCGTCTTGTCTGTCCGCGAAGCGTCGGCCACGACGAGATAAGCCTTGAGGGGGTCGAGTCCCCTTTCCACACACTCCACGGAGGCATAGAAGGACTTCAGGTCGATGGCAATATAGGTACGTGCTTTCACCGAAGACAAAAATAAGAAAGAATTCGTATCTTTGCAAAGCGAAAAAAACATGAAAAACGAAGAAGCGCTCAGATGTCTCCTCTGCAAGAAGCCGAAATGCTCCCTGCAGGGCTGTCCGGTCCATACGCCGGTCCCCGAGGCCATGGCCCTGTACCGGGAAGACCGTCTTGATGAGGCCGGTAAACTCCTTTTCGACAACAATCCCCTTTCAGCCGTGACCTCCCGGGTCTGCGACTGGAAACAATTCTGCTACGGCGCCTGCATCCTCAACGTGAAACAGGTTCCGGTCCGCTGGTATGAGATCGAGCAGGAAATCTCTCTCCGCTATCTGGACCGAGTCCGTCTGGAAGCCGAATCCGAGCGCCTGCGCGGTCGCCGCTTCGCAATCGTCGGCGCCGGCCCCGCCGGTATCGCGGCCTCCGTCTGGCTCCTCCGGGAGGGGGCCGAGGTCCATCTGTACGATGCCAACGACCATCTGGGCGGCGTCCTCCGCTACGGGATTCCCCCCTTCCGCCTGGACCGGTCCCTCGTGGATGCTTATGAACGGCTCCTGCACGAGGGCGGGGTCGTTTTCCATCCCGGCGTTCCTGTCGGGAAAGAGTTGCCGCTGAAACAACTCACTGATGGCTTTGACGCCGTCCTGCTCGCCCCCGGGGCGGAAAAACCCGCGACCCTCCGGATTCCGGGCGAAGAGCGCGCCATCCAGGCCCTTCCCTACCTCAAGCAGCCGGAGCAGTTCTCTCTTGGAAAGAAAGTCATCGTCATCGGCGGCGGCAATGTGGCCATGGATGCCTGCCGGACCGCGGTCCGCAGCGGCGCCGAGACCTGGGTCTATTACCGCAAGACTTTCGAAAACATGCCGGCCAATCCGCTGGAAGTCGTACAGGCCCAGGCGGACGGTGTCCGCTTCCGTGTATTCCAGGCACCGGTCGAGGTGCAGGAAGGCGGGGTCGTTTTCCGGGACTGCGAGAATGTCACCGACCCCGAAAGCGGCCGCCTGGTGACGAAGATCCTGGACGGAACCGACCATTTCGTCCCCTGCGACACCCTCATCACGGCCATCAGCGAAAAACCGGACTTCTCCCTGCTGGACGGCTGTTCCTATGAAAAGGATGACTGGGGATGGCCCCGCATCACAGAAGACCAGCGCATCGCCGGTATGGAGAACGTCTATTCCATGGGCGACTTCGCGACCGGTCCGAAAACGGTCGTAGAAGCGGTCGCAGGCGCCCGCCGGGCCGTTGATGCCATTCTTGCTCAATCCATAGCCGAGTGAAAGCGATTTTGATATATTCCGGAGGCCTGGACTCCACCACCCTCCTGTATGAATACCGGGACAGCATTGCGCTGGCCGTCAGTTTCGACTACGGCTCCAAGCACAACGCGCGGGAACTCGCCTGCGCCCGCGAGAACTGCCGGCGCCTCGACATCCCCCATCTTGTCATTTCCCTGGATTTCATCCGGCAGTATTTCCACAGTGACCTCCTCCAGGGCGGCGGAGAAATCCCGGAAGGATCCTATGCGGATGAGAACATGCGCTCGACCGTCGTCCCGTTCCGCAACGGCATCATGCTCGCCGTGGCGGCCGGACTGGCCGAGAGCCATGGCCTGGACACGGTCCTTCTCGCCAACCATGGCGGAGACCATGCCATCTATCCTGACTGCCGTCCGGAGTTTATCGATGCCTTCGACCGTGCGGCCGAGGCCGGCACGTACAACGGGGTCCGCATCGTCTCTCCGTATTGCAACATCACCAAACGGGACATCGCCCTGCGCGGAAAGGCGCTCGGCGTCGACTACAGCCTGACCTATTCCTGCTATAAGGGCGGGGAGAAGCACTGCGGCCGCTGCGGGACCTGTACCGAACGCAAGGAAGCCCTCGAAGGCTTCGATCCCACCGAATACGAAGCATAATATGTACTACGTCTGCAAACGCCTGGAAATCTCTTCCGCCCACAGCCTGATGCTTTCCTATGAGAGCAAATGCGAAGCCCTGCATGGCCACAACTGGATTGTCAAAATCTGGTGCCGGAGCCGGGAACTCAATGCCGACGGCATGGTCACGGACTTCACGCACATCAAGCGCTCCATTGAAGGAAGACTGGACCACAAGAACCTCAACGAGGTGTTCGATTTCAATCCGACGGCCGAGAACATCGCCCGTTGGATCTGCGACAACACCCCCAATGCCTACCGTGTCGAGGTATGGGAGTCCGAAATGAACATGGCCGCCTATGAGCGCGACTAAGACATACCGGGTCAACGAGATTTTCTATTCCCTGCAAGGCGAAGGTTACTGGACCGGAACCCCGATGGTCTTCGTGCGGCTGAGCGGCTGCAACCTCACCTGCCCTTTCTGCGACACAGACCACCGGGAGGGGGTGATGATGGAGGCAGAGGAGATTGCCGGAGAGGCCCTGCGCCATCCCTCCCGCCGCATCTGCCTGACCGGCGGCGAACCATCCCTGCAGGCCGACGAGGCGCTGATCGCAGCCTTCCACCGCTGCGGCTTCCGGGTCCATATCGAAACCAACGGGACCCGTCCCCTGCCCGCAGGCATCGACTGGATTACCCTCAGTCCCAAGGAGGCCCCCGTCGTCCTTCAGCGGGCGGATGAAATCAAACTGGTCTATACCGGTGACGAAAGCGGCATTGCCGAGTGGCTCGGGATGGACGGGGAGCATTTTCTCCAGCCCTGCGACACCCTCGATGCGGCGAAAAACCGTTCCCTGACAGAGCGCTGTATCGCCTATATCAAAAAAAATCCGGAGTGGCGCTTGTCACTCCAGACTCATAAACTTCTGAATATCAGATAATCAAATCCTCTCCTGGATGCGTTTCCTAAGGCCCGGCGCCAGAGAGAGAGGGTAGAATTTCTCGCTTTGGTCCAGCCATTTCAAGGCCAGGAGCGGATCACCCAGCATGAAATAACCGACGGCAATGTTGTACGAGGCACAGGCCGATGTCATGGCTTTCTGCGTATTGAGTTTGCGCATCCAGAAATCAATGGCCTCTTCCCACTCGTGCTCTGCCGCATGATCGATGGCGTCCATCCATCCACCCTCCCATTCATAATAGTAGAGCGAATAGCCTTCCGCCTTCCAGGTCGGCAGGAAACGGTTGGAAATCTGCTGTCCCATCCGCTCCGCCTGCTCGGCAAAATTGTGTTTGATGGTCGTCGAACCGGTATATGAATGGATCTTGTCCGCCTTTTCCATGCTGTCGTAGACATAGAGATTCAACTCCAGCGGCACCTGCGGCTTCAGGGTATCTCCCAGCGACGGGGCATCAAAGAAGAAAATCACATCGAGTCCCGTGTCCATCACCAGGTCGTGCATGCGCGAAAGATTGATGCTGTCGGCGGCGACGCGGTAAATCGGAATCATGGTTTCGCCGTCGAAGTACGTCTTCTCCAGCGAACGGGCCAGCCCCGTCGCCAGGGCCGTATTGACCACCGTATCGGAAGCGTCCATGCAGACCACCGCCATCGTTTTCCCGGAGAGTTCGAGACCGGACTTCGAGGGATGGCGCATTTCCACCTGCAGGGTCAGTGTCTGCGGGGAACAGGCCGCCAGGAGGGCGGCGAGAAGGAAAGCGAATCGTTTCATAGCACTTGGGCTGTCAAGTCATATTCATCGGCCCCGGTGATGCGGACATCCAGGAATTCGCCGACCAGCGAATAGGGTTCCACGCCGCCAAAGGCTTCTGCATTGTACGGGACCAGGATTTCTCCGTCCACCTCCGGGCTCTCGAATTCGCTGCGGCACACGAGGGAGCCCTCGGCGAAATCATCCACGAGCACCTTGACCTGCGTCCCGATCCGGCTCTGGTTATATGCAAGGGATATGCCACGCTGTACTTCCATCAGGCGATTCAGGCGGCTGCGCTTGGTGCGCGGCGGAATCTTGTCTTCATAATGCTCCGCATCGAAGGTCCCCTCTTCTTCCGAATAGGCAAAGGCGCCGAGCCGTTCGAAACGGGCTTCTTCCACGAAAGAAAGCAGCTGCTGGAATTCCTTGTAGCCTTCTCCCGGATGACCGACAATCATCGTCGTCCGGAGCACGACCCCGGGGACCCGTTCCCGCATGCGGGCAATCAGCTCCCGCGTCCACGCCCCGTCCACATGCCGGTGCATGGCAGCGAGGACCGGGTCGGCGATGTGTTGGAGGGGAATGTCCATATAACGGCAGACTTTGGGATTTGTGGCCATCTCGTCCAGCACATCTTCCGGGAAATCCGCCGGATAGGAATAATGGATCCGGATCCATTCAATCCCGTCCACCGCGGAAAGGGCCCGAAGGAGCTCGGCCAGGGCACGGCGCCGGTACAGGTCGAGCCCGTAGAACGTCGTATCCTGGGCAATCAGCACCAGTTCCCGAACGCCTTCCGCCGCCAGGCTTTCCGCCTCTTTCACAAGCGTTTCCATGGGCACGGAACGGTGGGCTCCCCGGATGAAGGGGATGGCACAGTACGAGCAGCGGCGGTCACAGCCTTCCGAGATTTTCAGGAAAGCATAGGGATGACGGCCGTCTGTCCGGACACGGCGGTGGGCCGTCTCCTGGCGCGGCGTACATCCCAGTGCCCGGACGAGCGGGGCGAGGTCCCGCGCACCGAACCAGCCATCCACCTCCGGGATCAGTCCCGGTAGCTCATCTTTGTAGCGCTGGGAAAGGCAGCCGAAGACGAGAAGGCGCCCGGCACGGCCTTCCCGGCACGCGCGGACGCAATCGAAAATCGTCTGGATGGACTGCTCCTTGGCATCTCCGATAAAGCCGCAGGTATTGACCAGCAGGACATCTACCGGACGCGAATCGGTCTCAGGAACAATCTCATAGGCATCTTTTACCTGATACAGGAGATGTTCCGTATCGACCGTATTCTTGGAACAGCCGAGCGTGATGACCTTCAGGGTCTTCATTATTCGGCCGGCGTCTCGTCTTCCTGCTCGGCCTCGGGATCCACGAACTCCAGGCTCGCACAGGCCTTGAGCTCGTTGTACCAGTCCACCACCTTCTTCATGTGGGAGACATAGAAACGGTCGCCGTCATAGTCGGGAAGGGCCTTCGCAAAGAGGGCCTTGAGCTCGTCGGGGGCCGCTTTGGAACTGGGAGCATCGCTCTCACCAAGGACCTCGTGGAGTTTTTCAAACACCTGGCGGAGTTTCACTTCCCCTTCCAGGGTGTAGATGGAAATGTCCTCGAGGGTCGTGATGCCGCTGGACGCGGCGAAATTGACCCGCTTCTTGTCCGAAAGGGCTTCGGCGATGGCGCCGCTGCGGGACTGGGCGATATAGAGGTACAGGCCATGCTGGCCGCGTACGGAAAGAATCTTGGCTAAATCTGTTTTCATGACGTATCAATAATTACATTCTGTCAGGGAGGCTGATGCCGACAAGGTCCATGGCACTGCGGAGTGTCCGGGCGAGAACGGCAATCAGTTCCAGCCGGTATTTCAGGACCGCCTCGTCGGCTTCCTTGAGAATCGGCGTATCGTGGTAGTACTGGTTGAACTCTTTCGCCAGGTCATAGGCATAGTTTGCGATGACCGCCGGCGAAAGCGCCGCCCCGGCTTCCGCCACCTTGGCCGGATACAGGCCCAGCAGTTTCACCAGGCGGATTTCCTTGGCGCTCGGCTGAAGCGAAGCGGGGATGTCCGACGCCCCGAAGGCCACGCTGGCCTTGCGGAGAATCGAGCAGATCCGCGCATGCGTGTACTGGATAAAGGGACCGGTGTTGCCGTTGAAATCGATGGACTCTTCCGGATTGAAAAGCATCGTCTTCTTGGGGTCCACCTTGATAATGAAGTACTTGAGGGCACCGAGCCCGATCATGTGGTAGAGCTTTTCCCGCTCTTCCTCATTCAGATCGGCCAGTTTGCCGCTTTCTTCCGAAGTCCGCTTCGCTTCCCGGTACATTTCCTCGATCAGGTCATCCGCGTCTACGACCGTCCCTTCGCGGGATTTCATCTTGCCGTTGGGCAGTTCGACCATCCCGTAGGAAAGGTGATAGATCTGGTCTGCCCAGTCGAAACCGAGTTTCTTGAGGATGAGTTTGAGGACCTGGAAATGGTAATCCTGCTCGTTTCCGACCACATACACATGGGACTGGAGGTCGTACTGGGCGAAACGCCTTTCGGCCGTACCGAGATCCTGCGTGATGTAGACGGAGGTCCCGTCGCCGCGAAGGACCAGTTTCCGGTCCAGGCCGTCCGCGGTGAGGTCGCACCAGACGGAGCCGTCGGCCTGCTTCTCGAAAACGCCCTCGGCGAGGCCTTTCTGGACCAGTTCCTTGCCCAGCAAGTAGGTTTCGGACTCACGGTCCACCTTGTCAAAACTGATACCGAGCGCCTGGTAGGTCTCGGCGAAGCCCTCGAAGACCCAGCCGTTCATCATGCTCCAGAGCGCGCGAACCTCAGGGTCTTCCTGCTCCCATTTGACCAGCATCTCATGGGCTTCCCGCAGCGAAGGGGCGGCCCTCTTGGCCTCCTCTTCCGGCATACCGGCTTCCATCAGCGCCTGGACCTCCCCCTTGTAGAGTTTGTCAAAGGCCACATAGCAGTCGCCGACCAGGTGGTCTCCCTTGATGCCGGTGGAAGCAGGCGTCTTTCCCTTGAAGAGTTTCTGCCAGGCCAGCATGGACTTACAGATATGGACCCCGCGGTCATTGACGAGCGTCGCCTTGATCACCTCGTTCCCGTTCGCCTTCAGGATGCGGGAAACACTGTCTCCCAGCAGGTTGTTGCGGATATGGCCCAGGTGAAGGGGCTTGTTCGTATTCGGCGAGGAGAATTCGACCATGATCCGGCGCCCGGTCGGGGGCAACTGTCCATAGTCCTCGTTCCCGGCGATTTCCCGGAGGGTCTCGTTCCAGTACAGGGGTGAGAAGGAAAGGTTCAGGAAACCCTTGACGCTATTGTAGGCGGCGATTTCCGGAACATGGGCCACCAGATAGGCTCCAATGGCGTTGCCGGTCACATCCGGCGCACTGTGGGTAATCTTCAGGAGCGGAAAAGTGACCAGGGTGTAATCCCCGTCGAACTCTTTCCGGGTAACAGAAACCTGAAGTGACGTTTCCGCCACTTCAGTTCCATAGAGTGAGAGAATGGCCGCTGCGGCCTTCTGCTGGATAAATGTTTCCGGACTCATCCCAGATAACCTTTGAGGAGTTTGCTGCGGGACGGGCTCTTCAGGCGGCGGATGGCCTTCTCCTTGATCTGGCGGACCCGCTCACGGGTCAGTCCGAAGCGTTCGCCGATTTCCTCGAGGGTCATCTCCTGGCAGCCGATACCAAAGAAAGATTTGATAATCTCCCGTTCACGGTCGGTCAGGGTGGACAGGGCCCGTTCGATTTCGGTGTTCAGCGATTCGTTCACCAGTCCCTTGTCCGCCATCGGGGAATCGTCATTCGGAAGCACGTCCAGCAGGCTGTTGTCCTCTCCTTCCACAAAGGGAGCATCCACGCTGACGTGGCGGCCGCTGACCCGGAGGGTATCCGAAATCTTCTCCTTCGGAACATCGATCATCTCGGAAAGCTCCTCGTTGGAAGGCTGCCGCTCGTTTTCCTGTTCGAACTTCGAGAGGGCTTTGTTGATTTTGTTCAGCGAGCCCACCTGGTTCAGCGGAAGACGGACGATACGGCTCTGCTCGGCAAGAGCCTGGAGAATCGACTGGCGAATCCACCAAACGGCATATGAGATGAACTTGAAGCCGCGGGTCTCGTCGAATTTCTCGGCGGCCTTGATCAGGCCCAGGTTCCCTTCATTGATCAGGTCCGGAAGGCTCAGTCCCTGGTTCTGGTACTGCTTGGCAACGGATACGACGAAACGAAGGTTCGCGCGGGTCAGTTTTTCCAAGGCTTCCTGGTCACCCTTGCGGATGCGCTGGGCCAGTTCCACTTCCTCTTCGGGGGTCACCAACTCTTCCCTGCCAATTTCCTGGAGATATTTGTCCAGGGATGCGCTCTCCCGGTTGGTGATCGACTTGGTAATCTTTAGTTGTCTCATTATTATAACGTTACGGTAATCCCCGCTTTACTTGCCAAAGCCGAAGTAGAAGGGTTTTCCGTCCGGGTCCACTCCTTCGAGATAGACCGCACGCGCCGACTTCTTCGCCAGGGCAATCACATCTTCAGGTTTTGAAACGGCCGTGTTGTTGACATACAGGATCACCGAACCGGTGAGCGCTCCCGCATCCGCCATCTTTCCCGCGCCGACGGAAACAATCTCCACGCCGCTCTTCGCGCCGATGACAGAGAGGGTTTCCTTGGGTGCTGTTTTCAGGCGTGCGCCGTAGAAGGCGACCGAACCGTCAATGTCCTTTTCGCCGTTGGAAACGGCCGCAGCATGGAATGTAACGGTCACAGTCTGTGTCTTTCCACCACGGACGAAAGTAACGTCCGCCGTGTCGCCGGGGTGGTACTCGTTGACCTTCGCCTGGACGGATGCTCCGTCCGTGATGGTCTGCCCGCCGACCGCCAGAATGACATCTCCCTTCTTCAAGCCGGCTTCGTCAGCCGCACTTCCTTTCATAACCTCGTAAATATATACGCCACTGACCGAAGAAAGTTTCATTTCTTCCGCAATTTTCTTGTCCACGGGCTGCATGGTGATGCCCAGGACGGCACGCTTGACGGTGCCATAGTCAATCAGGTCCGCAACCACTTTCTTGACAATATTGACCGGAACGGCGAAGGAATAACCGCTGTAGGCTCCTGTCTGGGAAATGATGGCCGTATTGATGCCGACCAGCTCGCCTTTCTTGTTGACCAGGGCGCCGCCGGAGTTGCCCGGGTTGACAGCCGCATCCGTCTGAATGAAGGACTCGATCTTGAATTCACCGGTGGTGTTGGGCATCGAGCGGCCCTTGGCGGAGACGATGCCCGCCGTGATGGTTCCGCGAAGCTGCTCACCCAGCGGCGAACCGATTGCCAGGACCCATTCGCCGAGACGGAGCGCATCGCTGTCGCCCATGTCGATGGTCGGCAGGTCCACGGCGTCCACCTTGATGATGGCGACGTCGGTCGCCGGGTCGGTGCCCACGACCGTCGCTTCATACTGACGGTTGTCGTTGAGGGTCACCGTAACGGACGTGGCACCGCTGACAACGTGATTGTTCGTGACGATATAGCCGTCCGGACGGATAATGACGCCGGATCCGCTCCCCTTCTGCTCCCGGGACTGCGGCTGGGAGAACGGGCTTCCGAAGAAGAACTGGAAGAAGGGGTCGATGCTCTGGTACTGCTGGCGGCTCTGGACCGTCACCTCGACATAGACGACGGCGCCGACCGCCGCTTCGGCGGCATAGGTGAAATCCGGATAGTCGCTTTCTGCCAGATTGACAGTCCGTTGCTGCACAAAGCCGTTTTCACTGCTAGCATTGACAGAGGCGGAGGGGCTGGTGGCCGGGTTGGCCTTGACCACGCCATAGGCTGTCAGTCCGCTCAGAAGGACTGAAGCCAGCACAACAAGAAATCCATTCTTCATAATATCTGATTTTAATATTTTTCCGGCCACATTTTTTTCAAAACCTATGCCATTTGCGATAAATTTGCTATATTTGTCAATTGTATGGGCCCATGGTCCCATGGATAAGAAATATAAAGAAAAAAGATATGAAACTGACCATTTCCAGCACTTCTCTCCTCAAAGGACTGATGGATGTTGCGAAGGCGATTCCCTCCAAGTCCTCCCTCCCGATCCTCGAGAATTTCCTCTTCGTCCTGAAAGACGGGAAACTCGAAGTGACCGCTTCGGACTCCGAACTGACGCTCCGTACCCAGATCGATGTGGACGCCGTCGGAGAGGAAGGCAGCATCGCCGTTCCCGCCCGTCACATGCTCGACCTGCTGAAGGAACTTCCGGACCAGCCGCTCGGCATCAAGACCGTCTCTGACAGTTCGTTCGAATGTTCCTGGGCCAGCGGTAATTCCGCCCTCCCTTTTTTCCCGGCGGACGACTATCCCGAGATCAAAGGCGCCGGTGAGGATGCCCTGACGGTGGAATTCCCGGCCGAAAGCCTTGTGGAAGGCATTCAGGGCACGGTTTATGCCACGGCCGACGATGAGATCCGCCCTGCCATGAACGGTATCTTCTTCGACATCGACACGGCTGCGACGACCCTGGTCGCCTCCGATTCCCACAAACTGATCTGCTACACGACCAAGGATGTAAAGGCCTCCGAGAAGGCTTCCTTCATCCTCCATAAGAAAGCCGCGAATGTCCTTCGTTCTATCATTGGAAAGGACGTCGAGACGGTAACGGTTGCCTTCGACAGCACGACGGCCCAGTTCACTTTCGGCGCGACCACGATGGTCTGCCGCCTGGTGGTCGGCAAATATCCGAAATACCGGGACGTCATCCCGCAGAACAATGCGAACATCCTGAAGATCGACCGGGCCGTGCTGCTGAACACCGTCCGCCGTGTCGCCGTGTGCTCCAACAAGGCTTCGAACCACATCAAGTTCACCTTGAAGCCGGGCCAGCTGGAAATATCCGCCCAGGACCTGGGCTTTGCCCTTGCCGCCTATGAGAAGATCTCCTGCGACTATGCCGGAGACGACCTGACCATCGGTTTCAAGTCGACCTTCCTGACGGAGATCCTTGCGAACATGAGCTGCACGTCCATGGTCATCAAGTTTGCCGACGCCCGCCGCGCCGCCCTCATCCTCCCGGCCGAGGAAGAGGCGGACAGCGAAAAAGTATGCGGCATCCTGATGCCGATCATGATCCAATAAGTATTTATGGAACTGAATCTTGAACGGCCGCTACTCTTTTTCGACATCGAGAGCACCGGCCTTAACATTGCCAGCGACTGCATCGCCGAACTGAGTTTCGTCAAAGCCCTTCCGGGCGGCGAGACCCGCATCAAGACCTGGCGGTTCAAGCCCTGGGATTATGCGCGCAAATGCCAGTATCCGATGAATCCGGCCGCCTCGGCGGTCAATGGCATCAAGGATGAGGACCTGAAGGACTGCCCGCGTTTCTGCGACTCGGTGGACGAGGTGGTCGAGTGGCTTTCGGACAGCGACCTGGCGGGTTTCAACTCTGCCAAATTCGACCTGCCGATGCTCGCTGAAGAGATCGAAAGGGTCCGGGTCTATATGAAGAAGGAGATTGATATCGACCTCCATTCCAAGTTGATGGTGGACGTCCAGAACATCTACCACTATATGGAACCGCGGAATCTCAAGGCCGCCTACCGTTTCTACTGCGGCGGTGCCGACTTCGAAAACGCCCATACGGCCGAAGCGGACACCCTCGCGACCTACGAGGTGTTGAAGGGCCAGCTGGACATGTACGGAGACAAGCTGAAAAATGACGTCCAGGCGCTCGCTTCCGTGGCCGGACGCCCCAAGACCGTAGACTATGCCGGAAGGCTGGTGCTCGGCGAAAACGGCGAGCCCGTCATCAGCTTCGGCAAGCACAAGGGGAAGACCGCCCGGGAAGTCTGGCAGAGCGAACCGTCCTACTTCGCCTGGATCGACGGCGGGGATTTCACTTTGGATACCAAACGGCAGTTCGCCCTGCTGAAAGCCCGTTTCGTCCAGGAGCGCAAGGCGGCCCTGGAGCGTCCGGCTACCAGCGACGAACTGCAGGGGCTGGCTGACAAATTCAACGGTCGCCTGTTTTAGTTCCACCGATGCACGGCATTGACCAAGTCAAACTGATGGACAGTGGTACGGCGCTTTTCGAGGCGCCGGATTTGGATGCTGCGACGCAGAAGGTGAGTGAACTGCTCCTCAGGGGCGGCGGCTCGCTGCAACGGGATGGAGGAAAACTTTTACTGGACTTCTCGACGCAACGGTACTGGCAAGTGCTGGAAGCGACGGTGGAGCCCACTTCCACGCCGGGACGCTATGCCGTATCCCTCCGGGAAGGAGATGCGCCGCGCCTCCTGCGCTTCGGTCTCCCCTCCCGCGCAGCCCGGCAGCGGAACTACCAGGTCTTGAAAGGCCTCGCGCTCAAATAAGAATTATAGTACCGGCGGTCCCCGGTGACTTCCTCACCCAGCCAGGGTGGACGCACAAAGGCTTCGTCTTCGCTTCCGAGTTCGATTTCGGCCATGACGAGGCCTTCATTGTCTCCCAGAAATTCGTCCACTTCAAAGTACCGCCCCCCGCCGGCGGGCACGATATGACGGATTTTGTCCACGCAGCCGCTTTTGCACAGGGCAAACAGGTCCAGGGCATCCTGCAGTGGGATTTCCATCTCCCACTCCGGGCGGCTGAAACCGTGGGTGGCACCCTTGATGGTCAGGATCCCCTGCGCATCTTTGATCCGGATACGGACGGTATTGCCGCCGTCATGGGCGATATAGCCCTGGCGGATATGGACACTGCGGACGGCCTCGGCTTTGTAGCCCTCGTCCCTGACAAGAAATTTACGTTCGGTTTCGGTATGCATTACATCAGCCATTTGGACATGTCCGCTCCGGCGGCAAGGCCTTCTCGGATGTCAGTGGAAGAAATGGTCACGAGCGGCGCCTTCAGGAGCCGGATCTTGAAGGAAGGGTCCTCGCGAAGGAGCCGGGCGCGAAGATGCCCCCGGTGGTAACCTTTGCGGGGAAAGACGGCGACCCCATACTCCCTGAGGATACGCCCGTGCTCCTGCCAGCGGGGCAGGCTCTCCAGGTTGTCCGCGCCGATAATGAGGGTAAATTCATTCTCAGGTTCCCTGCGCCGGAGGGCATCCAGGGTCCGGATGGTATACTGCGGCGGGTCCATCTTCAATTCCACATCTTCTACGCTGACCCGGAGGTCGGGATACCTGGAAACGGCCTCGACCGCCGCCCGGTAGCGGGCCTCACCGCTGTCATTTCCTTTCTTGAAGGGGTTCTGGGGCGTGACAACGAGATAGACCCGGTCGAAACCGGCATCCCGGGAGAGATACTCCATGATGGCCAGATGGCCGATGTGGAGGGGGTTGAAACTCCCGCTATAAACAGCAATTCTCATCGTGAGAGAAATCCATCGACCATTTCGTCCGCTTCCCGGAAGGCGGCGGCGAGGTCGTCATTGACCAGCACCCGGTCGAATTTCGGCGCATAGGTCATCTCCTCGGCGGCCTTGGCGACCCGCTTTTCGATTTCTTCCATCGGGTCGGTCGCCCGGGCGATGAGCCGGCTGCGGAGCACTTCCACCGAGGGAGCCTGGATAAACACCGACAAAGCCCTGTCTCCGAAGTACTTCTTCAGGTTGACCCCTCCTTTGACATCCACGTCGAAGATGATGACATGTCCCTTGGCCCAGATGCGGTTCACCTCGCTCTTGAGCGTCCCGTAGAAGCGGTCCGGATAGACCTCTTCATACTCCACGAACTTATCGTCCCGAACCAGGGCGCGGAAAATGTCCGCGGAATAATAGAGATATTCCACCCCGTCCTGCTCCTCGCCCCGCGGCGGACGGGATGTAGCGGAGACGGAAAACTCGATCTCAGGATGCTTCGAGAGGATATGGCCCACAATGGTACTTTTGCCGGAGCCGGACGGCGCCGAAAATATCAAAACTTTGCCGCTCATTTTATAGATTCTTTTCACAAAAATAACTAAATTTGCGTGGTTTTTGAAACAGTAGTGAAAATTTCAGACTAAATTTCTATACAACTATGGTATCTTACAAAGAAATCGGCCTGGTGAACACCCGTGAGATGTTCGCGAAGGCCGTTGCCGGCGGTTACGCCATCCCTGCCTTCAATTTCAACAACATGGAGCAGCTCCAGGCCATCATCCAGGCTTCTGCCGAGACGAAGTCCCCTGTGATCCTCCAGGTTTCCAAGGGTGCCCGTAACTATGCCAACCAGACGCTGCTTCGCTACATGGCCGAAGGTGCCGTCGAGTATGCCAAGGAACTCGGTTGGGAACATCCGCAGATTGTCCTCCACCTGGACCATGGCGACAGTTTCGAGCTCTGCAAGAGTTGCGTGGACATGGGTTTCAGCTCCGTGATGATCGACGCTTCCTCCCTCCCCTACGAGGAGAATATCGCCCTGACCAAGAAAGTCGTGGACTATGCCCACCAGTATGATGTGACCGTCGAGGCCGAACTCGGCGTTCTGGCCGGCGTGGAAGACGAAGTCTCCGCCGAAGAAAGCCACTACCCCCGTCCCGAAGAGGTCATCGACTTCGCCACCCGTACCGGTTGCGACTCCCTGGCCATCTCCCTCGGCACGTCCCACGGCGCCTACAAATTCAAGCCCGAGCAGTGCACCCGCGACCCGAAGAC
>JAEEHS010000017.1 GCA_016281015.1 Bacteroidales bacterium
GAACATCGAATCCTTCACCTTTACTCTTTCCGACGATGAGATGAAGCAAATCGCCGCTCTGAACAAGGAGAAACGCTATTTCAATATGTCCTACGAGCAGATCAAGGCTTGGATGGGCGATTACGAACTCTGGGATTAATTCGCTAACTTAGCCACATGAAACATCCAGTAAAATCTTTTCTAACGGTCCTGCTGGCGGTGCTTACCGCCGGCACGGCCTGTGGACAAAACAAGAACGATATGAACCAGAAAGCACTCGTCATCTTCTTCTCTCATGCAGGGGAGAACTACTCCGTGGGCAACATCGAAGTGGGCAACACCAAGATTGTAGCCGACTATATCTCCGAAATCACCGGCGCCGACCAGTTTGAAATCGTAGCCGAAAAGAACTACGACATGCCCTATATGGATCTCATCAAGGTCGCCCAGGACGAAGCCAAGGCCGGAGAACTGCCTGCCTACAAAGGCGATGTGGACGTAGCCCCTTACGATGTCATCTTCATCGGCGGTCCCATCTGGTGGGGTACCTATCCGCAGGTGATGTTCACCTTCTTCAAGGATCACGACCTCTCGGGCAAGACCGTCATCCCGTTCACCACCCATGAAGGCAGCGGACTCGCCTCCACCGTCCAGGACGTAAAAAAGGCATTCCCGAAGGCCGATGTCAAACCGGGTTTCGCCATCTACGGTCACGAAGTCCGCACCGGTCGGGCCAAAGTTGAGAAATGGCTGAAGGGATTAGGCTGGTAGAACCTCTGCTATCGGCATAATACGTCGATAAAGCACTGTATCTGTAGCAGCCCTTCCAGGAACCGGAGGTTCGAGATTCGGAGTGCTTTTTACGTTTCGTTTGTTCTGTTCGGCTTGTTTGGCTATCTTTGCAGAAAAAAAAGAACGCGATGGCGAAAAACAAGCCTATGTGGAATATGAAAAACTGGCTGCTGCCCCTGGTCCTGCTGTCGGGAGTACTCTCCGGATGCAAAGCGGAGGGGACTGCGGCCTTCAAAGGAGATTATTCATTCAAAACGGGTGGATACATTACCGTATCCGGGACCTATACCGACTGGAGAGGCAGCCGGGACACGACCTTCATCCGGAATCTGGTGCCGGAGAGCGGACAGATGCATCTGCTCCAGGACACAGAAGAGCAGAAGATGGTGGTGACCCTGAACATTACCGGAGGCGACCCCGTCGTGTTCAGCGCGAGCCTCGACGGAGAGCAGCTGGTCCTGACACCCCTGCTCCGCAGCGTCCTGGTCTTTCCGAAGTTCGGGGACGATGCCCTGCGCTACAACCTGACGGTGGGAGGAACAGGGCGGAAATATGACCAGACGATCGTCTTCGAGATGAACTATTCCGGAGACTTCCCGATGGATGGCCTGAAAGGGACCGTCACATCCTCCAAAGTCCATTGTATTGCCACGAAAAATGACTAGACGCATTCTCTTTTTCCTGGCCTTGGCGCTTCTGTCCGGCTGCAACGGAAAGGGACGGCTGCTGAACCTGACCAAAGCGTCACCTGCGCCCGTCGTCGTCAAGGTCCAACGGGCCGGAGCCCTTTCGGAGTCCGTTTCGACCGGCTATGTGGGAACGGTCTCCCCTTCCCGGACAGCCGTCGTGAGCGCTTCCGCCTCCGGCACGCTCTCGCGTCTGACCGTCAAGGAAGGCAGCCGGGTTGCCAAAGGCCAGAAATTGGCCGTCATCTCGTCCCAGGCGGTCTCGAGCGCCTATGACGCCGCCTCATCCCGGCTGGCCCAGGCAGAAGACGGCTGGAAGCGGATCCAGCCCGTGTACCAAAGCGGCACGGTGACGGAGGTCGATTACCTGCGCATCAAGACCCAGCTGGACGAAGCGCGGGCCGCGGAAGCCGCCGCCCGCAGTGCCAGAGACCGTTGCACCCTCAAAGCCCCGTTCAGCGGGGTAGTCGAAAAACTGTATCTGACCGAAGGCGTGGAAACCACCCTGGCGGAGCCCGTGGTGAAAATCGTCAGTCTGGACCAGCCGGAAATCCGCTTCCCGCTTCCGGAAAATGAATTCGCCCGCCACCGGGTGGGCGAAACTGTGCGGGTGGAGATTCCGGCCCTATCCTATACGGGAACGGCAAAGCTCCTTACCAAAGGCGTTACCGCCTCCTCGCTTTCCCACAGCTACGAATGCAGCGTCTCAACCCCGCACGGCGCCGATGGCCTGATGCCCGGGATGATCTGCAAGGTGTACCTGCAGGAGGAAACGGCGGAAGGCATTGTCATCCCGGCCGCGTCGGTTCTCACGGACATGGAGGGACGTTTCGTCTGGACGGCCACCGGCGGAGTCGTGGCGAAAAAACACATCCGCATCGGAGGCTACAGCGGGCAGGGCATCCTGGTCGCCGAAGGACTGGAGGAGGATGACCTCGTCATTATCGAAGGCAGCCGGAAGGTATCCGTAGGCATGGAAGTCAAAACCCAGCAGTAATGGAAATCAAGGATTTCAATCCAGACAAAGGTCTCGCCTCCTGGGTCCGCTGGTCGGTCCGGGAAAAGGGTCTTGTGACGATTGTCATCCTCGCGGTCTGCGCCCTGGGCCTGTTCGGCCTGACGCGGATGAACAAAGACGAGTTTCCGACTTTCCAAATCAAACAGGGCCTGGTGGCCGGTATCTACCCCGGGGCGACAGCCGCCGAGGTCGAAGAACAATTGACCCAGCCTCTGGAAGAATATCTGTTCACGTTCAAAGAAATCAACCGGGAATCCCTCCACTCAGTAACCCGCGACGGCATCTGTTACATTTATACCGACCTCCGCAAGGATGTGCCGCAATCCCGGAAAGACGAGGTCTGGTCCAAAATCAAACTGGGACTTCAGGCCCGGAAAATGACCCTTCCTCCGGGAGTCTTGGCTGTGGCGGTGCTGGATGACTTCGGTGCGACCAGCGCGATGCTCATCGCCCTGGAGTCTTCCGACAAGAGTTATTACGAGCTGCAGGACTACGCAGAAGAGCTATGTACCCGGCTGCGGCAGATTCCCCAGCTGGCAAAGGCCTCCATTGTCGGGGATCAGCAGCAGGAAATTGCCGTCACCATCGACCGGGAAAAACTATCGGCCTATGGCATTGACCCGGCCACGCTTTTCCTGGAATACCAGGCCGCTTCTTTTTCTGTGCCGGCCGGCGCCCTGCAGTCCGGTGAAAGGCACGAGAACATCCATGTCGCCTCGGCCGTGGGCAGCGAGAGGGAGGTAGCCGAACGCATTGTCTATTGCGATCCCGAGGGCCATATTGTCCGCCTGAAAGACGTGGCACGGATTGACCGCCGCTACAAGACCCCTACGGAGTTTGTATCCTACAATGGGCACGCCTGTCTCATTGTCAATATTGAAATGCGGCCGGACAATGATATCGTGGCCTTCGGCGAAAAGGTGGGAGCGGTCCTGGATGCATACCAGCCCACGCTGCCGCCGAGCGTGAAAGTCAGCCGCATCTGCGACCAGCCCCGGGTCGTGAGCCGGAGTGTCTGGTCTTTCCTGCGGGATCTGCTGATTGCCATGCTGGTGGTCATCTTCGTGATGCTGATGCTGTTCCCGATGCGCTCCGCCCTCATCGCCTCCTCGGGCGTACCGGTGTGTACCGGCATCGCGATCGCCGTGATGTACATGACCGGCATGCCCCTCAACACGGTGACCCTCGCCGCCTTGATTGTCGTGCTGGGCATGATCGTTGACGATTCCATCATTACGATGGACGGCTATATGAACCAGCAGTCCCGCGGACGGACGGGCGTGGATGCCGCCGCCCGCAGTGCCCAGGAACTCTTTATGCCCACCTTCATCGCCACCCTGGCCATCTGCCTGATGTTTTTCCCCATCAAGGTCATCATCACAGGGTACCTGGGCGATTTCGTGAGCCTCTTCCCCTGGGTCATCCTGATTGCCCTGATGGCGTCGCTCTTCTACGCCGTGACGGTCATTCCTTCGCTGGAGGTGAAATACATCCGCGCCGAGAGTTTCCAGCAGAGGAAAAGCATGCTGGCACGGGCCCAGGACAAGTTTTTCGCCGCATTGCAGCGGGTATATGAATCTGCGCTGGAGGCTTGTTTCCGCCATCCTTACCTGACTCTTTTCGGCGGGGTCTGTGCCTTGGTTCTCGGCGGGGCGATGTTTTCCCGGCTCAGCATCCAGATGCTGCCCAAAGCAGACCGTGAGTATTTCGTCGTGGAACTGTATGAAGAAGGCGGCAAGGGGGTACAGGCAACCCGGGCACGGGCCGATTCACTGGGGCGCCTGCTGCTCCAGGACAGCCGGGTGGTATCGGTAACTGCTTTCGTGGGTACCGGCGCGCCCCGTTTTTCCGCCACCTACACGCCCATCCTGCCCTCACCGCAGACCGCGCAGTTGATCGTGACGACCCACTCCCCCGGAGAGACCGACCAGCTGCTGAAAGAATGCCAGCTCCGTTATGAGTTTCTCTTTCCCGATGCATCCCTCCGCTTCAAACAAATGGATTACCAGATGGTAGAATCCCCCATTGCCGTCCGCTTCAGCGGAGAACGGCGGGAAGAGCTGCTCGCTGCGGCGGAAAAGGTCAGCGCCTACCTGCGCTCCCTGCAGGAGGAAACCCAATGGGTCCACAGTGACGCAGAGGACTGGACGCCGGTGGTAGATGTCGCCCTGGACGGGGATGAATCCTCGCGCCTCGGGGTTTCCAAGGCCCTCCTTTCCCTTTCGCTCTCGGGCGCCTTCGGCGGCGAAACCATTGCCACCCTCTGGGAAGGCGACCGGGCGCTGCCGGTCAATATCTACAGTGGCATCCCGGGAGAGCAGCGGGATTACCGCAGTGTCGGGGACCAGCTCGTTCCTACCTCCATTCCCATGGTCACCGTCCCCGTTCGTCAGGTAGCCTCCGTCCAACCGGGATGGCAGCTGAGCCGGCTGTACCGGGATGCGGGATGCCGCTCCGTCACGGTCGGCTGCGATCTGAAAATCGGAGTCAGCCAGCCTGAGGTTGAACGGAAGCTTAAAGCCTTTATCCGCAAGGAAGTAGAGCCGGAGCTCCCGGAGGGCGTGAGCCTTGCTTATACCGGACTCTCTGCGACCAACAAGATGGTGGTGCCGGAAATCGCCTGGTCCTTTGCGGCCGCCTGCGCCATTCTCTTCCTCTTCCTGCTGCTGCACTTCCGCAAGGCAGCCATCGCGGCCCTGACCATGGTCCTGAGCTCGCTCTGTCTGTTCGGGGCATCGTTCGGCCTGTGGATTTTCAAGCTGGATTTCAGCATCACCGCCGTGCTGGGACTGATTTCGCTGGTGGGGATCATTGTCCGGAACGGCATCCTGATGTTCGAATATGCCGAAGATGCGCGTTTCGAGCATGGAGAATCCGTCCGGGATGCGGCCTATCACGCCGGACAGCGACGGATGCGACCCATCTTCCTGACCTCCTGCACCACCGCCCTCGGCGTGCTTCCAATGATTATCAGCGGGGATTTGCTCTGGATGCCGATGGGGGTGACCATCTGCTTCGGGACCCTGCTCAGTATCTTCTTGATTACCTTGATTATGCCAGTCTCTTATTGGCAGCTCAATAAAAAAGCCGACAAAAAGTGAAACGCTCCGTCCTCATTCTACTGCTGACCCTCTCCTGCATGCCCCTCCGGGCGCAGGAGGAGACCCTTTCTCTGCAGGAATGCCTCAGCGCCGCCTCGGAGCGCAGTCCCCTTCTCCGGAATACGTCCCTGGACGTTTCCGCGGCCCGGGCCCAGCGGGACGAGGCGCGGTTGGAATACCTGCCGAAAGTCGGCCTGACCAGTTTTGGCTTCTATGCCCACCATCCCTTGCTGGAAATCACGCTGCATGATGTGCTGGGACACAGCGACGCGGCCCACGACCTGAACACGGAACTGGACGCCCTGGCCCGGGAGCGGGGCATCGACCCTTCCTATTCTACGCTCAAATGGGGCTATGGGGCCGCAGCAACCCTTCTGCAGCCGGTTTATGCCGGCGGACGGATCCGCTCCGGCAACCGCCTGGCAGACCTCGGCCTGGAGGCCGCCGTCCTCAAGGACAGTCTCCGGCAGCGGGAGGTGCGGGACAGCGTGGAGAGCAAGTACTGGAGGATCGTCTCGCTGCAGCTCAAGCGGGAAACGCTCTCGGAAACGCTCGCCCTGCTGGACACACTGGACAAAGACCTTCGCAGTGCGCTGCTCGCTGGATTGGCGACGGAGCCCCAGCAGTTGGAACTCACACTCAAGCGCCAGAAGCTTCTGTCAGGAATCCGACGGCTGGATGGCAGTCTTTCCCTGCTGAAAATGGACCTGCTGGAAACGGCAGGCCTGGGCACACGGCCCGTTTCGGCCGGGCGGCCGCGCCTGACGGACACCCTCTCCGACACCCCGGAGCCCCGCTCCGTGCTCTCCGGTGAGCGGTCCGTAGCGGGAACGGACGAGGCAAGGCTCCTGCAATTGCAAGTAGAAGCCCGGAAGCAGGAAAAAGCGATGGCCGTCGGGGCGCTGCTGCCAGAAGTGGCCGTCGGCGCGGGGTATGGTTATTCCGCCCTCAGAGGGCCGGGAAGCGGCTCTTTCAACGGGATGGTATTCGGCACCCTCCGGATTCCCCTGACAGACATTCCCAAAGCCGTCATCCGCGCCCGGCGCTATGACTACCAGATCCAGAAAGCCCTTTCGGACCAGGACTGGCTGACTTCCCGGCTCGCCCTGCGCGAACAAATGCTCGCGTTGGAACTGCAGTCGTCCTGGGATGATATGCAGGATGCCATTGCAGCGGTCCAGGTGGCAGAAGATGCGCTCCGGCGGATTCGCATCCGCTATGAGGCGGGCAGCGTACCTGCGGCGGAGGTCATGCAGTGCGCCCTGGTCCTTTCTTCGGCAAAGGAGTCGCTGGTGGAACGCCGGATTGCCTACCGCCTCGCGGTGAATCATTACCGGCAATGCATCCAGCATCAACGCGACTAATTGTAATAGCTCAAGCGATACTCCCGGTATTGGAAATTCTTGGCCATGGGGTCATCGTCGGCAAACGGCCAGACCTTCCGGGTAATCTTCACCAGCAGTCCGGACTTTGTGATCTGGTAGGTAAAGACCTTCCCTTCGTTTCGGAACGTGGTTCTGACCGAAGACGGCAGTTTGGAACTTCCCAGCCCGTTGAAATAGTAGCCGCCGAGACCTCCGACACTCTCGAAGACAATCCCGCTGACGTCGTAAGCCTGCTTGTAGGTCGGATTCTCAATATCGGAGGTATAATTGTAATACTCGCTGCCGTCTTCGTCCGGGTTGGCCGGTCCGTTCCATTGTTCCTTGGCGGAATACAGGGAAGCGTCACTGTTCCAAGCGTATTCCATGTCCCGCAGTTTATTGCCCCCGCTCAGCTTTTTCTTTCCGGTGCATTTCCCGCCGTTGTAGGTGTATTGCCATTTGTCCGAACCATTGTCCGCGATATCGACCAGGCCGTCGGAATTGAGTTCCAGTTTCCTTAGTACGATGACTTCGCCATTACTATACTTGTATTGGACCTCGATCTTCCCCGGCGCGTAAACATACAGGGTACTGCCGCCCGTCCGGGTGGTACCCTGGTCGACACCGTCCACATAGTTGTAGTACAGGACGTCCTCCCGCATGGGACGTCCTAATTCATCGTAGATGATGGTCTGCAGGCTCTTATCCCAGATGACAGTGGTACTGCTTTCATTGAAGTAGGAGATCTCGATGGATTTGAGCGCGCCTTTGGGCTGGGCGATGCCTTCCACAATATCGGTACCGGCGGGGAAAAGCGGGGTAGTCACCTCCCCGGCTCCCTCGTCAGCGGGCTTGTCTTTCTGGACGGGATTATTGTCCACCTCACAGGAAACGGCCGCAAATGCTACGAGGGCCGCCATCGGAAGAAGAATCAGTTTTTTCATAAGCCTTTGGTTGTGCGCTGGAAAGAGATGACAAGATAACTGTCCCGGCTCCACACTTCGGGAGAGAACTGGCTCTTGAGACGCAGTTCCGAGTTGTTGGACAAAAGGACCTCAAAGGTAAAGGCATCCATTGTGAGGGTCCTGGTTTCAGCCTGGAAGGAGAATGGCTTGGGAACAGAGCCGCCGCCCAGTTCAGGAATGGACGTATCATGGACCAGGACCGTACCGTTTGTTTTGAATTCCCAGTACTGTTCTGCCGTACCCTTTGTGACGACCGCATCCTTCCCCTTTTCCTCTTCGACGATTGTGCTGATATACCAGACTCCCCGGAAGGGATCCTTGGATTCGGATGAGCTCTTTGAACAGAACGTAGCGGCCATCGCCGCAAGAAGGAGCAGGGAAAGTAACAAAAGTCTTTTCATATGCGAGTGAATAGTTGTTTCATACAAAAGCCAAATATAGCAATTATTCTTAAAAATATGTACCTTTGTGTATTATTACACTTAAACGATGCCAATCCCTACGGTGACTAAGACCAATGCCGCACGGCTGCTTTCCGCCGCCGGCATTTCGTATGAACTGGTTCCCTACGAGGTCGATGAGAACAACCTTGCGGCGGACCATGTCGCCGCCTCGCTGGGTGAAGACCTGGACCAGGTGTTCAAGACCCTTGTGCTTCGCGGCGACCGGAGCGGCCTGTTTGTCTGCGTCATGCCGGGGAGCCTGGAAGTGGACCTGAAAGTCGCCGCCCGCATTTCCGGAAACAAAAGCTGTGAGATGCTTCCGCTGAAGGAACTCCTTCCCTCGACCGGCTACATCCGCGGCGGCTGCTCCCCCATCGGCATGAAAAAACCGCTCCCGACCTTTATCCATGAGAGCGCCCTTCTTTACCCCTTCATTTTCGTGAGCGCCGGCATCCGGGGCCTGCAGCTGAAAATCGCGCCCCAGGACCTCATCGATTATATCGGCGCCAGCCTGTATCCTTTGTAAATCCCTGCTTATGAACCCGATCATAGAATGTGTTCCCAATTTCAGTGAAGGCCGCAACCAGGCCGTCATCGACGAAATTGTATCGGCCATCGCCGAAGTCGAAGGCGTCAAAGTGCTGGACGTCGACCCCGGGCAGGCTACAAACCGGACCGTCGTCACCTTCGTCGGTGCGCCGGAGCCGGTTATGGAGGCCGCTTTCCGGGGTGCCCGGAAGGCCAAGGAGCTGATTGACATGCGCCTCCACCATGGCGCTCACCCGCGGAGCGGCGCCACCGACGTCCTCCCGCTCATCCCCGTCAGCGGCATCTCCCTGGAGGAATGCGCCGCCCTTGCCCGCAAAGTGGCGGAGCGCCTGTACCGGGAACTGGACATCCCCTGCTACCTGTATGAAGCGGCGGCTCTCAAACCCGAGCGCAAGAATCTCGCCGTCTGCCGGGAAGGCGAATACGAGGCCCTGCACGACAAGATGGCGGATCCGGAGCGCCGGCCGGATTTCGGCGGAGCGTTCAACGAGAGTGCCGAACGCTCCGGCGCCACGAACGTAGGGGCCCGGGGATTCCTGGTCGCCGTCAATTTCAACCTCAATACGACCTCAACCCGCCGGGCCAATGCCATCGCCTTCGATGTCCGCGAGAAAGGACGCAAAGTCAATGACGTCTGGGTTCCCGGTACGCTGAAAGGCTGCAAGGCCATCGGCTGGTATATCGACGAATACGGCATCGCCCAGGTCTCCATGAACATCACCGACATCGACTCGGTCCCGCTCCATGTCGCCTTCGAAGAGGTCTGCCGGGCAGCGGCCGCGCGCGGCATCCGGGTCACCGGCACTGAAATCGTGGGCCTGATTCCCAAGCGGGTGCTCCTCGATGCCGGCCGCTTCTACCTGGAGCGCCAGCAGCGTTCGCTCGGCATCCCGGAAAGTGAAATCATCCGCATCGCCATCAAATCCATGTCCCTGGATGAACTGAAGCCCTTTCATCCGGAGGAGAAAGTCATCGAATACTTGCTGGAGGACCCGGCGGAAATTGCCGCCCGGCAGCGGCTGATCCGGCTGAGCGTCAAGGACTTCGCCCTGGAGACCGCCTCCGAATCGGCGGCCCCGGGCGGCGGCAGCGTGTCCGCGGCAATGGGCGCTTTCGGAGCAGCCCTCGCCACGATGGTCGCCAACCTATCGGCCCACAAACGCGGCTGGGATGCGCGATGGAAAGAATTCTCGGATGTGGCCGAGCAGGGCCAGGCACTGGTGAACGAACTCCTTGCCCTGGTGGACGAAGACACGGCCGCCTTCAACCGCATCATGGATGCACTTTCCCTGCCGAAAGGCACGGAAGAAGAGAAGGCCGGGCGCGCCGCCGCCCTGGAAGCGGCGACGCTCAACGCAGCCACCGTCCCGCTGAGGACCATGGAAACAGCCCTGAAAGCCCTTCCGCTCGCCCTCAAGATGGCCCGCAGCGGCAATCCGGCTTCGGCCTCGGATGCCGGAGTCGCCGCCCTTGCCGCCGTGGCCGGCATCCGCGGCGCCCGCCTGAACGTACGGATCAATGCCGCCGGCCTGACGGACAAGGCCCCCGCCCAAGCGCTGCTGGACAGGGCCGACGCGATCGAGCAGGAGGCCATGGAACTAGAAAAACAGATTCTGAATGAAATAAAGATATGACCTTTCAAGAAGAGATTCTGCAGGGCATTCCGGCGTCGTTGCCGGAAGAAAAACCCTACGACAAAGACATCAACCACGCTCCACGGCGGAAGGATATCCTGAGCCCTGAGGAGAAAGTGCTCGCGCTCAAGAATGCACTGCGGTATTTCCCGGAGTCGCTCCATGGCGTCCTGGCGCCGGAATTCGCACGGGAACTGAAGGAGTATGGGCGCATCTACATGTATCGTTACCGTCCGTCCTGCCCCATCTACGCCCGGCCCATCGATGAATATCCAGCCAAGAGCCGGCAGGCGGCCGCCATCATGGCCATGATCCAGAACAACCTGGACCCGCGCGTCGCCCAGCACCCGCATGAACTGATCATCTACGGCGGCAACGGCGCCATCTTCCAGAACTGGGCCCAGTACCGGCTGGTCATGCAATACCTGGCCACGATGACGGATGAGCAGACCCTCGTCATGTATTCCGGTCATCCGCTCGGCCTTTTCCCGAGCCACAGGGACGCCCCCCGGGTGGTCGTCACCAACGGCATGGTCATTCCGAATTACTCCAAACCCGATGACTGGGAACGCCTGAACGCCCTCGGCGTCAGCCAGTATGGCCAGATGACGGCCGGTTCCTATATGTACATCGGGCCCCAGGGCATTGTCCACGGCACCACGATTACCGTCATGAATGCCGCCCGGAAACAGCTGAAGGCCAAAGGACTGGACGGAGATGAGCGGGGCGGCGTCCTCTTTGTCACCGCCGGCCTCGGCGGCATGTCAGGCGCCCAGCCGAAAGCCGGGAACATCGCGGGGGTGGTGAGCGTCACGGCGGAAATCAACCCGAAAGCCGCCGAAAAACGCTTCCGGCAGGGCTGGGTGGACGAACTCCACCGGGACCTTGACGAACTGATTCCGCGCATCCGAAAGGCCGTCGCCGGGAAGGAAGTCGTGTCGCTTGCCTATGTCGGCAATGTCGTAGACCTCTGGGAACGGCTCGCCGACGAAGACATCCGCGTGGACCTCGGCAGCGACCAGACCTCCCTCCACAATCCCTGGGCCGGTGGCTATTACCCGGTCGGCTACTCTCTGGAGGAGAGCAAGCAGATGATGGCCGCGGAGCCGGAACGCTTCCGCGAGGCCGTCCAGGCATCCCTGCGCCGGCAGGTGGCCGCCATCAACCGGCTCGCGGCGCAAGGTATGTACTTCTTCGACTACGGCAACGCCTTCCTGCTGGAGAGTTCCCGCGCCGGGGCGGATGTCCTGCTTCCGGACGGCCGTTTCCGCTATCCGTCCTATGTCCAGGACATCATGGGCCCGATGTATTTCGACTACGGCTTCGGTCCCTTCCGCTGGGTCTGCATGAGCGAAAAAGCGGAAGACCTTGCAAAGACCGACCAGATCGCCGTCCAGGTCCTTTCCGAAATCGCCGCGACCGCGCCGAAAGAAATCGCCGGGCAGATGCGGGACAACATCCGCTGGATCCAGCAGGCCGGCCGCAACCACCTTGTCGTCGGTTCCCAGGCCCGCATCCTCTACGCCGACTGCGAAGGGCGTACGAAAATCGCCCTCGCTTTCAACGAGGCCATCCGGCGCGGGGACATCAGCGCCCCCATCGTCCTGGGCCGGGACCATCACGACGTCTCCGGCACCGACTCCCCCTTCCGGGAGACCTCCAACATCTATGACGGGTCTTCCCTGACTGCCGACATGGCCGTCCAGAACGTCATCGGAGACGGAATGCGCGGCGCCACCTGGGTATCCATCCACAACGGCGGAGGCGTGGGCTGGGGTGAAGTCATCAACGGCGGCTTCGGGATGGTCATCGACGGGAGCGCCGCATCCGACCGCCACATCCGGGAAATGCTCTTCTGGGATGTCAACAACGGCATCGCCCGCCGCTCCTGGGCCCGGAATGAAGCCGCCCGCTTTGCCATCGAACGGGAAATGAAACGAACGCCTGACCTTCACGTCACCCTTCCCCACCTGTGTGACGATAAGCTGATCCGTGAAACCCTTTCCACCTTATGATCCATCAGATTGACACGCAGCGCATCACCCTTGAACAAATCAAGCAGTTTGCCGAAAACCGCGCGACCCTCGTACTGTCCGACGAGGCAAAGGCCGCCATTATCAAATGCCGGAAGTACCTGGACCGGAAAATGGAGGCACTCGACCACCCCATCTACGGCATCACCACCGGTTTCGGTTCCCTCTACAATGTCAGCATCCCGAAGGACGACCTGTCCCGGCTCCAGTACAACCTGGTCGTCTCGCACGCTTGCGGCATGGGCCCGACCGTCCGCCCGGAGATTGTCAAACTGATGCTTTTCCTCAAGGCCCAGAGCCTTTCCTACGGCCATTCCGGCGCCCAGCTCCAGACCGTCCAGCGCCTCGTGGACATGTTCAACGAGGACATCCTGCCGGTCGTCTACCAGCAGGGATCGCTCGGTGCATCCGGTGACCTTGCGCCGCTCGCCCACCTGTCCCTGCCCCTGCTGGGGCTCGGAGAAGTGCTCTACAAAGGGGAAATCCGCCAATCCGCCGACGTCTGGAAAGAAAAAGGCTGGGAGCCCATCACCCTGCAGTCGAAGGAGGGACTGGCCCTTTTGAACGGAACCCAGTTCATGAGCGCCCATGCCGTCTGGTCCATCATCAAGTGCATGCGCCTGAGCCACTGGGCCGATGTCATCGGCGCCATGTCCCTGGACGCCTATGACGGCCGCATCGAGCCCTTCCTGCCCCTGACCCACCAGATCCGTCCCCATACCGGGCAGATTCTCACCGGCGAGCGTTTCATGAATATCCTGGAAGGCAGCGAACTCATCCGCCGCCCCAAGGAACATGTCCAGGACCCCTACAGTTTCCGCTGCATCCCGCAGGTCCATGGTGCCGTGAAGGACAACATCCTCTATGTCAAGTCCGTCATTGAAAACGAAATCAACGCCACCACCGACAATCCGAACATTTTCCCGGACGAGGACATGATTATCTCCGCCGGCAATTTCCACGGCGAACCCATCGCCATTCCGATGGACGCCCTCGCCATCGCCATGTCCGAACTGGCCTCCATTTCCGAGCGCCGGACCTACCAGCTGATCCATGGACTCCGCGGCCTGCCGAAATACCTCGTCGCCGAGCCGGGACTCAACAGCGGATTCATGATCCCGCAGTACACCGCCGCCTCCATCGTCAGCCAGAACAAGGGCCTCTGCTGGCCGGCCTCCTGTGACTCCATTCCCTCTTCCCAGGGCCAGGAGGACCATGTTTCCATGGGCTCGAATGCGGCGACGAAACTCGTCCGCGTCGTGGACAATGTGGAAACGGTGCTTGCCATCGAACTCTTCAATGCCGCCCAGGCGCTGGAATTCCGCCGTCCCGCCAAGAGTTCTCCGCTGCTGGAGCGGGTGTTCAAGGATTACCGGAGCGTGGTTCCCTTCCTGTCGAACGACAGCTACATGCATCCTTTCATTGAAAAATCCATCCTCTTCCTCCGCCAGGAAAAGTATCCGCTATGAGCCTGACAATCACGCATATCGGTCAGCTTGCCGAAGGTAGCACCCTGCTGGAAGATGCCTTCCTGACCATCGACAAAGGCCGGATCGCCGATTACGGTCCCATGAACGCCGCTCCCCGCGGCGGGGAGACGCTGGATGCCGAGGGCGGAATGGTCATTCCCGGTTTCTGCGACAGCCACACCCACATCGTCTGGGCCGGCAGCCGGGACGGTGAATTCCTGGACAAGCTGAGCGGCCTGTCCTATGAGGAAATCGCCCGGCGCGGCGGCGGCATCCTCAATTCCGCCGACCTGCTGCACCGGACCTCCGAAGACGAACTCTATGCCCAGTCCATGGTCCGCGTACGGGAAGTGATGGCCATGGGAACGACTACGCTTGAAATCAAGAGCGGCTACGGACTCAACCCGGAAGACGAACTGAAGATGCTCCGGGTCATTGACCGCATCCGCCGCAGCGTCCCCATTACCGTCAAAAGCACGTTCCTCGGGGCCCATGCCGTCGGACGGGGTTATACCCGGGAGGCCTATGTGAACGAAGTCATCCGGATGCTTCCGCAGGCTGCGGAACTCTCTGATTTCGTGGATGTTTTCTGCGATGAAGGCTTCTTTACGCCGGACGAGACGGAAAGGATCCTGTCTTCAGCTGCCCGGCTGGGCCTGAAGGGGAAAATCCATGCCAACGAACTGGCGGAAAGCGGCGGCGTAGAAGTCGGCGTCCGCTGCGGCGCCCTATCCGTCGACCACCTGGAACGAAGCGGCGAAGCCCAGATCGCTGTGCTGAAAGACTCCGGGACCATCCCCGTGATGCTTCCCGGCTCCTCCTTCTTCCTCGGCATTCCCTTCGCTCCGGCAAAAGCATTCGTCCGCGCGGGACTGCCCCTCGCCCTGGCCTCCGACTACAACCCCGGTTCCTCTCCGAGCGGAGACATGCGCTTTGTGATGGCCCTCGGCTGCATCCGGATGCGCCTGACCCCGCTGGAAGCCCTCCAGGCCGTCACCGTTCATGGCGCCCGGGCCCTGGGACTGGAACACGAGACCGGTTCCATCGCCCGCGGCAAGCGCGCCGATCTGATTCTGAGCCAGCCCGGCTGGACCCTCACCCGCCTCCCCTACCTCTACCGCACCCCCTGGATCCGCACCGTCTTCGCCGGCGGCGAGAGCGTGGCGTGAGGGGGCCAAGACAGCAGAACAAGAAAAGTCTCCCTACCGTTTGATCCAGTTTAGGAGCATCGGATAGGTTTCTGACTTGAACTGATAGCGGTCACGCATCCAGAAGCCATGCCCGCCCTTGGGGTAAAGATGCATTTGCGCCTGCGCTCCAACCGACACCATGGCCTCATAAAAGGCCTTAACCTGCGCAACCGGAACGGCACTGTCATCCTCACAGGCGATAATCATCACAGGAGGCATGTCCGAGCGGACATTATTGGACGAAGTCCAGAGCGGGCCATCCTCTTTCAAACGGTCTCCCAACAGCCTCTGATGTGTCTGTGCATTCCCGTATTCCGAGGAAATGACCGGATAGACCAATACACCAAAATCAGGACGCGTTTCTGGTGATGTATATTTAGTTAGTAGCGTTGAACTAAAATGACCACCCGCCGAGAAACCGATAACCCCGATTCGGTGTGGATTGATGCCGAACTCCGCCGCACGGCTCCTGATCAGGCGCATGGCCGTCTCTCCATCCTCGAGCGTCACCTCGGGATGACCTTCAGGCAGACGGTATTTGAGAATGAACGCCGTTACACCGTTCTCCTTGAGCCACTGCGCCGTCTTGTAACCCTCAAACGTGATGCAATTCTTCTCGTATCCCCCGCCTGGCACAATCAGCATCGCCGCTCCGCAGGGTTTCTCCGGCCGGTAAACAAGAACCTCCGGTTTGATTTTACCCCAGATGTATCCTTTTTCATCCAATTCTTCCGCCACGGGGATATTCCTTCCGGGATACAATTCGAATCGTTCCGTATAATCTGTCATGGTATTCTTGATTAGATAGAAATGTCCATCCTCCGCCCCGACGACAAGATCACTGATGCCATCTTTGTTCCAATCCACCGGCGTAGGACAGGTCGTGTGCCCCTCAAGCCGGGTCGAAGAAAGAGGGCCGGTATAGGAAAGCGGATAAAAGCCGTCCTTACGGACCTTACCACCCCTGAAGAGGACCGCACCATAACGGCCATCGACAATCAGGTCCCGGAAACCATCCTTGTCCCAATCTGCCAGGCATATCTTGCGACGGCCGGACTGCCCCGCCGTAAGCGCATTAAGACGCAGCAGGCCTGGCGTTTTGTCCACCATTCCCTTGCGGTTGTCGTAAACGGATCCGTTGGTACAGCGGAAGATTCGCTTCCCTGGAGCCAGGCGACCGTCAGCCAATCTTTCATAGTAAGCCAGATAGCCTTCTGTGTCCAGCACGATCAAATCGCATCTTCCGTCCTTGTTCCAGTCGATGGCAACCGGCGTGGTGCGCCATTGGGTAGCCAACGTACCGTCAGCCGGATCCCACCAGTTCCATGCCGGTTTTGGAGCCTCTCCTTCCCAGGCCACCGTCACCGGCTGGGGTGCGGCCAGTTTCATTCCCCCGAGTCCGCGCATCCATTCAATCTTGCCCCAGATGGAGTTCAAGAGGATGTCCGGCTTGCCATCACCATCCCAGTCGGCCACCGACAGGACAGTATAACCCCACTTGCGTTCGGCGGGTCCCTGGATGGACCCATTCTCACCAGCCGTCACGCGGAAGGGCTTTCCCTTGACCGTGAAAAGCACGGGGGCGGCCCATTGCTCCCCTCCTCCAAGATTCTTGATCAAGGCTATTTCTCCGGCAGAATTTCCGGTAATGAGGTCTTCTTCCCCATCTCCGTCCCAATCGAAACTGCAGGGCGTCGAAAGTGCGCCGAACTTCACCCAATCCGCCTTTTGCATCAAGCGGACGGGACGCTCGAACAGGGGCATCCCTTTACGGACCTTACCCATATTGCGGACAAAAGAAACCGTTCCGTCCTCATCCGAGACCAGCAGATCCATGTGACCATCCGCATCGAAATCGAAAGGCACCGGAACAATCATTTCTACATGGAAATGGATCTCGCCGGAGGCATGGCGCAACGCTCGCCCTTCGGCAAGGACACCGTCCCCTTTGTTCTCATACCAGGTGAGCCCGTCAACGAACTCTCCGCAGATGATATCCAGGTCGCCGTCCCCGTCAAAATCAGCAATGCAGGGACAGGGGGCGCCAAAAGTATCTATGTCCTTCCCGGCGGCCTGCAGACGCCCGCGGTTCACATATTTCCCCTCGACATTTTCCAGCAGATAGACATAACCATGAAGCGGTCCGTTTTGCCAGACACCTTCGCGATTGAAGGCATTGTCCCATCCATAATCATCCCAAGTGTCGATGCCCACGATGATGTCGGCATCGCCATCTCCGTCCCAATCCACATAGTTCCACATGTTGGAACGGGACTTCTTCCACCCCTCGCCAAGGACCGGCCCCTCGTAAACGATAGGGCGAGGCTTCTCCAGAAAACTCCCGAAAAAGTCCTCATACTCTGTATCTTTCGCCAGGACATGGGGCTTCCCGCCGAAATAAGAAATCCGGATATTGTTCGGCGCCTTCTCTGACACCTTGACCGCCTTGTCGAAAAGGGGCTTGGCGTTGGTCCCGATGTTTCTGAAATAATAAATGCCCTTGTACGGTGTATCTGGGCAGGACACCAACAAATCGTTTACACCGTCCCCATCATAGTCCACCGGCAGCGGGATTCCCCATAATCCGACCCCTAGTTCTACTACGAGTCCATCCTGCCCATACGCAAGCGGCTGGGCGGCCGGCAGATTCTTCTGAGCAAAAAGCACTTGCGCCGCCAGGGCAAGCAAGATGATCATCAGCATTCTTTTCATCGCTACTTGTTTTTAGAGTAAGGGACTTTCACCACGACTTTCCGGATGGACGAAGGAGACTCGAGCGTCATGCATGGCATGTGCGCATCGGAGGGGAACAGGATGACCCAATGAGAGGCATCCGCGACAGCCGCACGGGGATGAGATGATGCGGCCCAGAATTCAATATCTTTGTCTGCGCTGTACGCCTGCAGACAATCGGAAAGATCCCCGAGGGCGGAAATGAAAATCTGCTCCTTGCCGGAAAGGACGACTTGTACATCGATATAGTCCCTGTGGGCTTCATATTTGGAAGCATCCTTGGTCGTATATTCCTGGATGTTGGCATACGTGCCGGACTCAGTCAGTTCATAACGGCCCAGTGCCAGCGTATCCAGGTCCGCGCGGGAAAGGAAATCCGCGGCCGCCTGCCATTCGGCCGGGCGGGCCTTGATCTGTTCAGCAAGCTGCTGAACATCCGTTTCCGGCGAAACGGGGAAAGATGCCCACCGGCGGGCAACTACATTGCCGGCACAGGAGGCAAGAATCATGGAAGAAATGGACATGACTGCAAAAATAGAAGATTTCATATCGATAGTCTTTATAATTCCCTGAAATTCCGGATCCGGATGAAAGACATCATGTTGGAATCGTGCTGCCGGATCGGCAGGCCGCGGGATTCCGGCGCGCCGACGCGGACGACACCTACGATGTCGTCTCCATCAAATTCCCAGTCGGCATACTGGAAGCCATGGAAGAACGGGTCGGGGTCATAGAGGACCGTCTCTACTTCGATCCAGTTGACAAGATCGGCGCTGCATACAAGGACCAGCCGGTTTCGTTCGAGCGAATGCGACATCCCGTTCCGATAGATGCCGGCATGGACATGGGTCTCGCCGCTGTCCGGATTGGTCAGCGCCCAATACAATCCCCCGACCGGATCACGGCGCACCGTGAATTTCTTTCCTCCCCCAGGCATCTCAACCCAGTCTGTCGAAGGATGGAAATACAGGCTGTCGGTCCCCGAGACATGGAGCCGGGTGGCAAAACGGCTGGTAGAAGAACTGTTGGTACGGATCAAGTTGATGACCTCTCCGTTGGGCGCTTCCACCACATTGCCTTCAATCAGGGTTCCACTCAGCTTAGCCCCCTGTATCTTTTTCATTCCGTGTCCTACTGTATTGGTCCGGGTCCAGTTGGACGCATCCAGCAAGTCGGCGTCGGCGGGTGCAGAAAGCACGAAAGGCTCCTTGTCGGGATAGGTCTCGCAGGCTCTCCAGATACGTCCTCCCGACACGAGCATCGGCACGGGAGCCGTGTGGTAGAGACCTTCCAGAATCAGACCACTGTGTCCATCCTTGGCCTGGGTCCATGTGAGGCCGCCGTCGTTGCTGCGGCAGATCCGGAGGCCTTCCCGCCCGGGTCCAACGCCCATGATATAGACGGCCCCCTGGTGGACAAACAGGTTATGATAGTTCGCGACGAGGTTCTTCTGGGTAGAAAAATGGCCATGACGGTTCCAGGTGACGCCGCCGTCCCGGGACAGGAACATCGACACCCCTTTGTCTTCGCTAACGCCCGTACAGGCCGCCAGGTAACTGCCATCCGGAAGGACGGTCATGGTCTGGTTATAGGCTCCGCTCTTACGCAGCTGCGGGACCTTTACAATGACCGTTCCGAATTCCGGGACGCCATCCACCTGGATCCGGGGAGCCAGCACAACTGCCGAGTGGCTGCATCCGGAAGGATAAGGTATCTCCGTCCACTGTCCGGTCCGGATCCGGCGGTTCTCATAGACATGGTACGTCACACCGGCAGCCTCGAATACGTCTCCCGTTGCCGTCCAGGGTGCCGGCACACCTTCCTCCGTATCAAGGGCAATCCGGGCCGTTGCGACCCTGCCGCAGCACAGCTGTTCCGGGCCACGGTTTTCATAGAGACTCACGGCGAAGGCGCCTCCTTTTCCCACAACGGCCATAACCTCTTCGCTGCACTTCCACTCATACTGCGGGAAAAAATCCTGCTTCGGGAATGCATAGCGTACATCAATGAGCCGGCCGCGGACGAGCACCTCGTCGGAAGCCTGGGCCAACGCAGATGCCGGCAAGAGCAGAAGAATACCCAATATTAACAGTCTTGAGCGCATACGTAAGATTTACCAGAGAGAGAGTTCGGTGAGGTCGGAACGGTCGAAGAAGAAAAACTTGCCACCTTCACCCGACACCAGGAGATTGGGCTTGCCGTCAGACGTGTCTCCCAGCATACAGGCAGTAGGGCCGTTGGCATGCGCGCCGATATGGAAATCGGCCCCTCGGAAAAGGAACTGCTTCGGATAAGCGAAAACCATGTTTTCATTGCTTTCTACATTCTCAAGCCATAGGGTTTGGAGGCCTCGCGTGGTTCTCGACCATGGAAGCCCGTAGGAGGGATCCGGGAATGACGCCTGAAGCGGCGTTCCAACCAGAAGGTCATAATCGCCGTCGCCGTCCCAATCGACGAATTCCAGTTTTTCCCTTCCCCTCTCGCCAAGGGAGGACGTTGCCGATGCCCTGTGGCCGTAGATATATTTCCCGTCGCCGAGCAAGGCTTTTCCAAGATCCTTTACCGCCTTTGGAGTTGTCTGCTGATAAAGGTGAAGCGCATCTTCACCATCCATCATGGCGATTATAACTCTGCCGGCAATCCGAGCTACGGCGGGGCGCACGCGCCACATTCCGTAGAGTTCAAGTCCGTCAAGGAAAATTCCCTGACGGCGTCCAAGGCTCGGACGCGTGGCTGTACCCTCATTGCGCATGAACTCAAACTTGCCTTCATTGGTAGAGAATACAATGTCGGAAATGCCGTCTCCGTCCCAGTCGAACACCACGGGGCAAAGGTATCCCCAGGCGGCTTCAAACGGTCCCTGGACCTCATAATACCCCGCCCTGTAGCATATTTCTTCGCCTTCTGACTTAAGGTATTCGGCCCTTCCGAAGGCTGGAGCCGCATTGGTGCCGAAATTCTTGAAGAAAAGGAGTCGGCCTTCTGAATTACCCGCCACGATGTCCAGTTTGCCATCACCGTCCCAGTCGGCAACGGTGGGTACCGGGAGGGAGCCGGCATAAAGATCGCCGTTCTCCATAAGTATCTCGTATGGTCCCTCGAAAACAGGAACACTTTCAAAAGTTTTTCGGCCGGCAGACTTTATCACGCGAGGAGCCCCCTCTCCGGACAGTACAATCCAAGGCGTGTCGGTCCCGCTCTTGCTCCTGATGGGAAGGATAGCCCCCGACACGAAAGGATTCACAAGTTCCGTCCCATAGGCATCGAGAGCATAGTCGGAAACTGTGGAAGACCTGCGGGGCACATATTTTACGACCCCGAACTTGTTGATACATAGATATCCGTCCGTACCGGATAAGGATTCCTTGAAGGCGCCTATCCCGACAGGGGCAAGCGTCACCCTGGTATCCCCTGAAATGAGAACAGGAGAGCTCTGCAGCTTCCAGGAAGACATATCTATGGTGCAGCGGTATATTCTGCCATAATACATCTGCCCGCGGTAGATACCGGCGCTGTCATAAAAGGACTCCGACACATCGTCCATGGAAGGTCTGTAGCTTCCTTCGATGTCAGTAGCAAGGATAACGAGTTCTGCAAGCGAGCCTGCTTCCGGAATCATGTCAAAAGCGATGGGTGAACCGGTAATGCCGCTCAAAGATATAGAGACATTATCCCAGGAGGAGCCGAAAGAACGGGCTTCAGAATCATAGACAGCAAATCTCAGTTTGGAAGACGAGATTGTGAACGCAAGTACACGGCCGCCGGCCTGGACAATGCGAAGGGGCGAATCCGAAGCAGCCCACGGCACCTCCTTGACAGGAACAGGCGCTCCATAAACCGGTTCTCCTGCCGATGTCCAGCCCTGAAACTCACAGAGATTCAGGCCAAGGTATGAGCGAATTCCGTTTGATGTTGGAACACCGTTCGGGCACTGGAAGAATAGATCCGGCATTTCTCTTCCGGACAGATATGCATAGCCGATGCAATTGTTGGAGATCGTCTTGGTGAAAGACAGCGGTGCAAGGCCCTTGTCAAGGGTGGCTGCAAGAATTCCGCCGCTTTGAGGAGCGGTACCATCAACAGTCACGGGCTCAGGCTCCTGCGAAGGCGCAGGGGTCTTTTCGCAAGAGAACACAGCCAACACGGCTAAAATGGCGTAAATCGGTATCCTTTTCATTTCTTGTCGTATCTGTCTTTGATGGAGAAGGTGGCAAGGTCATTCCTGTCTATCCAGAACAGCCGGCCGCTTTCGCACCCCACAAGTAGATTGTATGCCCCGGATGCGCTGCCCACAGTGCAAGGCTCCGGACCGTTGGCATGGACTCCAAGCAGAAGGTCTTTCCCTTTGACATAAAAGCCCACGGGGTCTTTAAAACAAGGGCGTTCGTCATTTCCTACATTCTCCATATAAAACACCTGCATCATAAGCTGTTTCAGTACCGGGCCGTTGGGAATACCCTTGTCCGGACGGGGAAGACAAGACGTCATCGGCGTTCCAAGTATGAGATCCAGGTCTCCGTCAGCGTCCCAATCGCAAAGGTTTATCTTTACGCGCCCGAAGTTGCCGTCACGGTCGGCCGTTCCGGAATGAGCCGTGATGGGAGTACCACCACGAAGCAGGAGCGGGCCGTCATCGACAAGGGTCGATTCATCTACTTTCCACCACCTGTGGAAGGTTCCGTCTCCATCCATATTCACTACGCACACGCGGCCGGCTATTTCAGCCACTGCCGGTTTCACCCTCCAGAGGCCCTTTATCTCCAGTCCGTCCTGCCTTAGCGCGAAAGGTCTTCCAAGTATGGTCCCGGTAGCGGTTCTGCGTGCGTACATGACTTCCAGTTTGCCCCGGGAATCGGAAAAGACGATGTCCGGCACGCCATCGGCATTCCAGTCGAATACAGATGGACACATATATCCCCAGACTGCTTCGAAGGGTCCCTGCACCCCGATATATCCCGGTCTGATGCAAACCGGCCCGTCTTCCCAGCAAAGTTCTTCGGCGAACGATGAGTAAGCCGGGACAAGGTCTGTTCCAGTATTCTTGAAGAACAGGATTCTGCCTTCCGAATTACCACATATAATGTCCTGCACGCCGTCACCATCCCAGTCCACAACCTCGGGAACGCCCAGTGAGCCGGTGTAAAGGGCGCCGCCGAGCATAAGCACGGTTGAAGGATCTGAGAAAACGGGGCCATTCTCACCCATCCCGTCAAAACGGCAGCTTACCAGTTTGCCCTCTCCGCCCATCAGTATTCTTTTCTCGCCTGAACGGAAGTTGAGAAGGCTCACGGAGGCTCCGTTGGCAGGGTACTCTATCGATTTTCCTGAAGCGTCCCGCACCCATGAACGGCCAAACCGCGAAGAGGAGGCGTCCCGCCAGCCCAGTACCCCGAAGCGGTTGACAGCGAGGTAACCGTCGGCACCCATAAAGGAGTCCTGAATGCGTACGGCACCGGAAAGTGCTATCATGAAGGACGCTGGACTGGCCTCCGTGAAAGAGCCACCCTCGAGCGGATCTGTGAGCGTCATCTTACGGACGCCGCCTTTGGAAAGTGCGCCTTTGTAAATCATGGCGCCGTCATACCAGCTTTCGTTCTGGGCTCGGTCTGTCCTGTAACGTGAGCCGTCCCCCGCAATAGCGGTTATTTCTATGGAGCCGTTTTCCAGTTCAACCGCCGATATTCCATAAACTCCGCCAAGGCCTTCTACCTTGACGCTGGCAATCTTGACAAGCTGTTTTTCATCCGGATTGTAAGAGGCAAGCGTAAGGCTCTCCTTAGATTCTGCCCAAAAGGATAATACGCCCCCTTTGTAATTGAAAAAGCATCCGTAGTCCGGCATTTTGCTGGGTTTGCCCCAGTATGCCTTAATCTTTACTGGCTTGTCGAAAACCAGCTCTCCACCAGCCTTGCGCACCCCGTTCAATGTGGCCACATAGACACCCCTTGACGAAGGTACGCCTACCCTTGCCAAAAGGAATAAGGACGGATTTGCATCACCCGGCTTCAGGTACACGGCGCCCGCTGGGACGGTGGCTATGGTCTGCAACACGCCAAGCGGCGCAATTCCGTTAGGATCCGAGCTCATTACCGGTTTGCCGCTCTTGAGCGGAACCTGAGCAAAGGAGAACAAGCTCAGAAACAGGAATAACGGTATTAATCCGGCTTTTTTCATTCGGAAAGTGTTTTTTTGTATAATATAAATCCTCCGGAATCGGATTTGGCCATACGCCATTCATAGTGGTCGAGTCCGCTTGCCGGATCTATCCAAGGCATTGCACGGCGGGAGGTGACACCGTTGGAGAGCTGCATGTCGGAAGTTCCGGAGAAAGACCAAACCGTTCCATACGTTTCGTCTGGAGAATAGGCTCCGGTTCCATCGGAAGAGACGGCAAGTCCCTGAGCCTTGTCGCAACCCGCCAGATAATACCGGGTGTCTCCCGAATAAAAACTGATATTCCAGCCGCCCGTGACACCGGACAGCGTCCAGACGTATCCTTCAGGATTCCCGAATACCCCTGAAGACATTTCCACGGGAACAGGATTCTTGACTGTAGGAGTACAAGGAAGGAGGAATACCCCGGAATAGTCTCCGTAGCTGAAATCGTAGCTGATGATATACTCCCCTTCCGTGATGTCGTCGGCAGAGGTAATCTCTTTCCAGCTGATTGCTGAAGAGCCTCCCTGCGGAACGAAGGCCGACGGATCCACGGTAACGGTCTTTCTGTAAACGCCGTTGCCTTCAAAAGTTACGCCACCAGGAATGACCGTTTCCGAGACATAGCCGTCTTCGGTTTCAAGCCTAAGCGAAACTGATCCGGCAGCATGGGTGCCCGGAATAAGCGTATAATAGAGCTTGCTGCCAGACACCTCAAGGGCGAAAGGCGTGGACAGGGAAAGATCCACGGAATCCTGAGCGTCATTTATCTGGAAAGAAGAGCCGCCATCTGACGACGAGCCATCCAGAAGGAGATTTCCCCAGTCGAAAGAGACTGGTGATTTAGCCAGAAGTATGGCAGACGATATCTTGAATCTACTTGATACCGTGGCCTTTACCTCCAATTCTACCATGGCGGTAAGATTACGGAAGTGAAGGTTCACCTCTCCTGAGCCTTCGGATGCCGTCGCTGGAGCGGATTTAAGCACCATATAGGACGACAGGTGCGAACGGTCTCCCGCCGCTTTCTGAACCTGTTTGGACGGAACTCTGACAGGCACCACGAAACGATTCCCCTCTCCCGCGCTGCCCGCAAAGGGATAATAAGCCGTGAAAGAACTTCCGGAGGCCACATCGTATGAATACTGCCACTGGGACGATACAGCCGCGAGCTGCGCCGCAGCGCCACTAACCCTGTTCACTTCATAAGGATAGTTGACTCCCGCAGAAACGTCTTCCCGGGAAGCAAAGATGCCCACCCTGTCGCCTTCGGTCCAAAAGAGGGATCCAAGGTCGTCGGAAAAAGCGGTCTTTGTAACCTCGCCGGCAACGAAACGAAGCGGGACGCCGCTCTCAATGGCCCGAGGCGCCTCCTGACATGAGCAAAAGAGGAGAATCCCGGCAAAGGGGATTATCTTTGAATACTTTACCATACCTTTTGTTCCGGATTATCAATAATCACACAGCCGCGCTCGTAAACCTTTATCGTGATGCGCTGCTTCTTTTCGCTGACCTTCCCCGATACGGAAACATTGCGGCTCTCGAACACGGCCTCATAGGTGCCTGGATTCGTGTATGAATGGGTGTAAGCGGCAATGGGCGTATCGGAGAACGATTTTATGCCAAGGGCGTGGTCGCATCCCATATTCAGGGAATAATCCGGCGTGAAAGGACGGGAAATTGCCCAAGACCACCTTTCCGCGGGATTCGTCGTGGATGAATTGAAGTAGATATATGATGCAGATGCCTCCGGAAGATAGTTCTCGTCGTCGGCATTGTATCCGATGTTTACAAAGGTCCATCCGGCCGATGAATTGGTGACGATGGGGTCTTTGACATGGAGGGAGGTGTTGACGCAATTAACGGTGAAACCGGACACAACGGCCCTGGAACGCGAATCCGTCGCCGCATCAACGTAAGGCAGGAGATGATACCTGAACGCAAAATAGACAGGGCTCGCTGCCGATGGCGGAATGATATCCGAGAGTTTCACCTCCCCTGAAGGAGTGGCCGAAGAAAGAAGCCTTGCATCGTCAACCCTTGTGGATGCAAACTCGAAATACGAGGTTGCATCATGCCAGGTAGCACGCGAAACACCGGCCGCAGTGTAGTCCCCGTCGAAATCGTCTGACCACCAGAACGTAACCAGTTTCTCTGAAGAATCGCCCGAAAGCTGATGTTTCCACTGGGCCCCGTTCATGAAAGCGGTTCCGAAACTCATCACCCCTTCCCCTTCGTAAATGCGTTCTTCATTTCTCCAGAGGTAATCGTTGCCGTTCTCTCCGGACCAGAACGAGATGATGTCGGCATCCCCCTCGAAACGGAATTCCACAGGTTCGTCAACATAAAAAGCGTCGCGCCCCGCACTTACGGAGAGACCGGGAACGCCCGGTTCGCCCTTTTCGGCCGTACAGCCGAACACAAGTGCCATGAGAGGCAGTAATATACTTTTCTTACTCATTACCATCCAGGGTTTTGTTTAAGCAAAGGATTCACACTGATTTCGCGTGCCGGAATGGGCCATAGAGAATCGCGTTTGCGAGCGGAAGAATAAGTCTCTATGGCTGCTAGCTGATATGAGGCAGAGCGGCCATCGATGTTGTCAAGGGCCTCCTGCATACGTTCGTAGAAGATGCCCCAGCGCACCAGGTCATCCTTCCTGAGCATTTCAAAAGCGAATTCCCTCGCGCGCTCGTCCATGATTTCATGCCTCAAGGCTTCATCGTCACCGCTCCAGTCAAAGACCGACGGAGAATACACATCCACTCCGTAGCCCCGGCGACGCACCATGTTCAGGCACTTCAGGGCAAGATCGCGGTCCAGTCCTGCGGGATGCATGGCGTAGGCTTCGGCATACATAAGGAGTACATCAGAATACCTGAGAATCGGGAAATTGATCTCCGTACAGGTCGTACTTTTGGAGGATGAAACTTCATATTCCCGCCTCCATTTGGCACAATACTTCCGGCTTATCGGGGCCGATTCGCTGTCCTCCGCCTTGCTTCCGTCGGCTGAATAGCGGAATGTTGATACCGTCCAGTCGCGTCTCTTGTCGGACGCATCATAGAGGTACCAAAGAAGCGGATTGCAACGCAAAAGTCCCATGCAGTAGCCAACTGGGCTTTCTTCCGATGAAGCAATGCCGATGTTCCGGCCAACCGTACCGGCGGTCTGATAGGTTCCGGTGTTGTCGCCCCAGAAATTCACTTCAAAGAGCACTTCCTTCACGTCATAGACATTGCGGCACTGGTCGATGAAGATGTCTTCGAACACGGGATTCAAGGCGTGTTCCCCGGACTCCATGACAAGGCGGGCATATTGAGCCGCTTTCTGATACATGGACGTTTCTCCAACCGGCTGTCCGGCCATGTTGAGGGCTACACGGGCCAACATGCCCCAGACCGCAGTCTGGCATACCTGCCAGCCGCCGTCCACGGAAGATGTCGCGGGGACAAGTCCCGCAGCCGTTTCGAGGTCTGACATGATCTTCTGATAAACCTCCTTTGGAGTCGCCTGTCCTACATATTTTTCAGAAGAATTGATATCCTCGACAGAGGTAAGCACGAGAGGCACGTTCTCGAAGCGCTTCACCAGCATATAGTAGTAGTATGAGCGAAGAAAGAGGGCCTCGCCGCGAATCTGTTCGCGGCGTGCAAGGACATCTGCCGATCCGTCAACCCTGTCTATTCGGGCAAGGAGCATGTTGGCGCGGCCTATTCCGGCATACAGAGCCCTCCAGAAGGAGGCAATCCTGGAATCTGACACTCCGGCCTGGTAGTACCCCACCGTGCCTGCATCCTTCTTATAGTACTCGTATCCTATGTCTGCACTAAGACCCAGGCGCCCCATCATGGCCTCTCCGTAGAGTGCATTGTCGGCAAGGGTTGCATAAACACCGGTAAGAGCGTCTTCCAGTTCATCTAAGGAACGGTAATAATTGTCTGCTGTGGCCACGTTGTTCACCTCGACATCGAGGAAACTGCAGGAAGAGGCCATGGCAATGAGCGATATCAGCAATAATCTTTTCATACTCGTTTCCATTTAAAAGAGAGCCTTCACACTGAAAGTCCAAACCCTGTTGCGCGGGTATGCAGAATAGTCGAATCCTGGCGTGAGCACGGAAGACTGGGTAGATACTTCTGGATCCATACCGGAATAAGAAGTGAACGTGAATGCATTCTGACAAGACAAGGCAAGTTGCAGTGACTTCACATGCCTTAGGAAGGCAGGTTTACAGTCGTAGCTGAGCATGATATTCTTAACGCGCAGATAACTGCCGTCTTCAAGCGTCCGAGTAGAATAGAAGCCGCGGGGGCCGTAACCTCCAGCCCTGAATATTCTGGAATCTTGATTGTCAAGGCTCCACCGCTCTTGATATGAGGCAAGCTGGTTCACTCCCCTTCCGGCAAAATTGCCTTCAAGGGCGATACGGTTTGCATTGAATATGTCCTGCCCCACGCTCCACTGAAGGAAAACATTGAGGGTCAGATTCTTCCAGCGGAAATCGTTATTAAAGCCGCCTGTATGCACCGGCATGGCGTTTCCTATGATGCAGCAGTCATCCATAGTGATGGTGCCGTCGCCGTTGAGGTCTGTATACTTGATGTCTCCCGGCTGTATCTGGGTACGCACCGAGCCATTGTCCGGGACATTTCCTTTGAGAACAAGATTCCCCATGGAATCGGTGTTAAAGTCGGCCAACGTATAAACGCCGTCCCAGATGAGGCCGTAGAAGGCGGTCAGCGGGCCGCCTACACGCGTAATATACAGCGGGGTGCCGGAATAGTCCCCTGTCCATGGAACGGCCGTCGTAAAGGATTCCTGACCGCCGGCAAGGGCGAGCACCCGGTTGTCGTTGAAAGAGATGTTGAAATCGGCCTTCCACTCGAAGTCGCGCGTTCTCACCGGGACCGCCCCGACGGAGAGTTCCACGCCACGGTTTTTGACGGAGCCCACGTTGAGGGTTGCCGTGCTCACGCCGGTGGTATAGGGAACATAGGCGTTTAGCAGAAGGTCCCGCGTTGTCTTGTCATAGGCATCGAAGATGAATGAGAGCCTCCCTCCGAAGAATGCCAAGTCAAGACCCGCATCTATCTGCTCCGTCTTCTCCCAGGTAAGGGCGCTGTTGGAATAGCCCGTTATGCCTGCCGCCGGCGATGGCGTCTGGGTTCCATGAGGATAATGGTCAACGTAATCGATGGTAGAATACCATGTATTGTCACCTATCCTGTTATTTCCGGTTATGCCCCAGCTCAGCCTGAGTTTGGCGTCAGAAACGGACTTGAGCGAACTCATGAAAGGCTCGTTGATAAGACGCCAGGCGAACGCCGCTGAGGGGAAAAGCCCCCAGCGCCTGCCCTTGGGGAATTTGGATGATCCGTCGGCACGAAGCGATGCGGTAACGAGGTATTTCGCATCCCAGGAGAAATTCACTCTACCCAGTGCCGACATCATGGTGCTGGCGTTCTCTGTCGAGCGCAGCTTGTTGGGAGTTCCAGTATCAAGCCCGGAGATACCCAGGTCTTCGTCGGGAATAAGACGAGAACTGTACCCGTAACGGCTGCGGGCAAGGCCGGACATGGAGAATGAGCCCGTGGCGCTGAGTACAGTACGTTTGGTGAATTTATGCTTGTAGTTGGCCGTCAGTTCGTTCACCCATTCCTCGCGTCTGTCATTCTGGTATGAACCGTTTACCCCGTTGTTGTTGAAGCGAGTCTTGAATCCAGACCAGGTGAGGGAGTTGTTGAATATCTTTGTGTCGGTAACCTGTGATGTGTAGCCGAACATCTCGGTAATCTTGAGGTCTGCAAATGGTTTCCAAACAAGGGAAGCATTGCCATAGAAATACGACACTCCAACGTTCCGGAAGGTGTTGTCGGCCGATATCACCGGATTCAGCCGGGTAATATCTACCGCTGTTTCTTCCTCGTCGTCAACCTCACCGAAACCTATGGGGCTGTAACTCCATAGCCGGTACATCAAATAGCTTTGCCATGCGCCCGAACTTCCCCCCTCTTCCGAAGTCACCGCACCCGTTGACGTGGAACGTGAATAATTGGCATTAATCCTGAAGGTGAGTTTTTTGAAAACGTCCTGTTCCACTTTTATTCGGGCCTGATACCTTTCAAAGCCGCTCCCACGCACAACGCCGTCCTGATTGGCGTAGGAGAGGGATGAGCTGTAACGTGTGCGGGAGCCACCTCCTGTAATTCCTATCGAATGCTTGTGTACAAGGGCCGTATGCAGCATCTCTTTCTGCCAGTCCCGACCGGAAACGTTCCGATAATCGTCCAGCGTTTTCCCCGCTTCGGAAAGGTACTGATCACCCATTCCCATATCGGACAAATAGCGCACGAACTCATACGGGCTCATCATTTCCAGATAGTTGGACACCTGCTGCAGTCCTACGCTGCCATTATATGTTACGGATGACTCTCCTGCCCCTGTCTTGGTTTCGATAATCACAACTCCGTTGGCGCCTCTTGAACCGTATATAGCTCCTGCCGAGGCATCTTTGAGTATGGATATCGACTTTATGTCGTCTGGGTTCAACTGCGAGGGTGAAAGGTTTTCGGTGGGGAAACCGTCAACCACGTAAAGCGGGGTATTATCCTGAGTCACGGAGTTGGCTCCCCTGATAAGGATGTTAAGGTCTTCTCCAGGCTGTCCGTCGGCGGAGCTCATGACAACGCCTGCAACCCTTCCCTGCATAGCCTGTCCGATGTCAGTTACCGGGACCTGCTGAATCGAATTCATATCGACAGCCGAAATAGCACCGGTGACATCCTTCATGTTCTGTTCGCCGTAACCCACCACGACTACACTTTCGAGGAATTCGGCGCTCTCACGGAGCCTCACCACAAGGGAGCGGCGGCCACCCACCGGCACGGTGACGCTTTCATACGAGAGCATCGACACGGTTATTGTATCCCCTGGAGCAACATTCAGGGTAAAATAGCCCCTGTCGCCCGTAAGAGTTCCCGTCCTTTCTCTTCCATGCTTCATGACCGCAGCCCCTATCAGGCTCTCACCGCTTTCCGACAGCACCTGTCCGCGAAGGTCATACCTTACGCCCTGGGCCAGAAGGAGCGGAAGGTTGCAAAAGAGGAGAAGTAGTATGGTAATGAATCGTTTGTACATTTACAGACGTGTTTTGTAATAAAGGATAATTCCGCCGTTCCTCTCTCCTGTCGGGGTCATGTTCCAAGTCGTGGCTGTGTCCCCTATTGTGAGCTGCCTTCCTGCAGATTCCGGAATCTTCATCTGCATACCGTAGTCTGCATCATCAAGGAAGGACCAGTTGCGTGTATATGTATTGGAGCTCTGATAGTAGCCCTTCAGGTCCGAAAGGACGGCAACGCCCTGGAATTTGTCACAGGCAATGAGGTAGAGGCCCTCATTGGCGGAGAGTGTCCAATAATCGCCGGAAGATGCTATCGTCCATGCGTAATCTGGATTCACAGCCGTGATGTCCGAGTTGTCGAAAGTGATTCCGGCGCCTTCCGCCTCTACAAGGGCGGGATTGCGGTTAAGCGCAGCACCCCCGGAAAGGAAGAACTGCTTGGAATCGCTCTTTCGAAGGTAAGATACTATGCACTCTCCCTCAACTACGGAATCTGCCTTTGTTACAGGCTTCCAAACGAAGGTGCCGCCTTCTTCCTGAGAGACTGTAAATGCAGCCTCGGCCTGGGAGCTATCGTCCTTGAGGGTTACCGCAGCGGAGCGGTCGTTCCCTTCATTGGCATCATATACAAGCCGCATGGTCCCTGCCGCAAAAGAATCAAAGCGCAGCCATCCCGCATCTTCGCCGATTACCACATCGAAGGAATCCAGATTGGTGGTTACTGGAACTTCGAGAGCGCCGGCATCCGCGCTCACCGCCCAAGAAGCCTTGGCGGGCGCCAGAGAGGCTTCCGAACACATTATTGTGCCGAAAGAGGAGAGTCCGGCACCGGAAGTTGCTACTACGACTATCTTTGCATCCTGGCAGGGAGACGGCGCCGTGATGGAAATGACGTTTTGGGATACTTCTGCCTCCCAAAGACCTTCTACAAATATCTGAACGGAATTGCCGGAATCGCCTCCTGAAAGCTCGTACGGCAATTCTACCGTTTTGCCAGGGAACACCAGCACTTTCTCCCTCTCAAGTTCGAGTACCGGAGCGCTCATCACCGGGATGCTCAACCTATCCCCGCCGCTGAGGATGAAAACAAGTTTTCCGTCCTGCACCTTGGCATCCACAACTCCGTCAGAACTGCCGGAAAAGGAAAACATAATGGTAACCGCCGGACTATTTTTGAAGAGCACCTTTATTCCGGTTGTCACTCCATCGGAAGATATCTCTTCCACTCCGGTAACGCAGTCCCCCGCCTTCACCGTATCCAGAATCTTACGAAGATCTGCTATTTCCTTTACCAAGGACTCTATCCTGGCATCCTGAGAATCTATTTCTTCGCGGAGGGAAGTGTCGTCATAACTGCTGCAGCAAACAAGCAACGCGGTCATTGTGAGTATTGCAACTATCTTTTTCATAAGTTTTCCTTGATAAAGTTGAGGGTTTTGGCAAGACATTCGGCATTCTTGTCGGAACTGCCAACCAGGCCGTGTGAATAATATGGATAGAACTCTTCCTGCACTTTCTGTCCGGCAGAGGACAGGGCGGCCGAGAATAAAGGTGCCTGTTTGAAAAGGACCTGATTGTCGGCCGTTCCATGAAGCAGCATGCACGCAACCTGCCTGTCGGAAGCATCGGGAATCAGCAGAATGGGAGAATACAGGGCCAGAGCATCGGCATCACCTTTATGAAAATACTTTTGCTGACTGTTCACGGGGGCTCCGCCATCTTTTAAATGCTGCATCAAGTCATACACCCCTGCCCAGCCCACAAGCACCTTTGCCGACGGCCAGGTCATAGCCATGACCGCCGAGAGATGACCTCCCGCAGAGTTACCTACAAATGCCACCCTGGACATGTCAAGGTTATACTCTTCAGCATGCGTTCCCAGCCATGTAAGGGCATCCCGCAAATCCTTTACGGATGTTTCGATATACGTATCTGTCTGTCCGGCAAGCGAATACTGCACGCTTACTCCTGCAAATCCAGAATACTTTGCCATATAACGGGCCACCTTGAGCAGAGAGTTATGATCTCCCGCCCTCCAGCCTCCTCCGTGGGTAAAGAACACGACAGGAACCGGTTCCGTAGCCCCAACCGCCTTGCAGATGTTCATGTGAAGGTCGCGGTCGGCATAAGATTTATACACAATCTCATCGTACTCCACGTCTGCAACCGAAGAGGAGCCCACAAGAGGCGGAGCGTCGAAAGGCTCGTACAGGCCTTCAGGCTCGGCACCTTCGAGCACTGCATACTGCAACGCCCCCAAGGCCCAGCTTCCGTCTTTCTGCTGATAGATGGTCATGCTGTAACGGTTGTCCGCAGACACCTCAGTGCTCATCGGAGCAAGCTTCAGGGAAGCGTAGGAAGAATGACCGGCAGCATCGGTAACCATGAGCATGAGCCCGGCCGGGGAGCCGGAACCGGGAGCATATATCCTCACTTTTCCGGAGAATGCATCCGAGGGCATCACCTCGCTCTTCCAGTATCCGCCGGCCACAGCCTCCACCTTATTCTCCGAATCGCCGCCCTTGATGGTATATGCAACGTCATAATAGCCGTTATTCGCCACATACACCGTTTCCTTTGCAAGCGAAACAACCGGAGATGCCACATAAGGTATCTCAACCTTACTCCCGTCAGACAGTATAAAGACAGCCTTGTCCCCTTCGATATTGAGGGATACCACACCTTCGGAGCTGCCAGTATTCAGTAAGATCGTAACTGATTGGCTTTTACGGAAACTCACCGTAAAGCCCACGACGGTTTCTTCATCTTTGATTGGCTCTATGGCCGTTACATAGTCTGAGTCCCTAAGAGCTTCCAGCTGGGAACGGATATCCCCCAGTTGTCCCTGCATCGTGTCCAGCCTCTGCCCGTGCGACTCAATCTCAGCCTTGAGGGCAGAATCGTCGTACTTGGCACATGACAGCGGAACAGCGACGGCCAGTGCAATTATTAAAAGATTATTCGACATAGTTTATATGAGAATGCTCGAAGAAAAAGTATTTTCCGCTCTCGCAGCCTACCAGGAGATTGGGTCCATGGGAGATATCGCCCAGCATGCAGGGTTCAGGAGCATTTGAATGAGCACCAATATAGAAGGACTTCCCGTCTATCTGAAGCTGCTTGGGAGCGGCAAAACGCCAGTCCCCGAGATTTTCAAAATACATCACCTGCATGTCTATCTGTTTATTCTTGAAGCGTCTGTAAGGCAGTCCGTCTTCAGGAGACGGATAACTTGAACGCTTTACAGACCCCACGAAAAGATCCATGTCACCATCGCCGTCCCAGTCGTAGAAACGCAGTTTTCCGCGTCCCCTCTGTCCCATTCCTTCACCGGCATTGTTGTGCCCTGTTATCTGCCTGCCGTCTTTGAGCCGGAGAAGTCCTTCATCCTCGACATGGGTGTCATCCATACGCCGGAACAGATGGAGGGCATTCTTGTCGTCCATAATGAGAATATGCGGCACGCCGTCGATAAGCGTGATTGCAGGTCGAACGCGCCAGGTGCCGTGGAGTTCCATCCCGTCATACCGGATGGTCTGGGGTTTCCCAAGCTTGGGATTGGTGCGCGTTCCTTCGTTGAGGAGGAGCTCATACTTGGCTCGCGAGCCGGATACGATGACATCCTGGAGTCCGTCGCCATTCCAGTCGAAAACCGTAGGACAGAGATAACCCCATCCGCCCTCAAAAGGCCCTTGGACGATATTGTATCCTGGAAGGAAACGAATGGGTTCGCCGTCAGACTCCAACTCCACAGAAGGAGCGAAATCCGGTTTCGCATTGCTCCCGTTATTCTTGAAGAAGAGGAGCCTTCCCTCGGAGTTCCCGGCCACGATGTCCAGGGTTCCGTCTCCATCCCAGTCAACCACGTTCGGAACGGTCAGGGAGCCCCCGTACAGCGGGGCCTGCCGGCGCCAGATGTACTTGTAGTCTCCGTAAACCGGACCGTCGGCAGATATAAGAGGATACACCCTGGGGGCACATTCCCCGCCGATGAGAAGGCTGGTGCGGTCGCCCTTCCCGTCAGGGAAGGATGACAGCTGGTTGGAATAGGCTCCGTGGTCCCGCACCGTGCCGTCTTCCTTCAGAAGAGGCCTGGCGTTCAAACCCTCCGCCGGAATCTTCTTCATGTACGGAACAAACTTGAGCGCTCCCAGATTTGAGCCAACCACATAACCGTTCAGGCTCCCGTCAGATGACCGTACACATGCCACCCGCGAGGGCCCCTGCACTATCCACGAGGTGACCGGTTCCACACTTCCTGCCTGACGCCATTCATTGTCAAAATACAGGCGTGAGAGCTTCCCTTTCGGCAGTTCACCACGGTAAATGCCTGCGCCATCATAATATGAAAGCTTCGCCGCCTTCGGATCATCCTTAGGCCGATACTCGGCTCCATCATTGCAAAGCATAACCATTTCCAAGGTACGCTTGTCCCTACGGATAAAATCAATGTCATGCACACGGCTCACACCTGTAAGCTGACTTTTGCAGTAAGGCTCGAACCCGCTGCCGTTCCAGCGAGCCACACTAAGTTCCTTTGTTGTGGCAAGCGCTATCAGCCATACGTCTTTGCCGTCCTGGAAAACCTTAATCCTGGATGAATACTTCCTGCCCCCGTCCCATGGATTGTCAATCCTTTCGGCCAGGCTGTAAACAGGAGCGCCGTCAGGTGTCTTTCCGTCAGGCAGGCAGTGCCACAGCCCTGTATCGGCAGGAATTCCATTGGGTGAGAAGAGGAAAATGTCGGGCATTTTCTCATCGGAAAGGAATGCATAGCCTATCGGGCGATGAGTATAGACCAGGCCTGTTGACCATGGGGACAATCCCTCCTGGCCTCCCGACATAAGCGGAGTGCCGTTTACAGGAGCCTTCTGGGCAAAACACGGAAGACATGCCAGAAGGGCGGCTATGAATGAAAGCGCCTTGTTCATTTTATCTTAACTCTATTTCCGGGGCTATAACGGTAACTCCGGGGAAATCGGTCAATTCTATTGTAACGCTCTCCCCTTTCTTGAAAGAACGGGTCCAAACATTGAGGATTCCGGGCTTTTGAGGATCGCGGGTTGTGTATTTCAGGGTAAGAGAAGGATTGACGGTCCATCCCTTGAGCGCCTCTGCAGTGCGTTTGTTGTTTCGGGCAAGAATCCTTACCTCTCCGCCCTTGGGAGACGTTATTCTGACAACATGGGGCTGCTGGGAAATGCCTTCATGGGCAGCGAACTTGAGCCCTTCGAGGCTCTTGGGAACATCGGCAAGAGGATAGGGCCTGTTTGTAAAGAATTTGGCCTCATCTGCCAATGTACGGACCTCGGATGCCGCACAGGAAACCTGAACCGCACCGGAAGCAGGCTTCTCTGAAGTCGCATTCTCCTTCGCCACAGGAACTGTCTTGAACGGGTTATCGCTGCGGAAAGGAAGCAGAGGATTGCCGGCTTTGTCGGAGACATTGCCCTTCCACAGGCCGAAGCAGTAACGGACGGCCACAGGCTTCCGTACCTGGTCACTCCAGACCACCATCTTCTCGCCCTGGATCATCCCCATCGCGGGATAGAAAGCCGTTCCATCCCCGATTTCAAGCCCCTCGATCTGGTCTCCATGGCAGACAAGGCCGCCCTCGGCATCGGAGAACGATACGAGCACGCGGTTCTTCTTGACTTCCATGCCGGCGTAAGACGGAGACTTGTATTTTCCGGTCTGACGGCCATAAACTTCCGCCAGCACGCTGGCGGCGAGGCGCTCCCCGACGGGCTGTTTGCGCTTCGGATGGATGTCCTTAAGGTCATCCACTGTATCGGAGATGTTCACCATCCCCGTCTTGGCAACCGTCCGGGCAACATGTTCCTGCTGCTCCCGCACCAGGGCACCCTGTACATCGCCGCCGTTATATTCCTTGGGGGCGATCTGGACGAAGTAGAAAGGCAGATCCCTTCCAAAAGCGCTGCGCCAGTCGGAAATCATCATCGAGAATTCCTTGGCATAGAGTTCGGCGTTCGACCGATTGGCTTCGCCCTGATACCAGATGGCACCGGCAACTGCCATGTGTGAAATGGGGGCTATCATGCCGTTAAATGCGGTTCCAAGGTTCCAGCCGATGCGGGATGCATATCGGGATTTCTTCCATGAAGCCGCAACTTCGGCATCGTGAAGGAAGGTATTCCTGTTTCCCCAGACCTCAACCGGAGTGCCGCCCCAAGAGGCGTTCACAAGGCCGACAGGTTCCTTGAGTTCAGCCGCAAGTTTTGCACCGAAGAAAAGGCCGACCGCGCTGAACCAACGGGAGCTCTCCCCTTCACAGGCACTCCAGTGTCCCTTTACATCGTCGAGTGGCGAAGCCGACGTCTTCTTAGGAACGGTGAAAAGCCGTACGGACGGGTTGGTGAGGACACCGTCGGTATCCTGGATGCCATGGGCCGCGCTCCAGTTCATGTTGGACTGGCCGGTGCAGAGCCACACCTGGCCGATGAGCACATCCTTGATGGTACGGCTCAGTTTGCGCTTCGTACTGACGGTAATGCTTTGGGGCTCGAAAGAGCCCTTGGGAGTCTGAATACGAGCCTTCCAAAGAGATGAGTAATCGCTTTTTACCACGGCTTTCTCTCCCCATGACGTCTGGATGGTCACTTCCGTATTGGGATCACACCAGCCCCAGATGGTTGCCATATCATCGGCCTGAAGAACCATTCCGTCTCCTATCACGGACGGAAGTTCAAGGAATGGCTGTGCCTGCGCTGCAAATCCCAAGAGGACTGCTGCAGCTACAGCAAGCAATGATTTCTTAATCATAGATATGCTCCTTTGTGAATTGAATAAACTTAGCAAAACATTCACGTCCCTTGTCGGAACTGCCTGTCAGGCCATGGGCATAGTAAGGATAAATATTGCATTCTACCGTCTTCTGGCCCGCCTCTTCAAGGGCGTCGCGGAAGCTCTCGGCCTGGCTGTGATGCACAGAGGAGTCTCCCGTGCCCTGAAAAAGTTGCACGGCTATCTGGCGGTCGACCGGGATGTTATAAACAGGAGAATAAGACTGAATCTTGCGGCTTTTGCCACCGAACATGTACTTTACCACTTCGTGGTTTTGACCACCCGCCCAATATTCCAGATGAGGCTCCATATCATAAACGCCGGACCATCCGGACAGTACCTTGGCGTCGGGTTCGGTCAGGGCCATCATAGCAGCAAGATGCCCCCCGGCAGAAGAACCAGCAAAGGCGAGATGCTTCATGTCAAGATTGTACTCAGTGGCATGTTCGCGAAGATACTGCACGGCATCGTGGAGGTCACGCATTGTTACGGAAATATTGGCTCCTTTCTGCCCTGCGAGTGAATAGCCGATGCTGACACCGGCAAATCCGGCATACTTGGCAACATACATCGCATGTTTGCGGAAACTTCCCGGATTTCCGGCTCGCCACCCGCCTCCGTGGATAAAGCAGACCACGGGAGTGAGTGCCTTGGCACCTACGGCAGGAGCTATGTAAAGCTTGAGTTCCCGGTCCGGATAGGTCTTATAAACAATTTCCTTGCACGAAACGTCTTCAACCTTACTGGATGGTATCAAAGGTACATTTTTATACGGTTCATACAATCCTTCCGGCTCTTCTCCTGCGAGGAGATTCAAGGTCTTGGAGTCAATTTTGTACGAGCCGTCATCCTGCGGGATAAGCCGCATGCTGTAACGGTTTATTATCTTTTTCTTCTTTGCCTGCTGAGCACTAGCTGGAGCCATGGTGAGCAATGCGGTGGCGAAGGCTAATATAACGGCTATCTTTTTCATTATCACACGTTTAATAAACCAAAGATGGTACTGACGGGCTTCCATCGACCACCGGAGTATCCACAAAGATGCTCGATTCTGCACCGCCGCTGCGGAAATTCCTCACGCGGAAGTATCCGAAAGCATTGGAATCGTGGTAATGCAGGGGAAGTCCCCTTTCCTCGTCCATGCTCAGGCGGAACACACTCACCATGTCGTCCCCGTCAAAACGCCAGTCGATATAATGATAGGAGTTGTTGAACGCATTGTCTGAATAGATGCAGGTCCGCTCCCGGGTCCAGTTGACGAGGTCCGAAGAAGACATGAGAACCAGCGAATAACGGCTCTGGTTTGGATTGAGGCCGTAAAGGCTACGTGAATTTGAGTAGAAGGGAGACACCAGTGTCCAGTACTTGCCGCTTGTGGCGTCGTAGGCAATGGTCATGCGCTTTCCTGCGCCGGGCATGGCAAACACTCTGTTGAAGGATATGCTGGTGTCGCTGTTGACGTCGATGAGGGCAGCATATTCTTTATCGGAGGTGCCGTCGATGCGGGCTATAATCACGAGCGAACCGTCAGCCTTCTTTACCAGCGCCGGCTCCTCCCAGCGGGTAGAAGTAACCCCCAGCCACGAACGTTTGTAATAAAGCACATTGGACATAGTCCAGGAGGCCGGGTCGGTAAGGTCGGAAGAAACGCTTGCCGACAGCAGTACTATGCCCCAAACACGGTCGCCTGCGGCATTGTAAGTCTCTCCTCCCCTTTCGCCCATCGCCTTGTACACGCGTCCGTCCTTCTCCACGAACGGAGCGGAGCCGCCGTGATAGCCGTCGGTTGTGCCATCCTTGGAGAAAATGACCGAATTGGCACTCCAGGTATATCCTCCGTCAGTGGATTTCTGAACGGCGAAGCTGCCGCCCACGGCATCGCATCCAAGCATATAGAGGGCCCCTGCATGCTCGTAAACGGCACAGTAGCTCTGGCGGATCTGGTTGCTTATTTTCGTCCATGTTGAGCCCCGGTCCGCCGATTTATAAACACAGCCGTTTGTAACGGAAAAAGTTTGCGAAGCAAGGTAACTGCCGTCGGAAAGAATCGTTATCGCAGGATTGTTGATTGTGTTGTTACGCAAAGTGGTGACTTTGTCGATGACGGTACACGGAGGCTCCGGAGCATCAACCGTAATAATACCCCCTGATGCGAATACGATGGTTGACCATGTAGAATGGTGCGGGATGGCAAGTGGCGTTGATGCCGACGCCATTGCCGCAGAATAGAATGTGCTGTAGCAATTGTACACGACAGACGTCCCCGGGATTGTGAAGGAGTCTCCCGTGTCAGTCCATGATGCATCTCCGCTGAGATCCAGCGGGGTTGCTATCGTTATCTTGCAGTGGCCCGAGGCCGTCACGGATTCTATTCCGTGCACGTTCCACTGGCTGGCTGCGTAGGTAGCTCCGGAAAATCTGGTGCGGTCGGCATCCGTCATGTCGGCAAAGACTTCGCGATGCGCGGTAGAACCGAGGGGGAACACATACTTGTGTTTTTCGGAGGTGCTCCCCCAGGTTCGTACGTCAATGGTGGACCCGTGCATCACCAGGTCGGCCGGAGCGTCGTCAAAACCCTACGATCTTGTCGGCATAAACGCTCCAGCCATCGGCTGCCTTGTAATCATCAACCAGAGCAGCGGGAACATAAATGGTTGGCACATCCTCTGCAGCCCATCCATCCGTAAATACCGGATAATTGACTCCCTGGCTGATAACAGCAGCGCTATTGAGTTTGAGGGATGTCATGGCCATAGCTCTGGTTCCAGTACCTGTACCAAAGACGCGCCTAAGATATGTTACACTCGCAGGTAATTCCACCTCGGTAAAAGCAGCACAGTAGCGGAACGCCCTGTCATCAATACGTTGCAGGACAGTGTTGTTGCTGAAATCAGGGACCCCCAGAGTGGCATTGGCCGATGCGAGGACGCGGCAGTCACTGAACGCATAAGCCCTTATCCTCGTTACTTCAGGAGGCAGCACAAACCCGTTGCCTGTACCAGTATACGAGAATGTCGTCAGTTTCACGCATCCGTTGAACGCATGCTCAAGAACCTGGGTGAGGTCGTCACTGACACGGATGGTTACGAGGGAAGAACATCCAAAAAAAGTAGAATCCTGAATTACCTGATAGGCAGCATTGTTTACCGTAAGGTTGGTAATTGCCTTACAGTTTTTGAATGCACCTTTTCCGATAGTTGTGGCACCCCTCATATTACGGGAGGAGAGTGTCATTTTGGTACAGTTCTCAAAAGCGTCGGCACCAATGGTAGTAATGAGGTTTTGAGCGTCTGAATTGAAAGGGAGCTTGCCCAATTCAGAGCAGTTCTTGAAGGCCATTGCACCTATCGAGGTTATACCGCTTCCGCCGGTAAATTTAGTCAGCGCTATACATCCTTCGAAGCATGATATGCCCAGAGATGTCACTGTTGCGGGAATCGCAATCTCGGCCA
>JAEEHS010000018.1 GCA_016281015.1 Bacteroidales bacterium
CGAACGACTGATTATGCATAACTGTCTGATTTACAGACAAAGTTACGATTGAAAACCGTTCGCCCATCAAACACCTCCTAACTATCTAACTATCAATATTTTCAAAGACCTATATATAAATTTTTAGTGGACACTAATGATCTAAAATCAATAGCCATGAGAAGAATCGTTCAAACCCTTGCAACTTTGGCCCTGGCACTGAGCTTTGCCGCTGCACCGCTCGCCATGGCGCAGACCCGTTCCACGGGCTCTTCCACGACCCGTTCGACCGGCAGTTCTTCCACGACCCGTTCTTCCGGGGCGCAGACAACGCGTTCCTCCGGTACGAGCTCCCAGAGCGTAACCCGCTCCACCGGCTCTTCCACGAGTTCGGCGACCCGTTCGACGGGCTCCAGCTCGCAGCAGAGCGTCACCCGCTCCACCGGTTCCTCCTCCAGCTCTGCGACCCGCTCGACCGGCACGAGTTCCCAGAGCGTGACCCGCTCCACCGGCTCTTCCACGAGTTCGGCGACCCGCTCCACCGGTTCCTCCTCCAGCTCGGCGACCCGCTCGACCGGCTCGAGCTCCCAGAGCGTGACCCGCTCCACCAGCTCTTCCGCCTCCTCGAGCACGCGCTCCTCGGGCAGCGTTTCGTCCTCTTCCGCGACGGCCACGCGTTCCACCGTGGCGAATGTCACCCGCAGCGGCCTGACCAATTCTTCGCAGGCAGTCTCTTCTCAGAAGAGCGGCAACTACCGGGACGCCAGCGGCAACTACCGCTACGAGGATGATTTCCGGATGGACAACAACCACAATGTCAACCGCATCCCGCCGCGTCACCGCGACTTCCTGCCGATGGATCGTCCGCGTCCGTTCTACGGCGACTATCCCCACTACTTCGGCTACCGGATCCAGGTCATTCCTGCTGGCTACCGCCGCATCCATCACTGGGGCATCGACTACTACTTCTATGACGGGATCTACTATCGTCCCTACGGCGGTTACTACGTGGTCTGCCGTCCTCCGTTCGGCACGCCGCTGGAGAGGGCCATCGACCGGGCCATCCTGCGTTCGTTGCGCTTCTCCTACTATGTCAATACCTACCGGACGTACAACACGGTCTTTGACAACTACAATGTCATCGCCCAGCAGAACCTGATCATCGCGCAGAACAATGCCCGCATCGCCGCGCAGAACCGCAGTTACGCCCTGAACAGCCAGCGGGCCCTGACCGCCTACGAACTGGCGAACAAGCTCGGCCTTGTCCAGAGCTACGCCTATGCGAACAGCGAGTATTTCTACCAGGACGGCGTGTTCTACACCATCAGCCCTTCCGGTGCCTACTCGACCATCGTTCCTCCGGCCGGCGCCCTGGTCACCTCGCTCCCGGATGACTACGAGACCATCGTGATGAACGGCGTGGAGTATTATATGGTGGACAACACCGTCTACCGCACCATCCTCTACGAGGGCGAGCCCCTGCTCGAAGTCCTTGGCCAGATGTACGGTTCCCTCTACAACCAGTACAACATCTACCGCTAGGCGCTTCCATCCCATTTGACTTACGAGGTCGGCCCCATGGCCGGCCTCTTTTAATGTTTCCCGTCCCTTTCCGTTCTCCCGCATAGCCCACTCTGATACAACGCCCGATCCCATCGGTCCACTCTGATGGCAGGGTGTACTCAAAAACGGGCTTATTTGAGCCCACAGGTACCTGCCGATGGACCGGTGTGCACGCCCCGGGCCGCACAAAGCACCTGTCTGCCCCTCCCGCCGAACGATATCGCCCCTTTTCGTTCTCCCGCAGGTCCCGGCGGGGCGGTCTCGCACGTCGTGCGGTGCTACACGTCGGGCGGTCGCCTGCGGGCAGGGGCCGTCGGGCCGGTACGCCCCTACGGGGCTATCCTTCCCCCGCCTTCGGCGCGGGCCCCTTCCGTTCACGAGGCCACGGACGGCCACGCCGTCCGACGGCCCCTGCCCCTTCGGCTCCCATGCCCTCCGTGCTGTCCTTCGGTGTTTTCATAACGTTTTGAACTACAATAACTTATGAAATGCATCATGGATACCCCTCCATTTTTCGTCGCCACTGTCCGTCGACTGCTTTGCAAGGTGTTGAATAGCAGTAGTTTGCAAAGGTACTGATGGATACTCACTCATTCCGCGTGAGCGTAGCGAGCTGGGAATACACCCTGCGGCGGAGACTGGGTAAAGTCCTTCCGGGGAAGGTCCCGGGAGCGAATGGGGAAGGTCGAATTTGAGGACGGGGACCTTCCCCATCGAATCAGCAGCAGATGGTCCTGTGGGGCCATTTCGGCGGGGAAGGTCCGGGCGATGAAATTCGACCTTCCCCAAATAGGTCAACCACCTTCCCCCAATAGGTCCACCACCTTCCCCATTTGCCCGCCGCCCTATTGCATATCTCGCTGACAATCCCTATTTTTGGGGCATGAACGGTCTCCGGCGCCTCATTTTTCTTCTAACCTTGCTGTTCCCTTCTGCCGCCCTGGCGCAGATCCGGGAGGAGTACAGGCCGCTTTCGGAGCTTCTCGCCACGCGGCCGGAAAGGGTGGCGACGGAAGGAAACCGGGTCGAAGTGATCCCGAGCGGGAGCGAGCTGTTTTTCCGGATGCAGGAAGACATCATGGGCGCAACGCAAACGATTCATGCCTCGTTTTTTATTTTTCATAACGATGAGGCCGGCTTCGTGATCCGCAGTGCCTTCCAGTTACAGGCGCTTGACAGTCTGGAAGTGCAGTACATCGCGGAAGACTTTATCCAGAAGTCCCGCTTCATCCGTCCCATGAAAAAGGCCGGCGTAAAGCTGGGGCATCAGCTCTTTTTCCCCCTGATTCCCAGGAATCATCAGAAATACCTGCTCCTGGACGGTACGCTTGCCTATGCAGGAGGATGTAACATCGCCCGGAACAATCTATTGGAGTGGGAGGACATGGCCGTACGTCTTCGCGGCCCCGTGGTCGCCCAAATGGAGCAGCTCCATGCGCGAAACTGGAAACGGACCGGCGGATCCCCCTCGGCGCGGGAGCCGAAGGAGACGGAGTCCTATGTCGGGGGCGTCATTGTGCAGCCTGTGGACGAAGATCCTGCGGAGAAAAGCCACCTGAACCTCCAGGCGTATATCTGGGCCCTGGACCATGCGAAGGAGTATTTTTATGCCAAGACGCCCTACTTCCTCCCGCCCTCATCCTTGGTGAAGGCCCTTTCGGATGCGGCAAGGCGCGGGGTGGATGTACGGCTGGTCATCCCCAGGCATAAGGACGCAAGGGTCGCATTGATCACGCCTTTCGAAGGGACCTACTTTAAGACCCTCTTGGCGGCCGGGGTGCATATCCACTTGCGGGAGGGCCTGTTTGACCATAGCAAAGTTTTTTCCTGTGACCATTATCTTTCGGCCGTGGGGTCCGTCAACCTGGATGCCCTCTCGCTTCTCTACAATTATGAAAACAACCTGTTTTTCTATGATGAAGGGATCAGCACCCAGATCAAACGCCTCATAGAAGAAGACTTTTCGGACTGCGAGGAATTGCACTTGGAAGGAGCGCGGCATGGCATTATCCGATAATAATTTGTAAATTTGCAATTTATGAGGCGCATCCTTTTATATCTTCTGCTATCCGTCTTGTCGCTGTGCTATTCCTGCGGCAAGGCTCCGAGGCAGGATGCGCCCCTCCCGCTCAAGACCACAGCCTCCTGGCAGAAAGGCCAGTGGGACCGCTGTGCACAAAAGATGCAGGAGCACCTGGACGCCTCGGTCCGGTCCCGCGAGATGCGGACGCTGGATGCGGCTTTCGTGGCCATCATGGCGGCGCCGGAAAGTAAAGAAGAATCCTCCGTGATTCCCTTTACCACGGACGGCGTTGCCTGTGAGGCCAGGATCCTGCGCAGCGGAAAAAGAGCCGAAGTCAGCATTTTCAGGGAAGAAGCGGCCGTGGGTGTTTTCACCCTGGACGAAGCTTCGTTTCGCGGGGAATCCACGGGCATCCGCTTTTCTGCGGACCCCTTCCGTGCAGATCTGGCCGAGGTCCATGCTACGATGGTGTTTTCTTCGGAGGAGACTGTCCTGGTCACCCTTCACGCCGACGGCCCCCTGGAGAAAGTGGATGTCAGCCTGGTTCTCCCGGAGGGAGTTTCCCTGATGGGGAGCGTCGAGGCCCGCCGCCTCTGGGAAGGGCTCCGCGCCATTTCTGACGCCGAGACGCAGGAGAGGGTCACGCCGCTCGTGAGCGAGGCAGATGCCGCCCTCCATATCGGCGTGTATTACGAGGGAGATGACAGCACCCCGCTCGCCCGGGTCAGTCTGCGGCCGCTTCACCGGCTCAGCCGTTACGACGATTACTGGACGTGGGACTTCATCATCCGGACGGCGTCCGGGGAGGTCCTGGATGACGCCTGGAACGCCCTGGGCAGTATCGACGGCGCTACGGCCACGTTTGTCAAGGCCTGGCGGGACCTCATGCCTCATATTCTCTCATGAGGATTCTTTTCCTCATAGGGCTTCTTCTGGCGCAGCAACCGGATTCCACCCTGATCCAGGACCAGCTGGACAGTACGGTTTTCGTCTCGGAACGGCATGTTTCCCTGCTGGAAACCGATCCGGCGCTTCCCATCAAAGTGAACACGGAGCTCCTGCGGCGTATCCCATCCCTTACCGGAACCCCGGATCCGATCCGGATCGTCAAACTGCTTCCGGGAGTGGAGACGGGGACGGAACTGGATGCCGGCCTGCATATCCTGGGAACGGAGAATTCCCACTCCCTGGTGTCCGTGGACGGGGTACCCATCTATGGGGCAACACATGTACTGGGCCTGTTTTCCACCTTCATCTCCAGTCATTTCCAGGGGATGGAATTCCACCCGTACATCTCCGGGGCCAACCGCATCGGCGGCGCCGTGGACATGCAGCTTCCCGGCCATGTTCCCGCGAAGTTCCATGGACAGGTATCCGCCAGCCTGTTCGAGGCCGAGGGTACCCTGGACATTCCGACAGGCCGCCGTAGCGCCTTGTTCGTGTCGGCCCGGCGCTCCTTCATCAACCTCCTGTACAGCAGTTTCCTCAAGGTGGATGTCTACGCTTTTCAATACGGCTTTACCGACGGAAACATCACCTGGTACTGGGAGCCCGGCGAAAAGGACCGTTTCTGGGCCGATTTCATGCTGGGCGGAGACAATGCCCACTTCCAGAGCAACCGGGGCGGGTACGGCCTGAAGTTTGACTGGATGAACTACAAGGGCTCCCTCCATCACCGTCACCAGTGGGACTGGGGGGAACTTCGGCAGCGGCTTTATTACTCCCACCTCGACATGAGTTTCGACTTCAACCATGACATCTATAATTTGTATGTTCCCTCTATCTTTGGCACCGCCGGGTATTCAGCCACGCTTCGGGCCGGGAGGTGGGAGGGAGAAGTCCGTCTGGAGGGCCATCATTCCCAGCCCCAGCAGACGGTCGTTCGCAACAAGGATGTCTCGCAGATGGCCGCCGATGAAAGCCAGGCAGCGCTGGAAGCCTCGGCCCGGGTGCAGTACACCCTTCCCATCACATCCTCTCTGGAACTCTCCGCTTCGCTCAAGGGAATCTGGTGGCATTCGGCCGACGGGGCGAACTATCCGGCCCTGCTTCCGCAGCTTCGTCTGCTGTGGGATGCCCACCATGCCGGAAAGTTCGAGCTCGTGACGGGCCTTGGGCGGCAGAATCTCTTCCAGACGGGGATCTCTTCCATCGGCCTCCCCATCGAGTTCTGGTACCTCAGCGGAAATAATCTCTCCCCGCAAGGGTCCTGCCACGCCTCTGTATCCTGGGGACGCAGTTTCCTCAGCGACCGGTATTCCGTATCGGTGGGGGGCTTTTACCGGCACCTGATGGGCCAGCTGGATTACACCGGCACGCTGCTGGATTACCTGGACCCGGATTATACGACCCCCAAATACCTGATTACCGGCTTCGGCCGCAACTTCGGGCTCTGCCTGACGCTCCACAAGCAGGCCGGCGATTTTACCGGATGGATGAATTATACGCTCGCGCGGTCTCTCCGCACTTTCGGCGAGCAGACCTATCCCTCCAATCATGAGCGGATCCATGAATTCAACGCCGTCGGCAATTATACCCATGGGCGCTGGGACTTCGGCGGCGTCTTTGTCCTGGCCTCCGGCGTGCCCTATACGGCGGCGGAGTCCTTCCTCATGAGCGGCGGCACCCTCGTCGCCGAGATGTCGCCGAAAAACTATTACCGGATGAAGCCCTACCTCAGGCTGGACCTGTCGGCATCGTTCTATTTCCACCGGCAGGGGGACGGACGCGGAAACGGACTGACCCTCGCCCTGTACAATGCCGTCGGCTATAAGAACGACCTGTTCTTCATGCCGATGAAAAGCAGCGATGAACATGGCTTCTATTATGGACCGGTCTCGCTCCATCTCCGCTGGCTTCCCTCCCTGTCTTATTTCCATAAGTTCTGACGATGAAAAAGATTCTTCCGCTGCTTCTTGTCGCCGTCGCCTGCACGACCACGTATCCCTACCGGGACCTCGACCGCCTGGTGGTCGAGGGGTGGATCGACGCCGGCGGGGCCCCCGTCGTCATGGTTTCCTCACCGCTCCCCGCCTCCGACAAGCAGGTACAGGCGGAGGATCTCGTCGAGCATCTTTACTACAAGGCCTATGTCAGCGTGAAGGATGAAAACACCGGGGAAGAAACGACCCTTACGCCCCGGAAAGACAGCCGGTATTTCCCGCCCTTTGTCTATACGACGGACCAGATGAAAGGCGTAGCCTCTCACCGCTACTCCCTGAAAGTCATGTATGGGAATCATGTTGCCAAGGCCGTGACACGGATCCCCGAGCCCGTTCCGCTGGACAGGGTGGAGGTGTCCCGGTCGGAACAGTCCGACACGATGTATGTGGTGACCGCCTATTTCAACGACCCGGACGGCTACCACCGTTTCTTCGCTAAGGTCGAGGGGCAGGATTCCATGTACCTGCCGTCCCTGCTGAGCGGCCAGATGGCGGCCAACCGCGCCGGCGCCGTTTCCGTGATGCGGGGATACGGTCTGGACAACCGGCACTGGAAGCCGCTGTACAAACTGGGGGAGACCGTCCACATCAAGTTCTGTACGGTGGAGGAAGACATCTGGGCCTACTGGGACAGTTTCGACGCGGTCTCCACCATCGCCACCGTGGGCTTTTTCCCCATTACGTCCAATCCGCCCACCAACATGAAAGGCGCTTACGGCTACTGGGCCGGCTACGGCGCGACCTACGCCACCGTGAAGGTTGAGCTGCCGTAGGCGGCGGGGGGAATCAGAGGAGTGAGAAAATCCGCCGGAGGGAATCGGGGGAGCCGGAGGAATAGAGGTCGATACGGAAGGGACCGTCCCCGGTGGGGATGCCGCTGTCCCGGAGGACATGGACGGTGTGGCGGGCAACGGCGGGAGCGGGGTCGATGACCTGGACGCCGGGGCCGGCGATGCGCTCGATGAGCGGGCGCAGGAAAGGGTAGTGGGTACAGCCGAGCACCAGGATGTCCGCCCCTTCATCGAGGAGGGGCTCCACCGAGGCGCGGACGACTTTCTCTGCTTCTGCGCCGTCCAGAATGCCCCGTTCGACGAGTTCCACGAAGCCCTCGCCGACGTGCTCCACAATCCGGACATTATCCTCGAACTGTCCCCTGGTTTTCAGGTATTTGGACCCCTTCAGCGTTCCCGCCGTGGCGAGGACGCCGATGACCCCGCTCTTCGTTCCGAGGGCGGCCGGCTTGACGGCCGGCTCCATGCCGATGAAGGGAAGAGCGGGGTACGCTGCGCGGAGGGTGGCGATGGCCGCGGCCGTGGCGGTGTTGCAGGCCACGACGATGACTTCGGCACCGAGTCCCGACAGGATGTCGGTGATAGTCCGGGCCCGGTCCTGGATATAGGATGCCGGCTTTTCGCCATAAGGACAATGGGCGTTGTCGGCAAAAAAGAGATAATGCTCCCGGGGGAGAAGTTTGACGATCTCCCGATAGACGGACAGCCCGCCCGATCCCGAGTCAAATATGCCGATTGTAGCCATACGTCTTGCAAAAATACAAAGAATTATTCGTAATTTTGTCATCCTAAACAGATTGTTATGATTGGACTGGACCAGATAAAAGAATTACGGGAGCGCCTCGGGACGCTCGAGGCCTGTCTCGACATCGCCGGGAAGCGGAAAGAGGTGGAGGCGAAAACAGCGGAAAGCCTCGCGCCCGACTTTTGGAACGATCCCAAGGCGGCGGAAGCCTTCCTGAAAAAACTCTCGGGCACCAAGTCCTGGGTCAGCGATTTCGACAAGGCGGCCGGGGCCATCGACGATCTGGACGTCCTGTATGAATTCGCCCGGGACAGTGTCGGCGCGCAGGAGGAGGAGTCCATGGAAACCGAAGAGACGCGGGAGCTGGACGCGGCCTACCAGATGGCCGTCGAAGCGGTCGAGGCGCTGGAACTGCGCAATATGCTCGGGAACGAGGGGGACAACCTCGGTGCGGTACTGACCATCAATTCCGGCGCCGGCGGCACCGAAGCCAACGACTGGAGCGCCATGCTGATGCGGATGTATCTGCGCTGGGGGGAACGCAACGGCTATAAGATGACGGTGACCTCCCTGCTGGAAGGCGAAGAGGCCGGCATCAAGTCCGCCACCATCGAAGTGGACGGAGACTATGCCTACGGCTACCTGAAGGCTGAAAACGGGGTCCACCGCCTGGTCCGGATCTCGCCCTTCAATGCCCAGGGCAAGCGTCAGACGACCTTCTCTTCGGTCTTTGTGTATCCGCTGGTCGATGATACCATCCACATTGAAATCAATCCTTCCGACCTGGAATGGGATACCTTCCGCAGCGGCGGCCATGGCGGACAGAACGTGAACAAGGTGGAGACGGGCGTGCGGGTGCGGCACATCCCGTCCGGCATTATGGTCGAGAACACCGAAACCCGCTCCCAGCAGGACAACCGCCAGCGGGCCCTGCTGATCCTGAAATCCCGCCTCTACGATATCGAACTGAAAAAGCGCCAGGAAAAGCAGGCCGAACTGGAGGGACAGAAAAAGCGCATCGAATGGGGCTCCCAGATCCGCAACTACGTCCTCCATCCCTATAAACTGGTCAAAGACCTCAGGACCGGATACAGCACGGCGGACACCCAGGGGGTGCTGGACGGGGACTTGAACGAATTCATGAAAACCTATCTGATGGGGAACGGCGCCGCCGTGACGGACCCGGATGAGCTGGACTGAAAATTTTTTGAAAAAAAGTGAATTTTTTTGCAACGTTTTTCCCCGCCGCTGCATCTTTAGTACAGGTTTAGGTTTTAGTACACGTCAAAAAATCGGCTTCCGCTTTGTACGGGGCCGGTTTTTTGCTTATCTTTGCAGTCCTGACCACAGCATTTTATGAAGAAGTTTTTTTTGTTGCTTGCCTGTGCGGTCCTGACCATTCTGTCTCCCGCCGCGGCGCAGCGAAGGCATTTCAGGCCCTGCCCGCAGCGCCCCCATGTGAATGAACTTCGGGAGAAGACCCGCTCGAAGATGATTGCTTCCCGGGCGCGGACCAAGGCCGGAGCGCCGACGCCCCGTTATGGCCTGATTATCCTGGCGGCTTTCAAGAACCAGGCGTTTACCAAGGACAAGGCCTATTTCGAAAACCTGATCAACGGCAGCGCTTCGACCAGCGCCCTCTCTTATTTCAACGAGCAGTGGAACGGCTTCTATGATTTCCATTTCGACATTACGGACATCGTGACCGTTTCACAGGATTATTCCTATTATGGGAAGGAAGTACACAACGAAGACGCCGCACCGGAGCAGCTGATCATGGAGGCCTGCCAGCTGGTGGACGACAAGGTGGATTTCTCCAAATATGACAACGACTCGGACGGCGAGGTGGACAATGTGTTCGTCTTCTATGCCGGTGACTGCGGCCAGGGGCATGACAGCCGGGTCTGGCCCCACCAGTGGTATATCCGGGACGGGGCCGGGCAGACGCTCCGCCTGGACGGGAAACTGATCAACAACTACGCCTGCACCTCGGAAATCGAGTATGGCATTTATGCGACCATCGGGACCTTCTGCCATGAATATACCCATACTTTCGGCATTCCGGACCTGTACGATTCGGATGATGTTGATAACGGGTATGCGGAAGGCATCTGGGCGGAAATCGACCTGATGGACGCCGGCAACCAGAACAATGACGGCAAGACGCCTCCGTACTACAGCTGCCTGGAGCGCTGGTACTTTGAAATGTCCGAGGCCAAGACGCTCAAGGAAGGGGGGTACACCCTGCCTCCGGTCCATAAAAACGGGGATTATTACCTGGTTCCCACGGACCAGGAGGGGGAGATCTTCCTCATCGAATGCCGCTCCAATGAGAAATGGGACCGCTTCATCGGCGGAAGCGGCCTGATGATCTATCATGTGGACAATACCCCGGCGTCCCTGGACAAATACTGGATCGAGAATGCCCTGAACGCGTATGCGGCGCACCAGTGCATGGATGTCGTCGAATGCGACAGCGCCGCGCCGCTCGCCTGGCGGAAGGATGCCTCGGATGACGAGATGTACTGGACCATCGTGGATACCTATGCGCCGAAGGTCTTCTGGCCGGACGGCGGACAGACGGCGTTTCATGCAGGTTCCAACCCCGCCTGGACGTTCTGGAGCGGGGCCCCCTGTCCCATCGCCCTGACGAATATCCGGAAAAACAGTGACGGAAGCGTCAGTTTCACCGTGACCGGCAGCGGCGCGGCGGCGGCTCCCGCCGTGAGCATCCAGGACCGCCTGGTTCTTCAGGATGCCGCCATCATCCGCTGGAAGGCAGAAGGTTACGAGGGGAAATGCGTGTTCCGCTACAAGGAAAGCGACGCCGCTTCCTGGACCGTCAAGACCGTCGAGGCCTTCCAAAGCGGGCGCTACGGCTGCACACTGGAAGGGCTGAAGGCCCGTACTTCCTATGATGTGGAAATCTGGGCGGGCGCGGAAGGTATACCCGGACCCGTCAACAAGACCGCCGGCTTCACGACGAAGCGCTCGGCGCGTGGGGGAGAGTATCCCTATATCTACCTGAAAGATGTCCCCCGCAACGAGGACGGCAGTTTCCCCGCCGGCGGGGTGGAAATTCCCCTCCGGCTGTACAATGCCCCTGCCGGCAGCGTGAGCTGGTACCTGGACGGGAAGGAAATCCACTGCGATGCGGACGGCTACTTCCGGATCACCGCTTCCGGAGAACTCCGGGCGGTCTCAGGCGATCTGATGGTCCATAAACACCTGTACGTGAAATGAAAAAATGGATGATACTGCTCCTGACCCTGGCCCTCGTGCCGGCGGGATGCTCGAAAAAGTCAAAGATGGACAGTGATCTCTCGCAGGCCTCGGATGTCATGCTGAAGGTCGCCGGAAAGACGGTCTTCTCCGCAGATGCCTTCCAGACCCAGTTCTCCCGTCAGGGGACGACGCTCCGCGCCGGCAACGACGACATGAGTGCCTACATGAGCGTTGCCTGTGACGTGCTTCCTTCGTCGGTCGGGCAGAGCGTGCGGGCCGACCTCGGATGGAAACAGAACGGCGCGGCGCAGACCCACTCCGGCGTCACATTCACGGTTCAGAAAATCGAAGGGGAACTGGTCTGGCTCTGGTCGTCGTCCGATAAGGCCGGCGCCGTCGTCCGGGTGCTGGAATGATTTGGTAATTCGGAAAATCCTTCGTATCTTTGCGCGCTTAAAAAAGCGGCAACCGCTTTTGGTGCAATGGGGTCTGTGAAACATCAGACTGAGTAACACGTTTTAATTATTAGTACAATGAAGCATTTTACGCTGAACGGCCAGATCCGCCAGAAGGGCAACAAGGCCGTCATCAAGGCTTTCCGCCGCCAGGGTCTCGTTCCCTGCAACCTCTATGGCCTCGGCCTGGAGAACATCCTTTTCACCGTGTCTGAGAAAGAGCTGAAGGGACTGACCCACACGCCCGCCGCCTACATCGTGGACCTTGTCCTGGACGGAAAGACCTATACCGCCGTCGCGCATGAGTACCAGTGGCATCCCGTGGATGACAACTGCCTCCATGTGGACTTCCTCGCGGTGAACGAAGAGAAGCCGATCACGATCAGTGTTCCGCTGAACATCTACGGTCACCCGGTGGGTGCCCAGGCCGGTGGTAAATTCACCCAGAGCGCCCGCTCCCTGAAGGTCCGCGCCCTGATGAAAGACCTCCCGGACCAGCTGGATGTCGATGTCACGCCGCTCGAACTCGACAAGCGGATGGTCGCCGGCGACCTCAAGTTTGAGGGCCTGGAGATTGTCTCCGACAAGAACACCATCATCTGCTCCGTCAAGACGACCCGCGCCATGCAGCAGGCCGCTGCCGACGCTGCGAAGGCTCAGTAATCCCCTGATTTCCCGGCGGTATGAAGTATCTGGTAGTCGGGCTGGGCAACATCGGAGCCGAGTACGCTACAACCCGTCACAACATGGGATTTATGGTTTTGGATGCCTGGGCTCAGGCATCCAATGCCGTTTTTACGACCGAGCGTTACGGCGCCGTGGCGGAAATTTCCTTCAAGGGCCGTCAGTTCGTGCTCCTGAAACCCTCCACCTACATGAACCTCAGCGGCAATGCGGTCCGTTACTGGCTGCAGAAACTGGACCTCGGGATCGAGAGCCTCCTGGTCATTTCCGACGACTTGAATCTTCCCTTCGGCACCATCCGGATGCGTGCGCGGGGGAGTGACGGCGGACACAACGGCCTGGAGAACATCATCTGGACCCTGGAATCCGACCAGTTCGCCCGGATCCGCATCGGCATCGGGAACGATTTCGCCCGCGGAGCGCAGGTGGATTTTGTCCTGGGGGGACTGACCCCGGAGGAACTTGCGACCATTCCGGAACTTTCCGAGCGGATTGCCGGGGGCATCAAGACCTGGGCCATCCTGGGGCCGGAGCGGGCGATGAACCAGCTGAACACCCGGGTAAAACCCGCCGCAGAAAAAGAACAAACCCATAACATTTGATATCATGAGAAAATACATCGTAGCAGGCAACTGGAAGATGAACACCACAGTTCCTGAGGGCGTAGCGCTCGCCAAAGAAGTCGCTGCGAAGGCCAAGGACCTCCCGGCCAACGTCGAACTTGTCGTCGCCCCGCCTTTTACCCACCTCAGCGCTGTTGCCGAGGCCCTGAAGGGCTCCAAGGTCGGTCTCAGTGCCCAGAATTGCGCAGACCACGAGAAAGGCGCCTATACCGGTGAGGTGGCCGTCAGCATGCTGACCTCCGTCGGTTGCCAGTACACGATTCTCGGCCATTCCGAGCGCCGTCAGTACTACGGCGAGACGGATGAGAAACTCGTCGTGAAGACCCGCCTGGCCCTGGAGGCCGGCCTGAAGGTCATCCTCTGCGTCGGTGAGAACCTGGACGAGCGGGAAGCCGGTAAGCATTTCGCCGTCGTGACCGAGCAGACGAAAAATGTCCTCTACAACTTTACGGCCGAGGACTTGAAGAAAGTTGTCATCGCTTACGAGCCGGTCTGGGCCATCGGTACGGGCAAGACCGCGACGGCTGCCCAGGCGGAGGAAATCCATGCCTGCATCCGGAGCGTCATCGCCGAGAAATTCGGTGCTGAGGCGGCGGACGAGATGACCATCCTCTATGGTGGCAGCTGCAAGCCGTCCAATGCGAAGGAACTCTTTGCCGAAAAGGATATCGACGGCGGCCTGATCGGAGGCGCCGCCCTGAAGGCTGATGACTTCATCGCCATCGCCGCTTCCTTCTGAATCCGTTGAAATCTTATTGCGGGCGCTTTCGGGCGCCCGTTTTTTTACGGAATCAGCCCGGTGGCCTTGTTCCAGGAGAGGGTGCGGTAGTAAGAGGCCAGGTCCTTGTCCGTATTGTCGGAGGGCAGGAACATGGACATTCCCGAGCAGGAGTGGAAAAGGAAGGGCGTCGTCACGAGGAAATTCGGCGTGTGCCCTTCATAGAGGACGGTCTTGGCGAGGGCGCGGTCAAGCTCCGCGAGGTCCTCGTTCGGGATGCCGGCGGTCACCAGGATGTCCCTGAGGTCATAGAACCAGCGGTGATCGCCCGTGTAGTAGTTCTGCGGGGTGTATTTCGTGACACGCTGTCCGTCCGATTCCACAGTTTCCGAACTCCGCCGGACCGATGCGATCTTCTGGCGGTATTGAGAGAAAAGATTCGCGCAGGCAGCGGCCACCTCGTCCATATGCCGGAGGTCCACGACGGCCGTACTGGCCGACTTGTAGGACCCCGTCTTGGTCAGGTATTTCTCCAGGTAGGTCCGGCAGACCGCCGTCGGGTCCGCCGCTTCACCGCCGAGAAGCAGCTCGGCCATTTTCGTATAGTCGAAGCCCTCGGAGAGTACCTCCGTCGGGGAGAAGCCCATGACGGACACCTTGTCCCGGAAGGCATAGGCGACCTCCACGCAGCCCATCAGGCAGGCATCGAAGAGGAAGTAGTCCAGGTGCATGGGAATCGCGGCGGCCATCTTTTCGATGTCCATTTCCGTGATGACCTGCTTCGCCCCGGTTCCGGTGACGTCCATCCCGGCGCTCCGGTACGGGCGGCGGGACGCGCTCCAATCCTCAAAGATGTAGCTGCTGGCATTGGAATAATACCCTTGGGGCAGCCAGCCGGTGCCATGGGAGGAGAAGACTACGCCGTATTGCTCGGCGGGATACTGGTCCTTGACATAGGCGAGCACGTCATGGAATGTCCCGGGATCGGAGGCCAGGGTCTCTTCCGGCCAAGTCTTGACCGTGTCCCGGCATGCTTTCCCGTCTGCACTCCGCGACAGGCGGATCAGCACCGGGGAGACCGGCTTGTCATAGCCGTTGGTGGTGTTGCGGGCAAAGACGAGCAGGACATTGTCGTTCCGCAGTTTCCGCGGCAGGAAGCCCTGCTCCAGTTCGGCGATGTTCGTTTTCTGGGGGGCGCTGAGGTTATGGAAACCGGCAGAGTAGAGGAGCATCACCCGCCCGTGCGGTTTGACCACGCTGCGGGACGCCGCGTCCGGCCCCGTCTTCCCGGAGGAAGGCGTGGCGGGAGCGTCGAAGTTCCCGTCCTTGGTACAGGACAGGAGACCGGCGGACAGCAGGCACGCAGCCAGTATGCGGACAATTTTCCCCATATCAGGGACAAAGATACGTTTTTTTTCTTACATTTGCGTAAATCTGAACCCATACGTTGATTATGAAGACAAGAACCAAGATGATGCTGCTATCCGGAATGATGACGCTCGCTGCCTGTGGAGGCGGTGAAAAAACGGAAAATGATTTCAAGTATACCATTGACACGTTTGCGGACCTGAAGGTCATGCGCTACCGGATTCCAGGCTGGGAGGACCTGACGCTGCGCCAGAAAGAATATGCCTATCACCTCGCCGAGGCTGCCAAGTTCGGCCGGGACATCCTCTGGGACCAGAACTGTAAGGAAAACCTCCGGGTACGCCATGCGGTGGAGGCCATCCTCGAACACTATGAAGGCGATAGGGAATGTGCTGCGTTCCAGGACTTTACGGTCTACGCCAAGCGTCTTTTCTTCTCCAATGGCATCCATCACCACTATGCTGAGGACAAGTTCTTTCCCGCCTGTGAGAAAGCCTATTTCGCCTCGCTGCTCCAGGAGGTCGGGGTTGAGGACGAAGGATTGCTGGACGTGATCTATGACCCGGCCCTCTATCCCCAGCGCCGTTCGACCGAGACGACGGGAGACATCGTGAAGGCCTCCGCGGTCAATTTCTATGAAGGCGTGACCCGCGAGGAGGTGGAGAAGTATTATGCCTCGATGGTGGATCCCCATGATCCCGAGCCCATTTCCTATGGACTCAATACCAAAGTCGTGAAGGGAGCGGACGGGGTCATCCGCGAACTGCCCTGGAAGGTCGGCGGCCTGTATTCAGCGGCCATTGAAAAGATTTGCGAAGAGCTCCTGAAAGCCCGGGAAGTGGCGGAGAATGATATCCAGAAGCGCGCCCTGGACCTGTTGGTGGCCTATTATCAGACGGGCGACTTGCGCAAATGGGACCAGTTCAACATCGAATGGGTCAAGGATACGATCGGCACCGTGGACTTTATCAACGGATTTATCGAGGACTACAACGACCCGCTCGGCCGGAAGGCCTCCTGGGAAGGTTATGTCAATATCAAGGACGCCGAGGCATCCCGCCGTTCGGACATCCTGAGCGCGAACGCCCAGTGGTTCGAGGACCATTCGCCGGTGGACCCCCGCTTCCGCAAGGAAAAAGTCAAGGGGGTGTCCGCCAAGGTGATCAACGCTGTCTGCCTTGCCGGAGACAGCTATCCTGCCACTCCGATCGGCATCAACCTGCCGAATGCCGACTGGATCCGCAAGGAGTATGGGTCCAAGAGCGTGACCATCGCGAACATCACCCATACCTACGACTATTCCAGCCAGGAATTCCCGAAGAGCACGCTGACAGAATTCGCCTACAGCAAGAAAGAGATCGAACGCGCCAAGAAATATGGGACTATCGCGGACGAGATCCATACCGACCTGCACGAATGC
>JAEEHS010000019.1 GCA_016281015.1 Bacteroidales bacterium
CAACATAAATGATTGAAGCGCCCATGTTGACAGCCCTGTCGTGTAGTCCGTTATTTCAGCCGCCACGGAGTTCACATCGAATTCTTTATCCGGGAAACCCTGGCCTTTCTGCATGGCAGTTGAATTATTGTCCATCTGGAAGGAATGGCCGAGCATGGCATCCAGATTCAGGCCACCGAAAGCATGCCTATAAGTAAGTATGTTGTCAACGACGATGGACGCGAAATTCCTCCTGGAGTCGGTCAGCACGCCGGCGGAATTACCGTACATATGGTCCTTGCTGTAATAGACATGGTCTTCCGCAGACATGAAGTCCCCGCCGAAGGATGTCTTGAAGGTCAAGCCGGGGAGGACGTCAAACAAGGCATAGGCGTTGCCGTAAACCCGGTAGGACTTGTTATAGACTTTCTGCTCATTGATGGCCTGGAGCAGGTTGTAGTGCAGGAGGTCGGCGTTGATGATCGTGTAGCTGCCATCCCCCTTGAAGGGCGTATCCCAGGGCCGGTGTTCCAGGCCGTGAGTCAGCATGGACGTTCCGATGGAGCCGTCCGGAACACGGTTGGCGTTGGTATAGCTCAAGTTGATGGCCGCCCCCAGTTTCAGCCAGGAGGTCAACTGGGTATTGAGGTTGCTCTTTACGCCGTATTTTTCATACAGGGAACCGATACCGACGCCCTGGTTCTGCTTGACGGAAGCGGACAGGTAATAGTCCGACTGCTCACCGCCCCCGGAAACCGACATGCCGGCCTGCCAGCTCTGGGCGACCCGGAACACCATATCCAGCCAACTGAACTGCGGCTTCCCCGGAAAAGGGTTTTCCAAACGGGCGATGGCGCTGCCTGTCTGTTTGTTATAATTGTCGATAGCTTCGTTCTGGACCTCCAGGTAGAGGTCGGCATCCGCCACCCGGAGTTTATCGAGGTTTTGCAGATAACTGAGTCCGTAATTGGCGTTGGCCGAGAACTTGGGCTTCCCCTTGGCGCCTTTGCGGGTTGTGATGATGATGACACCATTGGTTCCGCGGGAGCCGTAAATGGCGGCCGAGGCGGCATCTTTCAGTACCTGGATGGACTCAATGTCGGCGGGATTGATGTCGGAAAGAGCGCTCAGCGATTCCCCGCCATAGGCCCCGGTGTCTCCCGATGTGTTGGACATCGGGACACCGTCCACGACATAGAGCGGCTCATTGCCGGCAGTGATGGAGCCGACACCGCGGATGCTGACGCGTGTTTTTCCGCCCGGCGTGCCGGAGGCCGCGGCGATATTGACACCGGCCACCCGGCCCTGGATCATGGCATCTGGGCTGATGAAGTCCCGCTCTCCTTCATCGGAAGGCTTGTAGGTCGCAATAGAAGACGTGATATCCCGACGCTGCATGGTACCGTAGCCCACAACCACCGACTCTTCCAGCATCTCGCTGTCGTCCGCAAGGACAATCTCGATTCCCTCCGCCGTCCGTCCTACCATATAAGAGGCTTCCTTGTAGCCGAGCATGGAAACGACCAGGGTCTCTCCCGGAGCTGCCGTGATCGAAAACTTGCCGTCCAGATCCGTCATGGACGCATTGGCGCCGCAGGTGATGACCGCTCCCGCAACCGGGCCCACTTTGTCCCGTATCGTGCCGGAAACACGCTGCGGCGTCTGCCCGTGGGATTTGATGACCAAAATCATGGTTCCCTTGACAAGCGCCTCATTCTCAGAACCGGCAAAGATGATATCGAGCGTCTCCTGCACTGTCTTTCCGGAAGGGGTGGCCACCTGCCGGGACGGGTCCGTCAACTGCTCATTGTAGGCAATGGACAGACCGCTTTGGGCTTCGATGACCGCGAGCGCTTCCCGGAGGGACATCTGCTCCGCAGGAAAACGGATGAGGGTCTGAGCTTCTGCCCGTCCTGCGACGAGCAGAAGAAGACCTGCCGTTAACAAATAACAGATTCTACGCATCATTATCTCAGATAAATCACTTGATTCTCACGGGTATAGTGCAATCCCGGCACAATCATACATAGGGCATCCAGCAATTCGTCCAGGCTTTCCCCATGTGTGAAATTGGCAGTAATCAGCGCACCGTCATATTTTCCGCTGGTCAGTTGGATGGACACGGCAAAACGCCGTTCCAGGATCCGGAGGACACTCCTGAGCGTAGCCGAACGCCAGCACAGGTTGCCGCTTTCCCAGGCAATGGCCTCCGAAGCATCGACGGAAGCAGTCGTAATGGCGCCGGTTTCCCTGTCAAATTCAAAATACTGGTTGGGTTGGAGGCTGACCGAGCGCTCCGGGGCTTTTTCCGGCCAGACGGTGACTGCTCCCCGGACGAGGGTCGTCTTGACGGAAGGCTCATTGAAATAGGCATTCACGTCGAAGCGGGTACCATGGACCCGGACTACCACATCCGCCGTCCGAACATAGAAAGGATGCTCCGCATCAGACGCCACATCGAAAGAGGCTTCTCCCGACAGATAGACACTGCGCTCCTTACCGAAACGCTCGGGGTAAATCAGCACCGACTCCGCGTTCACAACCGCCCGGGTTCCATCCGGAAGGATGATATCTTTCCTTTCGCCGCGGGTAGCGGAAACCTGGCAAATGGCGACATCCGCCGTTTTCGGGGTTTCCCGACGGATGGCGAGAGGCAGCGCCAGCGCTACGCTGACAACCGCTGCCGCAGCGGCCGTCCACCACCAGCGATGCGCATCCGGTCGGGTTTTCTTTTGTACGGCGTTCCAGGAACGCTCGATTTCTTCGGGAGTGACATCCGTGACATCAATGCTCTCCCATCCGGGAAATGGCTTCATGGTTTTTGTCTTTTCTGCTTTTATGATGCAAAAAAAGAAGTTTGCACCCAATGGAAAATCAAAAAAAAGAAAGTAATTTTGCATCAATGCTTCCGGACGAGAAAAAATTGCTGCAACGCATGGCAGAAGACGACCCAAGCGCCTTCCGAACCCTCTTTGATTATTATTATCCAAGGGTCAGGGTTTTCCTGTCTACGTTGCTGCTACGCCAGGACGAGGCAGAAGACCTCGCCCAGAATGTCTTTGTAAAGATCTGGAATTTCCGCGCCCATCTGCCGGAAGTCCATTCGCTGGGCGCCTATCTGTACCGGATGACTCGGAATACCGCACTGGAATATGCCCGAAAGCACCGCATGCAGGTGGAACTCAGCGAAGAATACGCTGAATCCACTGCGGTAGATGAAGAATATTTCGCCCGGGAGATGCGTTCCCGACTGGTAAGCCGGATTGCAGACATGCCCGAGAGGCGCCGGCAAGTTATCACGCTTTCCCGGCTGGAAGGGAAGTCAAACGACGAAATCGCCGCCATCCTGGGCATCAGCAAAAAGACCGTCGAGAATCACCTCAATGCGGCGCTCCGCGCCCTTCGCAAACTTACTTCCTGCCTCACTCTCTTCCTATAGCCACCCCTGGGCCTTGACGGGGAACTCGACGCCTTCGGGGGTGACCATGACGGCGCCGACTTCTTTCTGGGCCAGGTGGCCGATGACGTCGAAGGTCTGGAATTCCCGGCGGAACTTCTCGAAATACGCGCTCGGGATCACAAAGAGTTCCCGGAAGTCGTCCCCGCCGTTGAAGGCGGCGGAAATCGGGTCGATGTCCAGCTCCTTGCCGGTCTGGAAGGAATTCCCTTCGAAGGGAATCTTGTCGGCATAGACTTTCACCCCGAGACCACTGTCCCGCTCCAGGCGCTTCAGGGCATCGGAAAGGCCCCTGGACACGCAGTAGGCATAGGAGGGATAGATTTCCACATCCTCCAGGCGGCTTACCAGGGAAGCCTCGAGTTCGGGGCGGAGGTAGTCGCCGATGAGCATCTTGTAGGGGGCCATGTCCGGCTGCTTGCCACTCTTTTCAAACTCCCGGCGCCCCTTTTCCAGCACCTGCAGGCCCAGGTAGGCGGCGCCAAGGGGACCGCTCACGCAGACCAGGTCCATGGACTTCGCCTGCGGACGGCGCTTGAAGGTCAGCCGCGAGGTCTCGCCGACGGCGGAAAGGCTGATATACAGGCCGTTGCCGGAGGGCTGCAGGTCCAGCTGCAGGGCCTCGTAGCCATGTTCCTTCGCCGCGACGGTGATCCCCATCCAAAGCTCCTTCACGCGGTCGAAATCCAGCTTCGCCGACAGGCCCAGCGTTACGCTCAGGGTCTTCGGATGGGCCAGGGCGGCATAGAGTTCCCCGGTGACGGCCACGACACACTTGTAGCCGAGGTGCTTCAGCGGGAAGTACACGAGGTTGAAATCGATCCCTTCGACAAAAAGGCGGGCGGCGAGCGTAATCCGGGCCTTGTCCGAGGCGTCGAAGGCCGCGGCAGGGACGGGACGGTAGGCGCTCAAGCCGTAAAGCTCTTCCATCGCCTGGATTTTTCCGATATCTGAGAAACTGTTCATAATCAATCTGGATGAATATGGACACAAAAATACAAAAAATGCTTATTTTTGTAAACAGAAAACAAATCTTTAAATCCATAACAACATGAAACGTATCCTTTCCATCCTGGCCCTCGCCCTCGCCGTCAGCTTCTCCGCTTCCGCCCAGAGCGCCCTCGGCGGCCTCCTTTCGAACCTCGCCGGCGCCGGCAACGGCGGCAGCACCCTGACCGGCATCGTCAACTCCCTCGCCGGCGTCGTGTACTCCGCTCCGATCAGCCTCAACGGCACCTACAGCTACAACGGCGTCGCTGTGTCCGTCACTTCTTCTGAAGGCGGCGTGCTCCAGAACCTCGCCGGCAGCGCCGTCACCAGCGGCATCGAAGGAAAAATCGATGAGAAGCTCGCCAAATGGGGCATCAAGCCCGGCATGATGACCATCACCTTCAACAACGAGGACAACAGTTTTGTCTGGAACATCGGAAAAATCTCCCTCCCGGGCACCTACAAAGTCGGTGACGCCGAGAAGACCGTGACCCTGACCTTCGGCAAGACGATGCAGTTCTTCTCGATGACCGGCACCCTGGAAAGCGGGCTGACGGAAGCCAAGATGCTCTTCACAGCCAACAAGACCGCCGGATTCCTAAAGAAAGTCGTCAACCAGCTCGGCCAGAGTTCCTCCGAGGTGGCCACCATCGCCAAACTGGCCGACGGCTACGACAATTACAAGATCGGATTCAAACTCGCGAAGTAATCACTTCCGGACCGCTTCGTAGTGTTCGATGCCGATACGGTGGAGGTCGTTGATCAGTTCCGTCGTCGCGGCAACCTGGAACTTCCTGGAATAGAACTGGATACGATAGCGTGTCGCGGGATCGTACAGATACAGCGTCAGGGGAATCGTTCCCCGGTGCTTCTTGATCACCTTGACAAGCTCTTCCCGGAATGCCGGGGAGAGCATTGTTGTTGTAATGTCCAGGCTGAAACCGCTCAGGAGGCTCTCCGCGATATTTCCCAACAGGGTCACCTTCTTCAGTTTGAAAGTATAAGGTGAGGTCTGGCCCTGGGCTCGCTCCTCAGGCTTGAGGAAAAACTTCTCGCCGATTTCCCCTTCCAGGAAGAGGGTCTCTTTCGGCTTCATGTAACTCATGAACGCCTCATGGTCCTTGCCGAAAAGGGCCAGTTCCCAGGAGCCGCTGTAATCCTCCAGCACGGTCTTGGAATAGGGACGCCCGGTCTTGGAAACCTGCTGCTGGCAGGAGGTGACGATGCCGGCGACGGTGATCTTCGCCGTCTTCTTTTCCTTTTCACAGAGCGCGATCCGGCTTTGCAGCTCGTTGAGCGGGCAGGTCGTAAAGTTCTGGATCTCAAAGTCGTAGCGGTCCAGCGGATGGGAACTCAGGTACATGCCGACAAGGTCCTTCTCTTTCTGCAAAAGTTCCAGGACATTCTCTTCCACCGCGAGGACCGGCACTTCCGGGCGCACGGGCTTGAGCTCTTCCATCCCGCCGAACAGCGAGGCGCCGGCGTCCAGGTTGTCGCTGCGGTAGTGCTCGCCGTAGCGCACCAGTTCGTCCAGGAAGGGATCGCCGCTCCGGCCCGGCAGCAGGTACTGCGTCCGTTTGTATCCGAAACTGTCCAGGGCGCCGGCGTACAGCAGGCACTCCAGGGACTTGCGGTTCAGACTGGCGCTCATCCGTTCCACGAACTCGAAAATGTCGCTGAAAAGCCCGTTTTCATCCCTTTCCTTGATGATGGCGTCCACCACATTGGCGCCGAAACTTTTGATGCCCGTGAGGGCGAAACGCACATCCCCGCTTTTGTTCGCCGCAAAATGGGCCTGGCTCTCGTTCACGTCCGGACTCAGGACCTTGATACCATGGCCCTTGCAGTCGTCCATGATCTTCTTGATTTCGTCCATGCTCTTGGCGGCGGTCAGGCAGGCGGCGAAAAACTCGGAAGGGTAGTGGCATTTGAGCCAGCCGGTCTGGTAACTGACCCAGGCGTAGCAGGTGGCGTGGGACTTGTTGAAGGCGTACTGGGCGAATTTTTCCCAGTCCTTCCAGATCTTGTCCAGCACCTTCTCGGGATGTCCGTTGGCCATACCGCCCGACATGAACTTGTCCTTCAAGGAGTTCAGGATATCGATCTGCTTCTTGCCCATGGCCTTGCGGAGCTTGTCCGCCTCGCCCTTGGTGAAATTCGCCAGCTTCTGGGACAGCAGCATGACCTGCTCCTGATAGACCGTCACCCCGTAGGTGTCCTGGAGGAATTCCTCCATTTCGGGCAGGTCGTATTCGATTTTCTGGACGCCCAGTTTGCGGTCCACGAAATCCGGAATGTAGTCCATCGGGCCCGGCCGGTAGAGGGCGTTCATGGCGATCAAGTCTTCGAAACGCTCGGGATGGAGTTTCTGCAGCCATTCCCGCATGCCGGAGGATTCAAACTGGAACACGGAAGTCGTATCCCCGCGACCATAGAGTTCGTAGGTCGGCTTGTCGTCAATCGGAATCGCCTCGATATCAATATCTTCCCCGTGGTTTTCCTTGATCAGGTCGAGGCAGTTGTGGATGATCTGGAGGGTGATCAGCCCGAGGAAGTCCATCTTCAGCATGCCCACATCCTCGATGTAGTGGCCGTCGAATTGGCTGGTCCTGACATCCTCCCCGGTCTCCTTATCCTTGGACAGGGTGATCGGCAGGTAGTCCGTCAGGTCGCCGCGGCCGATGATGGTCGCGCAGGCATGGACCCCCACCTGGCGGATGGTGCCTTCCAGGGCCTGGGCATATTGGAGGACCTCCTTGTTGAGCTCCGGCCCGTTTTTGAGTTCCTCGATGAATTCCGGGACCAGCCGGTAGCAGTTTTTCAGGGTGATCTTGACGTCCACGTCCTCCATCCCCACCTGGAAGGTCTTCTTGACCTTCACCACCTGCCCGTCCTTCTCTTCCTCCACCTCTTTCTCCACGACCTTGAAGCCGCTCTTCAGCTCATCCAGCTTCGGGTTGAAAGGATATTCCTTCTGCTTTTTCTCGCTGAGCCGGTCGGGGACCATCTTGGTGAGCCGGTTCGACTCGTCGATGGACAAGCCGGAAATCCGCGCGACGTCCTTGATGGCGCTTTTCGCGGCCATGGTGCCGAAGGTGATGACCCGGGACACATGCGAGGTTCCGTACTTGCGCTCCACATATTCATGGGCCTTGGTCAGGTCCTCGAAGTCCACGTCGATATCCGGCATGGAAATCCGGTCCGGATTAAGGAATCGCTCGAACAGGAGTTGGTAGCGGATCGGGTCCAGGTTGGTGATCCTGAGGCAGTAAGCCACGACCGAGCCGGCCGCGCTGCCACGGCCCGGACCCACCATCGACCCCATCGCGCGCGAAGCCATGATATAGTCCTGGACGATCAGGAAGTAGTCCGGGAAGCCCATGCGGCAGATGGTCTTCAGCTCGAAAACGATACGCTCCTCCTGCTCGGGGGTCAGGGTCTCGCCGTAGCGTTCGTGCGCTCCCTTGAAGGTCAGGTGGCAGAGGTAGGCGACCGAGTGGCAGAAGCCGTCCCCGCGATAGGTTCCATGCTTGTCGCAGCGGCCCTCGTCGATGATCTCCTTGTACTCGTCCAGGTACTTGTCAATGTCCTTCATGAAGGCCGGGTCGATCTCGTAGACCGGCAGGACCGGGTCGCGGTCAATGCTGTAGGACTCGATCTTGGCGGCCACCTCCAGGGTGTTCGCGAGGGCTTCCGGATGGTCCGGGAAGAGAGAGAGCATCTCCTCCTCGGTCTTGATGTATTCCTGCTGGGTGTAGCGGAGGCGGCCCGGGTCATCGATGTTGGCGTTCGTCGTCAGGCAGATCAGGCGGTCATGGACCGGACCGTCCTCCTTCAGGACAAAGTGGGCGTCGTTCGTGGCGATGACCTTGATGCCGTGCTTCTCCCCGAGGCGGAAGATTTCCTCGCAGTAGCGGCACTGCTGCTCATAGAGGTCGTTGCTCTGTTTCGGGACTTCCGTCTTGTGCTTCATCACCTCCAGGTAGTAGTCGTCCCCGAACACCCGCTTGTGCCAGGCGATGACTTCCTCCACCTTCTTCTCATCCCCGGAAAGGATGGCGCGGGGCAGTTCTCCCGCGATGCAGGCCGACGAGCAGATCAGCCCCTCGTGGTACTTCTCGATCACCTCGTGGCTGATCCGCGGGCGGTAATACATCCCGTTGATATGGGCCTCGGAGACGATCTTCACGAGGTTCAGGTACCCCTGGTAATTCTTCGCCAGGAGGATCAGGTGATAATACCCCTTCTCCTTGAGGTGGTGGTCCCCCTTGGACACGTACACCTCACAGCCGATGATGGGCTTCACCGCCGGGTGCTTCTTGGCAAACTTGAAGAACTCCTTGACGCCGAAAAGATTCCCGTGGTCCGTCATCGCAAGGGCCGGCATCCCCAGCGCTTCGGCCCGGTTGAAAAGGTTTTCTATGGAGGCTTGCCCATCCAGGATCGAGTACTGGGTATGGACGTGAAGATGTACAAAGTTCATGGAACAAATATACTCATTCTTCACCGCACGGGCAAAAAATATTTTACCGAGTTGCAGGAGGTGTTGCCTGGGCCAGCCTGGCGATTTGTGCGGGCACGTTTTCCGGCCTTTTCCTGCCCGGACGAAGCCATGGGCGGGGAAGGTCCCAGGGGTGAATGGGGAAGGTCGACTTTCGTGGGCCGGACCTTCCCCAACAAAATGCCACCACAGTACCCTCTATTGCCGAATCACCGGGGAAGGTCCCCGCCCTCAAATTCGACCTTCCCCAAATAGGTCCACCACCTTCCCCGGTAGTCGTCGCCCCCTCCCCTTCCGCTATATGCCCTACAAGTGGTTCTCCCTGACAAAGAAGCTACTCTAGGTTTCGATGTAGCGTAAAATGGAAACAATTGAGCAGTAATAGTGGTAACCAGGCGTTTCTATTTTACGTTTTTTCCAGCACCGACGCGGGAGAGATGCACCTCGTAACCAGTTCGGACAAATTCCTTCGAGCTCATGTCATAGAACCGGCCGGTAACCGTTACGCGCAAGGTCCCATTCGACAGCTGTGCAGACTCCACTGTATCAATGTAGGTCAACTGGCCATAGATGTCAGTACCACTGTAGGAGAACCTCGAAAGATCCGGAGATAGTGCGTTTCCTTCTCCAAGACATGGGTCAGCCGACGCTCTGTCACTTCTCCGCTGAATGCATAGTCCCGATCCTCCGTCTCGTAACCAATCCCCCAAGTGGGACTTCCACACCGTCCGGATCTCCCGCCCCTTCCCGTCATAATAACGCACCGTCCAAAGATGAGCATATTCGAACACCGATGCACTATTCAGTATTTATTACCTCTGAAGCCCATGTGCTCCGGCCCCCAGAACAAGTAATTAATCACGTAACTATCCCATTTGTCGCTCATGGTAAAATATACCGGATTAATCTCAAATGATTCCTTTTCCTCGTTGGGAAGCGTACCTTTCAGGCGCAGCGTTCCACTGAAAGCACAGGCCTCGAAGTCCGACTGTTCAAAAAGGATACTGGCTTCCGCCAGCGGAACGCGCACCCGCTCTTTTTCCTCCAGGGGCGACGTCCGGGAAAACAGATACACGTCCTCCACCTTCAAAGAGAACGACCCGTCCTCATTGACCTCCTTCATCGGGACTTCCAAATACAACTTCGTGAAGAGGTACTTTGTGTCTTGATCCGCCGCCTTGAACGTAGCACCCAGCAGCAGGGTATCTCCCTGCGCCTTTTTCGGCATATATCGGTCCCAGTAATGCTGGCGCGCCACATCGGTGCAAAACGCGAATCCATAGGTCGCCTGCTGATCGTCGAAGAAAAAGTCTTCCACGGCGAAAGTCATGGTATTCTGACTCCTCCGCTGCAAAGTCCCCTCCGGCCCATACGTCACTTTGCTGCAGGACAGCAATCCGGCCATGGCAAAGACCAGAACCAACATTCTATTCTTCATAACTGTCTTGAATATAGTTCTTCCAATCCTCCTGATAGTGATAATAAGAGCGCGTCAACGAAAAAACAGCACCCGTCGATTCAAACGGAACCATCTCACCATCATACAGATACGACCCTTTGAAAGCAAATGTCCCATTGAAGTTCATCTTTTCAAAATCCACATGGGTCAACTGATAGGAGGCCGCACTCACCGGAATCCGCCGGAGCCGGGGAAAAGGCTGGCTGCCAATCACATACAGATTGAGGCCTGCAGGATCCATCTCATACTCCTTTCCCACCACGACATCCTTCATCGGGATATCCAGACCGATCCCCCGGAACGGGAACTTCGGATCCCATGTTATCCATACCAGTTCCGCCCCGATACGCAACACGTTCTCTTCCGCATCATATTCAAAGCCCACGCTGGTAGAGGATGAAGTAATCAACATATTCAGAGCATTTTTGGCTCCATGGTACCAATCCTGTTTGTACACTTGTTCTCCGACTGAAAAACGAATCGACGACGGCTTATCCTTTGCCAACTTCTCACAGCCCGCCGCCATCACAGCCGTCAGAAACAGCAACGTAAATAGTTTGTAGGGTCCTGTTTTCATGATGATTCTTTTGATTCTTCCGCAAATATAATCAATAAATCCCCCCCCCAAAAAAAAGTCACAGTTTTATGCTCAATCTTACAGACAAATCCTGATACCCGCGGACACGCTGATATGGGTCAGACTTTCCTTCTCGTCCGAGTCCAAGATGATATTCTGCTTCTTCGTCCCGTCATCCACCGTGACCGCCCTGATACTGCCCGTCAAACCGGATATCTGGGCACCCAGCCACAGCCACTCCGCCAGCCGGAACTCATAGGCAAAGTCCAGCCCGTATCCCACCGTTCCCCCGATCGCAATCGTCTTAGAATCCAATATCTTCATCGCATCCTTGTACTGCATATACCCGAAGGCGATGTTCATCACCAGCATGCTGTTTCCGGACCTGGAGACATGACGGACCGAAAACTGAGGGCCGACAAAGAAAATATTGATCTTGTCCAGTATCTTGCCTGTTTCCTGGTGGCCATCATTGTATATCAGCGTCCCATACGAGGAAGCACCGGCATGCATGCTGCTTACACGGACTCCCGCGCCCAGGTCGTTCTTGAAATACCAGCTGGCGTCCGCTCCATAGATGGGCCCATGCTTCAGTGCCTGGACATACTGCCGTTCTGCCTCGCTGACATTCTCCGGCATCTTCGCGATTCGGTAAGCATAACCACCATGGACCGCAATGCGGAACTTGCACGGCGGACGTACATTTGTCGCGGCCATCCGAAGTGTGTCCTGCATCTGTGGCATCGCCAGACCCAACGTGTCCTGTACCTCGGACAACGCAAGTTCCAACGAGTCCTTCTCCTGCGCCATCGTTCCCAGCGGCAGCAGCAGGAGGAGTATCGGTATTAATTTCTTTATCATTGCTTAATGGTTGTATTCTTGATTCTTTATGGTCCATTCAACATGCTGACGCTCCCGTCAGAACTGCATACTCAGGCCCAGCATCAGCCGGGCGGTTGAGGGATAATAGCCGGTATCCGCTCCAAAGGACTTTTCGGTCAAGGAATAAATGGGGTCCTCATACCCTCCATACCGAGTAAAGACAATTGCATCCTCCAGGGACAGCCACAAGCGGGCAGACGAGACAGGCAAAACAGACAGCCAGGACTTAGGCAGGCGATAGTCCAGCGCAAGCTGACTGATCCGGAAAAACGCACCGTCACAGTAATCTGCCTTCAAGCGATAGTTATTCGAGGTCTCGTCTAAATGAATGCGCAACAAACTGTTCCCACTCATTCCGTCACCACAGGCCGTTATGCCCAAGCCTCGCCAGGATGCAGCCAGATGCACGCCATAGGAAAGACGAGGCATCACGCTGAGCTGCATCTTGTCTTCCGTGGAATTACCGCTGGCAACATAACATGGAACGCCCAAGGCAGTCCCCTCCGCCAACATTGACTGATTGAGAAAGACGGCCCAGACATATGGCGTCTTTTTCACTTCACCTTTATAAAAAGTCGTCATTCCGCCCGCTGATAAAGACCAGTCGCCCCGCGACCACCGCCAATCACCCGTAAGCAAGACACCGGAATTCCTGGCCTGATACATTTCGTTTCTGACAACATCATTTATCCGGGCATTGAACCGCCATACGCTGTCGTCATAAATGAACCACTCTGCTGAAACAGTCCATTTCCCCGCCCCGTCAAAAGCAGCATTTGCCTGAAGGGCCCGGCGAGAAGACCCACTCTGGATAACACGAGATAGGCCAGAATATACCGGAACAACATCAATAAGGTTATACCCATACGTGTTGCCACCCGGAGGGAGGCTCTGCACAGCTCCCCAGGAGGCCCGGACGGACAACGATTCCAGCCACGACGGAAGTAGCCTGCGAAGCCAAGGCTCTCCCGTCAAAGTCCATCCCAGAGTCGCGGATGGGTTAAAGCCGAAAAAATCACCAGACCAAGACAGATGTCCCCAACGGAAAGACGCCGTAACGGATACATCATACCGGCCCAGCCACTGATAAGCGAGCCGGACGGGCACTTCGTTCCACCTTTGGGCTTTGTTTTGGTGGTAACTCTGAGTAATATGTGTCGGGATCAACGACAAGAGTCCCTCGCTCATGGCAGCAGCATATTCGTTCCGCAAGTCCCGCAACAGAGCATCAGCATCCATCCCATAAGCGGGAGGAGGTGAATACAGACCCCCGTAATCAGCCTCATTTAGAAAGTGCCATATCATCTGCCATAAGGCCACCACGCTGAGACGGTGCCGCTCCCTGAACGTATAAGCATAGGATGCTTCCAGTCCCGCGTGCATCCACCTCTCAAAGAAATCACTGATCTGCCCAGACGCCTCTTCTCCGTATTGCGTTGACCATGTTGCCGTACCGTCTTTGCTGTCCCACCAGGATGCATCGAAGAAAGGCTTTACCTTCAGGCCCGTCAGCGGAGTCAGTTCACCCCAAACACGTGTCCCGAAATGCCGTTTGTCTTCCGCACGGAAAGAATTGATATAGAGATAGCGCCTTTCCTCCGGCAAGTCCGTCCGCAACAACCCATACGGAGCAACGCTTATGGCCCCGGTCCCCCACTGCCCCGTGGCCCCCAATTTCATCCAGGTCCATGGGCGTCCCTCTATGCTCCACACGCCGCTGTAACGGCGGAAAGTGTCCCATCTTCCGGTATAAGGTCCATTGTTGTCCAAAAAGGAAAACGACGCCTGTGCACAGAAGCGTTTCGCTTCATAGCCTACGTCCAAATGGTGAGACTGCAGAAAAGAGGACTTGTCCATCACATCTGCCAGTTCCTCCCGCCACGGGCGCTGCCACTCGATGCCCCCCTGAAAGCGATAGCGTGCATGAAAGCCCTCTCCTGCGGATTGACGGGTCGTTACCTTGACCACACCATACGCCGCGTCAAGCCCATACGGAAGCATCTCGGCCGGGTCCATCACCACTTCAATATCTTCCACATCGTCAGGAGAAAGCATGGACAGATCCTTCACCCGCACCCCGTCCACAAGATACATGGGCGCCATGGACTGATGCAGCCGGACGCCTCTCAGCCACAGGGTCGGCGCCATGCCCGGCACACCGGGCGACACAATCACCTCCGCACCGGCCGTACGACCCGACAGCAGCCCCAGCGGATGCTCCGCAAACGGCCGCACCCCCAACGTATCCTTCTCCTGCGCCGCCACGCCAAGCGGCAGCAGCAAGAGGAGTATTAATGAGAGTTTCTTAATCATAGTCACTTATTGTGAAAAATGCTTTCATTTGCTTTAATTGTCTATGGCCGTTTCGTCTCAAATGTTTCGTAAGGTGGGAACATGTGTACATCCTTCATCGCCTCTGTCGGGGGATAACTGATCGTCCAATGGAGACGTTCCATATCTTCTCTTTTTAAATCATAACGGACAAGGACATCACTATAATCTTCCACCTTCCATCTCGATGTACTATTATGATTGAAATCAACAAGGGTTATGGACATATATCCCTGAAACTCCCAGTTAAAGAAAGAATACCAAGTTGAGATGCCTTCTTCATAATTCGTCTTAGTATAAGACTGTTCACTGTTCGGTCTTACACATTCACTTTCATCCGCTCTCCAAAGAACAACAATAGAATCAACCGGGTACATGTCCGATAGCCC
>JAEEHS010000020.1 GCA_016281015.1 Bacteroidales bacterium
CAGAAGCTGACGGCGCTTAGAGACCAGGCGAAGAAGAGAGCGGCGCGTAGCCACGGCCATCGTTTTCTTCTTCACATGCTCTGTAAGGTGAGCGATACGGTAGGAAAATAAAGCAACCTGACTCTCAGGAGAGCCGGTGTCCTTATTGGACTTCCCGTACTTCGCGAAAATCTCTTGCTTTTTCTCTGGCGCTAAATATTCTGCCATAGTGCAATGAGTTTGTTTGTTACTGCCGCTCCGCGGGACCGTCCCGCGAAAAAGCCTGCAAATATAGATATTTTTCCGGAGATATCAAAATTTCACCGGAGAGAAAAAGAATGTAGATGTGACGTTTCGAATCGCTTACTTCAGCGCCTCGATCTCCTCGGCGGCAAGTCCGGTAAGTTCTTGGACCGTGGCTGGGTCATAGCCCTTAGCAAGCATCGCCTTGGCGATTTCGGCATTGCGCTGAGCTACGCCTTGTTCGATACCCTGTTCGATGCCTTCCTGACGTCCCTGCTCAATCCCCTTATCCTTAGCGTAGGCAATCTGGTTCCGTATGTCACGCTCTGTAGTCATGTCGCTTAGATATTTGATTTTTTCCTCCGGGGCAAAATTAGACAAATCTGCGGAAGAAAACAAGAGGTCATTCGTAGCCATTTCCGCTCTTCGTCAGGAAGGGAGTCACCTCATTCTGCATGTGTACACGAATTTCGTCAGGAGTGCCTTATTTCTGCACACATATAGATGAAATGCCCCGGGATTGGCCCTTAAACATTGTATGTGGACATGGATTCGACCTCAGTGCCGATTCATTTGTACACATACATTTGCCGGCATAAGGTTACCGGGCAATGACGAACTTCTCCGTGATACCTTCAGAGCGACCATTGCCGCATAATCCCTCCGAGCGAGTGATTATAATCGAGAAATCTCTTCGGCTGAGAGGCCGGAATACTTGACAACGAGCGCAATGCCCATACCGTCCGCAAGCATCGCCTTGGCAATCTCGACGTTACGCTGCTCTATGCCCTGCTCAACCCCTTTCGCCTCACCGACCTTGTTGTCCTTCAGAAGGAGATGTGTCTGTTCGAAATTTAGGAAGGCGATGACGTAGGTCGGCCGGAGGTCGCTGAAGTCCCAGACGTCGCTGGATCAGCTGGGCCACGCGGATGATTCTCTCGGAAGCTGGCATAACGCCTTACAAGGCGTCCAAGGATGTTAATACCCTTCGTTCTGGGTGAATCCGTCCGTGATTGCATTCCATGGATACGGGAAAAGCAGTTGATACCGCTGGCAGCCGGTGACGGTCTCGGCCTTTCCAAGGCGTTTGAGCATCTGCCAGTATCCATAGGTCAGCCCCTGCTGTTTCCAGCTCTCAGGAAGGCCTTCAGTCTGTCCGGCGGCCTCAGCGGCGAGTACTTCGACATGCTTTCGCGTGTAAACCGGGATGCTCTGGACGACCACGACTCCGGTGGCATCTACCTCGTTGAAGACAAGAATCTGTTCCGGAGCCTGTTGGGAGATCCGGTTGTAAATCTCTTTTGCCTTTGTCATGTCTCCTCTGCTCAGGTAGACTTCTGCGAGAAGAAGCTGTGCGGCGGTGGGATTGAGATATAGATATGCTGCAACTCCTTTCAGAGAATAAGACTCCTGCGTGGCTGCTTCCAGATCCTTTTGGGCCGCTTCAAGAAGTTGTGCGGCCATGAGTACGGGCGGCAGAGCGGCGATGTCATGGGGCGTTTCTTCATATCGCGCCTTGCCCCAAACGGTCGCGAGATTGTAAGTCAGCAAGGCCCTCAAGGCTTTGATGTGAGCGATGTGGGACGTGTATTTTATCGTATACTCATTGTTCCCCGAAAGCAAGGAAAGAAAGGCATTGATGCGGTGCAGGCTCTCATAGGCCTTGGCCCAGGCCTGCTTGATCTCACTCCCGTCCGGATACAGCTTCTCGAAGCGTCCGTTGCAGAGGTCTGCCTCAATGGCGTATTTGTTCACGATAAATGGGGACAGGCTACTATATACACTCAGGATAGCCTGCTGGACATTCTGTTCGTCCGAGAAAGCGGTCTCGGGGGGCACGGTTGTGGGAGGGGTTTCTATGATGTTGGGTTGATACCAACTCATCCAAATCCGTTGTTCGGAGGGTTTTAGGGTGGCAACAACATCGAGAAGGCCGTCTTTGATGCCGTTTACGAGTATATCCATGAAGGGCTGGTTGTTGACGAGCGTCGTGATCTGGCTGCTCTTGATGGAAAAGGATCCCGATCCGCTGCCGAAGTATCCTTGTGTTTCGAAATATCCGTTTTCCTTGAAAGTGAAGCGGGTCGTCTCAAGTTCCCAGTCCGTCATGGCCGCTCCTTTGTCGAACCTGGCCTGGTGGATTTCCCATTCGCCGAGGATTTCCTTCCGGAGGTCGAAACTGGTGGAGGAACTTTCCTGTCCTCCATCTTTTCCGCAGGACAGGACCGCGTACAGCACGATGAGGATGGTGATATATATGTTCGGCAGTTTTTTCATTTGAATGAGGAATTGGATACGCAAAGATAAGAAAATAACACTATCTTTCATGCCAAATTGAACACATGAGTAACCCGCGCATCAGGCGCTTCTTGCCGACATCTCTGGACTGCCCACCGCCTCGAACGCTATCCCATTTCCCAGAAAAGCCGGAGAACCTTCTACGCCGAGGCCATCCGGAGACAGGAGGTTATAACGACTTGATTTCTTCGGGGGAGAGGCCGGTGAGTTCCTGGATCGTGGCTAGGTCGTAGCCCTTGCCCAGCATCGCCTTGGCGATCTCGGCCTTGCTTTGAACCTCACCGGCCTTGAAACCTTCATCATAAGAGGCTTCCTGAAGCATCCGGGCACGATATGCTGTAATCTTTGAGTCGAAATATTCCATAAGTTCCTCCTCTGTAAGGTGTTTGGTGCGGGCCTGCGTGAAGAGCTCCGCATAGCGTTTGCCAAATGCTTCTTGCTCTCCCGGAGCAAATTTACTACAATTTCGCAAGATATACAACCACTTTTCCACGGGCGTGTCCAGCTCCTGCATGCCCTTGTTCAAACGAGGCATCTCGCAGAGATAGATCAGGAGCGGATCGGATTCATATTGCTCTTCCGTTTCCATCTCTTTGAGACTGTAACAGAAGACGACCTTGTTGTCCTTCAGAAGGAGATGTGTCTGCTCGAAATTAAGGAAGGCGATGACGTAGGTCGGCCGGAGGTCGATATAGGGAGCCCCTTTTTTAATCTGGGAGGCGGCCAGTGCGGCTCCATAATAGAAAAGTCTTTGGTGGATATCTTTCTCGTTCCGATTCTGCATCTCAACAATAAATTTCCGGCCGTCTTTCAGTGTACAGTTGACATCGAAGCGAGCGTGTTTATCATCCTCAGCCAGGACGGGAATCTCGTTGGACTCATAGGTGACTTCTATGATATCCTCGTCCAGAATATCGGAAAGGAGCACACGAAGAATGTCCGCATTGTGTCCCAGCACTTTCTTGAAGGCAAAATCATCAGTCAAATCCAGGAAGGGAGCCAACAAGATGTTGTCGATGATGATGCGTTTTTCCTCTTCCGGGAGTTTTCGGAGACGGGGATTGGAATTGAGTTTTTCGAGGGCGGCCTTGTAATCGATTTTCCGATTTTCGAGGTCTTTTCTGCGAGGTGCTTTTGTGTCCATGATGAAAGGTATTGCGGCCTTGGGGAACGGCCGGGCGAACTTCCCTCCGGCCTGGTGACAGTAGCGGCCCGACCAGGACAAAGTTCAGAACAATTCCTGGAAACGCCACTATCACAGGGACATCTACCCTGCAGATTTTTATGTTTTTGCGACGGATTAACTGTTTTTGCGACAAAAGCCATTGAAAAAATGAGCCGTCGCAAATACATTTGTGTGTTTTTCAGGATGCTTTCACCTTACCATGCTCGGAGGCTTACCTTTGCATCGTCATGATAGCAACAGCGGCTCCATCCGGGAAGGAGGAGCCGCTAACGTTAGAGAGTAGGACTTTATTACACTTCGGTCACAGTCACGGTGACATCCGTTACGCGGATGTTGCTTCCGGTACTCGTGTTGTTAAACTGGAGGTTGAAAGCTTCTCCGGAGAATGTGTCACTGAAGGTGATGTCATACGTGATGACAATGACTTTCTTGTCCCAATCGGATGTATAATCCGTAGAACTGACCGTGCCCAGAGTTACTCCTTCTGTATCCGTCGTTACGGTGCGGTCGGCATTCGGCACAGAATTGCTGTAGTACTTCAGCTGAACCTTCTTGACTCCCTTGCAGGGAATGCCGGCAATCTTCCACCAGCCGGATTTTGCGACCAACAGATTCATCAGATTGGCCCCGGTGGCTTGCCTTTTGGCCGCTGTATTATAAGTAGTCTGATTCAGGTAAATAAGTCCGTCGTTATAGAGTTTGGTGCTAGTGCCGTTCTGTGTATACGTCACGGTTCCCTCGTCATAGACAGTCGTTCCGGTGGAGGTGGCTTTGGCTAGATACGCGGACGGTGTATCGTTGGCGGCGCCGCCGGCGAAGGACTCACTCCAAAGAACTGCACCCACTTTGATGCCCCCTTCGCCGGGTTTGGCAGACTGGTTGACCGTGAAGCTGTAGGAGGCAGGGGTGACGCTTGCGGTGGTGGAGACCGTCACGGTGTAGGCAGGAGTGGCCGTTTCAGAGGTGTTCTCCGGGATGGAGAGGGTCAGGATGGCGTTGCCACTTCCGCTCGTGGCGCTCAAGCTGGCGCCAGTTCCGCTCACGGAAGCGGTCCAGGCAGCGTTTCCGAAGACATAGACCTCAAGGTCTTTGGCTGCAGCGGAGGTGGAAACGACATGCTCACTGTTCGCCTCCGGCATGGAGACCTTGAAGCGCGGCGTCGTGTCAGCCTCCTTGTCCAGGCGGTAGATATGGAGGTAACTGACTTTGCTCTTCAGAAGGCTGCTGGTCGTCATATAGGACGAGAACAAGGAACTTGCCTTGTTATAGAGCATCAGGCCACGCGCACTGGATTTAGCCAGAAGGGTTGCTACGTTCTCCGTAAATCCGGTGGCATCGTCGTCATCCTCGCCATTCTGCTTGTCGGCAATGGAGATGGTCCAGGATCCGTATGGGGTCAGCGTCTGGTTGGTCCTCATGTTGTTTCCGCTACCTGACTCTTCGTAGGCGGCATACAGATAGCCGGCTTCTCCGCTTGCATGAAGCGCGTATTCCCCAGGTTTGAGACCTTCTTCCAGGGTGATGACCTCCACGGCGTCTGAAGGATCGAGGATGAATCCGTCACCCTTCGTGACACCGGCCTGAGCGCGGTTGTTGGTGTTCTGGGTTGTAGACAGGGCTACGTCATTGTTGGCCGCCACGATGAGGATCTTGTCACCGATGTGGAGCTGCTCGCTGGCAGTCACGAGGTTGTAGCGGACCGGAGCCTTGAGGGAGCAACCTTCCAAACTGACCGTGAGCTTCGCGATTTTACCGGAGGTCAGGTTGGCGCTTGCGCCAAGCTGGATGTCCTTTGAAATGGTGCCTTTGTCGGTGTTGATGACAAGGGAAAGCGTTTCATTGGAGAAATCCGCGGGGGCCAGGCCGACCCAGACATTGTCGAGGGTCGAGGTGCTTGCCGAAATGGTCTTGAACATGGCATTGGCCGAAGTCGCACCCGAGGAAGGGATGTAGAACATCCGGCCCGCAATATCCTTGGTAGACGTCACGCTGACGGACAGGACCTTCGCTTCGCCGAGAACGGAAGCATAATCTGTGAAGACGAAATGGAAATAGCCTGTAATATGATGGAAGGGCATATCTACCTTCTCGGGGACCTCATTGAAGGTGGCTGATTCAGCATAGAGGACCTGCGCCTTCTCGTCAGGGGATGATGCGGAGGAGACCTGTGCGGCAGGAATTTCCACGTTGAGCCTCTTTTCCGTGGCGTTGACGGTAATCAGGGCAGCGGCCGGGCTGACGGCGACGAATGTGTACTCGCTCAGGCCGGATTCGACGCTGGACGTGAAAGTCGCTGTCTTGTTGTCCGCCGAGCGGGTCAGGTCCAGCTGGCCGAAGGTCGAATTATAGTTCAAGGTCACGGATACCTGCTGGTCGTTATTCGTCCAAAAGACGGGGTACTTGGCGCCGTCTGGCGAACCAAACAGGGTCTTGGTCTCTGGAGCGGTCGCTTCGAATGAGACGGTCTGCATCCGGGGGGCGGTTTCCCGGGTGGCTTCCTTTACGCAGGAGGTAAGGGCCAGGGCGGCAAAGGCCGCGAAAAGAATTACTTTTTTCATACGGCAATGCTTTTTATAAGGGCCATTCTTCCTCGGTGGCGTCATCGATGGATGAGCCGCCCTCGGTGGAAACCAGGAAATTCCTGTCATACCTCGCTTGGATGAAGCGCAGTACAGGGGTAAAATAGTTTTGTTTTTTGTCCATAAGATTTTATTGTGTTAGCAAATAATATGCGGTGGCATCTATCTCGCAGTTTACTCGTCCGCGGTAAAGCGGATTTCAGCACGGCCGCCGATGCGGTTGGTGCCGCCGTGGGCGGGGCCGCTGATTTCGGCGGTCCGGTCTGCTCCCATGGTGTCGGCCACGCGGGCGCGAATCATCAACTTGGCTTTGTCCAGGGCAGGAAGCTTGAAGGATTCCGTGACGGTCTTGACTTCATTGGCCGTTTCGGGCATGGCATAAGTATAGGTGACTTCCCGGCCGTTCGTCTCGTCGGTCCAGGCCTCATTCTTTGTCTGGAGATTGATGCCGGTCCAGGTGCTTCCTTCGTCTACCGAATACTCGAGGGCGAAGAACTTCGCACTCTTGGCGGAGGACTGGGCACCGTAGCCGATCGTATAGGTTCCGGCGGGATTTTTCACTCCATTGACTTCGAATAGCCAGTAATCATCCTTGTAAATGCCGTAGTGCAGCAGGCGGACGCCCAAAGCCCCTTCTTTGCTGTAGGTGGGGTTCTTGCTGGGCGCATCTCCGAAGCGGACGACCGTCAGCTTGCCTTCGTGGTTGTCGGAATATACATAAGACCCTGACGGGTTGGCGACGTAGAAGTCTACACCGGCTTTCCAGTTGTCACCCGGCTCCGGGAAAGACCAGACCACCGGGAAGGTGGCGGACGGGGTGAAGCTGTAGTCCGTCTCCGTGATCAGGATGTTGTCCAGATGCCAGCGCTGGTAGGCGGGCGTGGATCCCATGTTGGTCGGCCGGATGCTGATCCGGGTATCCTTGGTCACTCCGACGAGGATGACTTTGGCCTTCTGCCACTCGAGCTTGCCGGCTTCCTGGGCCGTTACGATGGCGTTGGACTTATTCGATTCGCTGTCGGCACAGATGCCGGGGCCGCTGAGTTCGACGGTGATGGTGACAGCGTCAATCGCGCCGGAGCTTCCCATGTGGGCGCACCAGTCGAAGCTGAGTTCCACGTTGACGGGCGTATCGCCTTCGAAGGCATTGGCCGGGAGCTTCAATCCGGTCTGCTTGTTGTTCGCACCCATCTTGAAGTAGTTCTCCTGCATGTAGAGGGTCTTTGCCGTCGGGTTCAGGTCCTCATAGCCGAGTTCGTACAGCTTGTCCGTAACGACCTTGAAATTGGTCTGGTCGTTCCAGATGTTCGGCTGGTCGTGGGAAGAGACATTGCTTCCGACCGGATCCAGGACGGCTGTCGGTTTCGTTTCCTTGTAAGCTGCCGTATACGGGGCAAGCCATTCAAAGTTATCTTTGAAATACACCTTTACGTTGGGTACACCAGCCTGGGTCAGCGTGACAACGGTTTCGATGTTCGCCTCGTCGTTATAGAAGCGGACGGTGCCGGTGCGTTCCTTTTCTACGGTGTTCTCTTCCAGCGTGACAAGGTAGTCCTTCCATTCGACGAGGGCCTTGGTGGAAGGCGCCTCGGCGACGCTAAGCCAGGCTTCTGACACTTCTGTCTGGAGGGTTTCCACGTTGGTCTGAATCCGGACTTTAACGGTCGAAGCCTCGGAATCGGCATGGATGCGGTTTCCGCTTGAAACGCTGACGAACGGATCCAGCAGCTGACCGGCGGCACTCTGGACGACGTTGATGGATTTTTCGCTGTCCTCGGAGACAATCTTGATCTTGGCTTCCCGGAGTTCTGAGAGTTCGCTCGGGGCGCAGGTGACGGAAATCTCGTGTTCCCCGGCCTCGCAATTAGACGGATCGAAACTGAGCCAGTCGACATTGGAAGAGAGTGTGAAGGCATAGTCGGAACTGACGGTGATCTTCTTCGGACCGGTCGGGGTTCCGTTGAAGGTCAGAAGGTCGGTAGAGACGGCGATGTCTGCATAGATGGGATCCCGTTCGACGCCGTTGCCTTCCTTGACGATCTCGATGGTCGGCTGGTAGGTCGGATCTTGAATGTCCGTGACGGTCAGACGGGCAGAGCCGCCGTTTCGGGCTCCGAGTTTACCGTTTCCGTTGGCCTGCCAGTTTGTGACACAGCGGAAGCGGAACTGGGCATGCGGGTTGTTCTTCCGGTATTTGACGATGTAATCGGCCTGGACATTGGTGGAGCCGTCGGCATGCATGGCGTGGGTGTAGACCACTTCTTCGCCAGGTTCTGTGGAAACCTGGGTGTCGCAGGCGGGACGCCACTCCTCCCCGTCGAGGAATTCCAGCATCCAGAACTTGTGCCCGGTGCCGGAAGTCCGGGCCTCAAAGGCAATACGGACTTCGCTCCCGGCCTTGATTGCGCCGTTCCCATAGAAAAGCCAGTAGTCGCCCGGCCAGGGGCCGGTGCAGCGCGGAGATTTGTCGGAAACGTCCAGCGCATATTTGTGGTTGGAATCCGTTCCGGCCAGGTCGAAGGGCACATACTCGATGTAACCGAGACCCAGGACCGGCTGTATCCGGGAGGTGGCGGAGAAGGTAGCGGTCGAGTAGTTGATATCTTCCGTGCGGACTTTGAATTTCAGCGGATAAGGGACCAGGCTCTCGTCTGCCCCGCCGTCTTCCACGGCCGTGACAAGCAGGGCCGTTCCGACCCCATAACCGGTGAAGACCGCCTTGTGGAGATCGAGCGCGTCCAGTTTCAGGCTTTCCAGCGGATCCAGGATCGGCACTTCAATCGCGCTGGTGACCCGGATGTTCGTTCCGACGAGGGATCCGTTGATCTGGACATATTCCGTTTTGCCGGGCTTATAACTGGCGATGCCGGAAGTGATGTCTTTGGCTGTCGGATAGGTAATCTCCGCTGCGGCTGCCGTGACACTGTGCTCGTCCATGACGAAAGCTCCGATGCCGTTCACGGTCGTTTTCTTTCCGTTGAAGGAAATCTTGTCGCCGAGGGAGAGTCCCTCCGTCCCGGTGGCATAGATGCTTCCCGTATTGTCCGTCAGGACGGCTCCGCTCTTGGACAGACCGGTCACCTGGGCGGATGCGACTTTTGCGACATCCCCGTCCTGCAGTTCATAGAGCTGAGTGAGTGTGAATTCCTTGACGCCAAAGTAGGTGTCGCCGCCCTGTTTGACCACAACGATGCCCCGGCGTTCGGTGTTGCCACCCTGGATGGTGATGGTTCCCTGGCGCGGTTTGTCCTGGACAGACCCTTTCAGGTTGTCGGCGACAGAGACCGTGACCTTGCCCATGCCGCGGCCCGACATCGGTTCCACGGTAATCCAGTCGGCGTCCACATCGATGGCCCAGTTTCCGTCCGCGTAGACAGGAAGTTCCTGTGCGGGGGCCTGTACTGCCGCAAAGGTGAGTACTTCCTCCCCGGCGGCTACCGCCCTGGCCTCTCCGATCGGGGTTTCCCGCTGGCAGCCCAGCAACATGGACCCCAGGACGAGGACGGCGGCAATTGATATGATGCGATTCAATTTCATAATCGAAGTAATTTAGGATTGGGAAGAAAGAGCACCGAGACCGTCGTTCCAGCCAGGATTCTGCTTGAGTTGCGGGTTGCGTTCGCGCTCCTTGATTGGAATCGGGTAGTAGTAGTCGCGGTTTTCATCGAAACTGCGTTCGATGCCTTTGTGGTGATAGACATAGCCCTTGCTGTCTTCGGTCAGGATGATGCCGGTGTCTTTGCCCAGTTCCAGGTCCACCATGTCCTTGTGCTTGGGATTGGTGTCTTTCCAGATGCAGATATCGGCTTTCCCGTCGCCGGTCAAGTCATATTCACCGGTCCCCGGGAAGTACATTCCGTAGATGGGCTGTTCCAGGCATTTCCCTTCTCTCCAGCGGACGAGGTCGCTCAGGCGGAAGCCTTCGTCGGCCAGTTCGATGGCCCTTTCCCGGCGGATTTCCAGGATGACGCCTTTGTTGGTCCCCGTCACGTTCCTGTATCCATACTCGGCAGAGGATAGATAAGGATCGGGATTGGCATTGGCGTCCGCCAGGATGATGTGCGGTGCGCTTTCCGACTTCCATGCGCGGTTGCGGAGCAGGTTGACGGACTTGTCCAGGTCGTCCTGCGTCAGGGTGCCGCGCTCCGCCTTGGCTTCGGCGTAGTTCAGCAGAACCTCTGCAAAGCGGAAGACCGGCATGTCGTTGTAGGATTTGTCCACACGGTCCACTTCCGGAAGGGTGGCGTCCATGACAAACTTGACAAGCTGATAACCGGTCGTGCTGCTGCCGAAGTCCGGAGCGGACACGGTACTGGCGCCCAGACGCTTGTATCCGGGCGTAACGGTGATGGCCGCAAGGCGGGGATCGCGGTCGACCATCTCATCCTTGAACTGCAGGGTCTCCCAGCCGGCCTTGTCCGTGAAACGGCTGCCGTCCGCCATCAGGAAAGAGGCGACGAATTTGCGGGTCAGGCCCGGAGCGCCCTGGGTTGACATCAGGGTGAAGGCGGTGCTGTTGTTCACGACCTGCAGCGACTGGTCGTTCTTGATGGCGAGGATGATTTCATCCTTGTCGGCGTTGACATTGGCGAAGAGTTCGCGGTAGTCGCCGGGTTGTGCGAGTTTGTAGGGGCCCTGTTCCATAATCTGGAGGGCGGCGTCAGCGGCAAGGTCCAGATAGTAGTTGGCATCGTGGGCATCGGCCGGCAGCGGCTCCACATACATCTTGGGATACTTGGCCGGATCCTGATACTTGCGGAAGGTCCCTTCATACAGGCAGAAGCGGGCCTTCAGGGCCAGGGCCGTCCATTTGTTCACCCGGTACGTGGAAACGCTGGCAGGGAGGTTGTTGATGGCAAAGTCGATATCTTCAATCATGTGCCCCATCACCACTTCGCGACTGTCACGCGGTTTGTAGAGCTCCGGACTGTTTGTTTCCATCTGGGCGTCAATCCACGGCACGTCGCCGAAGCGTTTGATCATGTTGAAATACCAGTAGGCGCGGAAGAAACGGGTGACGCCACTGTATTTCGCGACGGCCGCCTTGTCTTCACACTTGTCGATATTCTCCAGCAGGGTGTTCATCTTGCGGAGGTCGCCCCAGGCTCCGGCGCCGCTGCCCCAGCCGCCCCCTGTGGACGGAACGGTCCGGTTCGACCCGCCGCGGAGCACATTTGAAAGATTCAGATAGACATAGTGGTCATTCTGCTCGTCGTAGGGCTCCTTGTTGAGGTTGTTGTTATAGAAGGTGTTGGAGAACAGCATCAGGTCCGTTTCGTCACGGAAATAGTTCTCCGGGGCCAGGGTCGATTTCGGCGTCCGGTCCAGCCAGTTGCAGGAGGTGAGGCCGATGAGGATGGCCAGCGCGGGTATGATGATTCGTTTCATAGTCTTATCCTCCATATTAGAATGTAATGTCAATACCGAACATCAGGGTCTTTTGCCAAGGATAGCTGATGTGGTCCTTGGCATCGGCCTCACTGCTGTTGCGGGTGAAAGCAGACTCCGGATCGAGGTAGCGGGTATTCTTTTTCAGCGGGGACCAGTAGGCCAGGTTCTCGCCGGAGAAATAGACGCGGGCTTTCTCCAGACCGATCTTCCGGGTCCAGTTCTGGGGCAGGGTGTAACCTACCGTCAGATTCTTGAAACGAAGGTAGCGGATATTCTGGAGGTAGCGGCTGTTGACCTTGGACAATTCGCCGCCGCTGGCAGAATAAGCCCTCGGACGCGGGAAATAGGTGTTGGGATTCTCTTCACTCCAGACGCGGTCGATAAAGTCGCGCTGCAGGAAACTGACATAGGAATAGCTGTACGGCCCCCAGAACATCTGGTTCAATCCGGTCGGATACCAGTAATGGTTGCCGGTGCCCTGGAAGAAGGCAGAGACATCGAATCCCAGATAATCGAAGGAGAAGGTCAGGCCGTACTGGAGGGAAGGCAGCGCATTTCCGAGAATCTTCCGGTCTCCCGGATTGTCTACGGTATTGGAGCCAAGACCCAGGGTGTTGACCCGCCATTGGTCCTCCGGCAGCAGGATCCGCTGTCCGTTTTCGTCCAGGACGAACTGGTTGTTTTCGTCAATCTTGTAATGGCCGTCGTTGTCCAGGTCCACGAAGCGGAGGTCGCCGGCGAGGAATCCACCGGTCATACGGCCGTTGATATAGCCGCAGTTCAGCACGTTCTTCGTATAGTCTTTGGCTTGCTCGTCCGAGGCGAAGAGGCCGTCCACTTCAAAGCCCCAGATTTCCCCGATGCGCATCCCCTCATAATAAGACATGGACAGGGACTTGGACGGATTGTTGAAGCGGGTGATATAGGAGCGATAGTCGCTGAGGGTTCCGCGGACACTGTAGCCGAAAGGCTTGCCGAACAAATTGAACTGGTCTCTCCAGCCCAGCGAGAGTTCGTATCCATAGGTCTTCAAGTCGGCTGCGTTGGTCTGCGGCGCAGCGGCACCGAAGGTCGCCGGCAGATCCGGACCGGCCGTCAGCATGTTCAGGGTCCGGCGCTGGTAGAGGTCACCGGTGAAGGTCAGGCGGCTGTTGAAGGCGGCCAGATCCAGCCCCGCGTTGATCTGCTCAGCGGTCTCCCAGGTCAATTCTGCGTCGATAGGAGCACCCAGGGTGGCGTACTTGGACATGGTCGTTCCTTCTCCGAACGTATACCCTTCGAAATCGTTGATGGAAATCTTCCGCAGATAGGCGTAATAGTTCTGGCTGCCGCCGGAGGTACGGACCACCTGGTTGCCGAGGGAACCGTAACTGACTCTCAGTTTCAGGTTGTCTACATAACGGCGGGCGGGTTTGAAGAAGGGCTCCTCACTGATTCTCCAGCCGAGGGAGCCGGAGGGGAAAAAGCCCCACTGGTGCCCTTTTTTGAAGCGGGAAGTTCCGTCGTAGCGGCCGGACAGCTCAATCAGGTAACGTTCTTTGTAGTTGTAGTTCAAACGGGCGAAAAAGCCCATGATGGCGTACTCATTCTGTCCGCCGCTGACCTCGGTCAGGACATTGCCGGTCGCGTCCGGCCCGACCAGATCCAGGTCATTGAGGGTTTCGGAAAGCAGGTTTTTGCCTACGGCTCCGACCGCCTTGGACCCCCAGTATTCCATGTTCATACCGGCGGTCGCCGTCAGGTGGTGGGCGTCGGCGAAGGTGTCGTCATACGTGGCGAACGCGTTGACGGTATGGCGCTGGGAAGTCGTTGTGTTTTCCGTGAGTTTGTCTTCCCCCGCACCGGTCGTATAATACTCCATTTCCGCCTCCGGGTAGCGACGGAAGGCGAAGTTGACCGAGCGGTACTGGTTCCGGTTCTGATAGATCCGGTAGGTGTAATTGGCCGTGAGGGTCAGGGGCTTCCAGGGCGTAATCTTCAGCTCCGTCGTGTTCATGAAGTCGGTACGGTCCTGCTTGTTGCGGTGTTTGTTTTCACCGAACACCAGGTGACGGCCATTGGCAACATTGTATTTAATGAACGGTGTCGCATAGAGCCAGCTGCCGTCCGGGTTTTTCAGCGGGAAGGAGGCCAGTGCGTGGCGGGCTGAATAGGCGAAAGAGTCCTGGATGCTGCTCCCGCCCGGATAATCGTACGAGGAACTGAAGAACGACGTGTTGTTTGACAGGCGCATGAACTTGTTCAGGCGGGCGTCAATCTTTGCCCGGAGGTTGTATTTCTGGTACAGGTCCGGATTCAGTTTGATGACACCGGTCTGCCGGTCATAGGCGCCGGAGATAAAGTACTTGACATCCTTGTTTCCGCCGGTAATGGAAATGTTGTGCTGCTGGACCGGATGCTGGTCGTTATACAACTCGTGGTACCAGTCGGTGTTGCAGTAGTAGACCCACTGTTTCCGGCCGTTGCGCACCTCCTCGACCACCCAGGGCCGTTCGGGATTCTCCGTCACGTCGTTGACACGGGCGAGGAGTTCCGCCATGTCGTGTTCGGTATAGTTCGTGTACTTCTGGCCGGCATCGGTCTGCCAGAATTTGTCGACGGTATAGACAGACCAGTAACCACGGGTTTCGAAGTCTGTGGAAACGGTCGGCTCTTCCCAGCCGAAACGTCCGGAATAACGGACCGTTGCCTTGCCGCCTTTATCTGTTCCGTTTTTGGTCGTGACGAGAATCACACCGTAGGCGGCACGGGCGCCGTAGATGGCTGCGGCCGAGGCATCCTTGATGACGGAGATGGACTGGACGTCGTTGGGGTTGACCCGGGAGAGGTCTCCTTCGGCGCCGTCAATCAGTACCAGCGGATCGGCTTCATTGATGGAGGTGAAACCGCGGATGTTCAGTGCCCCGGTCGATCCCGGATTACCGGATGACGTGGTGATGTTCAGGCCCGGTACGGAGCCCTGGAGCATCGTCGTCAGGTTGTGCGTCGTCCGGTCGGCGAGTTCCTTGGAATCGACCGCCGTAATCGCACCGGTCAGGTTGACTTTTTTCTGGACACCGTAGCCGACGACTACGGTTTCTTCCAGCATCATGTTGTCCTCTTCCAGCGTGACGCTGACTTGTCCCTGCGCAGCGGGCACCAGAATGGTCTTCGACGTGTAGCCGAGGCAGGAAACTTCCAGCGTGACATCACCGGAAGGGACACGGAGTGAGAAGTTGCCGTCGAGCCCCGTCACATCTCCGTTGGTTGTTCCGGAAACGAGGACGGCGGCTCCGACGAGCGGCTGCTGCTGGGGATCCAGGACTGTGCCGGATACCGTACGGGTTTGTCCCCATGCACTGATGGAGACAAGCACCGCCGCAGCGATCATTAGAATCCGTCTCATAAATAGTTGGTTATAGTTTAGAATTTGTAGGTATCGGTAGAGAAGGTTTTGGGCCGGGTCATGGATTCGGTATAAATGTTCCCGAAACGGTCGGTCACCTTAATCTCAAGGGTGGAGCTGGGCGAGGAGGCGCTGACGCGGAACGTGTGATAGTTTGGCGTGGTCGCGAAGGTCGCGGTTTTGTTCTTGTTCAGGCGTTTGGCCGTATAGGCGACCAGGTGTAGCGGGTCCAGGCAGCCGCCTGTCAGCAGGGTGGCGCTCAGCGCCTTCCCGCCCTCGCTGACTTCCACCTTCCAGGACGGGTCGTAGTTCCATACATTGATGTACACTTCGTTGGCTGTGGAGGCGGTGCCCCAGAAGTCGGGGGCGAAGTCCTGGGCGTACGTGCCGGATGCGTTGGGAACGCAGGACGCCGCGGTCAGGTGGATGGTGTTCCGGTCATAGCTGCGGAACTGGAATCCCACATCTTTTTTGGTTGCCTTGTACTGCCAGCGGAAGGAGGTTCCGTCCACCGTCAGGAGGGTGTAGCCTCCCGGGGAGCCGTCCTGTCCGATATGGACACCGGGCGTTTCGTTGCCGCTCCACCACCAGGTGCCGCAGACCGAACCGGCGTTGTGCTCGAATACATGGGAGGAGCTCAGGCGGTCATGGTTGTAGACGGTGTGGGTGTGGGCCGTAAAGACATGGGTCTCGGCATAGGGTTTGAGGATGCTCACCAGGGTGTTTTCGCTGGCTTTCGCAATGGAATAGTACCTGCCGTCCGCGCTCAGCATCGGGATGTGCATCGTCAGGACAATGGGGGTCGAGGTGGGAACATAGGACAGGTCCTTCCGGAGCCAGTTGAATTGTTCGTCTACGATTTTTCCGTCATAATCCCGCTTGAAACACGCGTTGCCGTTTTCATCCGTCGCGGCGACGCTGTTGATGCAGTAGACATCGTCCAGGACGACATAATGGACCTTTCCGACATTGAAAGAATAATAGGTCGGACCGAGGGTCTCCTTGTACTCTTTGACGGTATCGTAGTCGCCGGAGTAGTACATGCTGTGGTCGTGGTTGCCGATGGTGTGATAGATGGTCAGCCCCGTAATGGCCTTGGCGTCAGAGAGGTAGTCTTTGTATCCGTAGTTGTTGGTAATCCAGTACAGGTCCCAGGTCATGTCGCCGAGGGTGAGTCCATAGACGTGATCCGACGGATGGGCTCCGACATAGTCGTTGACATCCCGGACAAAGTCCTGGAACTGATTCCGGTCGTTGGTCCGCCGCGCCAGGTGCATGTCGCCGAAAAGCAGCAGGGTGTGTTTGTCCTGTCCCTCTGCCTTTCGCAGGCTGAAGTCCACCCGCTCCGCAGTGGAGGCGGCTTTTGTCAGCGGCTGGAACATCTGCGGAAGAATTCCCTCCCGGAGGGGCTCGTAACCGGAAGGGACACTGATGAACACCAGCTTGTGGTATTTCTTGGAAGCGAGCTGGTAGACTCCGTCCTTGTCGGTTGTCACGACTTCGACGCCATCGGAGACGACGACGTCCGCGATCCCTTCTCCTTCGCATTTGACCCGTCCGTAGACCGTTGAACCGGCTGCAGGCTTTACTTCGACCTCGTCCTGCGGCCAGATGATGACCAGCCGGGTTTCGCCCATGAGTTTTTTCGGATGACTGCCCCGCTGGAAATAGACTTTGTAAAGGCCGTCACTAGCCCCTTCCGACCAAAGTGCGGAGGCGGAGGCATTGAAATTAGTGGAACCGACTGTCGTGACGGGACAAGCGTAAGTTTTCTGGTCCTGGTCTTCCAGGAGCACCTTGTCACCTTGGGACGGCGCCTTGCCGAACTGGATCCGGAAGGAGATGGATTCTGCGTTGGCTTCAACTTCCAGTTTTTCGGGAACGGCGAACTGGACATCCGTTGTGCCCGGGGTCTCGGGCGCTTCTTTCTTACAGGATATCCCTCCGATAGCTACGGCCAAAGAGAGGGCGATGTTGATTAAATTTCTTAATTTCATAGCTCAAAGATAATATTTTTATCAGCAGAGTGTTCTCAATAAGAAAGATTTTTTCTTAACTTTGAAAGAATTTATAACGTAACGATATGAAAAGAGTTGCAGTTTTGTTTCTATCCGTTGTCCTTTGCCTGCTTCCGCTCGGGGCGAAGACGGTGAAGGGGACGGTGTCCTGCGAAGGAAAGGCCCTCGCCGGTGTGATTGTTTCGGATGGTTATCGTTTTACCAAGACGGATGCCGCCGGCGCGTTCAAACTGTCCACCCACAAGGACGCCCGCTTTGTCTTTGTCGTGACGCCCTCGGGCTATGTGGCGGACTTTGAAAGCGGGGCTCCGCAGTTCTACCTTCCCCTGAAAGGAACGAAGCGCTTCGACTTCAGCCTGCAGAAGTTCGGGAACACGAAGGATTATTACCTTCTCTCGGTGTCGGATCCGCAGATGGCGAACAAGAAGCATCTGAAGCGCTTCACCGGCAAGCCGCTGGGAGACCTCCGGGGAATGGCAGCGCGGCTGGGGGGCACCCGACCGACGGTCGGGATGGCGCTCGGAGACATTGCCTGGAACAATCTGGAATTCTTCGCTCCATATAAAGAGGCCATTGCGACCACCGGCATTCCTTTCTACGCCGTAATCGGCAACCATGACTTTATCCAGAACCAGTCCGGGATTGCGGCGGGCGCTGCCTATGAGGCGGCTTTCGGCCCCTATAATTATGCCTTTTTCCTGGGGAACGACCTTGTCATCGGACTGAACAATATCCAGTTCGTCGCCAGCGGCCATGAGGAACCGTCCAAGTCTTCCAACAATTACACAGAAGGCTATTCCCGGGAAACCCTGGACTTCGTGAAGGGCCTTCTGGCCTATGTTCCGAAAGGAACGCATATCCTGATCGCCCAGCACAGTCCCATCCAGAAGGGGCTGAGGAATGTCTGGATCGAACAGGCGGAAGAGTTGCTCTCGCTCCTGGACGGCTATCCGGTGGACATGTTGAGCGGGCATACCCATGTGATGGAAAAGCGGACGGTTTCCGCTTCGGTGCGGGACCACAACGCCGCCTCCATCGGCGGAGCCTGGTGGTCGACCGACCGTTGCAAGGACGGCACGCCGCGGGGCTATGAAATCTTCTCTTCCAAGGATGGATGTTTCACCTCGCGTTGGCACAATATCGATTATCCGGACGAGTTCCAGGCGGAATTCATTCCCATGGGCGCGGCATCCTACCATGCCAATGAGCTCCTGGCGAATGTCTGGGATGCGGACGAGCGGTGGACGGTCAGCTGGAGTGAGGACGGCGGCCCCTGGCAGAAGGCGAAATGCGTCGCGGATGTCTCTCCGGTCTATGTCCGGGAGATTGAGGCGGCGTTCCAGAACGACCCAGACAAGATTCCGGGGTACAAGAACCCCCGTGCGACGCCGCATTACTACGCCGCATCGCCGTCCCAGTATGCCCGTCTCGTGTCCTTCTCGGTGAAAGCTCCGGACGGCCGGGAGTGGACCGAGACCCTCTCGACGGACCGCTCCTATGTCGACCTGCAGGCCCATCGCGGCGGGGCGGGCCTGATGCCGGAAAATACGGTTTCGTCCATGCGCAAGGCGATGGACCTGAAAAAGATCAATACCCTGGAATTCGACCTGCAGATTTCTTCCGACGGAAAGGTTGTCGTCTCGCACGACAATTATTTCCATTCCCGCTACGCCATCCGCCCGGACGGTTCGCTGGTCGGGAAGGATGATCCGAAGGAATATATCTATACGATGCCTTACGACAGCGTCGTCCGCTACGAGGTGGGGCTGAGAAAAGTGGACCAGTGGCCGACCCAGCAGAAAGTCTCCGAACACAAGCCGCTGGCGTCGGACCTGATTGACTTCATCGAGGATTATGCCCGGAAGAAGGGCCTTTCCCCGATGCGGTACAACATCGAGGTCAAGTCCCGTACCGGAAAGGGCGAGGGCACGCTCTGGCCGGATTACAAGACCTTTGTGGATACCTGCATCCCGCTGCTTCTGTCCAAGAACCTGGGAGACCGGCTGGTCGTCCAGTGCTTCGATGTCCGCGCCCTCAATTACATGCGGGCGAAATATCCGGAGGTGAAACTATCCTATCTGACATCCAAGGTGAAGGATGTCGTGCAGCTTCTTGGGAAACTGGATTTCATCCCCGAGTGGTGGTCGCCGCATTATGAGGATGTCACCCCCGAGAACGTGGCGTATTGCCATGCCCTTGGCGTCAAGGTCGTGCCCTGGACGGTGGACGAGAAGAGCGACATTCAGAAGATGGCGGACTACGGCGTGGACGCCATTATCTCCAATTATCCGGACCGCCTGATCGAAGTGCTGCGCTAGCGGTTGCAATTGTGGCGGGAATCTTCTATCTTTGCAAGATATGGCATGGAACGAAAAATATTATAGTCTGGCCGGACACATCATCTGCGTCCGGCTGGAAACGCCCTGGACCTTCAAGGAACTGACCGGGGAGCAGAAGCAGCTGGTGGAACGCCTCCGGCGGGGAGAAGACATCGGTATCATTCCGGTGCCGGCGGACCGGACGGAAAGCCTGTCGGTCAACGAACAGCTGATGGGCAAGGAAGCGATGACCCGGGAAAAGTGGGATACGCTCTCTCCGGAGGAGAAGGATGCCTTCCGCCACGACCTGGATTTCGAGCAGTATGCCCCCTTTGAGGAGAGTGCTTCGACGCCGCTTCTGACCCTTCGGGTCCATGCCGGGGTGCCGGCGGAGCTGGAAGCCTCGCGCGCTCAGTGGAAGCTGATGACGGCCGTCGACGAGATCCTTCCGTTCTATTATGGCTACCGCCTGGGCGGAAAGACCCTGTATGAGTATTTTCCGGCCAAGGGAGTCCGTGCGGGTTATTTCGTGATGAACGAGGACTACAGCGAAGGGGATTATTATCCCTGTGAGCGCATGGGGGCCCGGACAACCCTGATGCAGATCAATACGTCCCTGATGATCCAGTTTACCTTTGCATCCGCCGCGCTGTCCACCATTCTGCTCCATGCGTCTGTCACCCGTCTGGAGGGGAAGGCCCAGCTGTTCTTCGGGGTAAGCGGAACCGGAAAGAGTACCCACAGCCGTCTCTGGCATGAGTACGTGCAGGAGTCCGACCTGATGAACGACGATAATCCGATTATCCGGCTCCAGGACGGTAAAGTCCTGGTCTATGGAACGCCCTGGAGCGGAAAGACCCTCTGCTACCGCCGGGTCGTCGCCCCGGTGCGCGCCCTGGTGCGGCTGGAACAGGCTCCGGAGAACCGGATCGAACGCCTGGACCCGCTGCAGGCCTACGCGAGCGTAGTGGCCGCGACGTCGACCATCCGCTGGGACAGTTCCATCATGGATAAGATCATCCCGACGGTCGAACGACTGGCCATGACCATCCCTTGTTTCCAGCTTTCCTGCCGGCCGGATGAAGAAGCCGTCCGCGTCTGCCGGGAGGCTGTCATGTCTTGTTAAACCTTGTATGCTGATATGAAACGCATTGCCATCTATCTCGGCGCCGCCGCCCTTGTGGCCGCCTGCGCGAAACCCCTCTCCGCACCGGAGGGGCTCCTGTCGATTCCTGCAACGCGGGAAGCCCTCGCAGAGGATATGGACACGAAATCCAATGTATCCGATGAAGGGAAATTCATCTGGAACAGCTGGGATGCCGCCGACATCTGGACGACGGCCGGGGCGTTTTCGCCGATGAAGGTCACCTCCGGCGGGGGAACGAACACCGTGACGTTCAGCGCGGTACTGCCGGAAGGGGCCGAAGCCTCGACCGTCGCGGTCTACCCCAGCGGTGCGCACAGCCTGTCGGGGACGACCTTGACGGTCCATTACCCAGAGGAGTACACGTACCCGGCCGATACGACGGATTCCTATCCGCTGATGGTCGCCCGCTATACGGAAGGTCAGGGGCTCGCATTCAAGCATGTCGGCGGCATTGTCCGGATCCGCTACAAGAATGTCCCGACCAAGGCCCACAGCATCCTGGTGACGTTCAATGAGAAGGTGACCGGAGATTTTGCGGTTAATCTTGAGGATGCGGCTCCGGTGGCGGTGATGGGGACCGGGGCGAGTTCGGTCCGGATCCGTTTCACGCCGCCGGAAAGCGGGACGAACACGCGCCATTTCTATGTGCCGGTCCCGACCGGGACTCTGACGGGCCTTCAGATTGTCTACTGTGATGCATCCGATGCCCCTATCAGCGGCACCAGTTATACCAAGACCGGCACCGTGGCGGTGACCCGCCGCAAGCTGGTGAAACTGCCGGGTCTCGTCCTTACCTCTTTTGAAGCTGGAATCGAATGAAAATCGGTATTTGCAACGACCACGCTGGCGTCGCGTATAAAAACAAACTCGTGAAGATGCTGCGTACGCGCGGAATCGACGTCGTGAATTACGGGACGGATACCCTCCAGAGTGTGGATTATCCGGATTTTGCCCATCGGCTGGCCTCGGCCGTCGAAGCAGGTGAAGTGGACCTCGGCATCGCCCTCTGCGGCACCGGAAACGGGATGGCCATCACCCTGAACCACCACGCCGGTATCCGTGCCGGATTGGCCTGGGCCCCGGAAATCGGCCGTCTCGTGAAGGCCCATAACAATGCGAACGTGCTGGTCCTTCCGGCGCGCTTCATCCCGTACCGGACCGCTTCGGCCATCGTCCGGACCTGGCTGGACACGCCCTTCGAGGGCGGACGGCATCTTCGCCGCATCGAGAAGATTCCCTGCCGATGACCCTGTCCCATGACATCGCCGATTACCCCGAAGGCATCGTCCTCGCGGTGGACAAGCCGTATCGGTGGACCTCGGCGGATGTCATCCGGAAACTCAAGTATGCCGCCATCCGGCATTTCCGCAAGAAGAACCTGAAAGTCGGCCATGCCGGGACGCTGGATCCTCTCGCGACCGGCGTCCTGCTGGTCTGCATCGGCCCGGCTTGCCGCCGGGCCCAGCAGCTGCAGGACCATGACAAGGAGTATATTGCCACCATCCGTTTCGGGGCGACGACCCCCTCTTACGATCTGGAGAAAGAAGTGGACCGGACGTTTCCCTATGCCCATATCACCCAGGAAGCGGTCCAGGAGGCCCTGAAGGGTTTCCTGGGGGAGCAGGAGCAGATAGCGCCTCTTTTCAGCGCCAAATCTGTCGACGGCGTCCGCGCCTACGAAGTGGCCCGGCGGCTCTATCGCGGCGGCCGTTTCTCCGAAATCGATGCCACAGCCCTGGAAACCCTTCATCGCAGCCGTATCGTCATCTCCGAAATCGAACTGCTGGATTTTACCCCTGCCCGTCCTGCTACGAGCACCCCTGCAGCCGACGCTTTACCTGACGGCAGTGCGGCCTCATCCCGCATTCACGTGGCAGACACCGCTGCGCTGGGCCTCCCGGAGACCCGTATCCGCATCGTCTGTTCCAAGGGAACCTACATCCGCGCCTTCGCCCGCGACCTCGGCGAAGCCCTCGGCAGCGGCGCCCACCTTTCCGGCCTTATCCGCTCCCGCAGCGGGGACTATCGTCTTGCGGAGGCTCTTTCTGTGGAGGAAGCCCTTTCACTTTTTTACGTTGATTTGGCGTAAAATGTAAGTTTCTGGTCTGTAGTTGATTACGTAAAATCGTCTATGTAAATATGCATAGACGATTATGCGTAAATAGTTGACTATTGGCGTTTTGCATTTTACGGCAAAATGGGCAGAGTCCGGAATGAGCCAAAAATGTAATTTGGAAGAATTGATAATGATTCTTACATTCGCAGGTGAAAGACGGAATTATCCGTACGGCCTTAAATGAGAATTGATAATGAAGAGTCGGAAAAGGGCATTTCAAAGAGACATTGTCATTCACTGCTACCAAAGGACAGCAGACGGAGGGTTATTGTTCTACACCTACAGTGATTATCTCGTGTGGTTCACACACGTTTGTCTCGCTGCCAGGCGCTATCATGTAACAATACTTGCAGCGTGTCCAATGCCGGATCATATACACCTTTCTGTAAAGGCGGCTTCAGCCCAAAGTCTTTCAGAATTTGAACAAAGATGGACAGGGGATTATGCAAGAGAGTATAATTCCTTCTGCGGTACAGAGGGTAGCGTCTTTTCAAGTCCCTTCGGAAGTGCTGTAAAGATTGGTGACAAAAAGGCGAGGAGCAATATTGTCTATGTCGGGAACAATCCTGTGGAAAGAAGGCTGGCGGAAAGGGCTGAAGATTACCGATGGACATTTCTTGCGTATTATGCTTCCAGGAATCCATTTTCCAAACCTCTTATAATCAGACAGTCATCTTGGCCGCTCAAAAAGGCCGTCAAGTTTGTTGAAACGCAGTTCAAGGCATCAAAGCCTCTAAAGCATTGTCAACTGAAGAGGTTGTTCAGGCCGCTGTCGTATGAAGAATCCCAGCGACTGACGGATTTCATTATATCTACTTACAATGTCATTGATTATGAGGAGACCATAAGATTTTTTGGAAGCTATGACAATATGCTTGTGGCGATGCATTCAACCACGGGCAGCGAGCACGACTTGAACGAGGTGTTCATTGGAAAAACTGACGAGCATTTCGTTAAGATGGTGGCTATTGTAATGCGTGAATTGAAACTTGATGATATTCACGAAATCCTCACTTATGATATGGGAAAGAAATACGAGCTATTCCAGCTGATAAGAAAACACAGTCCAGCCTTGTCTGCCGATATTGCCCGTTTCCTGCATATGCCAATTAAGAAGGTGTGAGACGTATTTGGCTTTCTGAATAAAAAGATTTATTTTTGGTCGTTCATTAGAAAAAAGACAGATGGATGAGGCCATTCTCATAGCCGGTTTGAAACAGGGGGACAATTCAAGTTATGAAACCCTGTTCAAGCTATACTATGTCCGCTTCGTCAAGTTTGCAGATGCAATCATTGATGACCGTCAAGCCGCAGAGGACCTTGTGCAGGAGGCCTTTATGAAGGTCTGGCTGAATAGATCCAAACTGGTTGAAGGATTGTCCATCTCGAATTATCTTTATGTTCTTGTCAAGCGTGCGGCAATCAATTTTCTCCGAGATCGCAAGTTCGCTGAAGAGATTTCTGCCGAGTTAGGTGAGTCTCTTCCCTCTGGACAATCGGTTGAGTCATCATTTAGTGCCGATGAAACCCTCAGGCAGATTGTATCCAGGGTCGAACAATTACCCGAGCGGCGGCGTACTGTTTTCCGTTTGAGTAGGGGAAAAGGTATGAGCAACAAGGAGATTGCGCGGGAACTGAATGTGTCCGAAAAGACAGTTGAGCGGCAGATTACCCTCGCCCTTCAAGATATCAGGAAAACTCTTTCCTAAAGATTCCTATTTCTTTTTTGGGGGTACCCCCTTTTTTTGTGTTCCCATTATGTATGGGAAACAATGATGAATTCAAAAAGTTCCTGATGGAACACGAAGACGAAGAACAGACAGATGTCATTCTTCGTAAAATGCTTGACAGTATTAATGGCGAAGACAGTGAGCTTTCTGACAAGGCTTATCACACGTTTGCTCAAAGGACCGGAATTGAGAGGAGAAAGAAGATGCGCCAGTGGAGCACGGTACTGATGAGAGTCGCCGCTGCTATTTCAGTTCCACTGCTGTTACTGAGCGTATGGGCTCTTCACAAGGCAGCAGGCGCAGATGTTCAGTGGCTGCAAGAATCGACGGCGGTTGCTCAGACACGTGACATTGAACTGGCGGATGGCAGTGTCGTTCGCCTTCAACCGTGTAGTACCATTTATTACCCCGAGAAATTCGTCGGGCAGGAACGGAAAGTCATGCTTTCCGGAGAGGCCTTTCTGGATGTGGCAAAGGATGCGCGAAAGAAGTTTGTCGTCGGGGTGGGCAATATGGATATTACCGTTCACGGTACCCGGTTCAAGGTCAGTTCTTTTCCTGGTGATGAGGAAGATGAGGTGGCGCTCCTTGAGGGTTCTGTTGAGATCAGTCTTCGAGGGAAGCATGGATCGGTATTTTTGGTGCCCGGTGAAATGGTGAAGTATGACAAGACCGAAGAGACTCTTTTTCGCAGGTCGTTTGCCATTAATTACTATGAGAATGTGCTGAGCGCAGGTGGTCTGCACTTTGACAACGAGCGTTTGTCAGATATTGCGGCTGCGCTTAACAGACATTTCGATGCCAATATTGTCGTACAGGACTCGTCGCTCGCCTCGGAGCGTTATCTGGCATCTTTTATCAATGGAGAGGACCTGGATGATATTCTGGCAGCCCTTAATACGGGTGGACAATTCCGTATTAGTAAGAAAGACAAGTACATTTATCTGACAAAATGAAGAAGCGATTCAATATAGGCATACTGACAGTATTTTTCTTTTTCCTCCCATGGGTCCTGTCAGCTCAGAAAGTGACGGTCTCGGTGCGGAATGTGCCCATCAGTCGTGCCATTGCGGAGATACAAAAGGTGTCCGGCTATTCGATTGTCGTCAAATCGGAGGGCCTGGATTTGCAGCGTGTTGTTTCGCTTTCGCTGGAGAATGAGGACATTGAGCCACTCCTGACCAAGTTGTTCGAAGGGCAGAGTATCGAAATGAGCATCAATGGGCGTAATATTTACGTGAGCCGGAAGGCCCTGGCTTTACCCCCCCCTCCTGCGGATTCGGAGATGGTCAGGGGGACCATTCTCGATGAGAATGGAGAACCGCTGATTAGCGCCGCTGTCTTAATTAAGGGACAAGCCGGACAAGGCGTGGTGTCCGACCTGGACGGAAAGTATTTAATCAAAGCAGGCTCGAACGATGTTTTAGTATTCTCTTTTATTGGTTATAAAACAGAGGAGATTCCCGTCGCCGGAAGAAAGACAGTCGACATTACGCTGACTCCCGATACGCAATTCCTGGAAGCCACAGTTGTGGTTGGATATGGCGTTCAGAAAAAGGTCAATCTGTCAGGTTCCGTTTCAGCCGTCAATTTGGAAGAAACTGGAGAGAACCGAGCTTTGACCAACCTTTCTGCCGGACTGCAGGGTGTTGCGTCTGGCCTTTTGGCCCAGCAGTCTTCGGGCGAGCCTGGGGACGATGAAGCAAGCATCACGATTCGAGGGCTTGGCACGCTGAACAATTCTTCCCCACTCGTGGTCATCGACGGCGTAATAGGATCCATGAACGATGTCAATCCCAACGATGTCTCGTCCATGTCCGTGCTTAAAGATGCGGCATCTTCGGCGATATATGGCTCCCGCGCGGCGAATGGCGTCATTCTCATTACGACCAAGAGTGGCAAGGAAGGCATGTCCAAGATCAACTATAATGGAAAGGCTGGCTGGCAGAGCGTTGCCATGCCGATTGATGTAGTGAGTGACTATGTCACGTATATGAACACGATCAACCAGGCATCAGCCAATGCCGGTTCAGTAAAACCGTATAGTGAAGACATTATCCGGGAATGGAGAGATCATGCCGGCGTGAATGAAATCTACTGTAATACAGACTGGTTCAACGAAGTCTTTCGTCCGTCTTTCCTTCAAGAACATAACCTGCAGGCTTCTGGCGGGACCAAAAGCGTCAAGTATCTGGTTTCCGTTGGATATCTCCAGAACGAGGGTACGATGGAAGGCACCGGATATAAGCGGTATTCCGTCCGGGCTAACATAGGCGCGGATGTCACAAAGTGGCTGAAACTAACCGCCAATATCAACGGCTATTATGGCCGTAAGAATGCCATTGAAGTGTCCCAGGCCATGGCGTCCATTTCCAATTCTTCGCCGGGTACCCTTCCCAGAAGCAGCGATGGGCGCTTTGGCGGCGAATGGGCTCCGGGCGGTAATGCTCAAGCCGGTAATATCTTTGCTGCCAACTCAGCCTACGACAAAATACAGTCCAACTACAAGATTAACGGGAAACTGGGACTGGATATCAAGTTCCTTCCGAATCTAATCTGGCACAACAGCGTCGCCGGTAACGGCAATTTCTATGTGCTTCGCCAGATGAACTATCCGGATGTCGTAATGTGGGACTTGAAGAACAATGCGACTTTAATAACGACAGGTACGACCTCTAATCAGTTGACAGAGCAAAACGGCTTTACATACGCGCTTTTCCTGGATTCTTTCTTGACTTGGGATGTGCTTGTGCAATCCCCGTCGCATAACCTTTCCGTCACAATTGGCTACAATCAGGAGTACAACAATTATCATTATACCTATGCGCAGGCTATGGACGTATTGAGTGCTTCCACGCCTACGATGGATGCGGCGGCTACGCCATCTGCTATGAAAGGGAACAGTACTGACAGTGCTGTCCAATCTGTCTTCGGCAGAATAAACTATGATTGGAAGGGACGCTACCTGGTTGAAGCCAATGCCCGCGCGGACGGTTCTTCTCGCTTTGCCCCCGGACATCGCTGGGGATTCTTCCCTTCTTTTTCGGCTGCATGGCGGATTTCGGAAGAGCCGTGGTTCCAAGTCCCTCATTTGGATAATCTGAAACTTCGCGCCTCATGGGGAAAGTTAGGCAACAATGCCGTTGGTGACTATGCCACTCAACTGATGTATGAGCGTCGGAGTTATGTGTTTAACGGGAAAACGGTACCCGGTGCAGGCGTGAGCGCCATCGTAAATGATGCTCTGGTCTGGGAAAGTACAGCCATGACCAATGCTGGTATCGACTTGAGTGCCTTTACGGGGCGTCTGAACTGGACCATAGACGCATTCAACAAGCTTACGAATGACATTCTCATCAGAGCAGCGATTCCGGGAGTTTTTGGCCGCCTGGAGGCTCCATACACCAATGCGGGGCGAGTCAGAAACAGAGGCATCGAAACGGAATTATCTTGGAAGAGCACACTCGCCAGAGATTTTCATTACGGCATTTCTGCGAATTATACCTATGTAAAGAATAAAGTAGTGAAATACCATGGAAGCATTCCCACATACAGCGGACAGCGCATTCTATTGGAAGGATATGGTATTTACGACTGGTATGTTCGGGAGGTGGACTGCATCGCTTCCCAGGAGAAGATAGACCGGATGCTGGCGGACGGATATGTGTTCTATCCATCCACACCCCAGCCGGGAGACTTTATTTACAAGGACCAGCAGAAGGAGGGGGAAAAAGGATATAAGGTGATTGACGATGGAGACCGTGTAATCAAAGGCCATTCCTATCCCAGCCATTTCTTCGGACTTACATTGAATGCCGCGTGGAAGGGGATCGATTTCTCAATGATGATTAGTGGAGTCGCTGGTATCTCCCAGTACCTGAATGGAACCTGGTATACGAATGTGCTCAAGAATGGCTCTGTCATCAACAAAAAATTCTTGAATGCCTGGTCACCGTCCAATCCAGATAGCACCATTCCTGCCCTTACCACCAATGATGGCGGCAGAAACACGGTCAACAACGATTACTGGCTTCAAGATGCATCCTATGCCAAACTTCGCAATCTGACCCTGGGTTATACTTTTCCTGAGAGATGGACCAGTCCGTTCATCTCGAAGGCGAGAATCTATTTCACGGGAGAAAACCTTTTGACTATCACGCGATTTGAGGGACTGGATCCCGAAAATGGTTCCAGTTCCAATTATCCCAATGTCTCGAGGTTTATCTTCGGTGTAAGTCTTACATTCTAGCGGCAATGATGATGAAACAGATATTCAAACTATCGCTTCTTGTGCTGGTGGCCAGTTTATCCTCCTGCACAGGCTTTCTTGACACGGCTCCGGAAGACGGGATCGGTTCGCTGGAGATGTGGACGACAAAAGAACATGCGGATCTTGGCGTTGTCGGAGCGTATTCCCCCATCAAATGCTTCAACATCGGTTCGGATCCGTACAGCCCCGCGGGATGTATTTCAAGCAACGCGATGACCGATACCTATACGAAGTATGCTTTTGCCTGGGGAACCGGTTTCGACGATACAGGGTGCCGCTATTTCTGCAACAATTCGGCAACTACGTCCTATGGCATCTTTTCCAACAAATGGCTGGCGGATTATACGGGCGTCCAGTATTGTAATCTTGCTTTGGACAACCTTCCGCGCATGAAGACCGTGCTGGATGAGGAAACGTTCAATCTTTATATGGGCGAGGTCCATTTCCTGCGCGCCTTGTATTATTTCGATCTTCTTACCTTTTATAGCGGACACAAGTCTCAGGATCCCGGTGTGCCCCTTTATACTTCGATGCCTGATTACGATAAGGCCTATCGTCCCAGAAGTACTCCCGCGGATGTGCGGCATCTGATGATTGAAGACCTTCAGGAGGCGGCCGGAAAGCTTCCGTGGCGTTCTTACGAAAAAGGTCGGGCAAACCGCTGTGCTGCCCTTGTTTTATTGGGTAAAATCTATTTGTATGCAGGGAATTTTGCGCTTGCATCCGATGTTTTTTCCCTCATCATAGAGGAAAACAGCCATAGTGCGGACAAGTATTCGCTTTATTCGGATTATGCCGAACTCTTTACACAGAAGGGGGAGGACAATAATGAGAGCGTGCTGGTTATTGATTGTGTGAATACTTATGGCAATGGGAGCCGCTTAGACCTGCTGTACTCCAATCGTAGCGCCAATTGTGCCGGCACGAATACCTCTATCCCGACCAAAGAACTTGTGGACAGTTACTTGATGGCTGACGGCAGTAAGTACAACGGCGTAGCTCCAGACTGGAGCAACCGAGATGCGGTAAACAATTTCTTTGCCTCCCGCGATCCACGACTGGATGCAAGCATCATCCGTCCTTATGGACTTTTCGTCGGGAAGGACAACATAACCTACGAATACCGGGCGCCGTATGATACCAGGACGGCCCCATACGCTTGTATGCGTTCCAACCACAGTTCCAATACCAACTATTGTTGGAGAAAATTCTGCAACGAGGGGAACGAAACGACCATACGGCGTCATTCCGGAATCGACATCCCGTTGATCCGTTGGGCTGATGTGCTGTTGTTGTATGCGGAATCCGTCAATGAGTCTTCTGGTCCTTCCGCGGAGGTTTTCGACGCATTGGATGCCGTGCGGAGAAGAGCCCACATGCCCATCGTATCCCGCCAGGGAGACCAGAGCGTCGTGCGTCAATTGATACGGGATGAGCGTGTTTATGAATTGGCTGGCGAAGGCCATCTGTACCCGGATTGGCAGCGCTGGTTCGCCCACAATGACAGCGACTTTGATTATGAGGCCCTTACCAACCAAAACATACTTGGCTACGATGGCGTTCCCCTTGCACTTACCCAAGTGTCGACACGCAATTTCACCAAGAGGAACTGGCGTTATGCCATACCCCAGTCCGAAATCGATGTCAATCCCGCGCTTGTACAAAGCGAAGGGTGGGGAAATTAAAACGGATACGACATGAAGAGACTATTTAGAATCATGATGTTACCGCTCTTTCTGATTGCGGGGTGTACGGATTCAATCGCGGTGCTTCCTGCGGAAAAAGGGGAGCCGGGTTTTAACAAAGACCCACGCACAGACGATCTCTGGATTCAGGTGAACGCCAGTGACGATGGTTTTGATACCACGTATTATTTCGATTTCATCCTGTCGGCCTGCCACCTGGGGATGGATGTGAAATACATAAAAGTCGCGTTGCAAAGGTTCAGCGACCAGCAAGTAAAGGAGCTTCCGGACCTGGGGAAGGTACCCCGGACCGTAGGAGGTGATTTCAGCGATGAAAACAATATTGAATTCGCCCTTGAACTTGCCTGCCCTGCCCTTATTGAATACTATGGCGGATGGCCGGAGGATGTCAAGCAGCTCTTCGACGAATTCGTGGACCGGGCGCTGTATGCTTCGTGGAACCACGACAATGTGGCGGTCAGCTATTCGAATATCTATATCATGCGCACGTGGAATATGATTGCGCTCGGGGAGAATCTGCGTTCAGACAGGACCTGGGGGGTAGATCACAAGTTGACACCGGAGCAGATTGCCCAGAAGGGGTACTCCATGTTGAACGCGTTCTATGATTTTCTCTGTAAATGGGGCATCCATGAGCACAACTCTCCCACATACACGGGTGTTCAGGCGGAGTGTATCGGTTATTTGGCCAAATACACCAAGAATGGAGCCGCACGAGCCGTGGCGCAGAAATGCAAGGATTATATTTCGCTTAGTATTTTTGCCAACTATTTCACGCCTGGTAACGTGTCGAGCGGAGCGATGTCGCGCTGCTATTACCGCGGGTCGAGCGGTGGAAAGATTGACCAGCTTGCCGGTGGCTTGATCAACGGATATGGTATGTACTGGTACAATCAACTGGCTGCCTGGGAGCCATCTTCTTCCGACAGAACCATCAATGCGACGTACCCAAGACTCGTAGCCTATACCTTCGGTCCGGAAATGGGCCAGGATGCTGCCGGGAAGGATTTCTATGCGATGAATGCCATCAATTACATCGACAGGAAATACTCCATCAGCAGCGCAGGACACCACTATACCGGCAATGGAACCGAAAAGACACTAAGTGTTGTGGTCGCCGGAGATGCCCACCGTTCGATCATCAATTATTCGCACTATATGGAAGGGCGAAACGACCCCTTTGGGCGTAGTAATTACGGCTCCCATGCGTGGACCTGTTTCCGCGATGCATACGCCCGTTCCCAACACGACAATGAATTTGTGGCACTTCAGGCCGGTAATGGACGGGATAATCCGCCATCGGCTTCCAATCTCCGCTCTCATATTATCGTCCCTGGTACTTATGTGGATGAAATGTGGGTAGGAAATGATCGTATCCTTGACTGGTTTGCGATGAGCGGCGATGCAAAGGCACTGAATACAGATAGCGGCCGCACCTATTTCTGCCGGATTGAGGATATCGTCGTTTCCATTCGATATCTGTTTACTTTCGGGACGGATGGAAAGGCAAAAACACCGCTTCTTACCTACGATTCCAACAATTCCGCTTATGTTTATGGCACGGCGCTGCGTATCACGACGGAACTCAAGGCAACAACGCCCACTGTGGACGAGCTCGGCGGCGTGATTATGTGGTGGCGGGTGGACAAAGGGATTGATACGGACGAAAAATTCGCAACGCTTCGCGAGCGTATCATGTCTGCAGAAGTCCATGCTCCAGAGCAAAAGGTATATACGGAAGGGGATGAACTTGAGTGCTACGTGCTTACTCCCGAAGGCATTAAACTCGGTATCAAAGGCAATTTTGGTAAGGCTGCCCATTATAACAGGTGGATTTATGCCGATCAGGAACCTGAATATACCAAAGAAGCCTATTGGTATTTTGACCAGAAAGAGGCTTATGGAAGCAGTATTGATTTTAGCGATCGCTCCCAGGCGTATTATTCCATTAACGGGAAAGATGTAGGACTTGGAATCACCGGACAATTATGACAAGGAACAATATGAAATACAGATTCTTTTGGATATTATTGCCTTTGGTGGCCTGTATGATGTCATGTCAGCAGGCGGAAGAAGATTCTCTTCCGACGGTGGAGACCCTTCCGGTCGTTTCTGCCACCAGTTCCACGGCTGTCCTGCATGGGGCGACAAGCGGAGGCACGAAAAATATGCTTTGTCGAGGGGTCTGCTTCTCTTCTTCGGAAGTGTTTTCTTTCGGAGACAGCCCCTGTGTCTCTACCGATGCCGGCGAGGGGGAGTTCTCCCTCAAGACATACGAACTGATACCGAAACATCCTTATTTTATGAAGGCTTTTGCCGTGATGGCAGACGGGACTGTCATCTACGGAAAGCAGATGACTTTTTCCACGACGGACTTCCAATTGCCCAGTGTAAGCATGACAGGGGTGACGGATATCTATGCCAGTGAAGCCACGCTGAATGCTACGCTTGACGACGAGGGGGATTATCCTGTGACGGGAAGGGGATTTGTCTATACCTCCAACACAAGTGTCACACTGGAAATCGGGGCCGATGGTGTAAAATCTGTTCTGGGTGGTGTCTCCGGGAACAATTTCAGTGCTACTATAGCAGATTTGGCTGTGGCAACGACATACCGGGTCCGAGCCTATGCGATGACGGAAAACGGTGCCGGCTATTCAGAAGAGCTGTCATTCGCTACTCCGGATATCAAACCGGTGTTGTTCGCCGATATTGAAGTGCTGGAAAACACCTATTCCTCACTGAAAATCCGCAGCGCGGTGACAGATCCCCAGGGGAACACCATCATCTCCAGCGGTTTCTGCTGGTCCTCGACCAACAAGATACCTACGGTCAAGAATGCATCCTTCGAGGCACTGGATGCTACATTCACCCTCTCCTTCAGCGATGCGGTCCCTGCAAAGGTCTATTATGTCAGGCCTTATGCAGAAACAGTTGAGACCGGTACGCAATATGGACCTGTGTCCAAGCTCCGCGTCGTTACCTACGACTGCGAGGGCGGCATGGTAAAAGTGGTGCCGGTCAACCCTGTGTTCATAGGGTGGCTCGGCGACTATGATCAGCCGTCCATGCCGGCCAAGTATTCCCAGGCCCATGACGGGGAGTTCAATGTCAACCAGAGTGTCGGAAAGAATGCTACGCCAACTCCTTCACAGGCAACGCTTTCTCCCTATTGTATTGCGAAATACGAAGTTACCAATAAGTGGTTCTGTGAATTCCTCAATGCATATGGAAGTTCGGTCGTCAAAGACGGCACCTGGAAAGGAGAAGCGATTCTGTTTGATGCATATACCGACATCTTCTATGCGGACGGCAAATGGCAAGTGGATCCGCAATATGTCAATTGTCCTGCGACCGGTGTCAGTTTCTATGGTGCGGAAGCGTTCTGCCGTTTCTTCGGGGGATATCTTCCTACGGAGGCCCAGTGGGAGGTCGCAGCCCGTGGCAACGTTTATTCGAATGACCCGGCCGTGCCGATGTATCGTTACAGTGGCAGCAATGACCTCAACGACATTGCTGTATGGGCGAATGGAACCGCTCGTCTACGTTGCGAGGACGTCGGGCAGTATCGTCCCAACCAACTCGGCCTTTATGATATGTCCGGCAATGCCCAGGAAATGACTTCATCGTGGTACGTCAATTATTCGGCCACTTATAAAGAGTCTGCGATGCCTTCCAATAAACTGATTGTGATTCGTGGAGGACGAGCACAACGAGGTGTGACGAGTACCTTCCAGTGCTGTTCCAGGGATGCCTATGCGATTACCGGAACAGTGACGTACAGCAATTATATCGGTTTCCGTTTTGCCTGTGATCCGGAAGATGAGGATTAAGCGGCTCATACAGGTTTCGCTCTTGTTGGTGTGGATTACGTCTTACGCCTTTGGCGCAGGACGGAAAGCGGTATGTACTCCGGAAAGCGTCTATGACTTGACCATCCGTCGGGATGTTACACCGGAGAAGTTTGTGTACAACTGGCGGGACGCCGTGTTGATGAAGGCACTGATTGACATGTCCCGGCGTGACGAAGCCAGACGTCCGGAGATAGAGGCGTATGTGGCCGATGTAATGACCCGGCTTGCCCCTAGTGCACATGGCCGTCATCCTAATGGCGTAGCTGCCGGCATCGGTTTCTCATTCCTGCAGGAAATCGGCCGGAATACACCGCAAACCGATGAGGCGCTGCGGAGAGTTCTCGTCCAGTATAAGGAGATTCCCCGTGCAGAAAACGGCGCCTGTTCTCATCGGGGAAACCGTGTTGAACTGTGGGATGACAGTCTTTATATGCTGGAAATCTTCCTGTTGCAGTGTTACCGATCCAGCGGTGACTGGGCTTATGTCACAGAATGCGTCAATCAGGTGTTGACCCATGCTGCCTATCTTCGGGATGCTAAGACAGGACTCTGGTATCACGGCTGGTCTCAGACCCGGGATGTCCTGGAGGACGGGTGCTGCCAGAGGGGGTGGAATGCAAATCCCCTTCAGCGCAATGATGAATTCTGGGGAAGGGGAAATGGCTGGGTGGCCATGACGCTGGTTGATCTATTGGAAGTCCTTCCGAAGGATACATCGCATTATGATGAAATCAAGGAGATGTATCTTTCCATGATGCAGTATCTTCGTTGTCGGCAGGATGGCTGTAGCGGGGCGTGGCGCCAGCTGCCGGCACGGCCTCCTGTCCGGGCGAATTTCCCGGAGAGTTCCTGTACGGCTATGTTTGCCTATGCCATGGCAAAGGGAGAAAGGCTGGGGCTGTTGCCTTTCCAGTATAAGGCGATGGCCCGTAAGGCGTATACCTGGCTTTCGAATGAATGCCTGCCATTTTCCGAGGATACGGCTTCTGAACGGACCGGTCTTTTGGGCGTTTGTGAGGGGACTTGCATCGGTGACAGGGATTACTATTATTCCAGACATCGGACCGGCGGACAGACTTATGCGACAGGCGCTTTCCTGATGCTATATAACGAATTGAATAATAATCAATAACCAAATAATTAATCATTTATGAAAACAAAACAGTTTATTCCACTTTTCCTTGTCGTGTCGGCGGCGATGTTCTCCTGCAGCAAGGAAGCGAAGGCTCCGCAGGATGCGGAAATCCCCGATGTGGTCGTTACAGAAGGGAATTTTAGCCTGACAGCCTCCACGGATGCGGTAACGAAAACCGAACTTGGTTCGGACTTCTTTATCTACTGGAAATCGGGCGACGCTCTCAGCGTCTGGGAGGAAGGTAGTTCAGCGAACAACAATGTTCGTTTTGACCTGACCGCGACGTCGGTGGGGGAACGCATCGGAACTTTTACCGGCACACTTACTGCCGGCAGTGATCCGTTCAAACTCTACGCCGTATATCCCTACAAGGACAGTTATGCGTCTGATCCATCAGCTTTGACTCTCAGCCTTCCGTTGCAGGTGTCCCAGGTGTCAGATGTCAATGGTGTGGTAGGGGCCAGCGATTTTATGTTCGGATCAGCCACTTTCAGCAGCAGCGATGAAAACTATTCCATGCGTTTCCGTTATCCTCTTGCCCTGCTGGACATTGTCGTGGACGGAACGGGCAGTTGCCTTAGCGGTGCTATCGCCGAGTCGGTGACCATTACCGCCAACACGGCCTTCGTGGGCGATGCCAACGTGAATCTAACTACAGGTGCACTGGAACCAGCTGACGTGGATGCCGGAAAGCAACTGGTGATTAATTTCCCCGCTACGGCGAACATGTCCACGGCCCAGCATGCCTGGGTGGCCATCTATCCGGTGGATCTGACGAATGCGGATTGTTGCTTCGACCTCAAGATGACCAATGGCCAGGAGATCAAGTTCAATGTGAATCCGAAGAAGGCATTCGAAGAGCAAAAGATTTATACCATCAATCTGACCAATATCGACAAGCACGTAGACGACAGGAAGGCGCAGCCGATTTTCTTTGATCTGGTTGCTGCGAATAGCACCAAAGGATATAGCCTAAACCGTGCGAACTGCTATATGATTCCAGAGGGTGGTTATTACAAGTTTGCGGCTCAGAAGGTCGATATGACCAACGTCTTTACTGGGTCCAAGCCAGCCACTGATGGTTATACGGCTAAATGGCTTTGGGCGACCAGCAGTGAAGACAAGGTGGACTTTGTCAGTTTAGGAAACAGCGGAGCAGTGAATTTCCGTGCCCCGGCAAATGCAAATGGAAGTACAGTTCTGGCTGTGCTGGATTCGGATGGGAAAATTGTCTGGAGCTGGCATATCTGGTGTAAGCCGGAAAGCGAAATGGCGCCACATCATTATGGGCGGAATAATGCCTGGTTGATGTCAGACATCAATCTGGGGGCTACGTCCAAAAGCGGTACCGGAGCCTATGGCTTCTATTATCAGTGGGGCCGAAAGGATCCTTTCCCGGCCGACAAAGCCTCTTGTGTGTTCAATTCCGGGGTGTCCATCTCAGGTGTCTCTTCCAAGAATGCAGATGTCTCGTCGGATGCAATTGGATATACAGTCGCGCATCCGACTGTTTTCTTGTACGCCAATGATTATCGTACATGGATTTCCACGGCCTCACAGGCTGATGATGCACAGAGCCTCTGGAATAGTACTAACAGGAACAAGACAAATTATGATCCTTGCCCTGCTGGTTATTGCGTCCCGGTGCAGAATGGATATGCATGGTATACTGTCTTTACGGCATCGGCCATGACCTGGCAATCAGATGGAGTCATCTATACCGATCCGGCTTCAGTATCTACATTCTACCCTGCCGGCGGCTATCTGAATGGAGGAACGCTGACAGATGCAGGTGTGACTGTACGTAACTGGGCGGCAAATTTGAGCGCGACGCCAGGCGCTACGACAAATATGCATGCGTATTCCCTGCTGATGACCCCTTCTTCCCAGAATGTCAAGATTAACGAAGCTGCACGCTCAGCATTCGGTCTTCCTGTCCGTTGTATGAAAATCTAAATGAATGTGCTTTATGGAAAAGAAAATATACGAAGAGCCTGCCTGCATACAGACAATGGTTTACATGGAACATATTATCTGCGGCAGTAATTACGAAGTCAAGATCGAACAGGAGGAGGACGATATCTTGTGGGGGGAATAATGGTCCGGTTCATTCGTAATATCATCAGACTGTCTTTCGCCGTCGCTCTGGCAGCCCTTCCGGCCTGTACCGGAAGGTTGCCGGAGGGCGCGAAGGCGGTTCTTGCCCGAATCCATGCGCCGGAATTCCGCGCCGTGGATTATCCGGCCGAGGATTTTGGCGCCGTCGCGGACAGCGTCACAGACTGTCGGGAGGCCATCAATGCGGCTATTACCCGTTGCAGCGATGAAGGCGGTGGCCGTGTCGTCCTCCCTGTCGGAAAAGTCTTTTGTAAGGGTAGCGTCAATATCAAGAGTAACGTCAATCTTCATATCCCGGAAGGTTGCGAGCTTGTTTTCAGTAGTAACCCTCTTGACTATTTGCCGGAAGAACTGACGGTTTGGGAAGGAACACAGATGTACAATTACGCTTCCTTCCTTCGTGCAGACCACTGCAACAATATCGCTATCACCGGGAAAGGAGTGATTAATGGCAACGCCCGGAATGGATTTGCAAGAATGCGTCCCCAGCGTTCTGCCCAGCAAGATACGCTCCGCCAAATGGGCATCGACCTTGTCCCCGTTAGGGAACGCTTCTTCGGCGCCCGCTCCATTATGCCGCCCAATATGATTGAGCCTTTTGGCTGCAAGAATGTGCTGATTGAAGACATTACCATCCACGACAGCCCTTATTGGGTCATTCATCCGCTTTTCTGTGACAACGTGACGGTACGTGGCGTTACCATTGACAGTTGGAATCTGAACAATGACGGCTGCGATCCCGAGTACAGTACCAACGTGCTGATAGAGAACTGCGTGTTTCATACGGGCGACGATGCCATCGCCATCAAGGCCGGACGAGATCAGGATGCATGGAGAATTGGTCAGAAAACGGCGGGAATCATCATTCGCAACTGCGAATTCAGTTCCCGCTGCAACGGGCTTTGTATCGGAAGCGAAATGGCGGCAGGTGTGGAGAATGTCTATATGTATGATGTTCATGTCGGATCCTGCCACAGCGCGATCTATTTCAAGTCAAATCTTGACAGGGGAGGTTTTATTCGCAATGTTTGGGTGGATGGGATTGCCATCGACTCTGTCCGCACGGCCTTCATCCGTTTCGAAAACAATTATCACGGAGGAAGGGGAGGGTTCCATCCGACACGATTTGAGAATTTCAGAATCAGCAATATCCGCGGCGGGAAATCGAAGGAATGCGGATTCTATGCCATCGGTGTGGAAGGATATCCGATACGGAACATAGCTTTGGAAAATATCACCTTCGAGGATTGTAAAACTGCATATACCCTTGTCAATACTGAGGATATTAGTTTTGACCACGTTTCCATCAATGGACGGGTACTGCCTCGCGTGCCGGACGATACGGAGGCCTCTCAACTAAGAACTGATTGATTAACTATGCTGAAAAAACTTGTTCTTCCCCTAGTCCTGGCCTTTTTGGGGATGGTATCCTCTTATGCCCAGGACTATGTGTATACCGATGCCACAACGCTTCCTGTGTTTGGAAAAGTATGCGATAGTACATACGAATCCTTTTCAAGGCTTCCAGCCTCGCTGGAAGGAAGCATCCGTCCTGCCGTATGGAAACTCGGCCGGAACAGCGCAGGTATTTATGTCCGTTTTCGTTCAGATGCCGGAGTCTATGATTTTCGATGGTATTCACTTTTTGTGACGCCATCTGTTAACATGACTGCCTGCACGGTACGTGGCCTCGCTCTTTACGTTTTTGACGAGGGAGAATGGGTCTATGTGAATACAGCGCGTCCTCCCAAAGGTGGGAATGAGGCATCATACAAAATTGGCTGTTCTAAATTGAAGGGCAGCATGCACGAATATATGGTGTACCTGAGCCTGTATGACGGGGTGGGCAAATTGGAGATAGGAGTGCCGGAGGGTTACAGCGTTGAGGCCCCTCAACTGAATTCTCCACGAAAAGAGAAGGCCGTCGTCATGTATGGGACCAGCATTCTGCAGGGCGCCAGTTCGTCGCATCCGGGAATGTGCGGCACGGCACAGTTATCACGGATACTTGACCGGCAGGTAATCAATCTGGGCTTCAGCGGGAACGCTCTTCTGGATATGGAAATTGCCCGCTTGATGGCAGCATACCCGGATCCTGGTGTGTTTGTGCTGGATAATACCCAGAACGGAACGCCGGAATTGTATCTGGAAAAGGAGGCGGATTTTTATCGCATTCTCCGTGCAGCCCATCCTGATGTCCCGGTAGTATTTGTGGACCATCCGAATTATCCTGGAATCCGCTTCGATGAGGGACGGGACAAAATGATTCGGGAAAAGAATCAGGCTTTCCATAAAGTTTTCGACGATCTCGTTGCGGCCGGAGAGAAGAACATCTATATGGTGAGCTCGATGGAGATGCTCGGACAAGATAATGTGGGCACGGTGGAAGGCGTCCATTTCACGGATATAGGTTTTGTTTCTTATGCCAACACCTTGGCTCCCATTCTTGCGAAGTTGCTTCTGAATTGATAATATGAACGTGTTAATTGTCTTATTACTTGCCGGGACACTTCTCACTAACTCACATGATGTTACCTCTTTGAAATCCTGGGGGCCGTACTCAAAAATGTACTCCGGGATTTCCCATATTGAGGATGTAGATAGCGGGAATCTGGTGGAAATCGCCCTGGTGCCAGGGCTGTATCGCCGTTCTTACCTGGTGCCGAATGCATTGTATGAATCGGGTTGTCTTCCCTGGAGAGTAACACCACAGATGGACCATATCTGTTGGCGATATGAATTGGAATGGAAGGATCGTGTATATGTGGATGCGACATACCATGTGGTAGATGACAATCATGTGCTTTTGCAGATGGATTGTGTAAATGCCACGGAGGTGCCGCAGAACATCCTGTTACAGACGATGGCGTCTGTGCACTTTGCGGATGGAGCGACCACTGACAAGGAAGATTACTTTCCCATCTGGGAAGAGCACGGACAGGATTTCGTCGTAAAATACAAGGCCATGGACAAATGGTACGGCATTGCGACCAACTATCCTTTTTCTTCGGTTAAGCGATACGAGAACGGTCTTTTGGATGTCTTTCTCCGGAGGACGGTTCACAGACATCCTCCCGTTTGCTTCCATGGTGACAATCAGGGACACTATACAGCTGAATTCCAACGTCCTGTGGTCTTGGCCCCCCAGTCTGATACGACCATTTGGAATCTGATTGTATGCGGTGACAAGGAGTTTGTTACCGCAGAGATCCAGTCTTTTCACGCGGATGAAACTGCTTTTGTGTCTTCGGTACCTGCCCTCGAACCGGATAATAGGCTTCCTTTTGGTGAACAGTATTCGTTCGGTGAGCAGATTATTGAGGCGACCCTTCTAACCAATATCGCTTATCCCATTGTTGCAGAAGGTCAGAATATCCGTCATTTTACTCCGGGAAAGAACTGGAACAGTCTTTATACATGGGACTCGGGCTTTATCTCCTGGGCGTTAGCCTGTCTGGATCCGGTCAAATCCTTTGAAACTATACGTGCCTATACAACGGCGCCTGGCTCAGAGCAAGCCTTCATCCACCATGGAACGCCCCTTCCAACGCAATTTTTCGCTTTCGAAGACTTGCTTTCCAAGACATCGGACTGGGAAATGGCTGTGTTTATGTATCCGAGGCTGAAACAGTATTACGACTATTTTGCCGGGCATGATTCCCGCTCCCGGACAATGATGCCATCGGGTTTTGTCCGGACATGGGATTTGTGGTATAGTACGGGAGGTTGGGATGATTACCCTCCTCAACACTGGCTTCGCTCCCATCAGGATTTGTATGCGAGCGTCGCTCCAGTCGTATCCACCTCTTATTATCTCCGAGCAGCGAAGATCTTGAGAATGATGGCTGCTCATCTGGGTTACAAGGCTGATATCCGCCAGTATGACCGCGATATCCAAAAGATGAAGTCGGCCATTTTGGACTATGCATGGGATCCTGAAACAGCCTATTTCTCTTATGTGGTTCATGATGCTTCCGGTCACCCTTCGGGCATCTTAAAGGCTTCAGATGGAAGCAATTTCAATCAAGGTCTGGATGGCGTGAGCCCTTTGGTTGCCGGGATCTGTACGCCGTCCCAAAAGGCGGAACTCCTGGATAATATTTTTACGGAAGGCCGTCTTTGGACCCCTTATGGTATCAGTACGGTGGATAGAAGGGCTTCCTATTATTCCATGGAGGGTTACTGGAATGGATGTGTCTGGATGCCGCATCAATTACTCCTGTGGAAGTCCATGCTCGATATGGGACTGCCTGAGCGGGCCAGACAGATTGCATTTACGGCACTTGAGACATGGAAGAAAGAGACGGCTCTGACTTACCTTTCGTTTGAGCATTTTATCATTGCTTCTGGGAGAGGGGCCGGGTGGCATAATTTCTCTGGTTTATCTTCACCTATGATAAACTGGTACTACAGTTATTTTAAGCCAGGTACTGTCAGTACCGGCTTTGATACGATCTGCGTTAATCAGGTCTTTGGCGTGGACGCTTCTTCTTTCCGAACGCAACTGCTCTTTGATAAAGACTCTTATGGTAATGCTACGTCCATATTGGTCTGTATGGATCCGGAAAAGGAGTATCGTGTGACACTGGATGGTCGTCCGATAGCCTATTCGTCGCCATTCAAGGGATTGCTGGAGATTACCATCCAGTCCAGAGCGGGCTATCACACGTTGGAAATCAAATGATTAGTTTTTGCCGTATGAAAACAATCCGATTCCTCCTGATTCTTTCCTGCTTCCTCGAGGCCGTTGCATGCTCACCGAAACGAACTTGGTCAGATGACCCTCAAGTGGCAGCTGTGGAGCAGCTTTGTGAGCGACTCCTTCCTAGACAAAGTAAATCTATCTATTTTACGATAGAACCGGCAGACGAAGAGTTCTATGCTTTGGAAACTGAGGACGGGCGCCTGCATATTAGCGGGAGCAGTGTAAATGCCTTGGCTCGGGGACTGGGAGACTATCTCCGGGACTGGTGTCACATCGGCGTGACCTGGTTTGTTAGAGACAAAGTACAAGAACCGCGGCGTTTGCCCTCAGTCGAGGGGCGCGTACAGCGCAGGGCTTTGCTGGACAAGCGTTTCTTTCTAAATTACTGTACCTATGGCTACAGTCTCCCATGGTGGAAATGGGAAGACTGGGAACGCCTGATTGACTGGATGGCGTTGCATGGGGTGACGTTGGCCCTGGCCAACACCGGACAGGAGAGCGTCTGGTTAGAGACCTGGCAAGAGTTTGGGCTGAGTGAAGAGCAGATTCGTTCTTATTTCACAGGTCCTGCCTATCTTCCTTGGCACAGGATGACGAATATAGACCATTGGCAGGGGCCTCTGCCACAAAGTTGGTTGGATGGGCAGTTAGCGCTCCAGAAGAAGATTATAGCCAGGGAGAATTCATTGGGAATATCTCCTATTCTGGGCTCATTTACGGGGCACGTTCCGGCCGCCTTGAAGGAAAAGTATCCAAAGGCCCAGATAGAAAGACTGAATCGCTGGTCCAGTTTTGATCAAGCCTATAGTGCATGGTACTTGAATCCGGCCGATTCTCTGTTCAGGATTATTCAGAGCACTTTCTTAGAAAAGCAGAAAGAGGCTTTCGGCGGGGACTGCCATATCTATGGCGCCGATCTATTCAACGAGGTCAATCCACCCTCTTGGGAACCGTCCTATCTATCAGAGGCCGCACGTCTTACCTATGACGCCCTTCGCGAAAACGATCCCGAAGCGATATGGCTTCAGATGAGCTGGCTGTTTTGGCACAAGAGGAACATGTGGACTCCTGAGCGGATTGAGGCGTATATCAAACCAGTCCCCAAAGACCGTCTGATTATGCTCGACTATTTCTGCGAGAATGTGGAAATATACCGTCAGACGGATAATTTCTATGGGCAAGACTTCATTTGGTCTTATCTGGGAAATTTCGGTGGAGCCACCATGATGGCCGGGAACTTTGAGGACATCTCCATGAAATTGGACCGAGTGTATGCCGATGCTCCGGACGAGTGTGTCGGTATCGGATGCACGCTGGAGGGATTGGACGTAAATCCTATCATGTACGAGTATGTGCTGGATAGGGCTTGGGAGCGATTAGGGGATGACGCTTCCTGGATAGAGCGCTATGCTGACTGTCACTCAGGGAAGTCAGATGAGCATGTCCGGAAAGCTTGGAAAATAGTATGTGAAAAAGTGCAGAAACAGAAATCCGGACACGTGGTCTCGCAGATTCCTGCCAGGCCCCGTCTGGACGGACAGGCGAAATGGAACATCCCTTCTTCGGCTTACAGCAATCTTGACCTCCTTGATGCCTGGGGGGAACTCCTCCAGGCGGATGGCTGCCAGACACCGGAGTATAGGTTCGACTGTGTAAACTGGGCGAGGCAGTGCCTGGATAATTATTTTACGGAACTCTATGCCGGACTCCGGGAAGATTATGCGGCCGGTGATTTAGAGGGTGTGTCTGCCAAAGGCGCCCGCATGATGGAGATTCTTCGGGATGTTGACAAACTGGTTGCCAGTGATGCCTATTTTCTGATGGGAAAATGGATATCAGATGCCCGCTTATGGGGAACGACTGAGGTGGAAAAGAATTATTATGAAACAAATGCCCGTATGCTTCTGACGTGCTGGGGAGAGAAAGGAAAGATCCTCAATGATTATGCGAATCGGGACTGGAACGGTCTCATCGGAACTTACTACCTGCCCCGGTGGGAGAAATTCATCACAGGTCTATCGGAGAGTCTCCGCAGTGGTGAACCCTTTGATGAAGCCGCTTTTCTGGCTTGGTGCAGTGATTTCGAATGGGAATGGGCCCATAGTTTCAGTAAGATGCCATCTAAACCCGTGGGTAATCCATGCAGGCTATCGCGGGCACTTTATGAAAAATACAAGGAGTATATTCGAGCGTAAAATGTAATTGCTTGATTAGTAGCTGTTTGCTAAAAATCGTCTATGTAAATGAACATAGACGATTTTGCGTAAGTTGTTATAAATCAGTTGCTTCCATTTCACGGCGACTACCCCGTGAGCCGTAGCCGGAATCAGCACTCGAGTTGCGGGAAGCAGCCCTTTTAGATCCGCCCCAAACGCTCTGCGGCGAATCCCATGCGGCGGGCGAACTCGCGCCGGCCGATGAAGGAGAGGATGGCGGCGATGCCGAGTCCGGAAGCGGCGCCGGTAAGGGCCAGCCGGAGGGCGTTCATCACCTTTCCCATCGGGTATTCCCGCATCTTGATGTACGCCTCGAGCGCCGTCTCCAGGGCGGCAGCTTCCATGGACCCGCGATAAGAATCCAGGTCATCGAAACCGAAGGCCGCACCGCTGATGTATTGGCATGGACGGCTACGAGCAGGTCTTGAAAGGAATCAAGGTATCGGATGGCTTGAGCATAATCTATCGCATTGTATGTGGCAATGATGAAGTCTGTAATCTGTTGACATTCATTTGACGAGAGGGAAGAAAATATCCGTTTCAACATGGCATGATTCAGGGACAGCCCGGAGTGGAACTGTTTCTTGATCTCCTTCACGGCATTTTGTACGGCTTTCCTTGCCTTTCTGATGACCAGTTTCTCGGCAAAGGGATGTGATGACTCTGCATAAGCGAGAATGATTTTGGGGCACTTCCGAAAGACTCCCGAAAAACTGGCCCCTTAAGTTTGCTCACGGCATTGAACTGTGCGGCATATTTTCGGAGAGTGTCACGCATGAAACCGGATAATTGACGGCGGGATGAAGCGACGATCGACAGATGGATATGATCCGGCATAGGGCAGACTGCAAGCAGTTTGATGCGATGCTTCCGAGCTTCCATGCACACGATACTGAACCATACGAGGTAGTCGCTGTAACTATAGAAAATCACTCCGCCATCAACGCTTGGGACATAACAGTGATTCAATATCCCACTTTGGAAAGGCCTTTAAACCCTTCCTCTTCCGTCCAAATGTAGGAATCATCAAGCTGAATTCCAAATTTTTTCTACCTTCGTTTAACATTTTGCGGAGTTCTGCGTCCTATTCATGCAAGCGCTTGGTAGAAAAGATGAAAAAAACATTCCTTACCATTCTCATTACCTGCACGGCGGCGCTGACCGCCTGGGCAGGAACACCGGCCAAACTGGAACGCCTGGTTCAGCAGTACAAGGGCCAGGAGGGCTTTGATGTGGTTTCCATTGGACCCATCGGCGTTAGTCTCCTTCGGGGAGCCGCCACCTTGTCCGGGGACTTGGATCCGGAAGACCGCGCTGCCTTGAAAATGTTCCGGGGTATCCGGAAACTCGTCATCGTGGACTATGAAGATGTTGATCCGGCTGAAAAAAAGCGCTTCGACGAAAAGGTGAAAAAGCTGCTTTCCGGCATGGAACTCATTTTGGAGACCAAGGATGATTCTGATGTGATGCGCATTTACGGAACTGACGACGGTTCTGCTATCAAAGACTGTATCCTCTACAACAACGACGGTTCCCTGATTTATGTCGAGGGACGCCTCGATATGAAGCCGTGAACGCAGATCAGTTTCATACCGTTTGGATTCCCCTGCAGGAGCGCTTCTACAGGATGGCCTTCTATATGCTGGAGGACGATGCCGAGGCCAAGGATGCCGTCCAGGAGCTATACCTGAAGCTGTGGAACCTGCGGGATCATCTGGACCTCATCCGGGAGCCGTCGGCTTATGGCAGCTTGCTTCTGAAGAACCTCTGCATCGACCGCATCCGGCGACTTAAACCCGCAGTGGAGCTGCGCGAGGACATGATCAGCGCCCCTTCGGCAGATGCCGAGCTCGGCCGGAAAGAGAGTTTCCGTGCCATTTCTGAAGCCATGGAGCAGCTGCCGCCCAGCCAGCGGAAAATCCTCCGTCTCAGGGTCCTCCGGGGACTCAGCTATTCCGAAATAGCCTCTCTCACCGGCCTCAGCGGCCTGAATATCAGGGTCCAGGTCAGCCTGGCCCGCAAAAAACTCAAACAATTGCTATGAAAGACCTCCGTGAAATAGAAAAGCTGTCGCTCGAAGACCTCCGGCGTATCGGGGATGACGGACAGATTCCCGTTCCGGAAAACTGGAAGGTGCGTCTGCCCGAGAGGAAGGTGGCTCCTGTCTGGATAGCGGCCGCCGCTGCCGTCCTCGTGGGCGTGGTTTGGTTCGGAATGAACCGGCAGAGCGGGCCCAAGGACACCTTTGACGACCCTTACCTTGCCTATGCCGCCGTCGAGGAGGCGCTGCTGAAAGTGAGCGCCCCCCTAAACACCGCCGCGACGAAAGTGGCCGAGGCCGAAACCCAGTTTGACAAAATAAACTATTGGAAATGAAAAAGATATATGCCATGATGGTGCTGCTCAGCCTCAGTCTGACAGCCTTTGCCCAAGGTGGGCGTGATCTGTATGAGAAATACTCCGACCAGCCGGGAATCTCTGCCGTTTACATCTCTCCGGCCATGTTCCGGCTCATCGGAAAAATTCCCGACATGGAGCTTCAGGACGAAAGCGTGAACCTAACCCCGCTTATCAAGTCCATGAGCGGCTTCTACATCCTGAGCACGGAAGACCGTGCCACCTCCGAAAGCCTTTATGCCGACGTCAAGAAGTTCGTCAAATCCGGCCGATACGAGCTCCTCATGGAAACCAAGGACGACGGACAGGTCCTGAGGATGTACACGGTGGGTAACGAGAAGACCGTTGAATCTTTCGTGATGGTCACGAAAGAAGATTCCGAAGTGTCCGTCATCTCTTTCGACGGGAAGATGGACCGGGAGCAGATGGAGAACATCCTGGCCGAAGCCGCCCGGTAGAAGATTTTAAATGCGCCCCAAACGCTCTGCGGCGAATCCCATGCGGCGGGCGAACTCGCGCCGGCCGATGAAAGAGAGGATGGCGGCGATACCGAGTCCGGAAGCAGCACCGGTGAGCGCCAGCCGCAGGGCGTTCATCACCTTTCCCATCGGGTATTCCCGCATCTTGATGTACGCCTCGAGCGCCGTCTCCAGGGCGGCAGCTTCCATGGACCCGCGATAAGGATCCAGGTCATCGAAACCGAAGGCCGCACCGCTGATGTATTGGCAGACCTCGAAACAGTTCTCGTAGTGGTCCTCTTTCCAGAACTTGTCCACATCCTTGGCCAGGAAGGGGGCGGTCAGCGTGTCGTCGTACACCTTCGCCCGCGGATCGGCCGGCCGGTCCGAAGGCTTGGCGGCGATGGCCGCACCGGCCTTGACCCCGTAGGCTTCGAACTCGGAAGGGGCGATGAAGAGATAGGACGCAATGGTCCAGAAATCCGACACGAAACTCGCACGCTCCTTGACCAGCGCGACAACGTCCTGGACATACTCGCGTGTGAAGATATGGTTACGGAAATCAGCACCGGCCCCTTCGAACGCGGCGCCTGCCGTCAGTGCCTGGCAGGGGCAGTCCACGACCTTCATGCCGTGACTTTCCAGCACCGGAATAAAGAGATCTGTCAGTTCGGCATCCGTCTTGAGTCGCAGATACTCTTTGTTGTACCACTTGGCCTTTTCCGGATTGAACTTGGCCCCGGCTTTCTGGACCTTGTCCAGCGAGAAAGCCTGCACCAGTTCCTCCAGGGTAAACATCTCCCGGTCATCTCCGGGGTTCCATCCCAGCATGGCCAGCAGGTTGACAAAGGCTTCCGGGAAGTACCCGTCTTCGCGGTATCCGCGGGACACTTCTCCGGTCTCGGGGTTCTTCCAGGAAAGCGGGAAGACCGGAAAGCCCAGCTTGTCGCCGTCCCGTTTGGAGAGTTTTCCGTTGCCGATGGGCTTCAGCAGCAGGGACAGGTGGGCAAAGCGCGGCATGGTATCGGACCATCCGAACGCTTCGTACAGCAGATAGTGCAGCGGCAGGGAAGGAAGCCACTCCTCGCCTCGGATCACCTCGGTGATTTCCATCAGGTGGTCGTCCACGATGTTCGCGAGGTGGTAGGTCGGCAGCTCGTCCGCCCGTTTCCAGAGCACCTTGTCGTCGAGGGTGTCGGTGTTGACTTCGATATGGCCCCGGATGAGATCGTCCATGGCGACGATCCGGCCCACGGGCATCTTGAATCGCACGGTCCAGTCGGTTGTCTCGCAGAGCAGGCGCTCTACCTCCTCGGCGGGAAGGGTCAGGGAATTGCGGAGCTCTTTCCGGCTGACGCTGTTGTAGATAAAGGTCTGTCCCTCTTTTTCCGCGGCTTCCCGGCGCGCATTGAGCTCTTCCGCCGAATCAAAGGCATAGTAGGCCCATCCGGCGCGGACCAGCTGCTCGGCATACTGCCGGTAAATCGGACGTCGCTGGCTCTGGCGGTAAGGCGCATGCGGATGCTTTGCGGAAGCGGTCTCGACAACCTTTCCGTCCGCATCCACCCCTTCGTCCGGGACGATGCCGCACCAGCGGAGTGCCTCGATGATGTACGCTTCTGCGCCGGGCACGAAACGGTGGGAATCGGTATCTTCGATGCGAAGGATAAAGTCACCGCCGCGCTGCTTGGCGTAGAGATAATTATAAAGGGCTGTCCGGACGCCGCCCATGTGGAGCGGACCGGTCGGGGAGGGAGCGAATCTGACGCGTGTTCTTCTTTCCATACTTACTGTTTTTTCTCCAGGTGGGCCCGGCGGATGGCCGGAATATTCTCAAGCGAGGCGATGGCGTCTCCGGGCTGGACGAACAGCGGCGGCCGTTCGCTGTACTGGAAACGGCGTCCGGCGTCGGTCTGGGTGAAGCCGACTTTGATGGTCGGGACATCCTGCAGATGGATTTCCCCTTCCGTTACGGGCCTTTCCCAGACAAAATCCTGGTCGATGATGACGAGATTCCCAAGCTCCACATTGACGCCGAGATCTCCGAGCCGGCCCATCTCGAAGCCGGTGACGATGGCCGTAATGCGGACCTTGTCCCCGAATTCGGGATCGTCTTCCCAGATGATGCCCTTCTTGAAGTGATTGGCGTTGCCGGTGTATTCCGAGATCATGTCATCGATCTTTTCCAGGTCGGACATCTTGGCGCCGCGGTCGTTGTTGCCCGTGGTGATGTTGACGAGGACATTCTTGGCGGTCTTCAGGTCGAAGTCATTCAGCAGCGGGCTTTCGAAGGCCCCGCTGACGGCATCGCGGAGGCGGTTTTCCCCGCTTCCTTCGCCGCTACCCATCAGGGCCATGCCGCTGTCCCGCATCATCTTGCAGACATCGTTGAAGTCGACATTGATGTAACCCGGTTTGTTGATGACCTCGATGATGCCCCGCACGGCCGTCGCCAGCACCTCGTCCGCTTTCGGGAAGGCTTCCTGGATGAGGGTGTCGCCAAAGAACTCATAGAGTTTTTCGTTGTTGATAATCAGCAGGCTGTCCACGCATTTTTCCAGTTCGTGGATTCCGTCGATCGCCTTGGACTGGGACTCATTGCCTTCGTTCTTGAAGGGAATGGTCACCACGGCGACGGTCAGAATGCCGCGGTCCTTTGCCATCTTGGCAATGACCGGCGCGGCGCCCGTCCCGGTGCCGCCGCCCATGCCTGCGGTGATGAACAGCATCTTGGTCCCGTTGTCCAGCGCCTTGCGGGCGATGTCATCCTGGGATTCGAGGGCGGCGTTGCGGCCGGCCGTCGGGTCCGTCCCGGCGCCCAGTCCGTTCGAGCCCATCTGGATCTTGATGGGAACTTCACTGGTCAGCAAGGCCTGCGCATCGGTGTTGCAGACGATGAAGCAGCATCCCTGGATATTCTGGCGGTACATGTAGTTGACAGCATTGCAACCGCCGCCGCCGACTCCGATCACTTTGATGTGGGCGTTTTCGCTCGTCCAGTCGTTGGGAAGAATGTTGTAGTCGTTGTCCATATGCTATTCCTCATTCATTTTATCGTATAACGTGTAGCCGAAGTTTCGGACCTTCTCGACGCCCTTCTGGAACCAGGTAATCTTGTTCGGGGTCTTCTCGCTTTTCTTGACTTTGGTCTTGATCGGTTTCGGTTTGACGACTTCTTCGCCGAAGTCTTCCGGGGCGAGGAGCGTGCCGGTTTCTCCCTGGCTGAGTTCTTCGTCCGTCACGGTATTCTGGACGGTCACTTCCACTTCCACCGTCTCGGCCTCTTCCTCTTTCTTCTCCTGCGATTCGGGAATGCTGACACAGTCGGGCATCCGGTCGTCCTTGGCGGCGAGGACCATGCCGATGGCCGCGGCGGCGGAGGGGTTGTTGTAGATGCCGTTTCCGGCGGCTGCCGTGAACTGGTATTTCGGATAGCCGATGCGGACTTCGTAGCCGGACATGTCCTTGACGAGGTTCCCCAGGTTCGCCAGCAGGGCGCCGCCCCCGGTGAGGACGATGCCGCTGCGGATTTCGTTCTGGAGACCGCTCTGCTGGATGGAGTAGAGGACGGCATCGAGAATCTCCCGCATCCGGCAGTCGATGATCTCGGAGATGTATTTGACACTGACTTCTTTATACGGTTCGGTCAGGCGGATCTGCAGGACCTTTTCGCTGAGGGAGGCCAGTTTGTTCGGCAGGCAGGCGCCGAAGCGCTTCTTGATCTTCTCGGCCAGGTCTTCCGAAATGGACAGTTCCGAACGGATGTCCTGGGTGAGGGCGCGCCCGCCGAAGGGGATGGACGCGTAGTAGCGCATGATGCCGTCGTGGTAGATGGCGGTCGAGGTGACGCCGGCACCGATATCCACCAGCGCGACGCCGCTCTGCATCTCGTCCCGGGACAGGACGGTCTTTGCGACGACGTCCGGCAGGAAGTACTTCTTGGCCACGGCGATTTCCATACTGTTGAAAATCTTGTCCAGGGCGGTCGTGGCGCGGCGGCTGCCGATAAAGACCTTGAAATTGCCTTCCAGTGTGTCCGAAAGGGTGCCGACGACGTCGCTCTCCATCAGGCAGATCTGGCTGTCGACCGAGAAAGACTGGGCAACGGCTCCGTACATCACCTGGCTGTCCGGATTCGGCAGCGGATAGGTCTCCAGCGCGATGGCTTTCAGGGATGCGACTTCCTCTTCGGAGATGTACTCGTCGCCCTGGCCGCGGTCGATGCGGGCGCTGGCCGTAATCTGCTCGACCTCGCTCCGGGGCATGCCGACCACCACCTGGAGAATCTTGATCATCAGTTCCTCTTCCGCCTCGCGGATGGCGTTTTTCAGCGGAAGGGACGCTTTCATCGGATTGGCGATCATGCTCGAACGGATACCGTCCGAAGGCGTTTCCTTGTAATAGACGATCTGCACGTCGTCGCCACAGACGCGGGCCACGCAGAGGCCGAATTTGGAGGATCCCAGATCGATGGATGCAATATATCTTTCTTCCATATCTTGATTATTTCTGTCTGCAAACAATTTGTCCCCGGTAACGCAGGTCTACGACGCGGTAGCATTCATTCTCCCGGGAGGGGACGATGCTCTCGTAATAGCGGGCCATCAGGCGGAACTTCTCCTCAAAGCGTTCCGGCTGGCCGAAGAGAAAACGCTCTTTCCCTTCGCGCGGGTAGAAAGTCAGTTCACCCTTGTGGCCCACGCGTATCTGGCAGATGTTCTCTTCCCAGACGCTTCCTTTCATCCAGCGGGTCAGCGAGAGGACTTTCATCAGCCAGGGGTCGCTGGACAGGTCTCCCTTGAAGCCGCGTTCGATATTGAGCGGAATCTCTCCGTCTACGACCGGCACCCGGACGGCAAAGCGTGACTGGAGCGGGAAGACATAGCCGCTCTCGTCAGCATAGTAGCCGTTGGTCCCATCCTGGAAACGGACCACAGGCTCGCGCTGGGTCAGGCGGATGTGGATATAACCGTCATCCGTCAGGTAGGCCAGGCTGCGGCGGACGGCGCCCTTCCCGTCCATAATCTTTTCGATGCGGTCGAGGTTCACGCTGTCCAGGGGAAGGCCGACATAGACCCCGTAATCTTTCATCCAGGCTTTCACATCTTCCGGAGCGACGAAACGGCGGAGCAGCGAGTCGGCCACTTCCACCTTCACGCCCTGACAGGTACGGCTCCTTCGCGAGGCGGCGGCAAGGCGGGCAGACACCAGCCATACCCCCGCGAAAAGAGCGAGGGCACCAAGTCCCAATATGCGCCTCCAGAAGGGACTCATAGCCTGCTTTTGAGAAGTTCGGTAATGGGAGCGATGAACCGGTCGATGTCACCGGCCCCGAAACTCACAAGGACGTCCAGCGGCTCCCGGGACAGGTAGTCCAGGAGTTGCTCTTTCAGCAGAAGCACTTTCTCGCAGCGGATATCTTGATAGATCAGGTCGGCGCTGACCCCGGGGATGGGCTCTTCCCGCGCCGGATAGATGGGCAGCAGGATCACTTTGTCCGCGAGGCTCAGCGCTGCGGCAAACTCCGATGCAAAATCCCGTGTCCGGGTATACAGATGCGGCTGGAAAATGGCCGTGATCCGGCGTCCTGGGAAAATGTCGCGCATCGAAGAGAGCGCCGTGGAGAGTTCCGCCGGATGGTGGGCATAGTCGTCGATGTAGGACAGTTTCGGCGTATGGACATGCAGCTCCAGACGCCGTTTGACGCCTTCGAAACTGCCGACAGCTGCGCGGATGGCTTCCGGCGCGATGCCGTAGCACAGGGCGATGGCCGAAGCGGCGATGGCGTTCTCGGCATTGACCCAGCCGGGTGTTCCGACTTTCATCTCACGGATGACGCCGCCGCTGTAGTGGAGGTCGAAGATGAAGCGGCCGAGTGCGTCCGGGTGGGCGTTGGTGCCGTAGAAATCGGCGGCAGGGTCGTCGTAGTGATAAGTCAGGATCCGGGCCTTCGTGTCCTGAGACGTCAGGTCCAGCCCTTTCTTGGCGATGAGCGTGCCGCTGACCTGGGAGGCGAATGCCTTGAAGGCTTCGACCACATGGGCCTTGTCGCCGTAGATGTCCAGATGGTCCGCGTCCATGGCCGTGATGACGGCGATTTCCGGGAAGAGCTGGAGGAAGGAGCGGTCGAATTCGTCCGCTTCCGCGACGACGGTCGGCGTGTGACTCATCAGCAGGTTGGTCCCGTAGTTCCGGGAAATGCCGCCGAGGAAGGCCGAGCAGCCTTCGCCACAGTGGGTCAGGATGTGGGCCGTCAGGGTGGAAGTGGTCGTCTTTCCATGGGTGCCGGCGACAGCGAGGCAGCGCTGTCCCCGGGCAATCTCGCCGAGGGCGCGGGAGCGTTTGATCAGCCGGTAGCCCCGTTCCCGGACGGCTTTCATTTCGCCCAGGTCTTCCGGAACGGCGGGGGTGTAGATGACGAGGGTCTCCTCGACGTCGGCGGGAATCGCCTGCGGGAGGTCCTCATAATGGACGGGAATCCCTTCCTGGATGAGTTTTCCGGTCAGTTCGGAAGGTGTACGGTCATAGCCCGACACTTCATAGCCTTTGAACTTGAAGTAACGGGCGAGGGCGCTCATGCCGATGCCTCCGATGCCGATGAAATAAACGTTTTTCATACCAGTTTGTATACTTCGTCTGCAATGATTTGTCCGGCCTCGCGAAGGGCCATGGAAAGGGCGTTGCGCTCCAGGACGGCGATGCGCTCCGGGTCCCGGGTGAGCCGGATGGCCTCGTCAAGCAGTTTCTCGGGCGCATCGGCGTCCTTCACAAGAAGGGCGGCGTCCCGCCTGACCAGGGCCATGGCATTATGGGTCTGATGGTCTTCCGCCACGTTCGGCGAGGGAACGAAGATGGTGGCCTTGCCCATGGCGCAGAGTTCCGAGACGGTACTGGCGCCGCTGCGGGAAACCACTACATCCGCTGCCGCATAGGCGAGGTCCATCCGGGCAATGAAATCGTAGTGCCGGATAAAGGGCAGGTCTTTCCCTTCCAGGAAGCCGTCAATATCTTTCTTGTAGTATTTCCCGCACTGCCAGATCACCTCCACGTTTTCCCTTCCGGGGCAGCCTTCGCGGATCCAGCGTTTCATCGAACGGTTGAGGGTGCCGCTTCCGAGGCTGCCCCCAACGATAAACAGATGCTTCTTATCGGGGTCCAGCCCATAGTATTCCATCGCCTCCGCCCTCATCTGGACTGTCGGAGGAATGGATACTTCCTTCCGGATGGGATTGCCGCTGAGGACAAGCTTCTCTTTCGGGAAAAAGCGCTCCATCCCTTCGTAGGCGACACAGATCCGCTGGACCCGTTTCCCGAGAATCTTGTTGGTCAGTCCGGCGAAGCCGTTCTGCTCCTGGATCAGGGCGGGGATACCGAGGGACGTGGCTGCCCATAGCAGCGGGGCGCTGGCGTAGCCGCCGACCCCGATGGCGACGTCCGGCTTGAATTCCCGGATGATTTTTTTCGCCGCTCGGATACTGGAAAGGACTTTCAGGGGAATCTGGACATCATTGACGATGTTTTTCCAGGAAAGCTGCCGCTGCATGCCGACAATCGGCAGCCCGATGATCCGGTAGCCCGCCTGGGGAACTTTCTCCATTTCCATTTTCCCTTCCGCGCCGACGAAAAGGATCTCCGTTTCAGGACAGAGTGCCTTGAGGGTGTTCGCAATCGAGATGGCCGGAAAGATGTGACCTCCCGTGCCGCCTCCGCTGATAATGGCTCTGATGGGTTTGTACTGCATAATCACGGTTCTGATTCCAGGTTGTCCAAATCGTTGAGGGAGTCGCGGACATCGTCCGGTGTCCGGGTGATGATCGGCTCGGCTTTCTCCTCGCGAAGGGCCATGTTCTCCCGCGCGTCTTTCGAGATGGACAGCAGGATGCCGAAGACCATGGAAAAGACCAGGAAGGAATTGGTTCCATGGCTCACGAGCGGCAGGGTCTGCCCGGTCTGGGGAACCAGGGGGAGATGGACATTGACCGCCATGTGCATGAAGGCCTGGCCGACGATGAGGATAATGAGGCCCGAGACGAGGACCTTGTCGTAGTATTTGTCACATTCCTTGGCGACCAGGGTGCCCCGCGCCAGGAGACTGAAAAACAGCAGGATGATGACGATGGCTCCCAGAATGCCCGTCTCTTCGATGATAAAACTGAAAATGTAGTCGCCGAAGATCACCGGGACGGCATATTTCTGGGTGCTTCGCCCGAAGCCTTTTCCGACGAGCCCCCCCTCCTGGATGGCCAGCATGGCGCCGACCGGCTGGTTCAGCTCATCCTTGATGCGGTTGAAGTCGTTGGATCCCCGCGGGTAGTAATCCAGGGAATCGAGTTTGTGGAGTTTGTCGTCCATGACGCGGCTGACGGCCGTGTCCAGACGGGAGGTCTTGATAAGACCGACCTTGTGAGCCCCGAAAATGAGCAGGATGATCAGCGCGGCGATACCGCCGATGGCAAAGACCTCCTTCATGTCGATGCCGCCGACCATCAGCATCAGGACCATGATCAGGAAGAGGAAGATGGCCGACGAGTTCGAGCCCATCATCACCATGCCCGTCACCAACAGGATGGGACCGTAGAGATAGAAGCATTTCCGGCCGAAGGCGCCGTCCAGCCACCCAAGGCGGGGATGCAGCGAGGCAATCCTGCTGCTGAGACGCAGTTCGTCGTTCTTGAACGCGTCCAGCGCCCAGGCCAGGTACATGATCATCATGACCTTGACGAACTCGTAGACATGGATTTGTTTCCCCATCACGACCAGTATCCGCCGGGCGCCGTTGATGTCGCCGGCACGGACCAGGCCGAGATTGAGGTTGAACACCAGAATCAGCAGGATGGCGAAACTGAGGATGAAGCCCAGGGAGGATACCCGGTGGTACAGGCTGCTCTTTCCGAAGAGATAGAACGCGAACATCAGCGCTACGCCGATTCCCACGATGACCAGCTGGTTCATCATGATGCTGATCCGGTCTGTCCCGGTTTCCAGCGCCAGTTTTGGCGTAGAAGAGAAAACAGAGATGACCGAGATGAGCATGAGGAACAGGGCGACCATCAGGATCACCTTGTCTCCGCTGAAACGGTCCATCCAGTTCCAGATCGTGCGGGGGGCTGCTGCGTTCTCTTTATCCATCTTACAGGCTTCTTACGGCCGCCTTGAATTTCTCGCCGCGGTCTTCATAGTTCTTGAACAGGTCGAAGCTCGCGCAGCAGGGGGAGAGGAGGACCACATCTCCCTGCGAGGCGGCCTTCGAGGCTTTCTGAACGGCCTCTTCGGCGCTTCCGGCATCGGTGATGCATTCGCTGCCGACGATGCCTTCAAAGGCGGCGTGGATCTTGGCATTGTCCACGCCGAGGCAGACGATGTATTTCACTTTCTCGCGGACCAGCCCTTCGAGGACACTGTAGTCGTTTCCCTTGTCGGTGCCGCCGACAATCCAGACGACCGGTCGCTTCTGGCACTCGAGGGCGTACCAGGCGGAATCGACGTTCGTCGCCTTGGAATCATTGATATACAGGACGTCCTTGATGGACAGAACCGGCTCCAGACGATGTTCGATGGGCTGGAAAGTGGCCAGCGAGTTGCGGATGACCGCGTTGTCGATGCCCGTGGCTTTCGCCGCCAGGGCTGCGGCCATGGAATTGTAGATATTGTGCTTTCCGCCGAGGGCGAGTTCTTTCAAGTAGAGGTCTGTCTCCTCTTTTTCGTAGCGGAGGACAATCTTGTCTTCTTTGAGGAAGGCGCCCTGGCTGAGCTCTTTCTTCTGGGAGAAGGGCAGCATCTTGCAGCGCAGCACGATGTTCGACAGGTGGCCGATCGTGATGTCGTCGTCGGAGTCGAAGATGAAGCAGTCGTCCGGAGTCAGGTTGCGGGTGATGTTGAATTTCGCCGCGACATAGTTCTCCATCCGGTGGTCATAACGGTCCAGATGGTCCGGCGTAATGTTCGTGATGATGGCGATGTCCGGCTTGAAGTCATAGATATCGTCCAGCTGGAAGCTGGAAATCTCCAGGACATAGTAGTCGAAGTGCTCGGTGGCCACCTGGTAGGCATAACTCCGTCCGATGTTGCCGCCCAGGCCGACGTTCAGTCCGGCATTCTGCAGCAGATAGTAGATCAGCGACGTGGTCGTGGTCTTCCCGTTGGATCCGGTGATGCAGATTTTCTTCGCGCTGTCATAGCGGGAGGCGAATTCAATTTCGGAAACAATCCGGGTCCCCTGGGCGCGGAGTTTCTGCACCAGCGGCGCCGTCCCCGGAATGCCCGGCGACTTGACCACCTCGTCCGCGTTGAGGATGAGGGACTCCGTGTGGCCGCCCTGTTCGAAGGGAATCTCCCATTTTGTCAGGGTGGCGGCATACTCCGGCTTGATTTCCCCCTTGTCCGAGAGGAAAACGTCATAACCTTTCACTTTTGCCAGGACGGCGGCGCCCACTCCGCTTTCCGCGCCGCCAAGAATAACTACTCTCTCCATTATCTGATTTTTAATAAAGCCAATGTTGATACGGCCAGCAGGATCCCCACAATCCAGAAACGAAGGGTGATTTTCGCCTCATGGTGCGGCGGATTCGGCTTGGGATATTTGATGTATCCTTCCGGGATACTGTTTTTCTGATAGTGATGGTGCAGCGGGGTCCGGCTCCAGATGCGTCCCTGGGCCCCGTTGTGCTTTTTCTTATACATCTTGAAATAGGCCGTCTGCAGGATGACCGAAAGGCTCTCCATGAAGAAGATGCCGCAAAGCACCGGCAGGAGCAGTTCCTTCCGGAGCAACACCGCGCTGACGCCGATGATTCCGCCCAGGGCGAGCGACCCCGTATCGCCCATGAAGATGGCGGCGGGATAACTGTTGTACCAGAGGAAGCCCATCAGCGCGCCCACCATGGCCGCCATGAAGACGGCAATCTCGCCGGTTCCCGGCAGGTACATGATATTCAGGTAGTTCGAGTTGATCAGGTTGCCTCCCAGCCAGGCCAGGATGCCCAGTACGACCCCGACGATGGCGGTCGTTCCCGTCGCCAGTCCGTCCATGCCGTCGGTCAGGTTCACGCCGTTCGAGCAGGCGGTGATGATGAAAATGATGACCAGGACATAGATGGCCCATTTCGTGTACCAGCCCATGGCTCCGCTGAACGGAGACAGGGAGCGGTAGTCGAATTCATGGTTCTTGACGAAGGGGATGGTCGTCTTGGTGGACTTGACGACATCTTCGTCGGCATAACGGCCCGAGGTGACGACGTCTTCTTCCTGGGCCGGGCGCTCCACCTTTTCGCGGACGACGATATCCGGACTCATCCAGACCGTCAGCCCGACGACGAAACCGAGCACGACCTGGCCCAGCAGTTTTGCCTTCCCCGGGAGCCCGTCCTTGTGCTTTTTGACGGATTTGATATAATCGTCGGCAAAGCCCAGGGCGCCGCACCAGAGCATGCTGAAGCCCAGAAGAATGATATAAATGTTCGACAGGTCCGCAAAGAGCAGGATGCCCGTCAGGATCCCGCCGAGGATGATGACGCCCCCGAAACTCGGGGTCTTTTTCTTCAGCTCCTGGCCGGCTGTGGCGGCATCCACCGCCCGCTCCTCTTCCTGGAGTTCCCGCTTTCCCGTGAGCTTTCCGATGAACCATTTCCCGAAGATCAGGGCGAAGACGACGGCCGCGATGCTGGCAAGCATGGCCCGGAAGGACAGATAGTGCATCAGTCCCATGCCCGGGAAGTCCACGCCGGATTGCTCAAGATATCTGAAAAGATGATAAATCATTTCGCCATCAGTTTAAAGGTTTCGTTCACGATTTCTTTTTCGTCAAAAGGAAACTTCTGCTTCCCGATAATCTGGTAGGTCTCGTGGCCCTTGCCGGCAATCAGGATGGTAGCTCCTTCCGGGGCCGTCAGGATGGCGGTCCGGATGGCTTCCCGGCGGTCGGTGATGACCAGGCTCTTGGCCGTTCCGCTCCAGTCCAGTCCGCTGCGGATTTCCTGGATGATGGCCTCCGGATCTTCCGTACGGGGATTGTCGGAGGTGATGACCAGCCGGTCGGAGAGCCGCTGGGCGACGGCTGCCATTTCCGGACGTTTGGTCCGGTCCCGGTCTCCGCCGCAGCCGAAGCAGCAGATGAGCTGGGAGAGCGGCGCCACCTCGCGGAGGGTCTTCAGGACATTCTCCAGGGCGTCCGGCGTATGGGCATAGTCGATGACGACATTGACCCCGTGCGGGCCCTGGATGGTTTCCAGCCGTCCCGGCGCTGCCGCAAGCCGCGAGATCGCGACCAGCGCCTCCGTCGGATCGACCCCGAGACAGACCGCCGTGGTGTAGATGGCCAGGATATTATAGGCATTGTGGGCCCCCGTGAGGCGGGTCCATGTCTCCTCGTCGTCGATGCGGAGCAGCATCCCCTCGAAACTCTGTTCCAGGATGCGCGCCGTGTGGTCCGCGAGGGTCTTCAAGGCATAGGTGACCACCTTCGCTGCGGTGTTCTGGGTCATGACGAGACCATTGCGGTCGTCCGTGTTGACGATGGCATACGCTGTCGGAGGAAGGGTGTCGAAGAAACGCTTCTTGCAGCGAAGGTACTCGGCAAAGGTCTTGTGGTAGTCCAGGTGGTCGTGCGTCAGGTTGGAGAAGATACCGGCGGCAAAGGAAAGGCCGCTCACGCGTTCCTGCTCGACACCGATGGAACTGACCTCCATGAAGCAGTAAGCACAGCCTTCGGCGACCATCTCGGCGAGCAGGCGGTTGATCGTGATCGGATCGGCCGTCGTGTTCGCCGTTTCCAGCCGGGTCTTTCCGACATAGTTGGCGATGGTCGAAAGCAGACCGCAGTGATAGCCCAGGTCCATGAACAGGTGGTACAGCAGGGTGACCGTCGTGGTCTTTCCGTTGGTTCCGGTGATGCCGACGAGGGTCAGCTGCCGGGAAGGATGGCCGAAGAAGGCATCGGCGGCGAGGGCGACGGCTTTCCGGCTGTTCTCCACCCGGACGGTGGGGACTGAGACCCCCTCGGGAATCGTTTCGCAGATGATGGCCGCCGCCCCTTTTTCAAGAGCGGAGGCGATATAGGCGTGGCCGTCGCTTTCAAAGCCTTTCACGGCGACAAAGAGCGCCCCCGGTGTCACGAGGCGGGAATCACAGCAGATGTCGGTGATTTCCGTGTCCGCTTTTCCTATTTGCTCAAGGACGGACAGCGGCTGTATGATGTCTTTCAGTTTCATTTCAGTGTCAGTGTCAAAGTTTCTCCTTCTTTCCGTTTGCTGCCGGCCTCGGGACTCTGGGCGGCCACATGGCCCGCCCCGCTGTAGCTGCAGCGCATCCCGGCCGCTTCCGCAAGATACAGGGCGTCTTTCAGCCCCAGCCCTTTCAGGTTGGGTACGCGCCCCGCTTCGCTTTCGGCCGTGCAGGCCATTGCCGGCACATGACCGATGAAAGCGACCCGGGAGTCCCAGGTTCCGTCGATGGCATAGATCTGATCCACGATCTCCCGTACGGCAAGAGCCGGTTTCGTCCCCCCGTAGAAACTCTCGCGGGAGAGGTAGGAATAGACCGTGACCAGGATGGTATATTTCGGCTGGTCAGCGGGGAAGAAGCCGACGAAGGTTCCCTGGTTTTTCTTGCGGCCGCCCATGTCATGGTACGGATCCTGGCTGCCCCCTCTCTCTTCCGGACTGAGGACGACCTGGGCCGTCCCGGTCTTGCCGGCGACCGGCAGTTTGGCCGCTTTCAGCCGGGCCGCCGTTCCGTCATTGACCACGGCGGCGAGGGCGCGGGTGACTGTGTCGGCCGTCGCGCGGGAACAGATGTTGTTCAGCACGGCGGGCTTGTACCGCTTCAGGACGACGCCGTCTTTCTCCACACTCTCCACCAGGTAGGGCTTCATCATGCGTCCCTTGCCGGCGATGCCGTTGTAGAAGGTGGCTACATGCAGCGGCGTCACCGACATACCGTAACCGTAGGCGGTGGTGCCGAGGGTCGTCTTGCTCCACCCCGGTGTGCCCGGCCGGTTCACCACCGGCGTCGCCAGCCCGTCGATGTCAAAGTCGAAAGCCTCGCCCAGCCGGTAGGCGTAGATGTGGTCGAACATCGCCTGCGGATGCTCTCCGTAATATTTCTCTGCGAGATAGGTGAAGACGTAGTTGGAGGAAATCTCGAAGCCATGCTTGACACTGATTTCCCGGCGTCCGGTCTCCCGCTGGTAATCCAGGATATGGACATCCTGCCGGTAGTTCGGAACGAAACCGTTGTTGGTCGGAATGGTCTGCTCCAGAGAGCGGACATATCCGTCCTCCACCAGGGAGAGCAGGGTGACCGTCTTCATGACGGAGCCTTGTTCGCCGACCTGCCTCAGGGCGAGGTTCTCCCGCTCCCAGACGGTCGTTTCGGGTGTCTTGCCGCGCGAGAGGTTGACCATGGCGCGGATGGCGCCGGTCTCTACCTCCATGATGATGGCGATGCCGGCGCGGATGCCGTCGTCATCGGCAATCTGGCGGCGGAGTGCCTTGTCGGCGATGTCCTGGAAATCGACGTTCAGCGTCGTCCGGATGTCGTTTCCGTCCTTGGCTTTCACCAGGGTGGAATCCAGTTCCCGGATGTACTGGCGGTCTCCGTCCGTCATCCTTCTCCATTCGTGGCCCGCTGTTCCATGGAGCTCATAGTCGAAATTCGCCTCGAGGCCGATCCGGAGGGTGTCTTTGATATAGCCGATGACCCGGCGGGCCAGGGAGTCGTAGGGATAGATGCGCTCCTCGTGGGGCTCGACGACAATGCCGCCGCGGTATTTCCCCTCGCGGAAGAGCGGCGCCTTTTTCAGCAGGTTCAGCACATCCAGATTGACATTCTTGTGGATGGTCAGGTGGCCGTTGCCGATTTCCTTCCCGGCTTTGTTTTTCCGGAAGCGGCCCTGGATGATTTCGTCATAGTACTGCGCGGCCGTCTTTTCGGGGAAGAGCGCCGCGAGGGTCCAGGAGAGGGAGTCCGCCTTTTTCTGCCACAGCCGCTCGGCTGCCTCGCCGGCTTTTTTCGCCTCGGGGACCGGCTTTCCTTCCGATGCGAGTTTCTTCAGCCGGGAGCGCTCGCGCTCATCGATGCCCCGGAATTCCTGTTTCCTGACCGTGCAGTCCATGAAAATGTCGTACTGCGGGGCTGAAATGGCCAGCGGCCGTCCATCCGTGGCGAGAATCCGGCCACGCTCGGGAATCTCCGTGTGCAGGACAGGCGCCGGGGTGAACAGGTCCATGTATTTCTCCTTTACATGGAATCCGTTCTGAATCCGGACGATCCAGATGAGAATGGCGGCGGACAGGGCGAGGAAAGCCAGGGAGAGGAATGTCATGACGACATGGATCCTGTCCCGGTTGCCCACGGTGTCCTTTATTTCAGCTCCTTTCTTCATTTCTTTCCTGTCCGTTTGGCCGGCTGGACGGGGCGGCGCAGTTCACTGCCCATTTCCTGCAGGCGTTTTTCTGTCGCCGAGGCACTTTGGATGCGGACGAGGTCCGCCTCTTTCTCGGCGTGATGGATTTTCAATTGTTCCAGCGCGGCTTTGTTCTGCCCCTCCCGCGTGAGGGTTTTGTCCACTTTGAGACTGACCATGATGGTCAGCCAGGCCAGCACAAAGAGGTAAAGGATGTGCAGGTACAGTTTGTCAGCCCGGATCCTGAGGAGGAATTCTCCTTTCCTCAGGGCCCTCAGCGAGTTCCTGACCGCTGTCCATATCTCCTTCCCGCTCATCGTTCGCTCCTTTTTACGGCGACGCGGAGCTTGGCGCTCCGGGCGCGGGTGTTGGCTGCAATCTCCTCCTCACAGGGGAGGACGGGTTTGCGGCTTACGGCCTCCAGCGGGGCCTGGACCTGTCCATAGATGTCTTTCACCTCGTTCCCTTCGACATTCCCGCAGCGGATGAAGTTCTTGACCATCCGGTCCTCCAGGCTGTGGTACGTGATGACGACGAGCCGTCCGCCCTCTTTGAGGGAGCGCGCCGCCCCCGAGAGGAATTTCTCCAGCGAGCGCATTTCCTGGTTGACTTCGATCCGAAGGGCCTGGTAGACCTTGGCCAGGACTTTGTGCTCGGCTCCACGGGGAAGGATCGGTGCGAGGGCGCGGTCGAGGTCCCCGGTCGTCTCCAGGGGTTTTTCGCTGCGTGAGCGGACGATGAGGCTGGCGGCCCTCCGGGCATTGTCCACTTCTCCGTAGAGGCGGAGGATGCGTTCCAGGGCGGCTTCGTCCAGGCCGTTGACCAGCTCGGCGGCCGTCCGCTTGCTCTGCCGGTTCATCCGCATGTCGAGCGGCGCCTCCTCGAAACGGAAGGAGAAGCCGCGTCCGGGCGTGTCGAACTGGTGGGAAGAGACGCCGAGGTCGGCGAGAATCCCGTCGAAGCGGACCCCTTCGAGGGCCGCGTAGTTCTCGATGAAGCGGAAATTGTTGTGGACGAGCTTCAGCCGGGAGTCCTTCAGGGCACCCTCTATGGCATCGACGTCACGATCGAAGGCGATGACGCGGCCGCCATCGTGTAAGCGTGAAAGTATCTCAGCGGTGTGCCCACCGCCTCCGAAAGTGGCATCGGCGTATATTCCGTCGGGAGTTGTGATAAGGGCTGAAACGCTCGGGTCGAGCATTACAGGAATATGGTATTCAGACATGGCACCGACCCTCCTGTTACTTTTCGGAAAGTCTTGCTGCGGTGCTTTGGAAGGTCTCGTCCGTCATCAGGACGGCTTCGCGTCTTTCCTTGGCCCAGATTTCGATCTTGTAGCCGACACCTGCAAACACGACTTCTTTGGTGATACCTGTCTGACTGAGCAGTTCTGAAGGGATGTTCAGGCGGGCGAGTTTCCCGTCGGGGACGACATAGAAAACGTCGTCGTTGAACTTGCTCCAGAAACGGGCGTGTTCCGGGTTGAGTTCGGGATCGAGGCCTTCGAGGACTTTGTCTGACCGCAGGGACCACTCTTCGAGGGTGTACAGGTTCAGGCAATCGCCCTGGACGCTTTTTTTGATGACCATGGTCGGGTCCTGTTCGCCGGAACGGGACATGGCGTCGCGGTAGATGGCCGGGAGCACGATGCGCCCCTTGTCATCTACTTTGCCGTTTGTCTTTCCGAAGAACTTGACCATGACTTTTTAAATCGGTTTAACTTTCAACTTTCACGCTTGGATGCAAAGGTACGAAAACTTTTCCATTTTTCACCATTTTCTTCCAAAATTTTCCACAAATAATTTTGGCTAAAAAAATAACGCCCACGGGAGGGCCGTGGACGTTGTTTTTCGGGGAACCGGGAATTACTTGATCCCGTACTTCTTCAGAATTTTCAGGATGGGACCGCGGACGGATTCGGCCCAGAGGTGATAGCCCCATTCGGCGGGATGGACGCCGTCGGCAGAGGTGTCCTGGTTCGGATCGTCGGCATTGGAGTCGATGAGATAGACGTCCTTGTACTTCTTGACGGCCTGGGCCATGAGCTTGTCGGCCATGGCCGCTTTTTTGGCCTCATTCTCGTCCGCGACGGTGTTGAAATGCCGGTTGCCCCGGTGGATGCTGCGCATGAAGATCAGCGGCACGCCGGGCTTGGCGCTCTGGAGGGTCTCGATGAAGTTGAAAAGGTTCGCCTCGATACTCTTGTCGGAGCCGTTGGAGAAGGCGTCGAAGACGAAAGCGTCCACGTCAGCCTCCTTCAGGGCATTGGCGAACTGAGGCTGCATCCGGCAGTCACCGCTGACGCCGAGGCTGCAGAATTCCAGGCCGGTGGCGCGGCTGAGGAAGGCCGGTACGGTCTGGCCGGCGCGGGCGGTGTTGGAGCCGTGCATGTAGCTGGAACCATGGAGACAGATCCGGTGACGGAAAGGATTGTCGCCCTTTTCGATCCGATACCCTTCCGGGATGCCGATTCCGACCGAGGTCTCCTTGCTGTAGGTCGGGAGGTACAGGAGGCATTCTTTCATCCCGGGGGCCATGTTTTTGACGAGCGTCTTCTCCAGGCCGTTCGCCTTTTCATGGACGGGCCCATAGGAACAGTCGCCGGCCCAGACCCATTTGCCTTTCTCCCGGATATAGAGGTCGAAACCGCGGGCGGCGAAGCCGGAAGCATTCGTGCCGCTGATGCTCTTGAAGAGGGCTTTCACGCTGATTTCCGGCGCATCTGTCTTGAAAGAGACCATGATACCGGAGGACATTTCCAATAGGTCAATGTCCTTGGAGGTCCAGCCGCCGAAGCGCTTGAAATCCATGCGCTCGTAGGGTTTCGGGGTGTCCGGGAAGACTTTTCCGAGCAGGGTGAGGGTCGAGGCTTCGGTGAACTGGAACTTGGGTCTGTCCGCTGCGGCGGGCTTGTCCAGCACTTTCAGCAGTACCTTTTCCATGACCTTGTAGCCTTCCAGGTTGGGATGGACCGCATCACGGCAATAGGCCGCACGCATCGCGCCGGATTCATCCTTCATGGCGCTGTGATAGTCTACGAGCGGATAGCCCTTGAGGGTCGCCAGACCCTTGATCAGGGTGTTGAGCGAATCGATACTCGGCCGGGGATCACCCAGTTCCTTGCGCCAGGGAAGCACTTCGGCCGGGAGAACCGTTGAGAGCACAGGTTTGATGCCATGGGCGGCGGCAAGTTCCGTCATCGTGACGATATTGCCATAGACATTCTCCAGCTTGATGAAGCCATTGTTGCGGGCGATGTCATTGACCCCCGCCAGGATGACCACATACTCCGGATGCAGTTCCACCACATCGTTACGGAAGCGGACCAGCATCTGGGCCGTCGTCTGTCCGCTGATGCCCCTTCCGAGGAGATGGTGCTCCCGGAGCCAGTCGGGGTCCAGTTTGGCCCAGTTGTCCGTGATGGAATCGCCCATGAGGACGGCTCTGGGGGAGATGGTGACGCTTTCATTCGCGCCCGCGTAACGGGAATATTTCGCCCAGTCTTTGTTGAGTTCCTTGTTTTGGGCGGCCAGGCTGAGGGTGCTCAGAATGAGGAGCGCAAGGCATGCAAACTTTTTCATGGTGAGGGATTTACAGCAGGGGTTAGAAGACGAGAAAGGCCAGTCCGGCGGCGAGGGCGGCGCCGGTCATGGGACCGACGACAGGAACCCAGCTGTAGCCCCAGTCACTGTCGCGTTTGCCTTCGATCGGAAGGACGGCATGGGCGCAGCGCGGGCTCAGGTCGCGGGCCGGGTTGAGGGCGTAACCGGTTGTCGCACCGAGGGACATACCGATGGACATGATCACACAGGTCACCGGGAAAGCGCCGAGGGCGCCGGTTCCGGCCGGCACGCCGGCGACGGTGAAGGCATTCCCCTTTGCGGCAAGGGCGATGATGACAAAGACCAGCAGACAGGTGGCGATGACTTCCGAGAGGAAATTCCGCCAGGGACTGCGGATGGCCGGCGCGGTGCAGAAGGTGCCGAGCATGGTGTCCGGCTGGTCGGCTGTGGCCTTGTAATGATCCTTATAGAACAGCCAGACAAGGACGGCGCCGATAAAGCCGCCGAGCATCTGGGCGACGATATAGCCCACGACGTCCGCCCAGGGGAAGGAGCCGAAGATGGCGAGCCCCAGGGTGACGGCCGGATTGAGGTGGGCGCCGGAAACCGGGCCGGCGATGAGGACGCCGGTCATGACGGCGAAGCCCCATCCGAGGGTGATGACGATCCAACCCGCGCCTTGGGATTTGCATTTGTTCAGGGAACAGGCGGCGCAGACGCCGTCGCCCAGCAGGACCAGCACCAGGGTGCCGATGAATTCAAAAATGTACTGTGTCATATTCGATTACGCTTTCTGGCTTATTGTTTTGATAGTGTTCTGGAAATGGCATCGGCCCATCCTTCCTTGAGTGAGAGGACGTCACGGCCGGAGGGATGGAAGGTCTTCTCGGCCTTCCACTGCTGTTTGATCTCGTCAAGCGATCCCCAGTAGCCGACCGCGAGACCGGCCAGGTAGCAGGCGCCCATCGCGGTGGTCTCGGTGACCTCGGGACGGATGACGGATGTGCCGAGGATGTCGGCCTGGAACTGCATCATGAGATTGTTTCTCGAAGCGCCGCCGTCGACTTTCAGTTCGGCCAGGCGGACGCCCGCGTCGCGGGACATGGCCTCGACGATGTCCATGGTCTGGAAAGCGATGCCCTCCAGGGCGGCCCGGGCGATGTGGGCGGCAGTCGTGCCGCGCGTAATGCCACAGATGGTGCCATGGGCATACTGGTCCCAGTAGGGAGCGCCCATGCCGGTGAGCGCCGGCACGAAATACACTCCTCCGTTGTCCGGAACCGAGCTGGCCAGCGCTTCCACTTCGGAAGAGGAGCGGATGATCCCGAGCCCGTCACGCAGCCACTGGACCACGCTGCCTCCGACAAAGATGGACCCTTCCAGGGCGTAGTTGACCGTGTCGCCGATCTTCCATGCGACGGTCGTCAGGAGGTTGTTTTTCGACAGGATGGGCTTCTTTCCGGTATTCATCAGGAGGAAACAGCCGGTCCCGTAGGTGTTCTTGACCGAGCCGGGATCGGTGCAGAGCTGTCCGAAGAGGGCCGCCTGCTGGTCGCCGGCAATTCCGGCGATGGGCACTTCATGGGCGAAGATGGTAGTCTTCGTATGGCCGTAGACCTCGGAGGAGGAGCGGACCTCGGGCAGCATGGAGGCGGGAATGCCGAACAGGTCCAGCAGTTCGCGGTCCCACTGGAGCTCATGGATGTTGAAGAGCATCGTCCGGGAGGCATTCGAGACATCGGTCACATGGACCTCGCCGCGGGTGAGCTGCCAGACGAGCCAGGTGTCGACGGTGCCGAAGCGGAGCCGTCCCGCTTCGGCCTTCTCCCTCGCGCCGGGTACGTTTTCCAGAATCCAGCGGATCTTGGTGCCGGAGAAATAGGCGTCGATGATCAGCCCCGTCTTTTCGCGGATTTTGTCCACCAGGCCCTGTGATTTGAGGAAATCACAGTATTCGGAGGTGCGGCGGTCCTGCCAGACAATGGCGTTGTAGACCGGCTGACCGGTCTCCGCGTCCCAGACAATGGTGGTCTCCCGCTGGTTCGTGATACCGATGGCGGCGATGTCCAGTCCGCCGATGCCGACTTTGGAGATGGCCTCGGCGATGACCCCGGCCTCGGAAGACCAGATTTCCATCGGGTTGTGTTCCACCCAGCCGGGCTTCGGGAAATACTGGGTGAACTCCATCTGTGCGGTGGAGCGGATCTTTCCTTCGTGGTCGAAGACGATGGCGCGGGAGGAAGAGGTCCCCTGGTCCAGCGCCAGAATGAATTTGTCCATATATTATGCAGTTAGTTCACATATCAGGGTGGCGGACGTGCAGTCTTTCACGACGACGTCCACATAGTCTCCCGCCCGGTGGACCGTGTCGGGGAACACGCACATCATGCTGTTCGAGGCCCGGCCGCAAAGCTGGGCGGGATTCCGTTTGGAGGGACCTTCGACGAGCACTTGCAGACGCCTTCCGATCTGGGCGCGGTAGCGCTCGAGGGATTTTCGTCCCTGGAGCTGGATGATTTCATTGAGCCGGCGGTTCTTTTCCTCTGGAGGGACGTCATCCGGATACTGCTTTGCGGCGAGGGTGCCGGGACGCTCGGAGTAGGCAAACATAAAGGCCCAGTCGAAGCCGACCTGGTCCATCAGCGAGAGGGTGTCCCGGTGGTCCTGAGGCGTTTCGGAGCAGAATCCGGCAATCACGTCGGTGGTCAGACCGCAGTCCGGGATGAGGCTGCGGATCTTAGCCACCCGCTCCAGATACCATTCCCGAGTATATTTGCGGCGCATCTTCTCCAGCAGCCGGGTGCTCCCCGACTGGACCGGCAGGTGGATGTGCTTGCAAATGTTCTCATGCTCGGCCATGGTCTCGATTACTTCGTCCGAGATGTCTTTCGGATGGGAAGTGGCGAAGCGGACGCGGAGGAGGGGAGAGATGGCGGCGACCCGGCGGAGCAATTCGGCAAAGCCGACCGTTTCGGTTCCGTCCGTCCAATGGTAGGAATCTACATTCTGTCCCAGCAGGGTGACTTCCCGGTATCCCCGGGAGAAGACGTCACAGGCTTCCCGGACAATGGAATGCGGGTCACGGGAGCGTTCCACCCCGCGGGTGTACGGCACCACGCAGTAGGAGCAGACGTTGTTGCAGCCCCGCATGATCGAAATGAAGGCGGAGACGCCGTTACGGTCCGTTCTCACGGGGGTAATGTCTGCATAGGTCTCGTCCCGGGACAGGAGCACATCCATCTGCGGAGCCCCCGGATGGATGGCGCGAAGCAGCTCCGGCAGCCGCCGGTAGGCATCCGGCCCGGCGACAAGGTCTACTTTCCCGGTGTCCAGGAGCTGGTTCTTGAGCCGTTCGGCCATACAGCCGACAATTCCGACGAGGACCCCTTCCCGGGTGGCCCGCGCCTGGTTGAACGCTTCGATCCTTCCCCAGATCCGCTGCTCGGCGTTGTCCCGGATGGAGCAGGTGTTGGCCATCAGAAGGTCAGCCTCCTCCATCTTCTCGGTGCGTTCATAGCCGGCGCGGCCCAGGATGGAAAAGATTACTTCGGTGTCGTTGACATTCATCTGACACCCATATGTCTCGATGTACGCTTTCTTCATAATTCTCTGCGGAGACGGGCCTTGGGGATGTCCAGCTGGGTACGGTACTTGGCGATGGTACGCCGGGCGACCTTGTACCCTTTGGAGGAGAGCACGTCGACCAGTTCGTCGTCCGTCAGCGGGTTGTGCTTGTCCTCGGCGTCCACCATTTCCCGGAGCACCTTTTTGATTTCACGGGTGGACACTTCTTCGCCTTCGCTGTTCTCCAGGCCTTCGGAGAAGAAATACTTCAGCGGGAAAATACCGAAGTGCGTCTCGATCCATTTGCTGTTCACCACACGTGAAATGGTCGAGATGTCAAAGCCCGTGCGTTCGGCGATATCCTTAAGGACCATCGGCCGGAGCGAACTCTCGTCTCCGTCGATAAAGTAGTCGTGTTGGTATTCGATGATGGCGCGCATAGTGCTCTCCAGGGTATTCTGCCGCTGGCGGAGCGCCTCCACGAACCATTTGGCGGAGTCCAGTTTCTGCTTGACGAACACCGCCGCTTCCTTCTGGGTCCGGTCCTGGGTGTATTTCCCGGTTTCCAGAATCTCGGCGTATTTGCGGTTGATCCTCAGTTCGGGAATGCTGAAACGCGGCATGGTGAGGATCAGCTGGCCGTTTTCGTAGTCCAGGCGGAAGTCCGGGACGACCTGCTGGGCCTGGTCGGCATAACTGTCGTCGATCTCTCCGCCGGGGGAAGGGTTGAGCTTCCGGATTTCGTCCATCACCGCCTTCATCTCCTCTTCCGTGAGGTGTTCGCGGGCCATGATTTTCTGAAAATGACGGTTCTTGAAGGCATCGAACTGATTGCGCAGCACCCGGAGGGCATTCTGGACGGCGGGAGTCTGTTTCTTGTCCTCCAGCTGGAGCATCAGGCATTCCCTGAGGTCCCGGGCGCCGACGCCGGACGGTTCGAACTCCTGGATGACCTTCAGCATTCTCTCCACTTCGTCCGCCGTCGTCTCGATGCCGGCGCGGAAGGCCAGGTCGTCCACCAGCGACTCGATGTCGCGGCGCAGGTAGCCGTCATCGTCCAGCGAGCCGATGATGAAGGAGGCGATGGTCCGCTGCTGCTCGTTGAGGTTCCGGTATCCCAGCTGCTCCTGAAGGCTCTGGGTGAAGCTCTGCTTGACCGAGAAGGTATTGTATTCGGGGCGCTCGTCCTTGCCCCAGTTGTTGACATACAGATTATAGGAAGGGATGTCGTCGTCCTGCGGACCATAATTCTCTTCCATGGACCCGCCGCTTGTCTCCTGCTGCTCCACTTCCGAGATGGACACGTCCCGCGGGGCGTCGTCACCGCCGCCGGAGGGCGTATCGTCCAGGACCGGATTGTCATTCAGCACTTCGCGGACGTGCTGCTCGAGCGTCTGGATAGGCATCTCGATCAGTTTGATGGTCTGAATCTGGAGCGGAGATAGTTTCTGCTGGAGTTTCTGCTCAAGTCCTTGTTTGATGGCCATTAGCGGGGGTAGTTGATGTTTTCCTTGATGATGAATGCGGTCGGGTAGATGGCCTTCAGGGAATTGTACAGGCCGAGCGCCTCGTCCTTGGTCCGGAAATCGCCGACGGAGACTTTGTAATTCGGACTCTCATAGGTCCGGTACACGCGGATGCCGGCATAGGTTCCGGCAATATAGCGCTCGATGCTTTCGGATTTGGTCCGGGCATTCTGTCCATTGTCATAGAATACCCGGATCCGGTAGCCGCTCAGTTCCTTGCCCTTGTTGGAGGCGATATACGTCCGGAGGGCTGAACGCACCACCGGGGTCTGGTCGATGCTGACACCGGGTCCGATGATCCCGAGGATGTCCTTTCCCACCAGGACCGAGTCGACGGCGGCGACCGCGAGCGTGTCCTGGGCGCGGAGCGACGGGATGGCCGTCATAAGGAAGAACAAAATGGCCAGTACTTTCTTCATGTTTCTACTGCGTAAATTGTTGCAGGTCAATTTTCTTGAATGTCAGCGGAAGGCCCATGCCATTTTTCAGGCGGGCATCCAGCTTGACATCGGTGGTCATCCCTTCGAGGGATTTCTTCGAGGCGATGACAAGCAAATCCAATACCGAAACGCCCGGGCTGAGGGTGGCGGTACAGGGCAGTTCGTATACCTGGTCGCTGCGGGCCTGGACCGGCAGTTCCCCGGCGGTGAAAGTCAGGATTTCCCGGTCATAATAGCGGACCACGCCCTCCACGTCGGATATCGTAAAGTCGATGGACGGATTGTCCAGCCCGAGCAGCAGGACCGCCGACAGGGAACGGTTCGAGGTTGGAGCGAGGTATTTTACGCCCAGCGAAGAAACGCTGAGGTCTTTCAGTTTTGCGACCCCGCATCCGGTAAAGGAGGTCAAGGCAAGGCCCAGCACGAGCAGTTTGACAAAACGTTTCATGGGCGGGTCAGAGTTTGTTGCCGAAAGCCAGGTCACCGGCATCGCCGACGCCCGGTATGATGTAGCTCCGGGAGGTGATTTCCTCGTCTTCCGCGGCTACCCAGAGGGTCATTTCGTCGCCGTAGCGCTGGGCCAGGTAATCGACGGCGTAGCGGCTGGCGATGGGGCAGACGAGGTGGATATGGGCGGGCTTGCCGTACTCTTCGATCAGTTTCTGGAGTGTCACCTCGATGGAGGAGCCCGTCGCGAGCATGGCGTCCGAGAGAATCAGGGTCTTTCCCTCCAGGGACGGGGCGGTGCAGTAGTCCACGCGAATCTCGTACCAGTCTCCCTTGCCGTATTTGCGGAAGGTGGCGAGGAAGGCGGTCTCGGCATGGTCGAATACATGCAGCAGGCCCTGCTGCAGGGGAAGGCCGGCGCGCAGGATGGTTGCGAGGACCAGCGACGTGTCGAAAGTCGAGACTTTTGCGATGCCGAGCGGGGTCTCCACCTCTTTTTCGGAATAGTCGAGGGTCTTGGAGATTTCGTAGGCGAAAACTTCCCCGACCCGCTCCAGGTTCGTACGGAAACGGAGACTGTCTTTCTGAATGCGGCGGTCCCGCATTTCGGCAATATAACTGTTGAGGACGGAAGGACTCCCGCCGAGGTTGATCACTTTCATGGTTTCACTGCTTTTGGTCCTGAAAGACAAAGATACAAAAACTTATTCAAAAACTATATTTAGTTTACTGATTCGTTTATTAGATCCCCGGCGATGGCTGTTTCTTTTGTTCGACGGTCCGGTCTTCCGCGAAGGAGAAATAGGCGTTGTCGGCGACGATGACGTGGTCCAGGAGAGGGATACCGAGGGGCTGGAGCGCCTTGCGGAGGCGATCCGTCGCGCGGATGTCGCCCTCGCTGGGAGAAGCCGATCCCACAGGGTGGTTATGGGTCAGGATCACGCTGGAGGCCTGTTTCTCGATGAGTTTACGCAGAATCTGCCGGACATCCATGATCGTCTGGTCATCACCGCCGGATGAGACCATCTCTCGTCCGATCAGCCGACCGCTCTTGTTGAGCATCAGCAGCCAGCATTCTTCATGGTCCAGCTTCTTGAAACGGGGCAGCATCAGGCGGAACACCCGATCCGGGCTGGTCAGCGGGTGGGTGTCCACGCCGGCCGTCTCTTCGAAAAAGCGCCGTCCCAGTTCGAGGGCGGCCGTGATGGAAAGGGCGCGGACCTTGCCAATCCCCTTCTGCTGGGCGATACGCGTGGGGGACATGCCCGCAATCTTTCCTAGTTGGCCTTCTGCCTGGATCAGCAGTTCCTGGGCCACATCCACGGCATTTTTCCCACCGATTCCGCTGCCGATCAGGATGGCCAGCAGTTCCGCTGTCGAGAGAGACTTCGCTCCGCAGAGCAGCATTTTTTCGCGCGGTCTCTCCTGCGCGCACAAATCCTTCATCTTCATAAGCATGCACTATTTTTCAGCGAAGATAAAGGATGGATACGGAAAACCGTGCGCCCCGGATGCAGGTTGCACGGTTTCACGGTGTAAATTAATGTTTCAAGGGATTGCGGCGCAGAAATTTGCGACGGAGCGTGTCTTTTTTACACCCTGTTTTTACTGGATCAGGGCGATGATTTCCCCTTTGACTACCCCGGCCCCCTGCTTCCCGAGGACGGCGACATAGCGTCCGTCCACCGCAGCATGGACCTCTTCCATGCCATACCAGGTCTGGACCCGGGCTACGACATCTCCAGCCTTGACGGCGATCCCGACCGTCGGAGCGGCTGAAGCGTCGTCCACGTCGACCTGCCAGAGGAGCTGTCCCTTGACGGGGACCTGGACGGGCGTCGCCGACGGGTACTGCTGAAGGTAATGGTCGATGTCGAAAGAAGGCATCTCCACCACTGGGCGACTGACCACGATGGGAGCGCCGGCTTTGGCCTTGAGCGAGGCGAGTTCCGTATTGAAACGCTCCTTCGCCACGCCGCTCCGGTAGTCGCGGTACTGACGCTCGTGCATGGCCAGTTCGAAGAGTTCTTCTTCGTCCTCGCCGTAGTCCCAACCTTCCTGGTCCATCATGGCGCGGAACTTCGGGAGTTCGTCGGGATAGTTGTCCTGCGGGTTGCCGGTGGTGAATTCCAGGCCTTTTTCCTTGGCCAGGGCGACGATTTCCGGCGCGAGTGGCCCGGGCAGCCGGCCCATATGGCCAAGAATCATGCCCCAGGTATCCTTGTCGATCGTGCTCCAGCGCGGCTTGTCCGAGAGCATGTTGAAAAGGTTCATCAGCGCCGTGTTCTTCACATACTGGCTGAACGGGGTCACAAGGGGCGGATAGCCCAGCCGCGGCCAGACATATTCCACTTCCTCGAAGAGCTTGACCATCAGCGTATCCAGCGACATCTCCGGACGGCCGTGCGACCGCTGGGCCGCGTTGATGGCGCTCTGGAAGCCCTTGAGGTCGGCCATCATCGAGCCCATCATCCCGCCCGGCAGGCCGCAGCCCACCAGCAGCGAGGTCATCTCCCGGTTCGTCGGATTGATCCAGTAGCCGAGGAAATCGTCGATGAATTTCTGCGTCAGCCGCCTCACTTCCATGTAGGCGTCCATATTCAGGTCCTTGACCAGGAATCCGTCCGCGCGGAGCATTTCCCGGATGGTGATGACATCCGGATGGACCTTCCCCCAGGAGAGGGGTTCGACCGCGACATCCAGGTAGTCGGCGCCGGCGCGGGCGACCTCCAGCATCGAGGCCGGCGAAAAACCGGGACCCGTGTGGCCATGGTACTGGACCTTGATATGGGGATACTTTTTCTTGATATCCGAGACCAGTTCCCCCAGGAAGGTTGGCCGGCCGATCCCGGCCATGTCCTTCAGGCAGATTTCATCCGCCCCGTAGGCGACGACCTTGTCTACGATGTCCATGTAGTAGGCGACGGTATGGACCGGGGAATGGGTGATGGACAGGGCCACCTGCGAGATCATCCCGCCTTTCTTGGCGCCTTCGACGGAGCCTTTCAGGTTGCGGTGGTCATTGAGTCCGCAGAAGGAGCGGGCGATGTCCGTCCCCTGCTTTTTCTTCACCCGGAACATCAGTTCCCGCACATCCAGCGGGACCGGATTCATCCTGAGGGCGTTCAGTCCCCGCTCCAGCATGTGGGTCTGGATGCCGGCCTTGTGAAAGGGCGCCGTCCAGGCTCGTACCGCCTTGTTCGGATTCTCCCCGAAGAGGAGGTTCACCTGCTCGAAGGCGCCGCCGTTGGTCTCGACCCGGTCGAAACAGCCCATCGAAATGATGGCGGGAGCCACTTCCACCAGCTGGTCCACCCGGGGGACATATTTCCCGGAACTCTGCCACATATCCCTGTAGACGAGGGAGAACTTGATTTCGCGTTTTGCCATAGTACGTTTTTGTTGCGGATGACAAATGTAGTCTTTTTCCGGCATTTTGTCAAGTCTGGATAAAAGGCGCTCAGGTAGCTGAAAAAATAACAGCCCCCACACGGGAGCTGTTGAAGGGGTGGATGATGGGGCTCGAACCCACGACACTCGGAACCACAATCCGATGCTCTACCAGCTGAACTACATCCACCATGTATGGGACTGCAAAGATACGGAAAAAATCTTTACTTCCAAAATTTCGAAACGATTTTCATCAGTCCGCTTTGTAGTACGTACCCTGGCTGTTGTAGTGGATAACCGCCTCCAACAGGTCGTTCCCGTCCTTGGCGTGCCACATCCAGTCCAAGTTGACCGGCATGCTGCGGTGTTCCGGCTGGATGGCGTTATCCGGGTCTTTGACGGAGAAATAGTCGGTCCAGACGGTCTGCAGCGGGATGCAGACATAGGTGCCGATGGCCTTGGGCTGGGTGACAGAGAAGTAGTCTTCGCCCTGTCCGTCCCGGCGAAGGGAGAGGGTGGTAAGGTTTTCTGCGATGCTGTAGGAGGCCGTGAAGGTCTGCGGGGTGGTTTTGTCACTGTCGATATAGTAGCCGACTCCGATGTTGAGGTAGCCGCCGCCGAACCAGCATTGGACGATTTCCGCAGGATCTCCCTGGGGCGATTCGGTGGCGTTCTCCACGCGGACGGGCTCCACGATGGCGGGTTCCATCAGGTTGTCTACGGTGATTTCGTAGGCATAGTTGTGGGATTCCCGGACTGTCAGGGTGAAGGAGACGAACGCCCGGCGCTTTGACGTGACGTCAATCCCGTCGGCGGCCGAGACGATGGTCATTTTGACCCCGGCATCCGTGGTGAAGACGGAATTGTCCACGATGCCCATGGCAACATCTTTCAGGGAATACTGGTCTTCCTGTTTCTTGCAGGAAACCAGTGCGAGGACGGAGAGGATAATCAAAAGAAGATAGCGTTTCATGCGTTCTTTGGTTTTCGATTGGTCGGACGCGCAATAAACTGGATGTCAATGTCTTCAATGGTGTAGCCCTTGAAGCGGCGCCGTTTGAGGTGGGCGGCGACCATTTCCTGGAGTTCCTCGTCGACGACGTCCCGGAAGAGGTGGTTTTCCCGGTCGTAGAGGTGGATATGCCGGGCGTTGACGACATCGAAGAACATTTTGTTGGTGGCGGAAAGCCTGCGCGTGTAAATGTGCTCGTCCGCCAGCTGGGAGAGAATGTTGTAGACAGAGGCAACGCTCACGTGGCTCCCGCGGAGGGAGAGCTCTTCCGCGACCATGTCCGCAGAGGCATGGTACAGGCCCATCATCACTTCATGGACGGCCAGCCGCTGGCGAGTCGCCTTGAGGTTGCGCCGCCGCAGCATGGTCTTGAATTCCTGCAGGGTCGGGGCGGGTATGAGAATCGTTGCCATATCTGATGCAAAGGTACGATTTCTCCGGAAAAATCGTATATTTGCAGACTATAATATTTATGACCATGGCAGAAAGAACGAAATGCCTCATCCTCGGTGGAGGCCCTGCAGGATTCACGGCGGCGATTTACGCCTCCCGCGCCAACCTCTCGCCCATCCTCTACGAGGGCATCCAGCCCGGCGGCCAGCTGACGACGACGACCATCGTCGAGAATTTCCCCGGTTTTCCCGGCGGCGTGGACGCCAATACCCTGATGGACAACATGCGCAACCAGGCGGCCTCTTTCGGGGCGGACATCCGCCAGGGGACGGCGACGGCCGTGGATTTCGGGAAACGTCCGCTGGAAGTGACCATTGATGCGGACCATGTCATCGAGGCCGACACCGTGATTATCGCCACCGGCGCCGAGGCCCGTTACCTGGGGCTTCCTTCCGAGACGAAATACCGGGGCGGCGGCGTTTCTGCCTGTGCCACCTGTGACGGCTTTTTCTACCGCGGCCGGACGGTGGCGGTGGTCGGCGGCGGGGATACGGCCTGCGAGGAGGCGCTGTATCTTTCCTCCCTGGCCAAAAAGGTCTACATGATTGTCCGCCGGGATGTACTGCGGGCTTCCAAGGCGATGGCGGCGAAGGTAATGGGGCGGGAGAATATCGAGATTCTGTGGAACTGCAATACCCAGGAGGTGCTGGGAGACGGTTTTTCTGTGACGGGGGCGCGTCTTTTGAGAAAGGATGGCACTGTCTTTGATATCGAGATCGACGGCTTTTTCCTGGCCATCGGCCACAGCCCTGCTTCGGGACTGTTCGCCCCCTGGCTGGACACGGATGCCGCCGGTTACATCGTCACGGAGGGCAAGACGTCCCGCACGAGCGTGGAAGGCGTGTTCGCGGCCGGTGATGTCCAGGATCCGCATTACCGCCAGGCCGTGACGGCGGCGGCGTCCGGTTGCCGGGCGGCGCGGGATGCCGAACAGTACCTTTTGGAGAGAAATTGACAGAAAATGAAAAAATATACCCTGATTGTCTGTGCCCTAGCGCTGGTCGCCGCGTGTGCGTCGAAGTATGAAACCCTGCTTTCATCCAACGATGTGGACGCGAAGTATGCGGCGGCCATGGAGTTTTTCCAGAACAAGAAGTACCAGAAGGCCGCCCAACTGTTCGAGTCCATGTCGGTCCTGACCAGCGGAACGGCCCGGGATGACACGGTCCAGTACTACTGGGGCCTGTCCAACTACCGCTACAAGGATTATTATACGGCGGAGTCCAATTTCACCCGTTTTCTGGAGAATTTCCCGCAGAGTCCTTTCTCGGAAGATGCCCGATTCCTCCGGCTGGACTGCATGTACCGGGCGACATACCGCTACGAGCTGGATCAGGCGCCGACGCGCACCTGTCTGGCGGCCATTGCGGAGTATGAACGCGAATATCCGGAGGGCAGTCCGAACGGGGAAGCCCTCCAGGCGATGAAGAAGGACCTGCTGGAGCGGCTGGACCGCAAGGCGTATGAAAGTGCGAAACTCTACTACAAGATGGAGGATTATCTGGCGGCCCGGGTCGCTCTGCGCAACGTCCTGAAGGACAATGCTGAGAATGTGTACCGGGAAGAAGTCCTTTATTATACGGCCCTTGCCTCTTATCATTATGCCCGCCTGAGTGTCAGTGCCAAGCAGAAAGAGCGCTACCTGGTCTTCGCCGACGACTATCTGAATTTCATCGGAGAGTATCCCGAGTCGTCCTACCGGCGGGAGTTGGACATGATCTACAAGCGCGTATTCAAAAATAATTGAAACCCCGCGCTGTTTCGTGCCGTAGATAAGTAAGAAGTGTAAAAAATTTAACGATAAAAATGGAATCCAAGAAGAAGGTCCCGACCAACACCATCACCCGGGACATCAAGACGCTGGCCGCCCCGACCGGCAACATCTATGAAACCGTCGTCATCCTCTCCAAGCGGGCTAACCAGATTGCCATCGCCGAGAAGAAGGAACTGATGAAGAAACTGGAAGACTTCCGCAACGACCGTGACACCATGGACGAGGTCTTCGAGAACAAGGAGCAGATCGAAATCTCCAAATACTACGAGCGCCAGCCGAAACCGGACCTGGTGGCGATCGCTGAATTCGAGGCCGGAGAACTGGTGTACCGCAAGGCTCAGTAATGCTCCGCTCCCTCCAAGTCGAAAACTATGTGTTGATTGACTCTCTGGAAACCAGTTTTCCGGAGGGTCTCATCATTATAAGCGGCGCGACCGGTGCAGGAAAGTCCATCCTTCTGGGCGCTCTCGGCCTCCTCTTGGGGGCCAAGGCGGACGGAAGCATGGTCGGTCCCCACGGGGAGAACTGCGTCGTGGAAGGCGTTTTCGACGGGGGGGAAGATGAGGTGATCCAGCGCATTCTCCGGGAGAATGAACTGGAGGAAGGGACATCTTTGACCATTCGCCGGGTTGTCGGCCGTTCGGGCCGCTCCCGGAGCTTTGTGAATGACTGCCCGGTTACCCTCGGCATCCTGCAGGAACTCTCCACCCGGTTGGTGGATGTCCATTCCCAGCACCAGACCCTGCTGCTGTCCGACGCTCTTTTCCGCCTCAGGGTCCTGGACCATTATGCCGGAAATGCCGATGCCTTGAAAGCGGCCGCTTCCGCCTGGGGCCGCCTGCGTTCGCTGGAAGAGGAAAGGGAGCAGCTGAGTGGGAAAATCTCGCACTTGGATGAGGAGCGGGACTACCATGAGGCCCGTTTCCGCCGCCTGGAGGAGGCCGGGTTGAAAGAAGGGGAGCTGGAGGCGCTCGAACAAGAGCAGTTGCAACTTGCCCATGCCGAGCAGTTGAAGGAACAGCTTTACAGTGCAGCCGGGGCTTTTGAAATCGAAGACAGTTCCCTGGTGCAACGCCTGAAAGAAGCCGTCCGCCAGCTGGATAAGGCGGCAGCGTTTATTCCTTCCCTGGAGGGGCTTTCCGGGCGCTTGGAATCGGCCCGCCTGGAATTGGAAGATATCGAGGAGGAGATTTCCACCGTCTCTTCCCGGATCGACGTATCGGAGGACCGGCTACAGGCCGTCGAAGAGCGCCTGTCCCAGCTGTATGACCTGATGAAGCGTTTCGGCGCTCGGACCGTGGCGGAATTGATGGCCCAGCGGGACGCCTTGTCGGAAGCCCTCTTTGATGCTTCCGCCCTCGAGGAGCGGCTCGCGGAGGTGGAGCGGCAGCTCTCTCTGGCCCGGAAAGAATATGAGGCGACGGCAGATCGACTGCATGCTGTCCGTGAGAAAGCCTGCCAGCCATTTTCGGAGGCCATCCTTTCCCAACTCCGTTTCCTGGAACTGGACCATGCCGTTTTTTCCGTGGAACTCGCCCCGGCGGCGGAAGGTCCCTCCGGGCGGGATGCGGTCCGTTTCCTTTTCTCGTCGACCGGCGCTCATCCTCAGGATGTCGCCAAATGTGCTTCCGGCGGCGAACTGTCCCGTATCATGCTCTGTCTCAAGGCGATGATGGCCCGCTATACCGCCATGCCGACCTTGATTTTCGATGAAATCGATACGGGCGTCTCCGGTTCGACGGCCGACAAGATGGGCCGGATGATCTGCGACATGGGCGCGGATATGCAGGTCTTCGCCATCACTCACCTTCCCCAGGTGGCCGCCAAGGGGAATGCCCATTATCTGGTGACAAAGCGTGACGATGTGACTTCTGTCGCCCCGCTCGACACTGAGGGCCGCATCCGGGAACTCGCACGGATGCTCTCCGGCGAAGTCGTAACGCCGGAAGCCCTGGCCAATGCCCGCGCGCTGCTCTCTAGCGGGCGATGACCGTAGAATAATCTTTCTTGTAGAGGATCCGCCGGACGGCTGTGTTGACGTAACCCTTTTCCCCCTTCGGGGCGAAGAGAAAGTCCGTATGCAGACCGCTGACCCGGTCTGTGCCCAAGGAACGCCTCCAGTCCCGGCCATAGCGGGCGGCCCGGCTGAAGAAGAAACGGGCCGTGTCATAGCCCTGGAAGGCGAATTGGGTCGGTTCCGTATTGTACAGGGCCCGGTAGGCAAGGACAAATGCTTCGACGGCCGGATCCCGATAGTCGACAAAATAGGATGAGCACAGATGGAGGCTGGCCTGGTGGTAGGCGCTGCCTTCGATGGTCTCGAAGGTCCGGACCTTGGACGGGGCATACATCACGACCTGGTATCCTTTTCCGATCATGATGCCGAGGTTGCGCACCACATCTCCGATGAAGGCTTCGCTTTCCGAGGCGACGACAACGCGGTTCACAACCCCCTTGTCCATCTTTTCCGTCAGGATGGACGGAACGCCGCGCCCTTCGACGATGGCGTAACTCAGGATTTCATAGCTGGTTCCGCTTTCTGAAAGGGCCTGGCGGAGCTGGACCGCGGCGGCGGTGCTCTTGGCGTTCTTCTCCGTGACGAGCAGGATCCGGTCTCCGGTCTTCATTTCACTGTCCATCCACCCGACGAGCGAGGCATACTGGTTCTCCGCCGGGGACGGGGCCTGGATGAAGGAAGGATAATTCCCACCGAGTGAAGCGGCTTTGGGATCCAGCGGAGAAATCACCGGCACCTGACCGTCCACGCGCTGGAGGACCGCCTCCAGGTCTCGCGATGCAACCGGTCCGAGGACAAAGTCGCAGCGGGCGAGGTCTGAAGCAGCCGGAATACCGGCGTAGAGATCATAGACATGGATCTTGGCCCGGACGCCTTCGGCTTCCAGATCCCGGATGGCCATCAGCGCACCGCAATAAAAGTCCATGTTGAGGCCGCTGACTTTTCCGGAGGAGTTCAAGGGCAGAATCAGCGCGGCCTCGACCGGATGCCCGCCGGGAATCTCCGCAAGGACAGGGCTTTCGTCCGGCTCGGGAAACTCGGGAAGGACGGGAGGGGCCGCTTCCTGCTCCTTCTGCTCGTTTTCCGCTTCTGCGGGGGGCGGAGTCACCAGCGACACGTTGCCGTCCGGCATCGGGATGCGCAGGATCTGGCGGGTGCTCAGTTTCCGGGATTTCAGCCCGTTGAAGTCCATGATTTCGCGGACGGTGACGCCATAGAGTTTGGCGATGTCGTCAATATCCTCGAACCAGCGGACCTTGTGCTCCCGGTACTCTCCGCTGCTCTGGGGCGGGGTCTGGGGCCGGGGTGTCTCGCTGGCACTGCTCTCCTTGAAAGGAATGAGGATGATGGCGTTTTTCTGGAGTCCGGTTTCCCTCAGCGAAGGGTTGGCCTCATAGAGCATGTCTTCCGTGATGCCATAGGCCCGGGTGATGCCATAGATGGTCTGGCGTTCCAGGACGACGTGCGACAGGTAGACTTTGCCGTTCAGACGGACTTTCTCCTTGGAGACGGTTACCGGCGTGGGCACATATTCCTGGGCAAAACCACCCTGGCTGAAAGCGAGGCAGACCACTGCCGCTATGGCGAGGAAGCGTTTCATACTCATGTGTCTATAAAGTCTTGGCGAAGGCGGTCAAACACTCGGCAAAGCGGTCCCAGCTGAGCCGGTCCTTTTCGCTCCGGATGGCACGGACGCAGCCCTCCCTGAGGGACGGGTCCGCAAAATACCGGAGGATTTCTTTCCGGATTCCCTCCGCGCTGACATCGGAAGTGACAATTCCCGTGCCGCTGTCTCCGATCATCTCCCGGAGACCGCCGACATCGGTGGTGATCATCGGTACCTCGAAATGGTAGGAAATCGAACTGATGCCGCTTTGGGTGGCACTCCGGTAGGGAAGGACGACGACATCGGCCGCGGAAAAGTACTGCTTGACCTCGACGTCCCGGATGTAGTTCAGGTAGAGATGGACCCGTTCCTTGCCCCGCATCCGGTCGATGATGCGGCGGTATTTGTCGAATCCGCCGTAGGGCTCGCCGGCAATGACCAGCTGATAGTCCTCCGGCAGATCCCGGAAGGCTTCCAGGAGGATGTCCAGGCCTTTGTATTCCCGGATCAGTCCGAAGAAAAGCAGGGTCTTCATCCCGGGGTCGATTCCCAGCCCTTCCGCAGCTTCTTCCCGGGTCAGGGCTGCGCCGAAATGGGAATACAGGGGATGGGGGTGGACTTCGTACCGGGCCTCCGGCAGGAAGGACTTCAACTCGTCCGCCACCGCGTCGCACAGGGTGATGAAACCGTCGGCCCCTTTCAGGAAATAGCGGGTCAGCGGCGGGTCGAAGAAATGGCGCTCATGAGGAATGACATTGTCCAGGATGGCGACCACCTTGCAGCCCACATGACGTTCCACCCAGCCCAGGGACGGGGCGAACCAGGACATCCAGTAACGAAGGACGACCAGATCCGCTCCCCATTCCCGGATTTTCCGGGCCGTCTTGAACCAGGTGTGGGGCAGCATCGTGTCCAGGACCGCTTCGCTCTCGACAGGGATGGCATCATCGTTGACGGTGACATACTGGGTCTTGCCGGGAAACAGGAGGGAGGGATACTGCCGGGTGAAATTGAACGCTTTGACATCATGGTCCTTGCCCAATGCATCCTTGAGCGATGCATTGAATTGGGCGATACCACCCCTGAAAGGGTAGAAGCAGGACAGGATGGCGATTCTCACTACTTGTTCTCTTTTGTTTTGAGGTATTCCTCATTCAGTCCGGCGACGAGTTCTTCCGTGATGTCGAGTTTCGGATCACCGGTAACGACGGGCGTGGAGAGAATCTCACCGCCGGTCGCGATGATCATGGCATACTGCTTCTGCTCGTTGTACTTCTGGACATACTCGGAAATGGCGTTGGCGATCTGGTTCATCATCACCTGCTGCTCTTCGGCCATTTCCTGGTTCTTCTTCATGACGTACTGCTGATAGTCGGCCTGCTGCTGCTGAAGTTTCTGCTGCTGGACTTCGGCGACGGAACGGGTCAGCAGACCTTTCTCGATCTTGTTCTGGAAGTCGTTGATGTCCTTCTCCAGTTTCTTTCCCCGGCGGTCGATTTCGGACTGGATGCCGCCCACCTTGGTCTCGACGACACTCCGCAGGTCATTGGCCATGTCGTATTCCTGGGAAATCTTGTCCATGTTGAAGAATACGATGCTGCCGGCGACGGCGCTCGAGTCGGCGGATGCGGTTTCGGCCGGCTTGTTGCCGGTGTTCTGGTTGCAGGCCGTCAGGGTGAGGGCCAGTGCGCTGAGAAGAATGATGCTTTTTTTCATTGTATGGTTTTTTGTTTATTATCGTTGCAGATTGCAAAAATAGTCATTTTTTGCGGATTTCCGAAAGATAGGCCGCAATCGTTTTCTCCAGCCCCAGGTAGAGCGCGTCTGAAATGAGGGCGTGGCCGATGGAAACTTCGTCCGTCCAGGGGATGGTCCGGACGAAATAGGCGAGGTTTTCCAGGGACAAGTCGTGCCCGGCATTCAGTCCGAGACCGGCCTGCCGTGCAGCCTTCGCCGTCTCCAGATAGCGGGAGATGGCTTTTTCTGCTCCGGCGGGGTATTCCAGGGCATAGTCGGCGGTGTAAAGTTCCACGCGGTCGGCTCCGCACTCGGCGGCGCCGAAGGCCATTTCCGGAACCGGGTCGATAAAGATGGAGGTGCGGATGCCCTCGCGGCGGAACCGTTCGCAGATTCCGCTCAGGAAATCCCTGTTTTTCAGCGTATCCCATCCGGCGTTGGAGGTAATGGCGTCATGGGCGTCCGGAACGAGGGTGACCTGGTCCGGGTGAACTTCCAGGACCAGATCGACAAAAGAAGGAATGGGGTTCCCTTCGATGTTGAATTCCGTCCTGAGGAGCGGCCGGATTTCCCGGACATCGCTGTAGCGGATGTGCCGCTCATCCGGACGGGGATGGACCGTAATCCCTTCGGCGCCGAAAGATTCGATGTCGAGGGCCGCTTTTGTCACATCTGGCAGATTGCCTCCGCGGGCATTGCGGAGGGTGGCTATTTTATTGATATTTACACTCAGTCTGGTCATGATTGTGTCGCTTTGTCGGCGCAAAATTAGTGATTTTTATAAATAAAGTATTAATTTTGGGGCTTGAATTGAATTGACACGATGAAAATAGGTTACTTCATTCTCGAAGGAGAACAGGAAAACAGAGACCGGATGATCTGTCTGCTGGACGAACTCCGCACGGCAGGTTACGAAATATATCCCATCCAGACCAAGGCGGATGTCCTTCCGGATACCGACCTGGTCCTTTCCATGGGCGGAGACGGGACATTCCTCAGCGCGGCCCATGTCGTCTCGGATATCGGCCTGCCGATCCTGGGCGTGAATTTCGGCCGCATCGGCTTCCTCTGTGAAAACCGCCCTGAAGCGGTACTGCAGGCCTTGATGGAAGGTTCTTTCTCCATCGAATACCGGACGGTCCTGAACGCGACCCTGAAAGGCCCCGGCGCCCGCAAGAACATCGGCATGCTGCCTTACTCGGTCAATGAAGTGTCCATCCACCGCAGCGGCGCCTCCGTCCTGGGAATCCATGTGTCCATCAACGGGGAAGCGCTGCCGACCTACTGGGCCGACGGCCTGATCGTGGCGACGTCCTCCGGCTCGACGGCCTATTCGCTGAGCGTCGGCGGACCGATCTGTATGCCGGATACCAAGGTGCTGATTCTCGCGCCGATCGCCCCGCACAACCTCAATGTCCGTCCGCTGGTCCTTCCGGAAACGGCGAAGGTGGACATTTCGATCGAGTGCCGGGACGGTGTCGCCATCATGTCCACGGACAATCGCAGTGTGGAGATTGAACCGGACTGGACCATCCATATCGAGATGGCACAGTTTTCGCTCAAGCGCATCCGGCTCGCCGAGTCCGGTTTCGTGAAGGCCCTGACTTCACGGCTGTTCTGGGGTGAGGATATCCGAAACAACAATTAAACATGGAAGAGCGCATTCCGAGACACGTCTCGATTATCATGGACGGCAACGGCCGCTGGGCGAAAGCCCGGGGCAAGGAGCGTGTCCAGGGACATATCGAAGGAGTGGAAAGTGTCCGCGCCTGCGTAGAGGCTGCGGCGGAGGAGGGGGTGGAGTTTCTTTCCCTGTATGCCTTCTCCGAGGAGAACTGGAACCGTCCGGCGGAGGAAGTGTCCGCCCTGATGGACCTGATGATGCTCTCCATCCGTCGGGAAGTCGGCTCCTTTGTCAAGAACGGCATCCGCTGTATCGTGCTGGGAAACCGCTCCCGCCTGAGCGAAAAAGCGCGCTCGGCCATTGAAGGCATGGAGCGCGAGACAGCCGGAGGTGGGCGCATGACCCTGGTCGTCTTTCTCAGTTACAGCGGCAAGTGGGACATTCTCCAGGCGGCCCAAAAGGCGGCGGCCGCCCATCCGGAAGGGCTGGACTCTCTGACGCAGGAAGATTTTTCCTCTTATCTGGTCACCGCCGGAATTCCGGATCCGGACCTGCTGATCCGGACGTCCGGGGAACAGCGGATTTCCAATTATCTGCTCTGGCAGTGCGCCTATACCGAGTTCCTTTTTACAGACGTTTTGTGGCCGGATTTCCGGAAGGAGGAGTTCCGTTCCGCCCTTCGGGAGTACGCAAAGCGGGACCGGCGGTTCGGAAAAGTGAAATAAAAGAGTTATCTTTGCAGGATAATGCATAAATTGATGGACATACGACGCATTCTTTTCGTGTCCGTTCTGCTCCTGGCAGGGGTCTCCCTCCGGGCGCAGACCGCTCGCGATGAGATTGAGATAGATTACGGCCGTCCGCAGAAATACATCATCGGCGGCATCGGTGTGGAAGGGAACCACTATTTCAGCGAAAACCAGATCGTCCAGTTGACCGGTGTCCGTCCCGGTATGCAGATGACCCTTCCGGGTGAAGATGTGACCGGCATCATCAAGCGGCTCTGGGCCCAGCGCTATTTCGAGGATATTTCCGTCGTGATTGACCGCCTGAGCCCCGCGCGGGACACCGCCTGGCTGAAAGTGGTGATTCTCGAGCGTCCGCGCGTGTCCAGATGGACGTATACCGGGGTCAAGAGCGGCGAGAAGAAAGACCTTCAGGAGCGGCTGAACCTCCGTCCGGGCCGCGAGTTCTCCGAGTATGTCCGCAACACTTCGGTCGACATCATCAAGCGCTACTACAAAGAGAAAGGTTTCCAGCTGGTGGATGTGGATGTCCAAGTGGAGAAGGACAGTGTGATCCGCAGTGCCATCCGGGTCAATTTTGACGTGAAGAAGGGCAAGAAAGTCCGCATCAAGGATATCAACTTCATCGGCCGCGGCGAGGATGTCTCCGAGTACAAGATATCCAAGGCCATGAAGGAGACCCATTCGGCGAAGTGGTATAATTTCTTCAAGAGCAAGAAATTCAAGGAGAAGGAGTATCAGACGGACCGGAAGACGGCGCTGGAGGCCTTCCAGGAGGCCGGCTACCGGGATGCCCGCCTGGTGCGGGACTCCGTTTACTTCATGGACGACAAGCACCTGGGAATCGACATGGTCTTCGACCAGGGCAAGAAGTATTATTTCCGCAACGTCACCTGGACCGGCAATGCGGTCTATCCTTCCGAGGTGCTGGACAACATCCTGCAGATCAAGAAGGGCGATGTCTATGATATGGTGACGATGGAAAAGCGCCTGCATGGCGGCGGCAAGCAGAACGAATACGACGTGTCGAAGCTCTACCGCGACAACGGTTACCTGTTCTTCAATGTCACGCCCGTGGAAATCAACATCCAGAACGACTCCGTGGATGTGGAGATGCGGATTTCCGAAGGCAAGCCGGCCCATCTGAACAACATCATCATCAACGGCAACGACCTGACGAACGAGAAGGTGGTCCGCCGCCAGGTGATGACCCGTCCGGGCTACCTGTTCAGCCAGTCTGACTTCGAGCGTTCCATCCGGGAAATCGCCTCCCTGGGACAGTTCGATGCGGAGGCCATCATGGGACAGGGCGGCTATTCCATTATCCGGAACCAGCTCAACAACACAGTTGACATTATTTATAATGTAACGGAGAAGCCCTCCTCCCAGCTGGAACTTTCCGGCGGCTGGGGCGGCAATACTTTCGTGGCGACGGCAGGCGTGAGTTTCAACAATTTCTCCACGCACCGGATTTTCGACAAGCATGCCTGGCGCCCGGTTCCGCTGGGCGACGCACAGACCCTGTCCTTCCGCTTCCAGACCAACGGACGCTACTATACGAACCTCAGCGCCAGTTTCATGGAACCCTGGCTCTTCGGAAAGAAGCCGACTTCGCTCAGCCTGTCGGGCTATTACTCCCGGATGACGGATGCCTATTACAATTCGTCCTACTGGTTGACCGGTCTGCTGACCTCGTCGAAAATGTTCGAGGTGTTCGGATTCAGTGCCGGACTGGGTAACCGCCTGAAGTGGCCGGACAACTATTTTGTCCTGTACAACAACCTCAGTTGGCAGACATACCGCCTGACGAACTGGACCAACAGTTACTTCGCATTCAACGACGGTGTTTCGCACAACCTCAGTTATACCCTCTCGCTGACGCGTAACTCCACCGACCAGCAGATTTATCCCCGCCAGGGCTCCGAGTTCTCGGCCTCCCTGCAGTTTACTCCGCCGTATTCCCTCTTCCGCCGGCATGATTATGTCAACGGCGAACGGGTCAGCGTCGGCAGCTGGAAGGATGTCAATTACGACAACTGGACCTCGGCCCAGCGCTACAAGTGGATTGAATACCACAAGTGGAAATTCGGAGCCAGCATCTACACCAAACTGGTGGGTGACCTGGTGCTCATGACCAAGGCCCAGTTCGGCTATCTGGGCTACTACAACCGCAATTGGGGCTATTCTCCTTTCGAGAACTTCCAGGTGGGCGGTGACGGTATGTCGGGCTATATGACCTACGGAGCGGAGATTATCTCCCTGCGTGGTTATGAGGATTATTCCCTGACGCCCCAGAAGGTCACGCCTTACAGCCAGAGCGGCATCAGTTACGCGGGCAACGTCTTCGACAAGTTTACGGTGGAACTCCGGTATCCGGTCATCCTCCAGCCGCAGTCGACCATCTTCGTGCTGGCCTTCCTGGAAGGCGGCAACTGCTGGTCCGACATCCGCGACTTCCGGCCCTTCCAGATCAAGCGCTCCGCCGGCGTGGGCGTAAGAATCTTCCTCCCGATGATCGGCCTCCTCGGTGTGGACTGGGGCTATGGATTCGACGATTCGGTCAACGGCGGCAGCCAGTTCCACTTCGTCCTCGGCCAGCAATTCTAGTAAAAGGCACAGTATTTGAAAAACAAAAGATAAAACTGATAATTATGAAAAAGATTTTCGTTGTCGCCGCGATCTCGCTCGTGACCCTCTCTGCTTCCGCGCAGAAACTCGCCCGTGTGAATTTCACCGAACTGGTTCAGTTGATGCCCGAAGCCGACCAGGCGCGCGCTACGCTCAAAGCGGTCAGCCAGGAGGCGGAAGAGACCCTTCAGACCATGTACACCGAGTACCAGACCAAGATGCAGCAGTATCAGCAGAAGAGTGCGTCCTGGAGCGATGTCATCAAAAAGTCCAAGGAAAGTGAGCTGATGGATATTCAGCGCCGCATCGAAGAGAACCAGCAGGCTTTCCAGCAGGAAATCCAGCAGAAGCAGAATGAATTGATGGCCCCGATTTATGAGAAGGCCCAGACGACGGTGAAAGACCTGGCCAAAGCCCAGGGAGTGACCGCCCTGTTTGACAGTTCTTCCGCCCTGTATTTCGACGAGACGGCTGTCATTGACCTGACCGCCGACGCCCGCAAGGCGCTCAAGATTCCAGCTGACCGGACCCTGGAAGCCCTGCAGGCCGAGCTGGCCGCCCAGCAGCAGGCAACTGCCACCCAGCAGTAAACCTTCCTGTAAAAGAAGTTTTCATGAACCTGTCCTTCCCGGGCAGGTTTTTTTTGAAATCTGTAGGCAAATCCAAAACACTTTCTTATATTTGTAAACGGATTTTGGTCCGAACACTGAAAAATTATAATAACACAACAAACATCATGAAGACACAAGAGCTCATGGCGAAACTCCAGGCGAAATATCCGCTGGAAAAGGAGTATCTGCAGGCTGTTCAGGAAGTCCTCGAGTCGATTGAGGAAGTGTACAATCAACACCCGGAATTCGAGAAGGCGAAGATCGTCGAAAGGATGGTCGAACCGGACCGTATCTTTACTTTCCGCGTGACCTGGGTGGACGACAGGGGAGAGGTCCAGACGAACCTCGGCTACCGGATTCAGTTCAACAGCGCCATCGGTCCTTATAAGGGCGGTCTCCGTTTCCACCGGGCGGTGACCCCGTCCATGCTGAAATTCCTCGGCTTCGAGCAGACCTTCAAGAATGCCTTGACGACCCTCCCGATGGGCGGTGCGAAAGGCGGTTCCGAC
>JAEEHS010000021.1 GCA_016281015.1 Bacteroidales bacterium
CCTCTTTTTATTGTCATAGTAAAAGAGCGGAAATCCGTGAGCCGACAGTTCACTGCATACCACCGATTCATACACGGAACCGAGATTGATGCTGCGCAGATCATTCATCACGGCTGAAATGTTATACTGGTTTAAGCATACACTTTTCCGTACATAAAACATGTACAAACTGAAACATATCGGATAATGGGCTAAAAACATCAAAAATCGATGCTTTTAGCCCGCTATACGCATTGGAATCGGCCTTGCAGTGCGCTCTATTGTGTCTTGTCCGAAAATGATGGTCGTGTAAATTTTGCTGATTAAACCAACAAAAAAAGCACCCGAAGGTGCTGCGGGATTACTACCCTACTACAAAGACAGGTATGACATCTGCCCCTTCCGCAACGTATTTGTCATGCGGTGGGCGCTGTCCATCGTTCTCGCGGTCAAAGACTTCCCATCTGTCTTTAAGCCGCTGTTGCAGATAAGCTTGATAGCGGGCGTCCGAGTTGTCAACCCATTCAAGGTTGTCGGATGCCCATAGCCAATAACCACTTCTGTATCAACAATATAACGATTTTGCTGTAGCCGACAGGGAACGCCAGCAGGCCAGGGCTGATTCGAAATTGGTGACGAATACCCGTCCGACAGCGTCAGGGTCTGGCTGAACGACTTGTCCATGGAAACGCCTATCGCCTCAGACTCCCGCCGGCGAGAGAAAGTTTGTACTTGAAGAAGGTTTTCCCTTTGTAATAGGCCATGTCCAAGATATTCCCGTCATTCTCGAAATAGATGGAACTGAGGACCTTGCCCCGGTACCGGTTCTGGCAGGCGGGCTCACACCAAAGGAGCAGGTAATTTCCGCCGGCCCTGGACGCGGCCACAATGACGGTCCATCCCCGGTAGGAGAAGAAGGCGACATTGTATTTCGTGCCTTTCTCCTTGGCGGCCTTCTTGTAATGGGCCACGAGCGAACTCTCCGGATCCAGCGTCCCGAACGTAATCTTGGAGGCCGTGGTCTCCGCCTTCGGGTTCTTTGCGCACCACCAGGCGATGGCGTTGTCCGTCAGGAGATCCGCCTCGGAGATGGGCACGAGAGAGGAGTTCCGGTCCATCCGCTCCAGCAGCCAAAGCGTCTCGGCACTCGGCTGCAACCCCGCCATCTTCTCCGGACTCTGTCCTTCGATCCGGAAGGCCTCCCCGTTCTCCGGGGTCAGCGCCTTGCCGTAGAACATCGCCTGGTGGACCACGTCGGCGGAAGGGTCATAGAGGTATTCCACATACTCCTTGTCGGCCGCCCCTTCGGCGGCATTGAGACAGGCGAAATGGAGGTAGAACTGCCTGCGGCCCAGCCGGACCACCTCCAGCGGCCCCACGAGCGAAGACTCCGTCAGGCGCTCGTCCAGGCGGTACACAGGAATGCCGAAGGTCGATTCCACGGCGCCGGAGAGGGAAAGCACCCGTCCCCGGAAATCCGGATCCAGCGCGATGACATGGTCCACATTGTCCTTCCGCCAGCCGACGGCGTCCAGGCAGGGACCCGCGACAGCCAAGGCTTCCTCATGGGAGAGCATGGAAGTATTGTGCCGCCGGATCCGTTCATAGGCCCGCTCCGCATAGTCGGAATCGGGATGCTTTTCGACGAAAGACTGCACCGCGGCCGCATTTTCCGGGTCCATGGAAAAGAACAGCAGGGAATCGCGCAGGCGTATCATTTCGGCCCCATAGACCGACGAGGGGTATTTCTCCAGGAACTTGTTGGCGTTTTTGACCGTCAGTTTCCGAAGGGTCCGGTTGTAGAAAGACACTTCGCCCCTACTCTGCGAAGCCGCCGGCATCCCGGCAAGAAGCAGCACAGCCGCTGCCATGATCCATCCTTTTCTCATGGTACAAAGGTACGCGTTTTTTTGAATAAGAAGCTGTTTTGAAATAGTTCCCGAAGTTTATAATGGTGGTTTGTCGAGGCAGTTTTGACATCCGAAGAAGGAGCGTAGCTATAGCTACGTGACTGATGAGGAGGGCAAAAATGACCGGCAAGACGCCGTAAGAAACGAGAGGAATTATTTCAAAACAGCTTCTAATCAGCGCCGCCGTCTTCTCTGGGGCATCCTGTCCCGGGCGAGACTATGGAATCGTAATGGAGGCGGAGCGGAGACCGGCGGAGCGGGCCTCCTCGATGGGGTAGTTCAGGCCGCTGATAATGAAATACTTATTGGCGAACTGCGCACTTTGCAGTTCGTATATGCTTGTATCTTGCTGCAGGCCGACATATCGAAGGCTTGTGCTGCGCAGTGTTCCGGACATGAAAAATCCCGATTGATTCAACCGGGATTCAAAGATAATTATTATATTTGTAAGAAAATTCCAACAAGTATAACCACTATGCAAGAAAATGACGGAAAATACATCTTCGGGGTCGTAAAGATAGGGGACAAGGGACAGATTGTCATTCCAATAGACGCCCGAAAACTCTATGACCTCAAACCCGGAGATGCTCTTCTGGTGTTAGGAGACCAGCGAGGGATTGCGCTATTGAAGACGGAGATCTTCCAGCAGGCTATCGACCAGGCCATGGAGGGGCTGCCAAGATGAGAAAGCACTGGATAGACAATCTGCGCTGGGTGACGGTCCTGCTGGTGCTGCTGTACCACGTCATCTACTTCTACAACAACAAAGGGGTATTCGGAGGTATCGGCGGTTTCGGTGACGGACCGCAGTACCAGGACGTCGTCATGTACATCCTGTATCCCTGGTTCATGCCCCTGCTGTTCCTGCTCGCCGGAGCGAGCGCCCGCTATGCCCTGGAGAAAACCGACGGAAAAACCTGGCTGAAGGACCGCACCCGCAAACTGCTGGTTCCTTCGACCATCGGCCTTTTCGTATTCCACTGGATGGTCGGCTACTTCAACACCGCCGTCGCGGCCAAAGCCGGCACGTTCGACGGCATGCCGGGTGTTGCAAAATATATCATGTGGTCCATCAGCGGTACCGGTCCGCTCTGGTTCATCCAGGACCTGTGGCTCTTCTCGCTGCTGCTTCTGCTCCTGAGGAAACTCGATTCCCGGAATCGCTTCCACGCCTGGTGGGGCAAAGTCGCCCAGGGGAAGGGCGGCATCTGCTGGATCATCCTTCTCGGTGTCCTGTTCTGGGCGGGCGAGCAGCTGCTGATCCGTCATCCGCGTCCCGAATCCCCGGACGGCCTGTACAATCTGTACAAGCCGCTGTTCTACCTGATTCCTTTCCTGATGGGCTATTTCATCTTCTCCAAAGACGAAGTCCATCAGACGCTGGGCAAGGCCTGGGGGCCGCTGCTGGTGGTCGCGGGAATCACCGGAGGCATCCTCATCGGCACAAGTTTCGGGCAGGACAATACATCTCCGGAGTATCTGACGCGTCCGTTGAACTGCATCTACGGCTGGACGGCCTGCCTCGCGATGATGGGCTGGTTCAAGGCCCGTTTTGACCGCACCGGTCCATTCGAGAGCTATATGACCCGCGCGAGTTTCGGCATCTATATCGTCCATTATCTGGTCATCGCGAGCCTGGGCTACATGATGAAGCAGTACACCGAACTACCACCCCTCGCCATGTACGTCATCCTGACGATCGCCGTCTTCACGCTGTCACCGCTCCTGTACGAACTTCTCCGCCGCATCCCCTTCGTCCGCTGGTGCGTCCTGGGCGAAGGGAAGCGTGTTACTGAATCTTTACAAGGGCGGGCTTAAGGCCGGCGGAACGGGCCTGGAGGGTGATGGGGCCCGGAGCTTTCACACTGAAACGCACCACCGGGGCCGCGGCCGTCAGGCTGCCGAGCAGCAGGATGAAAACGAGCCCTCTTCTCATAAGATTTCCCGAAGAGAGATGGCAAATCCGCCGCCGCGGGCGATGCGGAGGGTATATGCTTTGGTCTCGTCCACGATTTCCCGGGTGATGGTATAGGCCTGGGGCGCCGTTTCGTAATCCGCCTCCGGGGCATCGGCGTAGACCGTGGCTTCATACTGCACGCCGGGGGTGAGGAAATCGAGCCGGAAACTGACTTCCTGTTCCTCTGCCCCGCCGACCGCACCGACATACCAGACATCGCGGGGCGTGGCGCCCTGGAGTGTATGGGCCCCTTCCGGCAGCGCGTACACAAAGCGTGCGGCGCCACAAATCACATCTTTCCGGCCATCTTTCAGGCGGGAGAGCGACTCCGCGGAAGCGTTGAGCGTCGACAGCTTGGGATGCCGGGCCGTCACGATGACTTTCCCGGGCTCGGCCAGGAGATAGAGGCTCTTGTCCCAGTCCACCGCCACGTCTTTGATAAACTGGAAGGCGTCCGGGAAGCGCGCGTAATTTTCCGGCAGGTCGGCCGCCATCTGGAGCGGCGAATAGAAGGTCACATACAGGCCCAGCTGGTTGCAGATCGTGTGATGCATCTTGCCGCTCTGACCGGGCGCCGTGATGGACATATCCTGCTCGAAGATGCCCGGGGTGTAGTCCATCGGACCGCCCTGGAGGCGCGTGAAGGGAAGGATGGTGGTATGGCCCGGGTTGATCCGCGCACGGAATTCCGTCCCCATCGCACTCTCATTCCCGATCATGTTCGGATAGGTGCGGCACAGGCCCGTCGGCCGGACGGCCTCATGGGCATTCACCATGATGTGGTGCTTGGCCGCCTCGACGATGGCATAGTGGTAATGGTTGATCAACGGCTGGCTGTAGTGGTGCTCTCCGTAGGGAATGATATCGCCCACATAGCCGCTTTTGACCGCGTCGTAGCCATACTGGTCCATCAGGGTATAGGCCCTTTCCATCCAGCGCTCATAATTCAGCGTAGAGGAGGAACTTTCGTGGTGCATCACCAGCCGGACCCCCTTGCTGTGGGCATAGGCATTCAGCGCCGGAAGGTCAAAGTCGGGGTACGGCGTCAGGAAATCAAAGACAAAGTCCTTCTGCTTGCCGAACCAGTCTTCCCAGCCCTCGTTCCAGCCTTCCACCAGGACCGCGTCGAAGCCGTTTTCGGCGGCAAAGTCGATGTAGCGGCGGACGTTTTCGTTGTTGGCCCCATGCTTCCCATGCGGGGTCGAGGCGGCATAATCCGTAACGCCCAGCTGGACGGAGGGATAGTCATCGGTATAGGACCATTTCGTCTTACCGGTAATCATCTCCCACCACACGCCGACGTATTTGACGGGATGGATCCAGCTCACATCCTCCAGGGCGCAGGGCTCGTTGAGGTTGAGAATCAGGCGGGAAGCCAGAACGTCCGTGGCCCTGGGGCAGACCATCACCGTCCGCCAAGGGGTCTTGCAAGGGGCCTGGAGGCGGCCTTTGACACCCTCGGCGTCCGGGGTAAGATGGATCTGGAAGGTCTTGCGGGCGGGGTCGTACAGCAGGTTGGCCGTCGGATAATCCAGCACGGCGGCCTCGTGGATGTTCAGGTAGAGGCCGGAGTCTGTCTTCATCTGAAGGGCTGTCTGGACACCCCAGGGAGAAAAGCCTTCCTGGGAGGCGTTATGGATGCGCATCTTCTCGCAGTAGCGGCTGATTTCCGAGAGGCGGCACTCCTTGAAGTTGTACTCTTGGGAATCGTAGTCGCCGGGTACCCACCAGGCCGTATGGTCCCCGGTGAGGGCGAACAGCGTCAGTTCCTCCCGGATCTTGAAATACACCAGGCGGTTCTCCTGCGGAAATTCGTAGCGGAAGCCAAGGCCGTCGTCATACAGGCGGAAACGGAGGTCCATCGCGTTGCCGAGACTGTCCCTCAGGGAGACCAGGGCCTCGTTGTAATGGTTCCGGATCCGCTCCTCTTCGCCCCATACGGGCGTCCAGGTCTCGTCCAGGCTGTCCCTCACGACGCCGACCACGGCGAAACCCTCCTTGAGCGAGGATCCGTCCACGAGGTCGAATCCCAGGGCGCTCGGAAGAATCACATCTTCCGCGCCCCTGTTCAAGGCATAATATGGCCTTCCTGAAGTTGAAAGGCCGAAGCGGAGGGTCAGGGTGCCATCCGGACTGGACAGCAGGGTCTCATCCAGAACGGGGGCTTTTTCGACGCAGGATGCGGCCAGAATGAGGGCGGCCGAGAGAGAGATGATGCATTTTCTCATACGGAAATCATTTGCAGAGCACCAGATATCCGCCCGGGCTGAGCGTCTTGGAAACGTGCCCCTTGACGCTTTCCTCCGTGAAGAGTTCCTTGTAACTTCCGTCCAATTCGAGCGAGACAGAAGTATCTGTGTTATTGAAGTTTACGGCAACTATCACCTTATCTTTTCCTTTTTCACGGGAGAAAGCGTACACACCCTCGGGCGCTTCCAGCTCGGTGTACGCCCCGCCCTTTTCGCCGGCATCCAGCGCGGAATGCGAGTGCTTGAGCTGGACGAGTTTCTTGTAGAAGACCGTGTACTGGTTGTCAGACCAGTCGGTAATGGGATCTTTCTCAAAGAAGGCCAGACGGCGGTCCAGGCCAATCTCCTGGCCGGTGTAAATAAGCGGCTGGCTGCCCGGAAGCGTGAAGCACAGCACGGCGCAGGCATTGGCCGCATCGCCCATACGTTCGAACTCGGTCCCCTGCCAGGAATTCTCGTCATGATTGGAGGTGAAGGTCAGGCGGTAGGCCGACTCGGGGAAGCGCTCGCCATCGCGCACCAGATAATCCTTGATGTCGGAAACGGTCTTTTTATGGCTGGCGACATCGTTGAGGATGTGGTGCAGTTCCCAGGCGTAATTGGCGTCGAAGGTACTGTCCGGATTGGAAAGGTTCACCCGCTCCGCCTCCGCGAGGAAATAGGCCTCCGGATAGTCGGCATTCATCTTCGGCATCACGCTCTGCCAGAATTTGGCAGGCATTTCGCCCGCCGCGTCACAGCGGAAGCCGTCGACGCCTTTCTGCAGCCAGAAGCGCATGCAGCTGTCCTGAGCCTCCCACACAGCCTCATTCTCGTAGTTGAGGCTCCGGGTATCGGTCCAGTCGTACTCATAAATCGCATGGCCCAGGGAATCCCGCTCGTAATAGTCGGCGGGACGACTGGTCATCCAGAGATGGTCGGGAGCCGTCTGGTTGGCCACCCAGTCGAGGATGACTTTGAAACCCGCCTTGTGGGCAGCCGCAAGAAGATGGTCAAAATCTTCCATCGTGCCGAACTCCGGATTGACCTTGCAATAATCGGAAATCGCATAATACGAGCCGAGCGTACCCTTACGGCCTTCGGTACCGATTTCATACATCGGCATCAGCCACAGCACGTCCACCCCCAGATCCTTGAGCCGGGGCAGCTGCGCCTCAACGCCGGCGAAGGTTCCCTCCGGCGAGAACTGGCGGATATTCACTTCGTAAACGACGGAATCATAGGTCCATTCTGGATGGGAAGAGACCTCGGTTTTCTTGCAGCAGGAAGCGACCAGCACGGCCAGCAACGCAATAATGGCTTTTTTCATATAGCTTATTGATTATACACTACGGATGAATTCCCGCCGAGGGTGACAGCGCCTTCGGAGACCGAAACTTCACCAAGGCTCACAACGGGATTGTCCAACTTGTCGGCGGTGAGATTGAGAGTCACGGACTGTGAGCCTACATTATGGAGGACAAGAGACTTCTCTCCCGTCGGGGCGGTCATATACCATGCCGCGACAGAATTATAAGCGGCATTGCCGTCATTGTAGATTCCATGGGCGGACATCTTGCCCGAGGCAAGGGCCGGACAGGTATTCCGCGCCCGAGTCCATGCCAGATAAGTGCGCAGGAGCGATGCAGAATCTTCTTTCTGTCTCGCGACGGAAATCTCGTCAGTCATAAGGTTGAGGTCGATTTTCCCATTGAGGTACTTTGCGGCGGCCCGGCTGGCCTTGTCCCATATCATCGGGGTACGAACCAGCTCATCTGCTCCCCCGTCATCATAGTCTTTGCCCCAGTAGCCCAGTTCCTCGCCCTGGTAGATATACGGCTCTCCTTCCGCCGTCATCAAGATGGCTGCGGCCTGCTTCAACTTGTCCAGATTCCTGTTCAGCGTAGTCGCCGCACGGGTTTGATCGTGGTTAGTGAGGATGGTGGCGGCAATCGCGTCCGGCCGCTCTGCACGGTATTTTATGCGATACCCTATCAGGTCTTTGGCTAGATAGCGGCCTGTACGGTTCTGAAG
>JAEEHS010000022.1 GCA_016281015.1 Bacteroidales bacterium
AAAATTCAAATAAGTAAGTGACTATGAATAAGATTCTTTCAATGACGAAGGACATCGAGAAGTCCTTCAAGAGCCAAAGCCGCCTGACGCTGGTGGCCGTTGCGGGCTCCCTGCTTTTCGCCCTTGTGGTGGGCGTGCATGCCTTGACCTTCGCCGAAAAGCAGCGCTCCAAAATCTATGTGCTGGACCAGGGCAAGTCCCTGCTGCTGGCCCTCCAGACGGACGCCATTCTCTCCAAGGATGTGGAAATCCGCGACCACGTGACGCGCTTCCACGAACTGATGTTTACCCTTTCGCCCCAGAAGCAGACCATCCAGGAAAACTTGGACCGGGCCTTCAATCTGTCAGACCGGAGCGCCTATGAGTACTCCCAAGACCTGGCCGAGAAGGGTTATTACTCGCGCCTGGTATCGGCCAACATCTCGCAGCAGATGATTGTTGACAGCGTGAAGTTCGTGGGCTCCGGCTATCCCTATCAGGTGAAGACCTATGCCCGGCAGTATGTTGTGCGCGAGAGCACCGTCAGCCAGTATTCGTTTGTTTCCACCTGCCAGCTCATCAATGCCGGACGCTCCGACGTGAACCCGCACGGGCTCATCATCGAGAAGTTCAAGGTGGTGGAGAATAACCTTGTGGACACCCGGAAGCGATGAAAGAGATAAGGAATGATTCACGCCTGGTGCGTATAGGCGTGTATGTGGGAATCGCCCTGATGGTTGGCGCCGCCATCTGGTATCTGTATCGGGCGCTGACTTTAATACATTGAGAATATGCAACTTAATAAGAAATCCATGCTCATTCTGACGGTGGTGGCTGCCCTGGCCCTCGTGGGCCTGCTGGTAATATCCTTCATCCCGCAGAAAAAGGACGGCCAGGCCGATGAAGGCGTGACCCAGACCATCACCGACGGCATCGCCCAGGAGATGGCCGACAGCAAGTCGGACGCCTACCGCGGACTGACTTCTACAGATGATTACTTCGAACAGCTGGGCGCCAGGATGGAGGCCGATGAGGACATTTCACTGGTGTCCTCCTCCGGCTCTACTGCTCCTTCAGCGCCTGCTGGATCTGCGTCTTCTGGTGGCTCTGAGGAGAGTTCCGTAGACCGCGTCTTCGGTGCACCGCCGGCATCCACATCTACCCCGGCTTCTACGTCCTCCGCTCACCGGTCTTCCGGGGGTGGTGGCTCTTCCCGGCCGATGACCTCGGATGAGCGGCTCGATTATGAGCGCCGCCGGGCCGAGATGGTCCGGGACGTGCTCACGGGTGGCGCTGCGGAAGAGGCTCCGGCCGAGGAGCCGAAGCAGGAGCCCCTGTCCATCGACCTCTCGGCCGTGGGGTTCTCCGACGGCATCATCTCTTCCCTTGATGATGACTTTGATGACGCTGCGGTGCAGTATGAAGGTGCCAAGCGGCCCTTCCGGTGCATGTTCGTCCGGGACCAGAAGATAACCAGCGGCCAACGGGTGACGCTGCGCCTGCTGGAGGATTACGTGGAAGGCGGCGTCCGAATCCCCGCGAACACCCACCTTGCCGCCATCTGCAAGATTGGCGACCGGCTGGATCTGCAGGTGCGCTCTCTGGAGATGAACGGCCGCATCATCCCGCTGGCCCTGGACGCTTACGACACCGACGGACTGCAAGGTATCTACTGCCCGGAAACATCGGCCGTAAAGAACAGCCGCCAGGCTACCAACGACGCTATTTCCACCGCCGGGACCACTTTCGGGGGCCTTGTGGGAGACATCGCTTCCACGGTCATCCGCACCGGCGCTACCATTGCCAAATCCACCTCCGGAGAGCTTTCCGTTTCCGTTGTGAGCGGCTATGAGTTTTACCTTGTAAAAGCTGAAAGACGATGAAAACGAAACTTCTGATTGCCATCCTCCTGCTTGGGTGGCTATGCTCCGGAATCGCTGCTGCACAGGCCCCGGACACGCTTTTCATTTCTACCACGCAGGTGGTCCACCTCCGCTTCGGCTCCGAGCTCAAGTACGTCAACCTGGGCAACAAAGCCATCGTTGCCAAGATTGTGGACGGGAGCAAAGACTATGTGGCCGTGAAGGCCCGCGAACCCTTCGACATATGCACCTCCATGTCCTGCCTGGAGAGCAACGGCACTATGCACACCTTCCTGGTCGCCTACCGGGAGCACCCATCACGCCTGGACATTGACACGCGAAGCACTGCCGCCTCCCCGGAGGCTCCTGCCCCCGGCGAAGCCGCATCACCTTTTTCTTTCTCATCTCCCTCCCATGCCGACGGCGGGCCGTCGGCATCATCTCCCATTGAATTTGAAAGCCTTGTGAGTATGAAACCAGAACTGTTCCACCTTGGCACCAGCGGCTATGGCATCGATATTCTCTGCGAAAACATCTTCTACAAGGACGATGTCCTCTTCCTCCTGATCTCCCTCCATAATGGATCTGCCGTAAGCTACGGGCTGTCCGACCCCCGCTTCTCCGTAGAGAGCAAGCGCCGCACCAAACGCGGCCTCCAGTACGAAAAAGCCATCTTCCCCAGGCAGGCCTACGGGCTGGGTGTAACGGCCCCTGATGGCACTTCCCGGCCTATTTTTACATTTGACAAAGTGACGCTCACTCGCGGCCAGGTCCTCCGCGTCTATTTCTACGAACGCGGCGGCTCTCGCAATTTCTGCATAACCCTTTCCCCAAACGACATCAATAAAGCACGCCGGCTATAAACCATGTCTTAGATATGCTGGAGGAGTTGATGGTGAAGGTCGAACAACACGAGATTACCTTCATCATCTTCTCCGTCATAGCCTTGCTCTTCCTCGGAGCCATCCTATACCTGATCTGCTGCGTACATATCACCCGTCATGACCTCCGCGCTACAGAGGAACGCCTCACCAATGGGCACAATAAACTGGCTGCCATCTGTTCCGCTTGTCCCACTCATTCCGTGGAACGGAACGGAACAAGGCCGATGGTCCAGGCCGATAGATACGGCCGATCCGCGCCCGTTATAGGAGAAAAAGGTCAGT
>JAEEHS010000023.1 GCA_016281015.1 Bacteroidales bacterium
TCAAGCGCTATCTGCTGGTGGGCGGCCTACCGGCGGCAGTCAATGCCTATTTGGAAACAAAGAATATTCAAGCCGTTCGCGAGATCCAGCGCGAGATTCACGAGTATTACGCCGCCGACGCTTCCAAGTATGATGCAGAGCGCAAGCTGAAGATCCGCAGAATCTATGATCAGATCCCCTCGAATCTGGAGAACAAAAAGAAGCGCGTGGTGGCACAGCGGATCGAGGGCAAAAAGGGCAGCACCTTCACCGACTATGAAGACGAATTTGAATATCTGATCAGTGCCGGGATTGCACTGAACGTACAGGCCATTTCGACCCCAACCTTTCCCCTGATCGAATCCTCCGGCAAGAACCTGTTGAAGCTGTACCTGAACGACGTGGGCATTCTCACGGCGATCCTGTACGGCAACAATATCCGGGCAATTCTGGAAGATGAAAAGAGTATCAACCTCGGCTCGGTCTATGAGAGCGTCGTCGCCAGCGAGCTCATCGCCCACGGATTCAATCTGTTCTATTACGATAACCGCAGCAAGGGCGAGGTGGATTATCTGATCGACGATTACGACAGCCTCTCCGCTGTCCCCATCGAGGTCAAGTCCGGCAAGGATTACACTGTTCACAGCGCGCTGAATACCTTCGTAAAGAACGACGACTATCACGTGAAAAAGGCCTATGTTCTGTCCAATACCCGCGAGATCACGACGAATGGCAAGATCACCTATTTGCCGATCTATGATGTAATGTTTTTAAGGGTAACCCCATGAAATACTCTCCCCAAGAGTTGAAATTAATGGCAGCTCTGTAGAGTCAATTACTTGAGATGGAGAATTATGATGGTCAATTCCTTGGATAACGATGAGCGAATTTGAGCCAGGCAGTTATGACGAAGATAGTGTAGAAAGCCTGGCACTTATTACGTTCAAAATAATGATAAGCACCTTGTTTGGTGGAAAATCCGATGAATACCTTGAAATGATTCAGAAATTCCGCGATCAACAAGGTGGCAATGAATCTCGCTCATAAAACAAATGCAATTGTTGCGTAAAGAAGAAAAAACGCATGAAGAAGAAGAATCGGCCCATGTTTTTCCCTGTTTTGCAATATGGCAGCGGCAAAAAAGCCTAAAACATTCGTAATAGTATTCTTAAAGAGGAGCTCAGGACCCATGACAATTACGATGAACCGGGACAGCGTTTGCGCCGGAGACGTCACTTTCGACCATCGCCAGACCTTCGAGCTGCCGGATAATGCCACCGCTAAGGAACTGCTCCGGCAACTGGAGCGCAGCCGCTATTTCCCGAAGACTGCCGGAAACAACGTGGTCTGGGTGCTGACAAACAAGACGCACCCCTTCTGCATCTTTTCCTATTTCACGAAGCGTCACAAGCCCGGTCAATACTTGATGGGTATTCGTCTGTCTGCACTGGATGACGGTTCAGGCCTGTTCCATTTGAGATACTATGCTTCCCCGGCAAAGTGGAAGGAACGCATCCTTCAGGAATACGGCGAGGACAGCTACAGCCTCTGGAGAGACGGCTGGGATTCGGAAATCAAGTATTGCGATCATTTGTGCAAGTAGAGGTCTTCGGAAACAGACGGCGCCTACAAGGAAGGAGAGAGACTCGGTATGTGCTGCCGGTTTTATATCAAGGAAAACGACCCGGACTTTGCTCCGATTGTGAACGGTGCGGAAACCTCCGGCCTGTACCCTCGGATTCAGAAGGTCCATCCCGCCCCGCTGGTGCGAGCCGGAGAAGTGCGGCCAATGGACGTTGCTGCTGTCCTCGCCATGGACAAGCAGCAGAAGTTGACTCTCTTTCCCATGATCTGGGGTTTTGCAAGCCCGGGGCGAAAAGCTCCGATCATCAACGCAAGATCCGAGACTGCCGCCGAGAAGCCCACCTTCCGGGAAGCCTGGGAGAAGCACCGCTGCATCATACCCGCTTCCTGGTATTTCGAATGGCAGCACCTCCCTTCGGAGGACGGCAGAAGCACAGTCAGAACCAAATACGCCATTCGGTCGAAGGACGCGAATATCACCTGTCTCTGCGGCCTGTACCGTATCGAAAACGGCCTTCCGGTTTTCGTGATCTTAACAAAAGAGCCCGGCAAAGACGTGGCCCATATCCACGACCGTATGCCATTGATCCTTCCCAAAAAGGTGATCCGCCACTGGATCAACCCGGAAATCAAGCCAGCCGAGCTGCTGCCTTATGCGGTCTGTAATTTCATCGCGGAGAAAGCGGAATCTTAGCGCAAAGCGACAGAAAAGACACTTCCGATGGGAAAGACACATTTCTGAAATCGTTTTCTGCGCGGCGGCTTGACATTCCGCCGACGGGGGGCTCAAATGGACGAAGTGAAGGAAAGGAGCGTGACGCGCATGGAGGAGCCCATCCGTGAGACCCTGTTCCGGCTTCGGGATGAAGCGTATCGGGACTTTCAGAGCAAGCTGATCCCCACGGTGGACCCGGAGCGGATCATCGGCGTGCGGACGCCGGAGCTCCGTGCGCTGGCAAAGCGCCTGACCCGGCAGGGGGAAGCCGCGGACTTTCTGGCCCAGCTCCCCCACGCGTATTTTGACGAAACCCAGCTCCACGCCTTCCTCCTCTCCGAGATGAAGGACTTTCCCGCCTGTCTGGAGGCCGTGGAGCGCTTTCTGCCCTTCGTGGACAACTGGGCCACCTGCGATCAGCTCTCCCCCAGGGTCTTCCGGAAGCACCGGCCCGCGCTTTTGGAGCCCATCCGCCGCTGGATCGCCGGCGGAGAGACCTACTCCGTGCGCTTCGGCGTGGGCATGCTGATGGAGCATTTTCTGGACGAAGCCTTTGATCCGGCTTATCCGGAGCTGGTCGCCTCGATCCGCTCCGAAGAATATTACGTGCGCATGATGGCGGCCTGGTACTTCGCCACGGCCCTGGCCAAGCAGTGGGATGCGGTCCTCCCCTATCTGACGGAACGCCGCCTGGAGAAATGGACCCACAACAGGACCATTCAGAAAGCTGTGGAGAGTTACCGGATCACCCCGGAACAAAAGGCGTATCTGCGGACCCTCCGAACCGGGAACCCGTGACGGATCCCCGCCGTGCAAAGGAGCGACTATGGAAGAGACGAAACGTCTGCACATCTATCCCGCGTCGGACAGGCAGATGGAGGCAATGATCGCCGCCGAGCCTGACCCGGAGCTGAAAAAGGCTTACGGCGAGATGTTGGAGCTGAGCCGACAGGATCCCGAGCGCCGGGACTGGTATGCGGCCTGGATCATCGAAACGCAGGACGGGACGCCCGTGGGGGACCTCTGCTTCAAGGGCCTGTCGGAAGGAGGACTATTTCAACAATATCTCCCATGACAGAAAGGTCCTGGAGACTTTCATCTGCAGCTACGCGGAGACCCTGGAGGACTTCGACTTCTCCGGCTATCCGGGCCGGGCAGGGATCTGGGCCGTCCGGCTGAAGGAGACCGGGCGGCTCATCGGGATCCTGACCCTGTTCGACGAGACGGAAAGCTCCTGTGAGATCGGCTACGGCATCGGTTCCGCCTGGTGGGGAAAGGGCTATGCCACCGAGGCGGTGAGGCGCTTCCTGGAATATCTGTTCCGTGAGCGGGGCTTCCGGCGGGTCTATGCCTCCTTCTTCTCCGGCAACGACGCCTCCCGGCGGGTCATGGAGAAGTGCGGCATGGGCTTCGACCATTTCAGCGAGAAGGAATTGAGCTACCTGGGCGTGGAGCGGGACCTAAGCTACTACGTCATCGACAAAGAGAGCTTTGAGAAGCCCGTCTTCCGCCGGTTTCAGCCCGGGGACTACGAGGCCGTCTGCCGCTTCCTGGCGGAGCTGAACCGGGAAAACCGGGACCATATCAACTGGAACTGGGCCCGCTTCGAGTGGATGTATGAGCACCCGGACTGCGACAAAAGCCTGCTGGGCTCCATCGGGCTCTGGTTCGCCGGAGAACGGGTGGTGGGCGCGGCCATCTACGACATGTATTTCGGGGAGGCCTTCTGCGGCGTCCTGCCGGAGTATGCCGAGCTTTATCCCGAGGTCCTTCGCTATGCCTGGGAGGCGCTGCGGGACGAAAACGGCCTCGGGATCGCCATCTGCGACGGCTCCGAGGCGGAGCGCGGCGCGGCCCTGGCCGCCGGCTTCTCCCCCGCCGACCAGACCGAGACGATCCTGCGCATCGAGTTGGGGGCCCCCTTCCCGGTCCGCCTGCCGGATGGGCTCCGCTTCGCGTCCCCGGACCCGATCGCCGACGCCGATGCCCTGCAGTGGCTGTTCTGGCGGGGCTTCGACCACGGGGAGGACCGGGCGGAATTCGAGCTGCAGAAGAGCCCGCCCTCCGGCCCCCGGCCCCATTTCGACCCGCGGCTCAGCGTCGCGGCAGCGGACGAGAGCGGCGAGCTGGCGGCCTGCTGCTGCCTGTGGTATCTCCCCGGCACCGACTACGCCTACGTGGAGCCGGTCTGCACCGTCCCCGGCTGGCGCGGGAAGGGCGTGGGCCGGGCCGTGGTCAGCGAGGCCCTGAACCGGGCCCGGAGCCTGGGCGCGGCGCGGGCCTACGTGATCTCGGACCAGGAATTCTACGATCGGCTCGGCTTTGTATTTGACCGGCATTACGGGTTCTATTGGAGGAAAGCATGAAGATTCTGGTTCTGAACGGCAGCCCAAAACGGGAAAACAGCGACACCCTGCATATCACCCGGGCCTTTCTGGAGGGGATGCGGGAGCAGCAGCCCCAGGAGATCACCACGATCCACGTCATCGACCGGCACATCGAATACTGCACAGGCTGCTTCACCTGCATGCGCAACGGCGGGACCTGCGTCCACGACGACGATATGCGGGAGATCTTGAAGCAGATCCTGGACAGCGAGCTCCTGATCTGGAGCTTCCCCCTCTATTCCTACGGCATGCCCGCCCATCTGAAAGCCCTGCTGGACCGGACACTGCCCCTCTCCTCCATGACCATGCGAAAGGTCGGGGACCGCTATGAGCACGCGGGCCAGGCGGACTTCTCCCGGCTGCGGTATCTGATGATCTGCGGCTGCGGCTTCCCCAACAGCCGACACAACTTCGAGCCCGCCGTGGCGCAGTTCCGGCTCTGCTTCGGGGCCGAGGGCACGGTGCTGACGGTGCCGGAAAGCCCCATGTTCAACGCCCCGGAGGCCGCCGTGGTCACGGCGCCCCGGCTGGAGCTGGTGAAAAAGGCCGGGCGGCAGTACGCCAAGGCCCGGGAGATCGACCCAGTCCTCCTCGCCGAAATCGGCGCCCCCATGATCCCCGAGGAGACCTACGCCGCCATCGTCAACGGCGGGGTGTAGTCCCCCCCCCGCGAACCCGGCACAAGAAAGGAGGATTCCGATGTTCACCATACGAAAAGCCAGGCTGGACGAAGCCCTGACGGCCCGGCTCATGGAGCTCTCGGCTCTCTGGGTCGCGGAGGACTGCTCCAACGGCATGGTCGCCAACGGGCCCGAGGACCTGAAGGAGCCCCTCTGGATCGCCCTGGACGGGGAGACCGTCATCGGCTACGCCTTCGGCCACTATTACACCGCGGAGAAACGGAGCTCCTACATCCTCCCCGGCAGCCGCTGCTTCGACCTGGACGAGCTCTACGTCCTGCCGGAGCGGCGCTCCGAGGGGATCGGAAAGGCCCTGTACGAAGCCCTGCGGGAGGAGGTCCGGCGGGAGGCGGAATACGTCACCCTGGCGACCTCCACCAAGGACTGGCGGCGCATCCTGCACTTCTACACCGAGGAGGTCGGCATGGACTTCCACAGCGCCTTTCTGATTCAGAGGGTGTCCGAACAACTCCCCGACTAACGAAAACAGCAGCCCGAGGCACCAGCCTCCCTTTCCCCCCACGCCGTAGGGGCGGCCATTGGCCGCCAGCCCGAGGCACCAGCTTCCGACCCCCCCTCACCCCGTAGGGGCAGCTATTGGCCGCCAGCCCGAGGCGCCAGCCTCCCGGTTTTGTCATTGCGAAACCAGTTCTCAAACTGGTCGTGGCAATCCGTTCTCCTCCGCATTCCGATCATCCTGCGCTTCCCGGGAAACTTCGATAAAATTTCCCCGCAAGGAAAAATACACTTCCGATGGGAAAGACATTTCACTTGACAGCGAACCCAGAAACGATTACAATATATTCAACCTATAAAGAGTGCGCGAGGGACAAGCCCGGCGACCGCACAGCAACCTGCCGAAAGGTAAGGTGCTAAAGCTTGTACGATGGGGACGATATGGATGACCGAGGCCCCGTCGTGCAGACGGGGCCTCTTGCATGCTCTTTTGGGAATAAAACGAAGGAGAATCATCATGAAGGATATCAAAAAAATATTGAATGTTTTCGGAAACTACCTGAAGGAGGACTCCGCCGTAGAGATCATCCGGACCTCCCACGGCGTCACGGTAGGCGCATGGGACGATAACAACGGGGGCTGGGAAGACTTCGTAAGCTGTCCCACTGCAAAGGCGCTATGCATAGAGCTTTGCAGGCAGTACTGCGCCTTTTATGAGCTGATCGCCTGTGCGGAGAAGGGCGGCGATCTGACCGAAGAAGAGCGCCAGCCCATCCTGGCCCGCTGTGCGGTCCTTTGCCTGGCCTGTGGCTTCTCTCCGTTGGAAATCGAGATGCTGCAAGGCTTCCTGCCGAAGGACAAGCCCTTGACCGCCCTTTCCCAGCTGGACGCGAAGGTCTACGTGCATCTCCCCACGCCGGAGCTGAGCAGGGCCTTCATGGAACAGGCTGAGGCGGAGGACTTCAGCTTCTATGACGGAACGAAACCGACTGAACGGCCTGACGAAACCTTTGTATGCCTGAACCCGGACCACACCCTGAGTTTTATCGGTATGTTTGGGAGGCAAGCCTATGGCTCCGGCACGAACACCACCTGCGGGAAGACCCTGGTACGAGTTGAATTTGTCGAGCGATTTCAAAATGTCAATTAGCCTACCGCTTTTGAATTCGAAGTTGACCTTTCGGATTGACCTGCGCGAAGGGACAATCCAAGAAAAAATGTATGGTGTTCAAATACATTTACAGAAGAAACCATCTTCGATGTTGCATACAGGAAACTAGATTAAGAGGGGTGTTTGTTCTCTGAAAATGTAATATCTTCTCCGAAATCACTCAACTCAGAGAAATCCGCAAAATTTCACGCTGTTTCTTTTTAAACGACTTTGCTGATAATATATGTCAGCACTCTGTTTTGGCGATCCTGATTCAGTCTCAAATAGTATGACAGAATCTTTCTTTCATGTTCTTCGATTACACGCCATTTGCTGTCTGCTTCTGCTTCTTCCGGGATGATCTCATTTCTATAATTCCAAATCTTTTCCTGTCCGCAATACGGGTTGGTGCGGATTAAAACGTCCAGCGAGGAATAGTCTTGAACAAGAAGAATATCCGGCGAGATTTCAAACTGGAAACATATGAACAAAAACGTATTCAGATAGATAGAGATTTTTTTATCCGCCATAACACGGATGAGCCTATTTTTGCTTTGTGTCGAGCCGCTGAGATAGCCGAGCGTCAGGAGCTTGCTGCTCATATCGTCGCCGATTTGATAGAGGCGCTCAAAAGCAATTCGATTGATTTTCTGGTTTTTATCTTCCGGGTTTTCTTTGTCGTCTTTCTCCTGTTCTTCATGGAGTACATTCAGATAACGCTCGCATTCCTCTTTATCCTGATCGTTCAGACGGTTGTAGCTGTCGATCAAAAGCTGTACGTCTCTGCTTACATGGAGCGGAATCGCCTCGTTTGAGCCAAGAAGAAGTTCTGCGACCGAGCATCCAAGATATTTGTATGCGAGTTCCGGAAGCGCCTCGATTGGAACGCGA
>JAEEHS010000024.1 GCA_016281015.1 Bacteroidales bacterium
ACCAGGTAGGGAGCGGGCAGGGGGTTGTCGCCGAAGCGCAGGTGCGAGCAGGTGTAGCCGCCCGATTTCTTCGAGTCGTAGTCGAAGTAGGCCTGGCTGTAGAGGTCGGTGTGGGAACCGATGATCTTGATGGTGTTCTTGTTGGCGCCGACGGTACCGTCAGAGCCGAGACCGTAGAATTTGCACTCGGTCGTGCCGGGCTTCACGATGGACACTTCGCTCTTGATCGGGAGGGATTTGAAGGTCACGTCATCGACGATGCCGATGGTGAAGTCCGTCTTGGGCTCTTTCTGCTCCAGGTTGTCAAAGACAGCGACAATCTGGGCCGGGGTGGTGTCTTTGGAAGACAGGCCGTAGCGGCCGCCGATGATGGTGACGTTCTGGTCCTTGCCCTGGAAGATGGCCTTGACGTCGGTGAACAGCGGTTCTCCGACGGCGCCGGGCTCCTTCGTGCGGTCGAGCACCGCGATACGGCGGACGCTCTTCGGAAGGACGGAGAAGAAGTACTTCTCGCTGAAGGGACGGTAGAGGTGGACGCTCACGAGGCCGTACTTCCGGCCGCGGCCGGCGAGGTAGTCGATGGTCTCCTTGATGGTCTCGGTGACGGAACCCATTGCGACGATGATGTTCTCGGCGGTCGGGTCGCCATAGTACTCGAAGGGACGGTAGCTGCGGCCGGTCAGTTCGCTGATCTCGCCCATGTAGCGGGCCACGATGTCCGGGACGGCCTCATAGGCCTGGTTCCGGGTCTCCACGCCCTGGAAATACACGTCTCCGTTCTGGGCAGTGCCGCGGGTGACGGGAGCGTCGGGGTTCAGGGCGCGCTCGCGGAACTTGGCGAGGGCCTTGGTGGACACCATTTCGCGGAGCGCATCCTCATCGAGGGCCTCGATTTTCTGGATTTCGTGCGAGGTACGGAAGCCGTCGAAGAAGTGGAGGAACGGAATGGAGGACTTGATGGTCGCGAGGTGGGCGACGGCGGCGATGTCCTGGGCTTCCTGGACAGAGCCGGAAGCGATCATCGCAAAGCCCGTCTGGCGGCAGGCCATCACATCCTGGTGGTCGCCGAAGATCGACAGGGCGTGGCTCGCCAGGGCGCGGGCCGACACGTGGAATACGGTCGGAAGCATCTCACCGGCGATCTTGTACATATTCGGAATCATCAGGAGAAGACCCTGGGATGCCGTAAAGGTGGAGGTTAAGACACCAGCCTGGAGGGAACCATGGACAGCACCGGAGGCACCGCCTTCCGACTGCATCTCGGTTACACGGACCGTCTCGCCCCAGAGGTTCTTTTTCCCATGGGCGGCCCACTCATCGACGTTCTCGGCCATGGTCGAGGACGGGGTGATTGGGTAGATGGCGGCGTGTTCGCTGAACAGATAAGCGATGTTCGAAGCGGCGTAGTTACCATCACAGGTGATGAATTTCTTTTCGTTAGCCATAATTGATTGGAAGTTATAAATTGTTGTTATTGGATTCTCTTGATCAGGTTGGTCAGGACCTCTCCCGGGCCGAGTTCCAGGAAAGTCTCGGCCCCGTCCCGGCGCATCTGCCTTACACTCTGGGTCCATCTGACCGGAGAGGTCAGCTGGAGAAGGAGATTCTCCCGGATGATGTCCGGGTCGCAGGAAGGAAGGGCCGTCACATTCTGATAGACGGGGCAGACAGGGACGTGGAAGCGGGTCCTGGCGATGGCCTCGGCGAGTTCGGCACGGGCCGGTTCCATCAGCGGAGAGTGGAAGGCGCCGCTTACGGGGAGGGGAAGGGCGCGTTTCGCTCCGGCTTCCTTCAGGGCCTTGCAGGCCTGACGGACCGCCTCCTCTTCTCCGGAGATGACGACCTGTCCGGGACTGTTGTAATTGGCCGGGACGACGCCGGGAATGCCGGCGCAGATGCGTTCGATCTCCTCGTCCGGAAGGGCGATGACGGCCGCCATCATACCCGGGACGCGCTCACAGCAGCGCTGCATGGCCTCGGCGCGGGCGCTGACCAGCCTCAGGGCATCCTCGAAGCCCATGGCGCCGGCGACCGTGAGGGCGGAGAATTCTCCGAGGGAGTGCCCGGCGACCATGTCCGGCGCCTTCAGCCCCAGGGAGGCGGCGACGGATACGACGAAAATGGCCGGCTGGGTCACGTTCGTCTGTCTCAGGTCCTCGGGGCTGCCCTCGAACATGATTTCCGTCAGCGGAAATCCCAGCACGGCGTCCGCCTTCTCCATCAGCGCTTTCGCTTCGGGAGAATGGTCATAGCGTTCTTTTCCCATGCCCGGGAACTGGGACCCCTGTCCGGGGAAGATATATGCGGTTTTTCCCATCAGTTGACAAAGATACACTTTTTGCAACAAAAATGAAACAAATTTTGTTTTTCATGGAAAATGTGTAAATTTGCAGTCCCTTTCGGGAACAGGATGCCCCTGTAGTTTAAAGGATAGAATAACGGATTCCGGTTCCGTTGGTCCCGGTTCGATTCCGAGCGGGGGTACTGAAAAAGAGGTCTGCCATCGTTGCAGGTCTCTTTTTTTTGTGTTACATTTGCATGACCAAATAACACTTGAACATGAAAAAATTCTTTTTGATCGCGGCTTTCGCCCTTGCACTGGTCTCCTGCACACAGAAGGCTCCCAAGTATGCCAACCGCGCAGAAGCCATTGTCGCTCAGATACATGACCCGGCCTCGAAGTATGTTGTCGTGACGGTCCATCGCGGCGACTGGCGGAACTTCCCGGAGAATTCGATACCGGCCATCGAGAGTATCATCCGCATGGGCGCGGACATCATGGAACTGGACCTGAAGATGACCGCGGATTCGGTGCTCGTCCTGAGCCATGACGCCGACGTGAAGCGCTGCACCAATTTCAGCAAGGTCTTCCGCGACGAACCCGGTAAGAGCGCCAAGGTCAAGGACCTGACCCTCGCCGAAATCAAACGCCTGTCGCTCAAGCGGGCCCATGGCGTCGCGATCGACACGCTCCACATGCCGACCCTCGAGGAAGCGCTGCTTTGCTGCAAGGACCGTATCTGCGTCAATGTGGACCAGGGATATGACTACTACGACCAGGTCCTTGCCATCACCGAGAAACTCGGCGTGACGGACCAGATCCTGATCAAGGGCAAGAAGCCCATCGAGGTGGTCGCCGCCCATGAGGCCGCCTACGCACACAATATGATGTACATGCCGATCGTGGACATCCAGCGGGAGAAGGGCAAGGCCCTGTTTGATTCCTATCTGGAGCAGGGCGTCGTTCCGCTGGCCTACGAGGTCTGCTGGGGAGACAACAGCGACAATGCCTTCGACGAGGCCTGCAAGCGGATTATCGCCCAGGGCTCGAAAGTCTGGGTCAACACCATCTGGGCCTCTCTCTGCGGCGGCGACGGCAACGATGACGATGCCGCCTTCCAGGCCAAGGATCCCGGCGAGGTGTACCAGCAATACCTGGACAAGGGTGTGTCCATGATTCAGACCGACCGGCCGGAGCTGCTGATCGGATGGCTCAAGAGCAAAGGCCGCCATACGCTATGAAGCCGCTTCCGGACAGTGAACTGGTAGCTGAGGTCAAGAAAGGAAACCAGCGTGCGTTCGATGCGCTGTTCCTTCGCTGGTACCCTCAGGTCCGGCGTTTCATCCTCTCGCTTACGGGGGATGCGGCGCTGGCGGAAGACCTTGCCCAGTCCGTGTTCATGAAGCTGTGGAATGTCCGGAGTTCCCTTACGCCTGACCAGTCCCTTCGCAACTATCTGTTCGTGCTTTCCCGTCATGCGGCGCTCGATGTCCTTCGCTCCAGGCGCATGCTTCTTTGCAAGCAGCTGGATGAAGTTTCGCCGGAAGTGTCCGCTCCCGAGGAGAGTTCCCAGATGGCGGAGTACAATGAGACCTATTCCAGGCTTCAGCATGTTGTGTCGGAGATGCCTCCCCAGCGTCAGGCTATCTTCAAGATGAGCCGTTTCGAGTCCAAATCGGCCAAGGAAATAGCTGATTCCATGGGGCTTTCGGTCAGAACGGTGGAAAAACACATCGAGCTGGCTTTGAAGGATATCCGCCGCTCGCTGAATTAATAAGGAAGAATAAGCTGCATCATTTTAAAAAAATGTCGGGAACATTACGTAATGGCCCCGATTTTTTCGTTCTATAATAGCTATATTAATGGAATTAATGGACACTGAAACTATGTCGATAGGCAATATGCAGCTTCAGGACTACCTGGAAGGCCGTCTCTCTGACAGGGAGGCGCTCAAGGTGCAGCTATATCTTGCAGACCATGGGGACGACCCCTCGCTGCTTTCGCAGCTGGACGCCCATTTTGACGACTGCCGCGTCGAAGCCACGTCCCACGACCGGGATATGCTCTCGGAACTCCACCGCAGGATTGCGGCCGGAAGGGTACGTACCGGATTCCGTTTTGCGGCCGTCGCGGCGCTGCTCATGCTCGTGATGCTGCCTGCCGCATGGTTCCTTGGCCGCAGAAGCCGTCCCGTGGAGGCCCCTGTCGTCTGGCAGGAAATGACGGTCCCTGCTGCCGAGACCCGTACGCTGGACCTTTCCGACGGCACCCATCTGGTCCTGAACGCAGGCTCGAGAATCACCTGGCCGGATCGTTTCACCTCGGCGGAAAGAGAAGTTTTCCTGGAGGGGGAAGTCCTCGCCATGGTATCGAAGGATGAGGCGCATCCTTTCGTGATCCACAGCGGCGACGTGAATGTCCGCGTCCATGGTACGACGTTCGCTTTCAAGTCTTTCCGGGACGAGGCCCAGGCCCAGCTCCTGCTCTTTGACGGAAGCGTGTCCCTGGATGTGCCGAGTCCGGAGGGAAAGCGGGCAATCAGCATGGCTCCGGGAGACATGGCACTTTTTGACAGGGAAGCAGGAGAAGTTTCGCTGTCGAAGATATCGACCGACAATTTCCGGCCATTTACCGAAGGCCGGTCCTTCAGCTTTTTCAATGCGCCGCTGAGAGATATCGCGGCATCGCTCCAACGCGGTTTCGGTCGGCGTATCGTCATCGGCGACGCCGGGATTCAAGATACCCGCTACTTGGCGTTTTTCACCAACGGAGAGTCCCTGGACGACATCTTGAAGCTCCTGTGCAAGAACGGGAATCTCCGCGTAGTTCATTCGGACAATACTATTTATTTATATGGAAAGAATCATTAAGACAAAGCTTCTTGCCGCGGTAGCCGTATGCCTGTCGCTCCTTGGATGCGGCAAGGAAGCGGGGGGGGGAGATTCTCCTTCAAGGCGTACTGATTCCATCGGGCAGCCCATCCACGCGGAAAACGGCATCGTCCGTTTCTTTGTGACCGTCGAAGGGGGAGAGGCGCTCTCCGCCGGGGCGAAGATCCAGGTGAACGGGATGTCCTACGTCCTCAGGCAGGACGCCTCCGGTCATCTCTATGTCGATGTGAAGGAGAGTGCCGACAAGGTCTATGCGGCCACGGATGTCCCTGGCGCATCAGCAAATGTAAACGTCCCGTATTCTCAGTTCGCAGGGGAGGCCGCTCAGTCCGATTCTGCGAATCCTCGTTTCGCCTTTTATTCTGAAGCAAGCGGTAACCTGCTGACACTCAGGCCGGCATGGGCAGGACTGAAACTCAGCCTGAAAGGCTCGCTCGCGCTTTCGTCCGTCAAGGTCCGTTCCCTGGGAGGGCAACCTGTCGCGGGCGACTGTGTGTCCGTAGGCGGGCAGTTCTCCTTGGCGGAGGGACTGGATTTTGTTGTCGTGAACTGTACGGACAACGGCCGTTTCGTCCCGCTCAGCCTTTCGGGCACGGATATCACGGTCAAGATGGCTCCCGGAGCGTATCCGGAAGGCTTTGAAGTGACAGTCTGTACGTCGAATCATCGGATGTACCGCACGACGCTCCCGGGCGCGACGCTTTCCGCCGGAGTGACGCACAGCGAAAGCCTGACCGTCCAGCCTGCCGCCGACCAGCTCTTCTACGAAGGCTTCGACAATTTCGTCTGGGGCGGTAACTGGATGGGCGGAGAGGGCGCTTTCGGCTATGTCCCGGCTGATTCCGACATCAATTCTCTGACCGGACAGGTGAAGAATGGTTATGCACCTGCCGCAGTGAAGGTGGCTTACAATGTGCCCGGCAACGGATATTTCCAGAGCGACAACTGGGACGAGGTGAAAAGTAGCAATGTAGGGGAGTCCAACATCGCGACCAAATCCTACATCACGAGCCGCAACATTGCGGACTGGGACCATCTCTTCCGCAGCAAGGAGTATCAGGGAATGATCGGCGTCGGAGTCGGGACGGTCTTCCGTGGCATTGTCCAGACACCGCCCATGCCCGTGCAGGGCCTTCGCGACATCCGCGTGAACTTCAAATTCTGTTTCAAGGACGGTGCGGATGACGACTTCCTGTTCCAGGTGGTCAATGCCGGCCATGTCACGGCATGCAAGGTTGACGGCCGGGCTGTACCCGCCGAGATAGGATATTATCTGCGTACGGGCAGCGCGGCGCTCCCGCGTCAGAGGATTTCCGTCCCTTCTTCGGCAGTTGCGCCCAAAACCTGGCATGAAATCGAGATCACGGTATCCGGAGCGAGCGATGCCACACGGCTTCAGTTCAGCGCGAATTCGACGGAGTCCGGGACCCACGGGTTCTTCATCGACGACATCGAGGTCCGCTCGATTGCCGGCAGCGCCAAGAAGGGCAACCTCCGTCTTCTGTACATGAACATCCAGAACGGCATGTGGGCGGACCAGGGCAGCAATTATGACAATTTCGTTGCATGGATCCAGCGATATCAGCCCGACGTTTGCGTATGGTGCGAAGCCGAGACCATCTACAAAACCGGAACGGACTCATACATCAGCAACCGATATCTCCCGGGCGGATGGGGCGAACTTGCCGCCAGATATGGCCACACCCATGTCGCCAACAGCGGCAACCGCGACGACTATTCCCAGGAAATAACATCCACTTACGCCATCACTACACGGCAGCGTATCACCACCTCTGACGACAGTTCGAGGCCCATCTCCCATGGTGCAGGACACTTCCAGATCAGCGTGAACGGGAAGACAATCAACTTTGTCACCTGCCACCTCTGGCCAAAGAATTCAGGTACCGGCGCCGTAGCGGCTTCAGATGACAGTTACCGCGCCTACGAGCTGGACTACCTCATCCGCAACACCGTCAACAATTCCTCCTACGCTTCCGAGCAGTATTGGGTGCTTTTGGGCGACATGAACTCGATGTCTCCTCTTGACAGCTGGCTCTTCCCCAATTATTCCGAGACGGACTCCAAATTCAGCGCACAGAAGGTGGTTCACACCAAGACGGATTTAAAAGATGTAATCGGGACCTGGTATCCTGCTCCGCAGTTTGTCCAAAGTACCTACGGGAAAGACCGGCGGGATTACATCTATGTATCCCCCGAATTGCTCCAGAACGTCGTGCGTGTCTCCTGCTTTACGGACAGCTTCACGCCGGGTACGAAGACCAATATATCCAATTTTTCCATCCCGTCCGACCATCGGCCGTTTATCGTGGATTTCAATTTATAATAAATAGGTATCACAAAACTAATAATTAAAAAAGCAATGAGAAAAACAGGCTTACGGTACATCTTGCGTACCATGATGCTGTCTTTGTCCCTGCTGCTGCCGCTGGGCCTCAGTGCCCAGAGGGTCAGCCTCGAGCTGAAAAACGCCACCGTCCAGGAGGCGGTGACCCAGCTCCAGAGCCAGGGCAATTACACCATTGTCATCAATTCGGATGATGTGGACCTCGGACGGAAAATCAACGTTTCCGTCAAGGATGCTCCGCTCTCCGAGGTCGTCGCCCAGATTTTTGCAGGGCAGGACCTTGATTTTGAAATCAACGGCAATACCGTTTCCGTCGTCCGCCGCAAGGCTCAGTCCGCTACGGCCGCGGGGAAAAGCGGTTTCAGGGGCCGGGTGACCGACCGTGACGGAGAGCCGCTCGTCGGCGCTTCGCTGCTGGTGAAAGGCTCTTCCGCCTACGCCTTGACGGACGGGGACGGCTCCTTCAGCCTTGCGGGGCTCAGCTATCCGGCCGTCGTTACGGTCTCCTACCTCGGCTTCAATGACCAGGAGGTGACGCTGACGGGCCGTGAGCCCCAACCCTACACCATCGCGATGCTGAGCGAGAACACCGTGCTGGACGAACTCGTCGTCGTCGGTTACGGTACCCAGAAGCGGGTCAACCTGACCGGTGCCGTATCGGTCATCGACGGGAAGGAACTCAACGCCCGTCCCGTCACCAATACGGCCATGGCCATCCAGGGTGCCGACCCGTCGCTGGTCCTGACGACTTCGAGCGGTTCCATCGACGGTACCAACTACAGCGTGAACATCCGCGGCAAGCTGTCGCTGAATAGCGGTTCCCCGCTGGTGATGGTGGACGGTGTGGAAAGTTCGCTGACCCAGGTCAATCCGAATGACATCGAGAGCGTCTCCGTCCTGAAGGATGCATCGGCCTGCGCCATCTACGGTGCGAAGGCTTCCGCTGGCGTGATTCTCATCACGACCAAGAGCGGCAGCGCCGGCGAGGCCAAGATTACCTACAACGGCCGGGTCTCGATTTCCACGAACACCACTTCCACGGACTTCATGACCAGCGCCTACGACTACGTCACCCTTACGAACGACTTCTACAAGACTTTCAAAGGGTATGGCGCGTGGACATATTCCGACGAACAGATGCAGATGCTCTATGAGCGGCGCAACGACGTGACCGAGGATCCCGCCCGTCCTTGGGTGATTCCCGATGCGACAGGTCTATATACCTACGTGTATCTCGGCAACTTCGACTGGTACGGCTTCGTATTCAACCGCACGCGCCCCGAGACCGAGCACAATATCACGGTCCGCGGCGGTACGGACAAGGCCCGTTACTATGCTTCCGCCCGTTATCTCTACCGCAAGGGCCTGTTTGCCGGCGAGGCGCAGGATATCTTCAACGGCCTGTCGCTCCGCGGCAAGGTGGACGCCGACATCACGCCCTGGCTGAATTACGCCTCCAACATCAGCCTCGAAAGGAACCAGTATGACTGGGGCGGATTCTGGGAGATGGACGGTTCTACCGGCTATGTCGATAAGGGTATCATGTGGAATGTGACCCAGAATGTGGGACCGAACTATGTCCCTTACAACCCGGACGGCACCATTGCGATGGTTCCCGGATTCATGGCGGACGCCAAATCTCCGCTCATGTCCGGCCGCGGCGGTGTCTTCATGGACGGTCGCAACCGCAACGTGAATATCAATAACTACTGGACCTGGACTTCCCGCCTCCGGGCGAAGATTGTCAAGGGACTGAATTTTACGATTGATTACACCTACCGTCGCCGTGACCGCAGGACCAACAACCGCTGCCTCCCGACGGCCAACAGCTATGACAATACCGCCAAGCAGCTCTATGTAGGAAACGGTCTTACCGGAGGTCTCTTTACCAACGGTTCGGTCTATGACTTCACGCGCGAGTACCGCTATTTCCAGGACGGGCATGTCGCCAATGCCTATTTCTCCTACGACAATACCTTCGGGAAGGCCCATCATGTCTCGGCAACCCTGGGCGGCAACTTCGACGACTACCACTCTTCCAGCATCAATATCCAGCAGAAAGGCTCCCTGAGCAGTTCGCTGTCTTATATCAATATGGCGAACGGCGTCATCGAAAAGGCTTCCCAGAGCAACTCCGCTTACCGGACCCTCGGCTTTTTCGGCAGGGTCAATTATGACTGGAAAGGACGCTACCTGGTGGAACTGAGCGGCCGTTACGACGGCTCCTCCCGTTTCCCCAAGAATCATCGCTGGGGTTTCTTCCCTTCCGCTTCCGCGGGATGGCGCCTGAGCGAAGAGCCCTTCTGGACCCCGGTCAAGCCGTACGTCTCCAACGCCAAGGTCCGCCTCAGCTATGGTACGCTCGGCAACCAGCAGGTTGATAACTACTACTACTGGCAGGAACTGAAAACCGGTCAGCTGAGCGGTTATACCTTTGACGGAGCCAACCTTGCCGGACAGGCTTACATCGAAGCCCCGGTTTCGAGTGATCTGACATGGGAAACCGTTGTCTCCAAGAATATCGGCATCGATCTCGGCTTCCTCCGGAACCGCCTCACCCTCAATGCCGACTTCTTTATCCGTGATACGAAGAACATGCTGACGGCCGGCATGGCCCTTCCCTCCGTGTATGGAGAGGCTGCTCCGAAGGAGAACGCGGCCGATCTCAGGACCAAAGGCTATGAGCTGTCGCTGAGCTGGAAAGACAACCTCGTCGTGGCCGGAAAGCCCATGTACTACGGCGTGACCGCCACCCTCGGCGACTTTGTCACGCATATTACGCGCTTTGACAACACGAAAAATCTGATCAGCGAGAACTTCGTCGGCAAGCGCCTCGGCGATATCTGGGGATATGTGAGCGACGGCGTCTTCGCCACCGATGAAGAAGCTGCCGCCTATGAGGCAAGCATCGATTCCTTCGGAACGGTCAACAGCGGCATCAAGGCCCAGGTCGCTCCCTGGAACCACCTGATGGCCGGCGATGTCAAGTATGTCGATCTCAATGGTGACGGCAAGATCAATACGGGGGACAACACCCTCGACAACCCCGGAGACCGCAAAGTCATCGGCAACAGCCGTCCGCGTTACAACTACGCCCTCAAGGGAGACTTCAGCTGGTTCGGTTTCGATGTGAGCGTCTTCTTCCAGGGCGTCGGAAAGATGGACTGGATGCCGAACGGCGATTGCATTTATTTCTGGGGCCCGTATTCCTATCACCGTCCTTCCTTCCTTCCGAGCGATTTCAAGGAAAAAATCTGGTCGGTCGAGCCCGGTGCGGACAACAGCAAGGCCATCTTCCCCAGGATGAGAGGACGTATCGCCACGCCCACCCATCTGAAGACCTCTGACTTCTATCTCCAGAACGCGGCTTACCTGCGCCTGAAGAACCTGACGGTGGGCTACACGCTCCCGCTCAAGACCAAGGTCATCGAGAAGGCCCGCATTTATTTCTCAGGAGAGAACCTCTTCTACCTGTCTCCCCTTCGGAAGGCGACCAAGTACATCGACCCGGAAGTCGCAACCACTTCCATCAGTGAAGACTGTACCTATCCCTATTCCAAGACCTTCTCTTTCGGTGTTGACATAACATTCTGATGATTATGAAAAAGATTATGATACCGATGGTCCTCGTGACCGCCGCACTGACCCTGTCTTCCTGTGAAGACTTCCTGACGAAAGCGCCGGAGACTACTCTTTCTCCTGCCACCTTCTTCTCTTCGGATGCGGAGCTGGAGCTCTGGACCAACAAGTTTTACAACGACATTCTCCCGTCTCCTTCGTCCCTGGCCGAGCTCAACGCCGACGACAACGGTTCGTCGTCTTCGCTCTCGGGCATCCAGAAGGGTACGCTGACGCCCTCTTCCAAGTCTTGGGACGCGGATACCTGGAAGCCGCTGCGCAACATCAATTACATGCTGGAGAACAACAAGTGTACGGATCCCGCGATCAGGAACCGTTATGACGGCACAGCCTACTTCTTCCGCGCCTGGTTCTACTACCACAAGCTCCGCCAGTACGGAGACATTCCCTGGTACGACCATGTCATCGCTCCTACCGCTACCGAGGACCTGAACAAGCCCCGGGACCCGCGCGGTTATGTGGCCCTGAAAATCATGCAGGACCTCGACAAGGCATACCAGCTGCTTCCGGCGAAGTGGCCCACGGATACCGCCCGCTACCACGTCTCCAAGGATGCCGCATTGGCCCTCAAATCCCGTGTGGCCCTGTTTGAAGGCACTTTCCGGAAATACCATGCCGGCACGCCTTTCGTCCCGCAGGATGAGCAGACCTTCGAAGGAACCACCATCTCCTCCGAGTACTTCCTCCGTCAGGCGGCCGATGCTGCCGGAAAGCTCCTCGGTACGCACAAGCTCTATACCGGGAATGCCCGGAAGATGGCCGAGAAGGCGACCGATGCGTCTTATCGGGAATTCTTCATCCTGGAGGATGCCGAGACGGACGAGACCATCCTTTCGCGCCGTTACAGTGTGGACATCAAGGTCCGTCACGGACTCCAGTTCGACTTCAAGAACCAGCGCCGCTGCGCCAGCGCCCGCCTCGTCAACCACTATCTCCAGGCTGACGGCACGCCGATCCAGGACCGTGCCGGTTGGGAAACGCTCGGCTACTATGATGTCTTCCAGAACAGGGATCCCCGCATGGCCCAGACCCTGCACGGACCCGGCTTCCGCAAAGTTGACAAAGATGCGGCCACCGGTCAGTATGTACTGGAACCGCTTTCGTGGGAATACAATTTCAACGGTTACCGCATTATCAAGTACATTTCCGACCTGAGCCATGATACGGCAACGACCTCGACGACCGATTTCCCGCTGATCCGTTATGCGGAAGTCCTTCTCAACTATGCCGAGGCAAAGGCCGAGCTTGGCGAACTGACCGCCGACGACCTTTCCAAGACCATCAATGTCATCCGCGCCCGCGTGGGAATGCCCGGCCTTGATGCCGTCCCCACGACCGAGGATGCCCTCCTCTCGCAGTATTATCCCCATGCCAAGGGTGCCCAGAAGGCGGCCATCCTGGAAGTGAGGCGTGAAAGGGCCGTGGAACTGATTGCTGAAGGATTCCGTCAGTGGGACCTGCTCCGCTGGGGCGAAGGCGCTTCCCTGACGCCCAAGGCTACCGGAGGCTTCCAGGGTATTTACATTGCGGCTGACGAGGTCGGAAAGGACATCGACCTCGACAAGGACGGCAAGGCGGACTTGTATCTCTATACGGGAACGAAGGGTTCCACCAAGGCTCCTTCTTCCAACCAGATCAAACTTGGCGACGGCTATACGCTGTCAAACGGAACGTCCGGCTACCTGACCTACTGGGCGGCGGAAGATTACGTGTGGAATGAAGGCCGCGACTACCTCTGGCCCATCCCTGCCGACCAGCGCACCATCACAGGGTTTGCCCTGAGCCAGAATCCCGGCTGGGATGACGGTCTAAGCCAGTAAATCATGAAGAGATTCCTCAATATGACTTGTCTGATACTCCTCATGCTGCTGACCGCGGCATGCGGGGAGAAACAAAGTGCGGAAACGGGAGGGGCGCCGCTGAGCGTCTCTCCCATGACCGCGACTTTTGTGTCCCTCGGGGAGCAGAAGACCTTCTCGGTCACTTCCTCCACGGACTGGCTCGCCCGGAGCGACCAGTCCTGGCTGAGGATTGTCACGGCATCCGGAAAGGGTGGAGCCGAGGCGTCGAAGCTCATCGTTTCCGCCGAGGAGAACAAGACAACCGCCGAGCGCAGCGCTGTCCTGACCGTGTCGAATCTCGGGAAGGAGAGTCTTCGCCTTGAGATGAAGCAGCTTGCCGGCGACGGCAGCGCTGCAGTTGTGCGCGGCATCTCCACGGCAGAAGACCTTCTCGCCTTTGCCAAAGCGGTCAACGGCGAGGGCTCCGTCGCGCCCTATCTCGTAGATGGCGTGGTGAAAATCCTCAACGATATCGACTGCTCGTCCATCAAGCAGTGGATTCCGGCCGGGACAGAAGCCTCTCCGCTCTCTTACAGCATCGATGGTAACGGAAAAAGTCTCAAGAAGGTCAACTGGACGGTGGATACGGACAAGTATCCCCATGCCGGATTGGTCGGATATGCCCGGAACATAACGATTTCGAGGCTCAATTTCGGCGAGGAAGGCAGCAAGGTGACGCTTCTGGGAAGCAGTGGCGGCAAAGTCCGCGCCGGCGGCGTCGTCGGTTACGGCCTTGGCCTGACCATGACGAAGGTGACCAACCATGCCGACATCGTCATGAGCGGCACGGCCTCCACCGGGAACAATCTCATTGTCGGCGGCCTTGTGGGCTACCAGGATAATGCCTCGCTTCTTGGAGGTGAATTGAAATCCACCCAGGGTTGCATCAACTACGGAGACGTCAGCGCAAGCGTCGTCGCCCGGGTCGGCGGTCTTGTCGGTTACAACTCCGGCACCATCACCAATTGTACCAACAACGGAAAGATTTCGGCGCAGAGTGACGCTTCTTTCGGCCCCGCCTGGCTCTGTTCCTACAACATGACCAAAGCGAACGTGACATCCAATTTCGGCTATGGCTATGTCGGGGATACGCCTGCGATGCATACAAATGCCATCTTCAACGGCGAAGCCGCGTACGACCTGGAAAATAACATCGTGGACTGGACCCAGGACGCCTATTACGACTGGGATGAGCTGGAGACCATCCAGCTCCACAGCGGGGCGGTGTACCACCATTATTCCTTCAAGCATCTGCCCCGGCACATGCATGTCGTGGAAGTTGACCTGAAGAATCCCGGCATTGAGATTACATCCGCGTTCGCCGGCGACATGGTCCCGAATCCAAACGGCAACGGCAACGGCAACAACGGCTTCAACAAGCGGGAGCTCCTGTCTCAGCTCTGTACCCGCAAGCGGGCGGAAGGGCAGAAGATTCTCGCAGGTGTAAACTGCTCTTTCTTCGACTCCAACGACGGAATTCCGCGTGGATTCCATGTGGAGGAAGGACGTCCCGTCTATATCAACAATCCGGATGTCGTCAGTGCGCTTAAGAATCATGTATGGGGATTTACGGTCTTTTCGGACGGTACGGCCTCCTGCGGTGTCAAGCGTTTCAGCGGGAAAATGCGCCTCTCCGGAAAGGAATACAGCTACTACAGCATCAATGACACCCTCCTGCGGCAGACGTCCGCGAAGTATGAGGCGAATCTTTATACTTCCCATTATGTCCAGGTGCCTTATCCGGCCTATCCGAAAATCGTGAACAACCTTGCGGCCAATGCCCTTTATGTCGTATGTGAATATACGGACGGGCCGATGACGGTCAATACCGGCTATGCCAAGGCACGGGTCGTCGATGTCCGTGACGGACGGTTCACGCCGCTTTCCACCCTTCCTTATTTCAGCGACAAGAATCGGGTAGGCATCGCCCTTTCCGGCAAGACAGCCGAGGCTTGGAGCGGCATCAAGGCGGGGGATACTGTCGAACTCAAATGCGACATTTCCATCGACGGGGATGCGTCAAAACCGATTCTGACGCTGGATTCCACGATGTATCAATTGATGTCAAATGGCGCCGATGGATCCAATACGCCCGCGTCGTCCGAGGCATCTCTTTACACAAAATACGATCCCATGACATTCCCGGTCGTGAGCGCTGACCGCAGCAAAGTCTGGCTTGTCGAAATCGACGGCCGTCAGATTTCGCCTTCCTGGTACTCTCTCGGGGTCAAAAGCTATGAGATATACCGTATCGGAAAGAAGCTCGGCGGAGCGTGGCTGACCCGGATGGACGGGGGCGGATCCTCTTCCATGTGGGTATGGAACCCTTCCCTCGGCCGGGGCGGCATCGTAAGCCGTCCCTGCGACAGCAAGGGCGAACGCAGCTGCATGACTTATGTTCTCGTCAGAGAAAAACAACAATAAACCTTATACATTATGAAGACACTCAAAACTATCTCGGCGGTGCTCCTCGGAGCCGTGGTCGTGCTCTCCTGCAGCAAAAAGCAGGAGGTCCAATATACCATCACCGTCGATCGGGAGGCCATAACGGACCTGCCCGCCCAAAACCCCGGTGTGGAAGCGCTGGTCATCACGACAGACGCTCCCTCCTGGATTCTCACCGCACCCGACTGGGTGACTCCTGATGCGACATACGGTCCAGGCAACGGACAGAGCACCATCGTGTCGCTGACCATCGCCTCCAATTACAAGAACGAGGCGACGGAAACCAGCCCCCGTAGTGGAGAAATCAAGATTTCCGGTGGCCGTTCTTCCGTATCCGTTCCCATCAACCAGCTGGGTCACAAGGCGGTGATCGACCCGAGCAGCAGCATCGGCGGCATTCCTGACCTCAAGGAATTCCTGGATTTCGTCGAGGTGATCAATAACGGTGAAGCCCCCGTGCGCTGGATGAACGACAAGTTCGAAGTTGAGTTGAAGGCGGACCTCGACCTGTCGAGCGTCACCGACTGGACGCCGATCGGCAATGTCGAGTCCACCGGCAACGCCAACAATAGCAGTTCGCCCAAGGGCAATTACTTTGGCTTTGTCTTTGACGGCGGCGGCCATACCATCCGGAACTTCAAGGCGACCAAGACGCTCGCTGAAGGACAGACCTGGGGCCTTTTCGGCTACATCTACAATGCCACCATCAAGAATCTCAATCTGGAGGCTGAGGTCAATCTCTCCGCCAGCGGTGAGGCGGATGCCGGCGTTCTCGTAGGAACGGCCAACAGCTCGACCATCGAGAATGTCAAAGTCAACGCAAAAATCACCTCTACGGGTACCAGCAGCACCAAGCGCTTCGCCGTCGGCGGTATCGCCGGCTTCCTCTTCTCGACCTTCAATTCCGAAGAGGGCATTGCCAAGGATACCTTCGTCAAGAACTGCGAGGTGACGGCCGAAGTGAGCATGGACTGCGGTTCCAATGCCGCAGCCGGTGCTACCGGCGTGATGTACGGCGGTATCGCAGCATTCTCGACCAACGCCAAGAATGATTCCCGCATCCACATCGAGAACTGCGTCAACAACGGTACCATGACTGTCAAAGTCGGTCGCTGCAGCGGTATCTGCCCGACGGCCAACTATGGCACGTACATGGAACACTGCACGAACAACGCATCCCAGTTCAATACCATCGAGAACGGTCGTATCGGCCAGATTTGCTGCAACCTGAGCGCCCAGAGCCATTTGCTGGACTGCGTCAATACCGGTGATGTGACGACGACGGATGCGGCGACGCGTACCGGTGCGCTTGTTTCCCTCGTCGGCGACAATACCGCGTATATCGAGGGCGGAGAGCGGACGGCCAATACCGGAACCATTCTCGGCGGCGATCCGAATTACCTGGGCCTGATCTGCGGATACAACAACAAATTCGACCACATCAGCGACCTTGTCCTCAGCGGACGCATTGGACTCTACAAAGCCGACGGCAACCATGAGATGTATCCGGTCAATTCCGGCAATGTCATGGAGTATATCGGCAATCTGAACAAGGATTACGCGGACAAGGTGACGAACATCACCTATATCAGCCCTTCCGGTGAACCTGAGCCCGAGACTCCCAAGGCGGGAGGCAGCATCAAGGACCTGGATCCCGTCAACGATACTTGGAACTAAAAAGATGGACGATATGAAAAAATATACGATTATAGCCGCTATGGCGGCAGCGCTTCTCTCCGTTGGCTGCGCCAAGGAGCAGACACTCCCCGACGAGGGAACCGTCCTCAAAGCCTCTCTCTCCGCTCTGACGAAAGCCTCGATTGACGGGGTGAAAGTCAGTTGGAGCGAAGGCGATGCCATCAATGTCAACGGCAGCAAATCTTCGGCGCTTGCCGAGGCTGCTGCTACGGCCGAGTTCGAATTCCGTTCGGCCCTTACCGCACCTTACAAAGCGGTGTATCCGTCCTCCATCTACAAGAATGAGACGACGGTGACCCTTCCGGGAATCCTGGATGCCGAAACATTCAATATCGCCCTCGGCGGTTATACCGAGAGCGGCGACGAGATTTCTTTCCAGGCCCTTACGGCTTTCCTGAAAATCAGCCTGACCGGAGCTGAGACCACGACGCTTCGTGACATTACGCTCAAAGGTCTCGGCGGCGAGCAGCTCTGCGGTAACTTCACCATCAGCTATCCCGCTCTCACGCTTGCCGGCGCCTCTTCGGCAGAAGCCGACCAGGTGGTCAAAGTCAGTGTGAACAAGGCCCTCTCCGCGACCCCTCTCGTGGTTTATATCCCGATTCCCGCCGGCAGCTATGCCTCCGGTTATCAGGTCGAATTCACCGACGTTGACGGCAAGATCATGCGCCAGAGCGTCTCCGCCCGCACCGTCAAGGCCGGCGAGCTTCGCGAAATGCCGGCGCTCGCCTATGAGCCGAATGTCGCCGAAGACCCGAATATCGGCGGTATCCCCGACGCCAAGGAACTTGCCGACTTTGCTGCGGCCGTCAACGAAGGCCATTCCATCAGCCGCTGGATCAACAACTCCACCGGTGCGGTGGAACTCCTTGCCGATATCGACTGCTCCTCCATCACCAGCTGGCAGCCGATCGGCGCTTGCACGATGACTGCCTGGACGCATGTGAACCTTACCGTCAGCGGCAATCCTTTCGTGGGCACCTTCGACGGAAAGAATCACGTGATCAAGAATCTCAAGATGTCCTTCAACACCTCCGGCAGCTGGGGCGCATACGGCTTCTTCGGTTGCATCGGAGACAATTCTGTCGTGAAGAACATTACCTTCGACGAGAGCTGCTCGATGACTATCACCGCTGCCTTTGGCGGAGCTTTCGGTATGCTGGCCGGACTGGTCCAGGGTGCCACCATCGACAATATCACCAACAAGGCTACCATTAACGGCGGCGCTACCGATGCTCTCGCAAACGGTGCGAACGGTCGCTGCACGATTGGCGGAATCGTCGGTGAAGTCCATCCTTCAGAGGCGTCTGCGTCTCTGTCCAAACTTCATAACTACGGACAGGTTGGCGATGCCGAGGCTATCTTCGACGCGAGAAATAACAAGCAGACAGGCGCAAATGCTGTCCAGATCGGCGGCATTGCCGGCTTCTCCACCAATACGAACAATGAAACAAGTGTGGGCTTTACCGACTGTATCAACGACGGAGACATCTATTCCAACGCAGGCCGTGCTTCCGGTATCGTAGCTGCCAGCAACCGCTACACGCTGCTGAAGAACTGCACCAATAACGGTAATCAGACCAACTCGTTCAGCGGGAATTGCCGTCTTGCCAACATTACCTGTATTGCGGGTGTCGGTTCCGCTCTGGAAAATGTCTGCAACAAGGGTAATCTCATCGCTCCTGCTGCAGCTTCTGCCGCCGGTGTCCTGTGCCTTGTGAATGACGACACCGTGTCCCTCACCGACTGTAGCAGCATCGGGGCAACCATCGTGTGCACAGGCTTCGACATTGAAAACAATAAGACCACTTATGCAGGCGCCCTGTACGGCCAGTGCAAGAAGAACAACGCAGTCTTCTCCGGATGCTCCGTAAGCGGTAAGGTTGGCAAGAGCGTGGATAATCTCCTCACCCTCACGGCCGACAACTACTTCCCGTTCGTCGGTGAGGCCTACACAAACAATGCTTCAATCTCGAAGACAAACATCAAGTTCGCTGAATGAAACGACTGATTACGCTTGTGCTTGTATTTCTTTCCCTTTCCTGCCTGGCCCGCGGGAAAGGGAAGGAAATCAAGCTTCTGTACTGGAACATCCAGAACGGAATGTGGCACGACCAGGGGAACAACTACGACGCCTTCGTGGAGTATGTGAAAAGCCTCGATCCGGACATCTGCGTCTGGGCCGAGGCCGAATCGCGTTATATCACAGACACGGGCGTTAAGATGAAAATTCCGGAAGATCAGTATCTTCCCTGGAACTGGGACATCCTGGCTGCGCGCTACGGCCACCCGTACACCCTCATCGCCGGCAAACGGGACACTTTCCCGCAGGTCATCACCTCGAAGTATCCCCTCAAGATCGTCAAACGCATCACGGGCAACGGGGAGGACATCATCGTCGTCCATGGGGCCGGCTGGGCCCGGGTTGACCTCGGCAAGGGACAGGAACTGAACCTCGTGACCCTCCACACCTGGCCGCAGAAATATGCCTATCTGGCCGAAGACCAGAAGGCGTCCGCGGCCGCGCAGGGCGGGGATGCGTTCCGTGCCCGGGAAATCCAGTACATCTGCGAACAGACCATCGCGACCGTTCCCGGTGCCGAAAGGCAGCTCTGGCTCATGTGCGGCGACTTCAACGCCATCTCTTCCGTGGACAATGCCGAGTACCGGCGGGACCCTTCCGACAAGGTTTTCCTGGTCCATGACTATGTCCGGGGAAATACCCCGTACATCGATGTGATCGAACGCTTCTATCCGGGGCAGTTCATGAAGAGCACTTTCTCCGGACGGCGGATCGACATGGTCTATGTCACGCCGGCGCTGTATGGAAAGATTACTTCCGCCGCGCCCCTGTACGAAGGCTTCGCCGCCTCGCAGCGGGACCCCCGCGAAGGAGTGCTCCACACCTTCTGCCATCCTTCCGACCATTATCCGATATGGCTTAGTTTTAGAATCAAATGAAAAAGTTTTTCTTAACCATCATGGCGCTTTCCGCCCTGCTGCTTGCAGCCTGTAAGCAGGAAAGCGTTCCCGCCAAACCCGACGAGGGGGAGAAACCCGAGACCCCTGTCGACCCCAACGCCCCCGGTATCCGTACGGCAGACGACTTCCTTGCCTTCGCCGCTGCCGTCAACGCGGGCGAGTCCACTGCCAAGTGGGAAAATGAAGAAGGCTGGGTGACCCTTCTCGCCGACATCGACTTCTCCGGTGTGGCGGATTTCGAGCCCGTGGGACATACGACCGCCCCCTGGGGGTCCAGCTATGTTCCGGAAGTGACGGAGGGACATCCGTTCACCGGTAAATTCGATGGCAAAGCCCATCACATCAAGAACCTCAAGCTGAGCTGCGCCGAGACCGTGGCCGGGAAGCATTTCGGCATCTTCGGCTACCTGGCTCCCGGGGCAATCGTGCAGAATTTTGTCATCGAGGAGAGCTGCTCGCTGGAGGTTACTGCCTCCGTTTCGCTGAGTGCCGGTGTCGTGGCGGGCGTGGTGTATGACGCGGAGGTCCGCGATGTGACCTCGTATGCCCCCATGACTTACAAAGGCGGTGCGACGGGTGCGCTGCACATGGCGATGATCGGCGGCCTGTATGCCAAGGAAGCGGGTTGTACCCTTGACAGCGTTCACAATTACGGCAAGATGGTCGTGGAGAACAAGGCCAACCTGAATGCCAATGCGACCTCCATCCACTGCGCCGGTATCGCCGGCTTTGCCAATGCTCCGACCGGAAACTCCAAGCGGAACCGCATTGCCGAGTGTAACAATTACGGGGACATGGAATCCCAGGCTGGCCGTCAGGCCGGTATTCTCGCCGCGGCCAATTCCTGTACGGACATCCAGAACTGCGAGAACCGCGGCAACCAGACGAATACCATGGACAAGAACGATGGTACCCGTCTTGGCAATATCTGCTGCTTCACGACGAACAATTCCTCGATTACCGGCTGCAAGAATTACGGAAACCTGATTTCAACGACCGGCGGCCGGGTCGGAGGCATCGTCTCCCTGCCGAATGCCGGCGTTTATGAGAACAACGAAAACTACGGTGAGATTGTCTCCGACAGCCAGTACCGCGGCGTGTTCTTCGGCTATGTGACCCAGGCCGCGGCCTGGAAAGGCGGGAAGGCTTCCGGCAAAGTTGGAGCATACAACAGCGGCAGCTACCAGTATGACCTTTATCCCGAGTCCGACAAGGTCAAGTACCTCGGCAAGGACGGCTCTTCCGGCAAAGCGACCTATACGGATGTCGTTATCGATATCGCTACCGGGGAAACGCCTGTCAATCCGGACTCGGACATCGATGTCCAGGCTGCCTTCCGTATCTTCTTCATCGGCAATTCCTTTACCAAGGATGCGGTCGAACATCTGCCCGGCATCCTGGCCGCCGCGGGACTCCGTGACATTCAGATGGTCCACATGTACTATGGCGGAAGGACCATCCCCGAGTACAACGACGGCTGGAGCACGCGCAAGGATTATCAATGCTACGTTTGCAATCCCGGCCAGACCAGTTGGACGAATATTACTGGCAAGTCACTGGCCACTGTGGCCGCGACCGGAAAGTGGGACGTCGTCACCATCCAGGAACATACCGGCAGGCAGCTGGCATGGGGATGGACCGCGGCCGAAAAGACGGCCGTCCAAGGCCTTGTGGACAAGGTGAAGGCCGCTCAGGCAGCAGGCGGCGGCAACCCCTATCTGTACTACATCCTTTCACAGGCTTATCATAATCTGTCGAAAGCGGAGAATGTCACCAAGCCTTTCGCCACGACCGATGAGATGTGGCCTGTCATCGCGGCCCAAGGCAAGAAGGCCGTGGAAGAATGCGGCTTCGACGGAGTCATCTCCACGGGCGCCATGCTCCAGAACCTCCGGACTTCCGGACTGAACAATGAACTCGGCCTGACCCGGGACGGTTATCACATGGACTACGGCATCGCCCGCTACGGCGCTTCCTGCACGGTCTTCGAAACCGTCATCGGTCCCTTCAACGGCAATGTCAAGCTGGACGGAAATTCCTACCGTACTTCCGGTGATTCCGAAGGAACGACGGCCATTACGGACAAGCGCGCCCCGATCGCGCTGAAAGCCGCACGCTATGCTATCGAAAAACCTTATGAAGTGACCGACATGAAGGGTGAAGGGGGAGATGCCGGGGACGATCCGGAAGTGACACCGGACAACATTACGATTTCGTCGGCTGCGGATCTTGTCGCCTTCGCCCAGCGCGTCAACAAAGATGACAAGGCGGCCGTCATGGCGACGGTCACCCTCGCCTCGGATATCGACTGCTCGTCCATTACCGAGTGGGTTCCGATCGGCAACTGCACGATCTCTACATGGGCCCACAATAACGCTGTCACCTCCGGTGTCCTATTCAAAGGTACCTTCGACGGAGGCAACCACAGCATCAAGAATCTCAAGCTGAGTTTTGCTCCTTCAGCCGGAAACGGCGCCTGGGGCCTTTTCGGCGGCATCGGCCAGGGAGCCGTGGTGAAGAACCTCGTCTTTGACGCTTCCTGCTCGCTCCAGATCGAAACGGACAAGGCCGGGGTCTTCGGCATGCTGGCAGGACTGGTGATTGACGCCGACGTGGACAACGTCACCTCTTATGCGACTCTCTCCGGCGGCGGAACTTCTTCGCTGGCCAACAATGCAGCGGGAGGTCGTGTCGCAGTCGGCGGCATTGTCGGCTGGGCCCATGCAGCGGCGAAGGATATCAAACTCTGTAATCTCAAGAATGCCGGAGCCATCGGCACGGAAACCGCACGCTTCAGCCGGGGCGGAAATGGAGGCAACGGCGCCAACGGCTTCATGCTCGGCGGGGTGGTAGGATTTTCGTCCAATACCAACAACACCAAGGTGCAGACCCTTGAGAATCTTGTCAATGAGGCCGACATCTACACCGATGCCGGGCGCTGCTCCGGAATCGTATCTTCTGCCAACCGTTATACCCTCTTGAAAAATTGCACCAACAGCGGTGATGTCCATTACGCGGGGAGCGGCGCATTCCGGCCTGGCAACATCACCTGTATCGCAGGTGAGGGAACCGTACTTGACGGCTGTGTCAATACCGGCGATCTTATCGCTCCCCAGAGCGCATCGGCTGCCGGCGTCATCTGTCTGCTGAATGCCGCCAAGATCAAGATCACTGACTGTAAGAGCCTTGGTGCGACGATTGTCTGCACCGGCATCGACACGGCGACGGGCAAGGTGACCTATGCCGGCGCCCTTTACGGCAGCGTGGCATCCGGTGCCCAGGGAGATGCCGTCTTCTCCGGCTGCTCTGTCAGCGGTAAGGTCGGCAGCTCCCTTGACAATCTTCTCACCCTCACGGCGGAGAATTACTTCCCGTATGTCGGACAGGCCAACGCTAACTGTACAAGCCTCAATCAAACCAATATCACTTTTGCGGAATAATGAAAATGATTTGATACTTAAACTATTTAACTATTTAAACTATGGAATATATTACACCCTTGTCCCGGGTACGGGACATCCGCATGGAAGTATCGTTCCTTGCGTCACAGTTAACGGATTTTCCGGAGGAGGACCTCTTCATCGAGGGCGACGGTAATAACAACTAAATCGGCTTGCGTTATGAATCAGAACATTTTGAAAGCCGCATTCGCGGTCGTAGCTGTTGCTGCAATGACATTCGCCTGCAACAAGCCCGAAGAATTACCCGACGAAGGGAAAATCACCATCAAGGCCGCCTTGCCGGAGAGCATTTCTTCCCGCGTGGAGGCCTCCATTCCGGCCAGCGGTACCGGCATGAGCTGGAAGTGGCAGGAAAGCGACAAGTTGACCGTCATCGGTTCGACGACAGAGACGTTTACCATCAAGTCCGGTGCTTCCACCGCCTCGGCGGAATTTGAGGGCAATCCGGTCAATGGAAACTCCTTCACCATCCTTTATCCCGGCACCTGCGCAACGCTCTCCGAGGCGGAAGCCATCGATTGGGCGACGCAGAAGCAGGTGGGCAACAATTCCCCTGCACACCTCCAGTATGTCGCCGCGCTCCAGAACGTCGATGCGTATGACGAGTTCGCCTTCACGGCCGACTGGGCTGCCGCCCACGGCGGTACGCTCAAGCAGAGCGGTATCATCAAGCTGGATCTTACGCTCCCGGCCGCCGTTCCCGGCGTGTCCCACGTTAAAGTAGCCGCCCCGGGCGGAGTTTTCACGATTGAACTTGATTTGGAAAACGTGGAACTCGGCGCGGGTAATGTCCTCAATGCCTATGCCGGCTTCCCCTGGAGCGACCTGGATATCCCGGCGGGAACGCCGATTACGATTAATGTGGATGCAACCGATGGCGGCGCGTGGACCAAGGTCTTCACCTTTACGGAAGCGGGCTCCCTCAAGAGCGGAGTTGTCAACAGAGTCCAGCTCAACGCTTCCAACTGGACGGTGGCCGAGCAAGGAGCCGGAACGGAGGCGGATCCCTACATCATTCGGACGGTAGACCAGTTCAAGGCCTTAGGCAGCAAGCTCGTCGCGGGCGAAACCCGGTGGTTCAAGCTGGCGGCTGACATCGATCTCAGTGCTGAGACCACCTGGACTCAGTTGCATCCCTCCGCAGACACCCAGCGTTTTGTCTTTGACGGACAGAACCATACCGTCAGGAACCTGACGACATCGTTGAGTTCCGGATACCCTTCCATCTTCGGGGCCATCAACGGTACGGTCAAGAATCTGAATATCGAGAATTGTTCTATAACCTATACCGGCACCGGTGGCGGACCGCTGGGTATTCTGGCAGGCTGGGCCGGCGTCAGCAATGCATCCTACGATGCAACGATTGATAATGTCCATGCCAAGAACTGCACGGTTACAAGCGAGAGTCCCGCCAATCCAGTCGGAGGCCTTGTCGGACGCGCCCATAACGCAACATTCATAAACTGCTCGTTCGACGGAACGGTGCAGCGCACCGCGACCAACGCCAGTGGCTACAAGTACGTCGGAGGTTTGGTCGGATCTGATGAATGGGCCGGCGAATACATCACTACCTTCAAGAACTGCAGCACATCCGGAACCCTGACGTCCAAGAGCGGCAACTCTACCGCCGGCATCCTGGGCGGCACCAATGCCGGAGCCTATATCAAGATGGAGGATTGCAGCTCGACTATGACTATTACCACCGCAGGTACCGTAACAGGCGGTATACAAGGTTATACCGGCGGCGGCATTTATACGAACTGCTCCTATGAGGGCACCATCACCAACACAGGCGTTACCGGGAGTTCTTATGTGGGTGGTATCATTCCGTACCTGACGCATTGGGTCCACCTTTCAAAATGCCACACTGCAGGTGAGATTTCATCCCAGGGCGAACGTGTGGGTGGCCTCATCGGCGACCTGAACCCGACTTCGGGCGACTCCGACGGCACGTCAATTACCGATTGCTACAGTACGATGAAGGTGACCGGAAAGGCCAAAGTGGGCGGTATCCTTGGGAACGCCGCGAACAATACCAATGGTGGAAAAAGAAAAATCACCCGCTGCTATGCAAGCGGAGACATCGCCGGAGGTGACTGGACGGGCGGTCTCATCGGTTTCCTCCGTCATGGTGAGGTGGAGGACTGCGCCTTCTACGGCACTGTGAATGCAAGCGGCCAGCGTATCGGAGGATTCATAGGGAATGCGGCCGGAGGCAACCTGACGGTGCGTCATTGCTTTACCGGGGCTTCAGTCAAGACTTCCTCACTTGGCGCCGGCGGTTTCATCGGTCTGGGTCAGGGGGCGAATACTGTAGAAGGAACGCACGCCGACATTGACCTGACGGTAGAGTATTGCATTGCCTGGGGAACCAGCGTGATTGCGGATTCAGGGGAAACGAATCAGTGGGGCTCCGGCGCCTTTATCGGCTCAGTTGCAGGCGGAAGCACCCTCACCGATAACATCCGCAACCCGGCGATGACCGTCTCCTACAACTGCGCCAATACGGAGTGGCCTCTGGTTTATGACCAGGAAAATTCTACTCCGTCCCAGCCGCTCGTATACTACGACGGAGCGGCAGAGGCGCCCGCCACTTGCCAGGCACCTTATCACGGCAAGGCTGCCGCATCCGGCAAGACCGCCGCACAGGTCGCAGCCGATCTCGGTTTCTCGGCCACTGTCTGGGATCTCTCGGGTAATGTTCCGACATTGAAGAAAGCAGAATGATTCGGAAAACGTTTTTAAGCTTATTGGTGGGGATGGTACTTTTTGCCATCCCCGCTTTTTCCCAGGGCGTGCGGGAACAGGTCCTGGAGGACCTCGACCGGGCCGGGGGCGTGTACTACATGTATCCCTTCCATGCCCATCAGGTAACGCCGCCCCCGAGCGGTTACAAGACGGTCTACCTCAGCCATTATGGCCGTCACGGGGCCCGCTACCTACTGAACGATACCCAGTATGAACGCAGCCTGGGCGTACTCCGTTCCGCCCATGAGGCCGGAAAACTGACCGGGACAGGGGAGCGGCTCTATCAGGAGGCCTCGGCCTATTTCGAGGAAACCTGCCGCTACAACGCCGGCAGCCTGACGCCGCTCGGATGGGAGCAGCACGCGCGCATTGCCCAGGAAATCTACCGGGACAACCGATCCTTTTTCCGGCAGCGGCCTGCGATTACAGCCCTCGCTACGCAGGTGCCCCGCTGTATCGTCTCGATGGCCGCCTTCTGCCAGGGACTGGTCCAGGCAGACCCGAAGCTCAGCATTTACGGCGCGGCAACGCCCGCCGATCTCGACGAGCTGAACCCCCATGCCGGGGAGAATCCCTACCGCGTGGCCCCTCCGATGGAAGAAGGACGCTACAAGCGGACCGATCCCTGGGGAACGAAACTCGCCGGTTTCATCGACCAGCGCATCGACCACCGGGGCATCTGCGCGCGGATCTTCACCGATCCCGACTTTCCGAAGCCCTTCCGGGGAACCCGGGCCTTCGTGACGGACCTCTACGACCTGGTGTTCAACATGCCGTGTACACCCACGGAGCGCAGCCTGATGGACTTTTTCACCCCAGAAGAGTGCTATTCCCTCTGGGAAGTGAACAATTACATCCATTATATGGAAGCGGCCCCGCCGGCGACGATGCGGGACCTGCCGGCCCTGAAAAATCTGGTTGCCGATGCCGACCGGGCCCTTTCGGCGGGGGAACCGGCGGTGCGCCTGCGTTTCGGCCACGACACCGTGTTCCTTTTCCTGGTTTCAGCCCTTGGCGCGGACGGATTTGAAAAGGTCCCCGATTCCGCAGACGGCATATCGGAGACCTGGTATAATTTCCGCGCGCCGATGGCTGCGACCATGTATCTTCTTTTCGCAAGGAACCCACGCGGTCACGTCCTCGTGAAGCTTGTCGTCAATGACGACGAAGCCCGCCTGCCGCTGAGCGGAGACGGGCCCTGGTACGACTGGGAGGAACTGAAAGCTATTCTTCCGGTTTGAGGGTCGTGTAGACGTTCGTGACGTCTTCGTCATCTTCGAGCATCCCGGTCAGTTTGTCCAGTGTGGCACGCTGTTCCGGGGTGACTTCTTTCAGGTCCACATTCGGAATCTGCTCGAAGCCGCCGGAGATGAGCTCATAGCCGGCTTCCTCGATGTACTTCTGGATCTGGCCGTAGGCGGTGTAGTCGCCATAGATGGCGATTTCCACCGTCACGTTCTCGTCCTCGTCCTCGACTTCCTGCTTGAAGACCTCTTCGGCGCCGTAGTCGATCAGTTCGAGCTCCAGTTCATCGATGTCGATGGGTTTGGCGGGATCCTCCTTGATGCGGAAAACGCACTTGTGGTCGAACATGAACGCGACCGAGCCGCTGGTCTGCAGGCTGCCGCCGCACTTGGTGAAGTAGCTGCGGACGTTCGCGACCGTACGGGTGTTGTTGTCCGTGGCGGCTTCCACGAGGTAGGCGATGCCGAAGGGACCGAAGCCCTCGTAGATGATCTCCTTGAAGTCACCGGTCTTGGCCTCGGTGGCCTTCTTGATGGCGCGCTCGATGTTCTCTTTCGGCATCTGTTCGGCCTTGGCCTCGGCGATGAGGGCGCGAAGACGCGGGTTTCCCGTCACTTCGGCGCCGCCCTGCTTGACCGCGATGGTGATTTCCTTGCCCAGCTTGGTAAAGGTCTTGGCCATGTGGCCCCAGCGCTTCATCTTGCGCTCTTTGCGGAATTCAAATGCGCGTCCCATTACTCAGCGGCGTTTTCGATTTTGGAAATGTATTTGTCGATATCCATGGCCTCGGGAGCCTGGGGATACTGGTCCTTGACTCTCTTGTAGCAGGCGAGGGCCTTGTCCGTCTGGCCGAGGGACTCGGCGGCGATGCCTGCTTTCAGGAGATAGGCAGCGGCGAAAGGATTGTCAGCCGTCTTGGCCGCCTTTTCGAACCAGTCAAGGGCCGTCTCGGCCTCGCCGAGTCCGACATAGGCGTCACCGATGCAGGCCTGGGCGCGGGAGAGGAGAATCTTGTCCTTTCCGTCATACTTCTTCAGGTAGGAGATGGCGTCCTCGAAAGCGCCCGTCTGGAGAGAGGCGATACCGGCATAGAGATAGACCGAGGCGCCGCCCTTCTTGCCGTACTGGTCGATGATGTCCTTGAAACCGAGGTCGTTGCCGTCTCCATCCAAGGCGAGCTGGTATTCACCGCTCTGGAACCACTGCTCGGCGTGGATCATCTCCTTTTCGGCTTCGGCCCGCTTGGGCTGGAGGTAGAAACGGGAATAGGCGAGGGCAGCGATGGCGATCAGAAGGACCGCCGTGACGCATCCGTAAATCAGTTTGGAGTTCTCCTTGAAGAACTGGTCCGTCTTGGAAACAGCCTCAGCGACATTCTGCTGACGCACTTCCTCTTCTGTGGTTTTCTTTGCCATATAAAATCTAATTTATTATTATTCGGTCCATGTAGTGCCCCTCCGGGCATAACAGTCTGCAAAAATAGTAAAAAAATACTATATTTGCAATCCAGACAGACAAAGCCATGCCGACGCTCAAAAAAATCGTGGTCCAGGATTTCCGGAACATCGCCTTCCAGGAACTCTTCTTCTCGCCCAATGTCAACTGTATCAGCGGAAACAACGGGGAGGGGAAGACCAACCTGCTGGACGCCATCCATTACCTGTCCATGACCAAGAGCGCCTTTCCGGCAGCGGACCGCTATCTCTGGCGTCACGGGACGGACGGGTTCACCATCGGCGGGACCTGCCTGATGGAGAACGGGCTGGAATCGCGTTTTTCCATCCGCAGCACGGCGGGAGAGAAGAAAGTCGTGCGGGATGAAAAGCCCTATGGACGCATCTCGGAGCACATCGGTGTACTGCCGGTGGTGATGGTTTCGCCCGGAGACATCTCGCTCGTCAGCGAATCCGGCGAAGAGCGCCGGCGCCTGTCCAATGCCGTCCTTTCCCAGATGAACCCGGCCTATCTCGCTGCGGCACAGGCCTATAACCGCTTCCTCACCCAGCGGAACAAAGTCCTCAAGGAGGGGGCGCCGGACGAGGAGCTGCTCGCGGTGCTGGATGAGCGGATGGCTCCCCATGCCGCGCTGATCCATACCGAGCGCGCCAGGATGGTCCAGGAGCTGAATCCGGCCGTGGAGAATTACTATCGCCTGATCTCCGGCGGCAGCGAGTCGGTGTCCATTTCCTACCGCTCCGACCTTGACGGCGGGTCCCTTACGGACATCCTTTCGGCGGCCCGGCAGCGGGATTATGCCCTCCGCTATACCTCGGCCGGGGTTCAGCGGGACGACTTTGTCTTCCTGATGGACGGTCAGCCCATCCGCCGCTTCGGCTCGCAGGGGCAGCAGAAATCCTTCCTTGTCGCCCTGAAATTCGCCCAGTACGAGATCATGAAGGCCGCTTACGGTTTTGCTCCGACCCTGCTGCTGGACGACGTGTTCGACAAACTGGACTTCGGGAGAATCTCGAACCTCATCGGGATGGTCGCCGGCAGCGAATTCGGCCAGATTTTCATCACGGACTGCGACCGGAACCGGCTGCAGGGCATCGTGGACCGCATGACGGACGACCGCGCCTATTTTACGGCCGAAAGGGGAGTCTTTACGCGCATGGAATAATGGATAAGGAATTCAACAATATCCGCATCCGCCGGAAAGAGGCCGTCGCGATGGAAGAAGTCGTCTCCCGCTATATCAAAAGCATGAAAATCGCGGCGGGACTGAATACCCAGCGCATTTTCGCAGCCTGGGACGCGTGCTCCGGCGCCGCAGCCTATACGCTGAGCCGCTATTTCCGGGACGGAACGCTCTCCGTCAAACTGAACTCCTCGATTGTGAGGGACACGCTTTACTTCCAGCGGGATCTGATCCTGAAAAAAATGAACGACTATCTTTCGGAAGATCCGCTCTTCACCGACGACAACCGGAGCGTCGGATTTGTCCGGGAGATTGTGCTCAGATAGCGTGTTGAAAACTTTGTTGAAAACTTGTCTTTCCGACAAGGGAAAATAGCCCTATTCTTCCCTAACTTTGTATCCGGATCTTCGACGGGTTGCCCTTCCGCAATCCGTCATTATTAGCCTCCGGGCGAAATGGAAATGATATAAATAATTAATTTATAGACACTTACGATATGGAAGTCCGCAAAACCAACGGAACCTGCGAAGAATTTAACCGGGAGAAACTGATGAACGGCATCCGTCTGGCCTATGTCCATACGGGGCAGCCCTGTCCGGAAGAAGTGGTCGTCTCGATCGCCGACAATCTGTACATCTATGACCAGATTTCCAGCCAGGAAATCCGCCGTCAGGTCGTCGAATCCCTGATGTCCATCAACAAGAAAGTCGCCCTCGAATACATCGAGACCTTTGACCGGGGCATGGACCTTCGGAAGAAGAGCGACTTTATCAAGGACTACATCAACGCCTCCAACGCCGCGACCGGTTCCAAATTCGACTCGAACGCCAACATCACCCACAAGAACATCGTGACCCTGGGGAACGAGCTCTACAAGGAGAACAACATCAAACAGAACCGCTACATCATGCAGGACAAGATCAAGTCCCTGTATGGCAAGACCCTCGCCCAGCAGTACATCACCGACCTGGAGTCGCATGTGCTGTACAAGCACGACGAGAGCGGCACCCCGGGCTATCCCTACTGCGTTGCCATCACGATGTACCCCTTCCTGGTGTCCGGTCTGAAGGAACTCGGCGGCGTGTCCATCGCCCCGACCGACCTGAAGTCCTTCTGCGGCGAGTTCATCAACCTCGTCTACTCGATTTCCTCCCAGTTCATGGGCGCGGTCGCGACGCCGGAATTCCTGATGTACCTGGACTATTTCATCCGCAAGGACTACGGGGATGACTACCTGTCCCGCCTGGACGAGGTCGTGGAAAAGAACAGCAAGCAGCGGACCCTGCTGAAGGTGATCGACAACTGCTTCCAGCAGGTGGTCCATTCCATGAACATGCCGGCCGGCAACCGCGGGTACCAGACGGTGTTCTGGAACATCGGCTACTTCGACAAACCCTACTTCGAGGGCGTTTTCGGCGAGTTTGTCTTCCCGGACGGCACGAAGCCCGTATGGGAGACCCTTTCCTGGCTCCAGAAGCATTTCATGCAGTGGTTCAACGAGGAGCGCAACCACTACATTCTGACATTCCCGGTGGAGACGATGGCCCTTTTGACCGACGGCGGAGACGATTTCGCCGACCCCGAGTACGCCGATTTCACGGCCGAGATGTGGGCCAAGGGACACAGTTTCTTCTGCTACCTGTCGAACTCGCCGGATTCCCTTTCGAGCTGCTGCCGCCTGCGCAATTCCCTGAAGGATCTCGAAGATGCGGAGCACAACCACACCACGCACCAGTATTCTATGGGCACGGCTTCCGTCGCCACGGGATCGAAGAGCGTGATGACCATCAACCTCAACCGCCTCATCCAGGACGCCGCCCGCAAGTATTTCAAGCAGGAAAAGGGCATCCAGATGACCCCCGGCGTGGCCCTCAAGCCCGCAGACTATGACAAGGAAAAGCTCTACGGATATATCCGGGAGGCCGTCGTCGAGCAGACGACCCGGGTCCACAAGTACCAGAACGCTTTCAACGAGATCATCAAGGATTTCCTGAAGGCGGAGATGCTGGACGTGTACCGGGCCGGCTTCATCGACATGCGCAAGCAGTACCTGACCGTCGGCGTAAACGGACTGACGGACGCCGCCGAGTTCCTCGGTCTGAAGGCCACCCCGAACGAGGACTACAAGGAGTTTGTCAACACCCTCCTGGAGACCATCAATGTCTGCAACCGGCACGACCGGACGCGGGACTGTATGTTCAACACCGAGTTCGTCCCGGGCGAGAACCTCTCCGGAAAGAACTACAAGTGGGACAAGAAGGACGGCTATTTCGTCTCGCCGGAGCGCAATATGTACAGCTCCTACTTCTACAATCCCGAGGACGAGAGCCTGTCGATGATCGACAAGTTTAAGCTCCATGGCGAGGACTATGTGAAGTATCTGGACGGCGGCAGCGCCCTCCACATGAACATTGCCGAGCACCTCAGCCAGGAGCAGTACCGCCAGCTCCTCAGGACGGCGGCCCATTATGGGACCAACTACTTCACCTTCAACTGCCGCAACACCGTCTGCAACGACTGCGGCTACATTTCGAAGGACACCCTGAGCGTCTGCCCGAAATGCGGCAGCGAGAACCTGGACTACCTGACCCGTGTCATCGGCTACCTCAAGCGCATTTCCTCTTTCAGTGAGATGCGGCAGGAAGAGGCCCAGCATCGCTTCTATACGGCCGGGTGATCAAGTACGTTCCTCAGATGACCTCCGTGGTCCTGGAAGAGATTCCGGACCGTGTTTCCCTGGCAGTGGACATCTCCAACTGCCGGGGAAACTGCGTGGGATGTCACTCTCCCTTCCTCAAGCAGGACATCGGGGAGCCGCTGACAGAGGCGTTGATTGACCAGCTGGTGGAAGAGAACTTCGGGGTGAACTGTTTCCTCTTTCTCGGGGAGGGAAGGGATCCCGGGACGCTGCTGCGCCTGGCGGCCCATGTCCGTTCCCTGGGGCTGGAAGTTGCCCTGTACAGCGGCCGGGAGGCCGTCGACGCGCCCTACTGGGACGCCTTCGACTATATCAAACTGGGGCCTTACCGCCCCGAATGCGGTCCACTCAACCAGCCCACGACGAACCAGCGCCTCTACCGGGTCCGGTCCGGGGTGCGGGAAGACATCACCGCCCGCTTCTGGCATCGGGGCGTGGGTCAGTAACCGATTCTTTGCAAGGTCTCTTCCGCGGAAGGGACCTTTGCTGTCCGCAGTCCATGGTCCACCAGGTACTGGAGCGTCAGTTCGCTGCGGTTGGTGAAGTAGCCGTCGCCGCGGGAGGCGTGCTCCTCCATCTGCTCCAGCGTGTCGAAGGAATAGGGGTGGTTCAGCATGCCTTTCCGATGGACCAGATCTGCCTGCCAGGCGGCGTCCAGTTCGCTGTAGTTGTTCGGCTCGCCGCCGATGGAGGGGCCGCTGATCTGGGCTCCGTTGGCGATGGCCCAGTCCAGGATGGCCGCAAAGCCTTCCGGGGTGTCCAGGTTGCCGCCGGGGATCTCTTCCGGACAGGGCGGCCAGAGCAGGAAGCACAGGGGAAGGCCCCCGCCGAAGACCTTGTGGGCCCGCTGGAGGGAGCGCGGTGAGAAGGTCTGGAGAATGACTTTTCCGCTGGTCAGGCCGACCTGGACCTTGCCGTCCTTGTAGAAGGCTTTTTCCGTCGCCGGAGCGGTCAGGATGTTCCATCCCGCCTGATCCAGGATGTCATAGACCCTCTGTTCCATGTCCTCCGGATTGACCTCGGGTTCCTTGAATTCGATATAGATGCCGGGGAGGTTTCCCGTCCAGGCAGGATCCTCGGCATAGGCCTTCGAGAAGTCGTAGGCGATGAATTCCATGTATTTTCCGCCTTCTTTTGCCGTCGCGGCAATCTCCTCAAGGGTCTTTCCTTCGCAGCAGGGCTTCAGGGCGTAGGGGAGGATGCGGCGGCCGTTGTCGTCCCTTGAGAGGCATTTCCCTTCGGCATAGGCAATCTGGTCCTGGAGGGCGGAGATGGTCTGTCCCTCGGCAAAACCGTCCCGCGCGCGCTCCGGAAAGGCCTCGTTGAACCATTTTCCGGCGTTGAGCTGCAGGAGCTCGGCATAGTAGTAGGAAGCCGCATAATAGGGGCGGAAATGGGCTTTGTCCCGTTCCAGCTGGGCCAGGGCGTCCTCCCGGGAGAAGCCGAAACGCTCGTAGAAGGCGAGCCGTCCGGCGGGGATCTCTTCCCCGAACACCTCCGCGATGTCGGACGTCCGGGTCAGGACCTCGTCGTGGTTGGCGAGGATGATCCCGTCCTTGGTACACTGCAAGTCGGATTCCAGGTAGTCTGCGCCCATTTCCCGGGCCCATCTCCAGGCACTTTCCGTTTCTTCCGGGGCCCAGTAGGTGGAGCCGCGGTGGGCCATGACGGCATGCCGAGGAACATAGTCCCGCACGGCGGCCATTTCAGGAGAGAGACCTCCGCTGCAGGCGCTGAGAAAGAGGGAAAGCGAAAGGAGCTTGAAAGGGATGTGTTTCATGTGGATCGTGTTATTTTTGCAAAGATAGGCATTTTTCAGATTTGCGCATGTCCGGGAAGTTTCGTAAATTGCAGGACCAAACGAAACGATAACCAATTACGATGGACGAAGTCAAGATCATCGAGATCAAAAAAAGCATTTTTGCGGATAATGACGAGGATGCCGCCCTCCTCCGGAAAGAATTGAAACAGAAAGGAGTATACCTTCTCAATCTGATGTCCTCCCCGGGAAGCGGCAAGACGACCACCCTCACCCGGGTCATCAACCTCCTCAAAGACCGGATCCGGATCGCCGTGATGGAGGCGGACATCGACAGCGATGTCGATGCCGTCAAGATCCTGCAGGAGACCGGCATCGCCTCCATCCAGCTCCATACCGGCGGCATGTGCCACCTGGACGCCGAAATGACACGCCAGGGCCTCATGGGCCTGGACCTCGACGGGGTGGACCTCGTGATCCTTGAAAATGTCGGAAACCTGGTCTGCCCGGCGGAATTCGACACCGGCGCCGTGTCCAACATGATGATTCTCTCCGTCCCGGAAGGCCATGACAAGCCGCTGAAATACCCGCTGATGTTCTCGGTCTGCGACCTTGTCGTGATCAACAAGATTGATGTCCTTCCGTATTTCGATTTCGACATGGACCAGTGCCGGGAGTATGTCCTGATGCGGAATCCCAAGGCCAGGGTCCTTCCCATCTGCGCGAAGACGGGGGAGGGGGTCGAAGCCCTGGCGGAGGAACTGCTCTCCCGCGTGAAAGCCTGGAAAGAAGAATAACCTCACAGTATAGATAACATGCCTGAAATGTCAAAAAAGTTTGTCCCCAAGCACTTGGGCGACAAAAATCCGAATCCGAAGCTCCTGAAATTCGTCCGCCATGTCACGGACCGGATCCCCGGGAAGATCAAGATGACGACCGAGGCGCCCGAGTACTGGGGCCTCGCCTGTATCTTCGAAGACGAAATGGACGCCGCGACGCGGGAGGCCGCACTGGACCTGCTGCTCGCAATGCTGCCGGGAAGCCCTTTCAAGGTCCGTAAGCACTGGACCTACGCTGAACTTCACGCCCTGAACGGCGGGAAGCATTTCGTCGCGACGGACGGGGACCTGGACGCCCTCCTGGACAAGCTGGCGTGGTTCGGCATGCTGGAGTACGACTACGGTGACAAGTACACGAAGGAGGGACCCGTCGAGGGGGCCGGCTTTGCGCGGAAGGACCGCGTGTACTGGGTGCCGATGTTCGTTCCGGGCAGCGCGGAATATACCAACATGAATGTAGCGTTGATGGACAAGCATCCCGAGCTGGCGATGTTCTTCGAGCGGATGACCTTCCTTCCGCTGGAAAAGATCACCCCGAGCGTCCCGATGGGCGGCTCCGGCATCGGCATGCACGTCATCCCGGTGGAAAAGGCCATTTCCATGGAGAACCAGTCCGTCGACATCGAGCACATTTCCTACTGGCTGAAGCGCTATGAAGGCCATCTCGCCGTCGGAATCTGCTCCTGCCGCTATGGACGCAAGAAACTGGATGAAGGCTGTGCGGACGACTACCGCGACTGGTGTATCGGGGTCGGCGACATGGCCGAATACCTGGTCGAGACCGAGCGCGGGCACTACATCAGCTACGATGAGTGCATGAAAATCCTGAAGATCGCCGAGGACAATGGCTTTGTTCATCAGATCACGAACATCGACGGGGAAGGGAAGATCTTCGCCATCTGCAACTGCAATGTCAAGATCTGCAACGCGCTGCGTACCTCCCAGCTTTTCAATACGCCGAATATGTCCCGGAGCGCTTATGTGGCGAAGGTGGAGACGGCCCATTGCGTCGCCTGCGGCCGCTGCGTCGAGTACTGCCCGGCCGGCGCCGTCAAACTTGGTCAGAAACTCTGCACCTCCCATGGAGCCATCGACTATCCGAAGGCGGAACTGCCGGACGAAACCAAATGGGGCGAGCACAAATGGACCGAAGACTACCGCGACAAGAACCGCATCAACTGCTATCCGACCGGCACTTCGCCCTGCAAGACGGCCTGCCCGGCCCATATCGCGGTCCAGGGCTACCTGAAGAAGGCCGCCGAAGGCAAATACCGCGAGGCACTGGAGCTCATCAAACGGGAGAATCCCTTTCCGGCGGTCTGCGGACGGATCTGCAACCGCCGCTGCGAGGATGCCTGTACGCGAGGGACCATCGACCAGCCGCTCGCCATCGATGCGGTGAAGAAGTTTATCGCCGAACAGGACCTCCATGCCGAGCACCGCTTCGTGCCCCAGATCAACATCGCTTCGAGCGTCCGTGAGCGCTGGGATGAGAAGATTGCCATCATCGGCGGCGGTCCGGCCGGCCTGAGCTGCGCCTATTACCTGGCCACGATGGGCTATAAGCCGACGGTCTTTGAACGCAATGCCGAGCCGGGCGGTATGCTCCGTTACGGCATCCCTTCCTACAAGCTGGAGAAGGATGTCATCGCGGCCGAAATCGATATTATGCGCGAGATCGGCGTGGAGATCCGCACCGGGGTTGAGGTCGGGAAGGACGTCACCATCGCCCAGCTCCGCGAAGAGGGCTACAAGGGCTTCTATGTGGCGATCGGCTGCCAGGGCGGCCGTCTCCCGGGTGTCCCGGGTGAGACGCTTCCCGGTACGACGACGGCCATCGACTTCCTTCGGGAAGCGAATACGGGGAAGGTCCCCGTTGGGGGAAAGGTCGTCGTGGTCGGCGGCGGCAACGTGGCCATCGATGCGGCCCGCGTGGCAAAGCGCAGCGGCGCCGCGAGCGTGACCATGCTCTCGCTCGAAACGGAAGACATTATGCCGGCCTCCCTGGAGGAGCGCCGCGAAGCCCGCGAGGACGGCGTGGTCCTGAATCCGGGCTGGGGACCGAAGGAAGTGCTCGGGGAAGACAAGGTCACGGGCATCGTCTTCAAAAAGTGTACGTCCGTGTTCAACGCCGAACATAAGTTCGCTCCGGAATATGATGAAAATGAGCTGATTACCCTGGATGCCGACCTGGTGATCTTCGCCATCGGCCAGACGGTGATCCTGAAAGACCTGCTGAAGGATACGAAGGTCGAGTTCTTCCGGGGTGTCTACCCGGTGGCCGACAAACTGACGTACCAGACGGCCGAAGCGGACATCTTCGTGGGCGGAGACTGCTTCACGGGGCCGAAATTCGCCATCGACGCCATCGCCGCCGGCAAGGAGGCGGCCGAATCGCTCCACCGCTTTGTCCAGCATGGACACATGACAATCGGCCGCAACCGCCGCGACTTTATCGAACTGGACAAGGGCGATATCGTGGTCGAATCCTATGACAACGGCGCCCGCCAGGTCGAGGGTATCGCCGAAGGCAAGGCGCCTTTCGATGAGTACCACATGACCCTGACGGAGGAACAGGTGCGCAAGGAGACGGCCCGCTGCCTGGGCTGCGGCGCCTCGGTCGTGGATCCGAACAAGTGTATCGGCTGTGGCATCTGCACCACCAAGTGCGGCTTCGACGCGATCCACCTCTTCCGCGAACATCCGGAGGCGAGCCATATGGTCACGTCAGAGGACAAGTTCAGCGGCATCCTTCCGTACATGCTCAAACGTACCGGCAAGATTCTCTTCAGTAAGAAGTCCTGAACCGTGCACGAACTCGGCATCGTTTTCTACATCATCCGGGACGTCAAGAAGGTCGCCGAGGAGAACCAGGTGGCCCATGTCTCAAAAGTCGTGATGGAAATCGGGGAGGTCTCTACGATTGTCCCCGATTACCTCACGGACTGCTGGCGCTGGGCCGCGGACAAGGAGGATCTCCTTCGCGGCGCCGAGTTGGAGTGCCGGATCATCCCGGCCGTGTCCTTCTGCGGGGACTGCCAGCAGGAATTCGGGACCGTCGAGCACGGAAAGATCTGTCCCCACTGCGGCAGCGGGAATACCTGGCTGCTGCATGGGAATGAAGTGGAAATCAAAGAGATAGAGGTCTAGTGCCTAATCAAGCGCTGCGATGACATCCCGAAGGAGGCCGTTGAAGTCGATGAAGCGGTCCGGTTTTGGGGAGTAGCCCAGAATCACGACAACCAGTTCCTGGGACGGGATGATGTAGATTTCCTGTCCGTCATGGCCCTGGCAACTGAACGTGTCTTCCGGCGCGTCCGGGCAGGCGTGGCTGCGGTTGAGCCAGAAGAAGGCGCCGTAGCGGCCTTCGCTCGCCGAAGCCGGTGTCACGGTATAGTCCACCCAGCCCTCCGGAAGGATCCGGCGGCCTTCGACGCAGCCGTCGTCCAGGAACAGCTGCCCGAAGCGGGCGTAATCCCGCGCGGTGACATACAGGTAAGAGGAGCCCACAGGCGTTCCGCTCATGTCCTGTTCAAAATGGGCCCGGGCAATGGCGAGCGGGGCAAACAGCCGTTCGCGGATATAGGAAAGGAAAGCCTCGTCTGAGGCGAATTTCCCCCGCAGGTAGCGCATGACAAGGTTCGTGCTGCCGCTGGAGTAGTACCAGAAAGTGCCGGGTTCGTGCTCCAGGGGCTTTTCAAGGGCATACAGACCCATGTCTTCCTCCCGGTGCAGCATCAGGTTCACGTCGGAGCGGTTGCCGTAATTCTCGTTCCACTGAAGGCCGCTCTGCATCTGCATCAGGTCATTCAGCGTAATGGCCTTCCGCTCGTCATTCTGCCACTGGGGAATGTCCATCGGGGCGTGGATGTCCACCAGCGAGTCCCCGGCCATGATGCCGATGAGGGCGTTGGTGAAGCTTTTCCCCATGCTCCAGCTCAGAAGCTGCGTCTCGGGGCCGATGCCCTCGGCATAGCGCTCGGCAACGACTTTTCCCTCATGCAGGACCACGAAGGCGAAGGGATGTCCATTGTAGGCATGATCGTCCACGAGGGCCTTTGCGATGGGCACCAGTGCCTCGGATTCCTCCTTCTGCAGGTAGTCTTCATACCTTTCCTCCAGGGGCAGGGGATAGGCCGCGGAGCGGAATGCCTCCTGGTTTTTCCCCCGTAGCAGCGTCACGCCGTATCCTTCCCGGTAGGCGGCTGTCGACTGGGCCCAGAGGAAACGGCTGGTGACGGTTTTGTTCGCATAATCCACCTTGTTCTTGTCGAACTTGATAAAGGAGAAATGCAGGTCCAACGCTTCCACATCGGCCTGCTCCCGTCCGGAAATGAAAATGGCCGAGGCTAGATTCTTGGCTGCATAACCCGTGATGATGGGCATCAGGCTGTTCAGGTAGAGGCAGCCCCCGAGGATCGCGGCTACGAGAACGGCTCCTGCGACACAAAGTATTCTTCTTGTTTTCATCATTCTATCTGTCATACGTTCCAAGGTGTCGCAAATATAGCGAAAAAATGAGTATTTTTGTCATCAAGAAGTATCATGCTATGAAACGCGTCCATGAAGACATTGAAATCGGTTGGTACCACGCTACTGAGTACCCGATGAATACGAAGCTCACGCTCCGCTTCCGCAGCAATGGCGAGCCTTATCTGGAGTATGAGGATTTCTGCCCCGGAATTTCAGCGGGCAATTCGATGGGCGGGACCTATGAGAGGCCCCTCCCGGAGGGTTTCCCCAAGGGATGGACCCTGGAGCAGTTTGCGGACTACCGTCCCCGCTACCACGACGTGATCCTCCAGAACAAGAAGCTGAAAAAGTTCTTCGACGAGGCCTGATCGGTCAGTGGAGTCCTCTCTCTTTCTTGATGGTTTCGTAGGCCTCCTGGATCTGCCGGAATTTTTCCTCGGCGGCCTTCTGCACTTCCGGACCCAGGGTGGCGACTTTGTCGGGGTGGTTCTTCATGGCCATCCGGCGATAGGCCTGGCGCACTTCGTCGTCGGTCGCAGAAGGCTGGATTTCAAGGACGGAATAGGCTGAATTCGAGTCCTTGTAGAACATCGCGATGACGGAGGCGGCATCGGAGGCGGAAAGGCCGATGGTGGTGGCAATCGCCTCCAGGACGCTCTTCTCGCTCTTGTCGAATTGTCCATCCGCAATGGCGATCTGGACCAGATAGTGGAAGAGTTGAAGCCGCTGCGAATAGTTCATGAAGCGGGCGATCTGCGGTCCCACCTCATAGATGTTCACCTGCTGGGTATTCAGCCTCTCCAGCACCCGCAGCGCGTCGTCTACCGCCGCATCGCCAAAGTTACGCCGGATGAAGTCCTTCACGACATCGATTTCCCGGGGATGCGTCTTCCCGTCGGCCTTGATGACTGCAGAGGAAAGGACCAGCAGGGAGACGAAGAAACTGTTACGCTGCTCCTCGGCGGTGTATGCATGCGCGCCGGAGGAACTTCGCCGGTATGTCTGGTCAGGGGATGCCCCTTCGCCGAGAAGTCTGGCGACATCGATTGCGCCGTCCCACATGGCACCGGCGAAAAATCCCAGCAGCGCCCCGATGGGCCCGAAGGCGACCCATCCCAGCAGTCCTGCGATCCATTTTGCTGAACCCATTTCTTTCTGTTTAAGTAACAAACCTGCAAATCCCGGTCCGACACCATCCTTCTGACATTTTGACAGGGTGTATCGCGCGTTCCGTAAAAAGCAGTATCTTTGCCGTGTGAAACGGCGCCGATGGCGCTATGCTTATTCTGGGAGACAATGAAATGAAAGACACGCTCTATACCATACGGAAGGCGGAGCCTCGTGACCTGGAGGCCGTGAACGGGCTCCTTCAGCAGGTGCTCTCGGTCCATAACCGGGCACGTCCGGATCTGTTTAATGAGATCGGGAAGAAATATACGGACGAGGAACTCCTCTCGATTTTCAGTAGTCCGGAAACCCCGGTTTTCGTCTATGACAGGGAAGGAGCCGTCCTGGGCTATGTCTTCTGTGTCCTGCGCCATCAAGGAAGCGGCAGCCTTAGACCACTCACCTCACTGTATATCGATGACCTCTGCGTCCACGAGAAGGCTCGCGGGCAGCACATCGGGAGAGTCCTTTTCGAATACGTCAAAGCCTTCGCCAAGGAGCAGGGCTGCCACAATATCACCCTCCACGTCTGGGAAGGGAATCCCGGCGCCCGGGCTTTCTACGAATCCCTTGGCCTTAAGCCGCAATACATATCAATGGAAATGCTCTGCGAGTAAGTTGAACGCTACCTGGCCAGGAATGATTCTTTCTCCCTGCCGGCCGCTGGGGCAGTTCTACGTGTCGACGCGGCAGGCTTTTTCGCCGTTCTGCCGCTTTCGCCGTCCGCGTTGACAGAAAAACGGCCACAGGGGCAGTTCTACGTGTCGACGCGTCAAGCTTTCCCGCCGTTCTGCCGCTTTTGCCGTCCGCGTTGACAGAAAAACGGCCACAGGGGCAGTTCTACGTGTCGACGCGGCAGGCTTTCCCGCAAGGACGAAGGCTCCGCAAACCTCAGCGTTCGTTTCTCGAAGGAGGAATACAAGGAGCTGTCAGACTATGTTTATTGGAGATGTATTTACAAGGAGGTCTGCTCGAAGGCATCCTTCCTTCTGAATCTCGCCCTGGATGCAATCAGGAAGGACAGGGAGTATCGCGAGTTCCGCAAAAAGCTTTGAGTCAGCATCAGAAGGATCAGCACTTCTCCAGCAGCGCGATCCACGCTTCCGGACACATATTGTTCTTGGTGAGGTATGTACTCCTGGGGCTTATCAGAGAGAAGGTATGATATGTTTTGAGGTTCGGCACAGCACTTTCCCATTCGGCTTTGTGCCTGAGGATGAATATTGCCTTCCCCTTCCTCATGGCGTCTTCCACCAATGAACGGGTATAGTCAAATGATGGAAGCGGCTCTTTCATGAATCCATAAAAATCCTTTGAATGGTAGGGGTAGAACTCCAGCTCGAAAAGTCTGGGATTATGGCCTAACGCCTCTGTCAGTTCCTTCAGCCGCTTTTGCCAATACACCTGCCCCTGGTGGACGATGGACCGCCCAGTCCTCGGGCATGTTGCTCTGACGGGCCTGTTCCCGTCATTCCAGAAGAAACTCCTGTCCTTGTGTGAATAGACATCCGCCATAAATGAAGACATTACTGAAGGACATGAAAAGCAGTTGTCCTGGTCAGAGTATCCGGGGTTGCCGTTCAAGAGATATACATCTGCGTCCGGGTCCCCGATGAATGGTTCCGGGTACAAGTCCAGGAAAACATTATCCCTGTCTGATGGGGAAAGCCTGTTGATTGCGGCCTGGTCACAGGGAGCGACGACGGGGACGGTGAGCTCCAGTTGCAGCCATGGATTAGATGTGTGCATAGTTTCAAGGTGAGGGTTGAACGGTTATTTGAAAACCAGGTATTTCTCGACGGACTTCATGTAGTAACGCCAAGGTTTCGTATCCGGTTTCCCTTTCTCATCATTGAGGTTGAGCCTTGTGCAGTTGCAAACTTCCTTCGGTTCAGCGGATTCGTCATCGACCCAAATGACGCTCAGGCCGCTTCCGCTGAAAGCCGCCTCACCAAAAAGGTCATCCCACAGGTACGTGGGATGGGTTTCCACAGCCTCGTCATTCTTGCGATACGACCTTATGAGGAAGGAGGCGCGATACTCCTGTCCAGAGTTTTCGAACGTTATATCTATCCCGAACGTATGTGGAAAAAATGAGCCCGTATTGGGAAAATAGGGCACTTCTTCCCTACCGGTCTTCCGGTGTATCATTTTTTTGTCCTGCATCCAGGTCTCCTCCTTTTTCTTCTCCCCGTACAGGTAGAACTCGATATCGACAGGATATATCCTTGTCTCGCCGTTTACGAGGAAGTATCCCCCGAAAAAAACCGTCTCAGCTATCTTGCGGAATTCTCCCAGGATGGATTCCGCATCCGCCTCACGGGCATTGAACCGTGTTAAAACTTCTTCTAGATGCGTCATGGTATCATCAAACATTTTCCTTCTTACTATGGTGCCGGTCCGCCAGGATGCTCCAACTTATGCAGTTCAAGGCACCACCTTCCCGAACAAGTTCCTGGCATCCAGGAACAAGAATTACCTTGTGGTGGGGGTAATGCCCCTGAATCTGTTCAACGGCCTTTTCGTCTTCCCTCACACCCAGCCCGGGGACAAATATACATTTTTTTACTTGAAGGAAGTTCAGATAGGCCCAGCTCAGGCGGGAAGGACGCGGGACGTCATAGTGAAGTTCGGCGATGCAGAATCGGCCGGACAGAGCATCCCTGAGACGTTGTTGAAGGTCCTTGTCGAAATCGCGATAGTTGTTCATCAGGAGATAGTGGTCCCCGATGGCACGGACCATTCCGTCGACGTGGCCGAACATTTCATAGCGGTCCCAGGGAATGAGTACAACTTCACATTCAAAAGCCTCCTCCAATCTCTTTCGGAGATACCATTCCGAATGGCCGGGATTCTCCTTCAGGACTTTGTCTGTCATCACGACGCAATTGCTGCATTTGACGACATTGCCTCCGTCAATCACCAGCGGGGTTTCCATCCTCTTCAGACGCAGTCCTTGGCAGATGGTCTCATATGGCGGGATGTAGTCCTCATAACCTTTGAGATAGTCCGGTGCGTATCGGTACTGCAGAAAGCGTGTCTTTGTGAGCTGGATAGGCATATAGTCCCGGGCCCAGACATGCTTCCAGGAATCCGTATGCCGGAGAAATTCGGTCTCGATTCCTTCGTTGTAGAGTGCCAGCAGAAGGTTGTGCGCCACGGTTTCGTAGTGCCTGATTCCCTCGGCGAGATACACCTTGTTCGTTTGACAATCACAGATCATATCTTCAGTACATTATCCTTTCTCCGTTGAACCATACCGTCGGCCTCCATTTCATTTTTGGCAGCGGGGCCTTCCCAGAGAACAGCCTCCGCATGGCACTGGCCACATCCCTGGCATTCAGCCGCTGCGGCTCCGGCAAGCCCTGGCTCCATTCCAGGTGTATCAGAAGTCCCTCCGGAGTACTCCAGTCGGGATATACAGAGAGCTCCACAAGTTCTCCCTTTTCGCACTTGAGGGCTGTGGCTCTGCCACCGTGGAAAGAATGGAATTCCAACATTTCGGCTTTCAGAAGTGCTTCCATCGGATAAAGGTCCGACATGTGGCCATCGGCATTTTCCCCGTCCCGTTCCGGAAGGATGGCCCTTGCTATCACGCCCGGAAGAAATCCCCTGCCGCAGTTCCTGAAAGAAAAGGCGGTTTCATTCGCTCCGAACACAAGGTCGCCCTTGATGATGTCAGGATATCTGTCCAGCTCCAGTACAGTTGCCGCCAGCAAATCCCGGAAGATTTGTTTTTGGTCAAGTAAATATTCATTGATTTCCATAATAATTCTTTTATTAATTTATTATAAATCAATGAAATGCGCATTTCCAGGCACAAAGATAGCGGCCTCTTTCGAGACCGCCAAACGGATTTTGTTAAAAAGTGTTAAAGGATTCGAAAAAGGGCGTTCGGGATAAACGGGCCACTTGAAAACCCGAGAATTCTACCGTTCATCCTCTTTATAGACCATCCTCTGGAACTCCACCCCGAAAACATGGCGTATGTCCGCTTTCCGGAAGCCGATGGATTCATAGAGCCTTATCAGGTCCGGCATGTCATGGTCTGCCACTAGCGTTATCCTGCCATAACCGAGTGCCTGCCCCTTGCGGATTCCGTCTTCGAGAAGAGCCCTGCCGATGCCGTGCTTGCGGTACAGCGGGAGTACGGCCAGCGTGTCAAGGTAGTACTCCCCGGGATCGGCCTCCTGAACCGAGTCGCCGTGTTCACGGAAGAAATCCGGCCAGATTTCCCTGAAGGTCCTCTCCCGCGTCTCCCTGTAGATGTCACCGGGATAGGAAAGGAGTGAGCCTGCAACGACCCCGTCCACTTCGGCCACACGGGTCTTGGCGTGGCTGTAGAGAAGGTCCACCCTTTTCTCGCATTCCACGAGGCGGTCATAGATATCCCTCTCCGAGGGCAGTTCCGTCTCGAAGTCATAGAAATGCATTCCTGCCATGATGCATTTGGCAAGGAAAGGGGCATCGGATGGTGTGGCGTCCCGGAAAGTGAGCACTACGAAAGGAGTTCCTTTACGACCGTGGAGATGGTCCTTCCGTCAGACTGCCCGGCGAGGGCCTTGTTCGCAGCGCCCATCACCTTTCCCATATCCTTGATGGAGGTGGCTCCCACCTGAGCGATGATCTCGGCGACCTTGGCCTTCACTTCCTCCACGGAGAGCTGCTTGGGGAGGTATTTCTCCATGGCGGCCGCTTCGGCAAGCTCATTGTCCGCAAGTTCCTGCCGTCCGGCGGTGGTGTACTGCTCGGCGGATTCCTTGCGCTGCTTGATGAGTTTCTGGATCATCTTCAGCACGTCAGCGTCGGTCACCTCCCCGTTTCCGCCTTCGGCGGTCTTGAACAGGAGGATCTCACCCTTAATGGCCCGCGCAGCGGCAAGGCTCACGGCATCCTTGGTCTTCATCGCGGCCTTGATGTCTTCCTGAATTTGTTGTTCTAGCATAGTATATCAGTATTTAACAATATTCTCCGTATTCGCAGCCGATATTCTCGGCATGGATGCGGTCGATGAGATTTCCCTTTCTGTCGAAAAGCTGGATGGTCCCGACGCCGTTCCCGCCGTTCCACAGGCGGTTGTGGCGCTTGGCTCCGTCCGGGGCTTCGTAGTTCACCAGAAGCATGTCCTTCTTCTCACAGGTGATATCTGTCACCATCCTGCCGGAAAGGGAACGCTGCTCCACATGCCAAACGATCTGGGTATCGGTTTCCTTGCAGTCGAATTCCGTATGGACGCCTGTCCAGGCCTTGGAAAAGTTGAACTCGTAGGGCGTTCCTTCATACCAGAAGGCCGACAGGAGCTTTCGCGGAAGCGCCAGGGGGCCCACTTTCGGCCTTCCTCCGCCGATATCAAAGACGCTGTCCGTGAGTTTCTTCCCGGTAATCTCGCTGGTGAGGTTATTCGAGGAGAGCCATACCCAGGGGCTCGTGAAATCCTTGCCCCAGTTCTTGTCGGCATAGCCATAGCAGTCCTCCGGGCGGACGATATAGCGCCGGCCGTTCCAGACGACCTCGCCTTCAAACTCGCTCTTCATTCCTTCGGCATGCCAGAACATTTCGAAGGCCTCGGCCTTGCGGAAGACCTCATCGGCCCCGAAACCCACGTTGAAAGCGGTGATTTTGCGAATCTTGAGATCCCAGGACATCTCACCGTCCTGGCACATCCATTCGGGATGGTCCGCCGCGCCTGTCACCTTCACGTGGCCGCGGGTACGGTCCTCGGTGAGGTAACAGTCATCCGCCTCAATGCTGAAGGGGACACCCCAGTCCACCTTTATTCTCTTCCAGCCCCAGAAACGGTGAAGCTGCGCGGCGTCTTCTCCCCAGGCTCCGGCCTTGACCATCAGATAGGAAGGCTTCTGCGGTTTTCCGGGTATCTGGCCGAAGACGGGCTCGTCCCCGCCCAGGGCGGGATTGCACAGGAAGAACTCTATGAAGAAAGGCTTGGCCTCGCCGGTCTCGGCATCATGGGCGGTAAATGAATGCCACCACCAGTCATAGCCTCTGCTGGCCTGGGCGCCGAAGAGCTGGCAGGCGTCGCGGTCGATATCGTGTTTGTTGAACATATCAATCCCTCCTGATTCACTTCCTGTACCCGTCCTTGGTGATGATGGGTTTCCCATCGGCATCAAGCAGCGGGGTCAGCCCACCGCCGTATCCGCGCTGCACAAAGAGGTAGTTGACACCGGTTTCCTTGTCGACGACGACAACGGCATCTGTCATGAGGCCGAGGCCCTCACGTTCCTTGATATCAAATCTGTCTTTTCCCATGGTATCTGTTTTTTGAGAAGCAATAATCAGCGGATGAAATGCGTCGCCTCGCGGGGTTCGTCACCGCGCCCCGGTGCAGCCTTCCCGCCTGTGGATTTCAGAAGGAAGGCGAGGTTGTTCGCCAGAGAGCGCATCGTCTGCATCCCCTCGGCATCCAGGGAGGCTTCGCCCGGCGTGCGGCCGTAGACGATGTTCCAGTACTGGGAACCGACAAGGTACATGTTGCACATCAGAAACGGCATGTTCAACGTCTCGAAAGAGGCCGTGGCACCGCCCCTGCGGCAGACGGCGACCGATGCCGCGGGTTTCCCCGCCAGGGCGCCGGAGTTGGAATAGAGCGCCCGCTGGATAATGCTCAGCAGCGCGCCGTTCGGCTGGCCATAATAGACGGGCGAACCGACGACGAGAGCATCAGACTCCGCAAATTTCGCACTGATACTGTTGCACACGTCATCGTCAAAGACGCAGCGGCCCGGGAGATTGGCGCAGCTTCCGCAGGCGAAGCAACCGCGGACCGGTTTGTTTCCGATCCAGACGATTTCGCTCCCGATGCCATTCTTTTCCAGTTGGGATGCAATCTCCCGGAGAGCCAGAGCCGTGTTCCCATCCTTGTGGGGACTTCCGTTTATCATCAGTACTTTCATACGAATCTCTTTACATGGATACAAATTTACTTATTATCCCGACTGCGCTCCCCCTCATTACGCCCATACGAAATTCTCCTTTCCTGCTCCGATCTCGAAGTGGCACTTGACAATACCGAGATCGATGCGCGTATAACCGACGAAAGAGGACAGAGCCTTCGCTTCCACCTTGTTGTCATCTTTCAGGATGAACTTGAACTTTTGCTGGTTGACGGCAGTCGGTGCAAGCAGCGCGGATTCCACTCCTTCCCGGAACCAGGCAGGAACATCGGAATCCGCCTCGTAGTAATTCTCGGCAGGCCTCTGTGGATGCTGTACGCCGGAGGTCGTCCCGTATCCCAGGGAAATGACACAGTGTACCACCTCTCCTTCAGAAAGGGTGAATGTCCCGGGGATCTTCTTGTAGGTAAGGCCCACCCAGCAGCTGTTGAGCCCCAGCGTCTGGGCAAGAAGGACGAGCGTCTCTCCGAAATAACCGATTTTTTCCTCCCAGTCTGCGCCTTTTCTCGCAGCCATGACAAGGTAGTTCTTCACTCCGGAGAACTGCCCATATTTCCAGATGCCGGAGGAAAAGGCCTTCGGCTCGTCAAGGACCAGCTGGATATGCAGGCCGGTCCCGCTGTTTATCTTTTCAATCTCGGCACGGATGATTGCGGCCGTGGCCGTCTCGATGGGCCGGTCCGTGTAATTGCGGACGGAGTGCCGCTTCTGTATTGCTTCTTTCAGGTCCATATTTATTGCATTTGTCGGATTCTGACATGGCCGGTAATAGATGATACCCACGTGTTTGGCTCGCTTGGGTATGCAAAGATAACTAATATTGACCGGGAAACAAATAATACGTATATTTGAAAACCCAATAGCATTGCTGTCCACTAAAAATTCAAGATAGTTCTTTGAAAATATTGTAAGTTAGAAAGTTGCAAGGTTTTTGAGCGCGCAACGATTTGAACTTACGTTTTCGCTCAAATGGTCAAATTCCTGGATGAGTTTGTCTTCCTTCGCATTGTGAAAAAGTATGATGGCGACAAGTACGTCAAGCACTTTTCCTGCTGGAACCAACTACTCACCCTGATGTTTGGTCAACTGACCGGGCTCCTTCTTTGTCGTGCGTGCCAAGAACCCTCTCAAGTACCAGCATGGTTCTGACCGATAAAACGCCACTCTATGACCTTCTATGCAACTCTAACGACAATATTGACAATGAACTTGATGAGTCGAGTGGACCGACTTTGTTTTAATTGTTAAACTTTATATAACCGTCCAA
>JAEEHS010000025.1 GCA_016281015.1 Bacteroidales bacterium
GCTGCCCCTCGACTTGCATGTGTTAAGCCTGCCGCTAGCGTTCATCCTGAGCCAGGATCAAACTCTTCATTGTATATTCTTTATAATTCTAAGCTCGATCCCCGGCACTTCGTTTCCTAAGAAACTGACGCTCGTTTAAAAGTAAATTGTGTTACACAATTTCTCGGTACTTGCTTGTACTTTCCTTTTCAGTCTTTTCAATGATCTCTCTTTGCAGCGCCTTTCGGCCGCTAAAAATCCCGCTCGTTTTTCAAGCGGGACTGCAAAGGTAGAAATATTTTTTAACCTGACAAAATTTTTTCGAGAAATTTTTGAAAAAAGTTTTTCAGGCTCACTTTTCCATGGACGCAATCACTTTCTGGTTGATCTCCCGGAGGCGCCGCTCATCCACCTTGACCACCTTCCGGTCATAGGTCATGATGCCGTTGACCTCGATCTCCACATCGGTCGTCTGGGTATAGACGCCGGCGCTGACACCAGAGGCGACCTCCGGAATGAACTGCTCGGCGTAGCCCTCGTACTTGGCAAGGACCTCCTCGCCATTGGAGCACATGCCCTTATAGCCCCAGTTCTTGTCCGCCTGCCAGAGATGGCCTGCAACGGCGTAACCGATGCCGCCGTACTCGCCGAGCACATCGATCTGCGTCCCTTCGGAGCGGAACTTCATGACGGGCGCGGGATAATTGTGGCTGTCCAGGATGTCGCCGCAGCGGCGGGAATTGCCGCCGGAAGCGGAGTTGACCAGGCGGCTGCGGTCATGGGAATAGGTAAAGGCGACCGCCTCCTCGGTATCGAACTGGCTCCAGGCCTCGTTGAACGGCACCCAGACCACGATGCAGGGATACTTCTTGAGCTGGGTCAGGATTTCGCCCCACTCTTTATAATAGGTAGCTTTGGCCGTATCGGTCAGCGGGTAGTCCCATCCGGTATCGTAGCCCCACTGTCCCCACTGCGGGTTCGGATCTCCCTTCGGTGAGCGGATGTTGCCGGCAAGGCTCGGCATGTCCTGCCAGACGGCGATGCCCAGCTGGTCGCAGTAATAGTACCAGCGGGAGGGTTCCACCTTGATGTGCTTGCGGATCATGTTCCAGCCCCACTCCTTGGTCTTGACCAGGTCGAACTTCAGGGCCTCGTCCGTCGGGGCGGTGTACAGGCCGTCCGGCCACCAGCCCTGGTCCAGGGGTCCATACTGGAAGTACGGCTCGTTGTTCAGACCGATGCGGCGATAGCCCTTGGAATCGCGGACCTCGCTGCTCTTGCGGAAAGCGGTATAACCCCTTACCGTATCCAGGACCTTTCCATCCCGTTTCAGACTGATTTCAAGTCCATACAAATAGGGGTGCTCCGGGCTCCAGAGCGAAGGGGAATCCAGGGTCAGGACCAGCGCTTCGCCGGCGGCCGCCTCGGAGCGGGCAAGCGTCGCACCCTTGAATTTGCGTTCGGTATCCAGGCCTTCGCCGCCTTCAACCATACGCACCTCGACCCGGTCTCCTTCCGCGCTGCCATCCAGGGCCACCGACAGGGTCAGTGTCCCCTTGTCAATATCCGCAGTCGCGTTGTAATCCGCGACTGACGCTTCCGCCACCGGCTCCAGCCAGACACTCTGCCAGATACCGGTCACCGGGGTATACCAGATACCGTGGGGATCGGAGACCTGTTTTCCGCGCGGCTGTTCGCCATTGTCGGTCGCATCCTCGACGCGGACCACGAGTTCCTGCTCCCCTTCCTTCAGCGCGTCGGTAATATCATAGGAGAAAGCCGTATAACCGCCGGTATGCTCGCCCAGCAGCTTTCCGTTCAGCCAGGCTTCACTCTTCCAGTCCACGGCATCGAAGTGCAGGAGGACATGCTCTTTCCAGGCCGCCGGCACGCTGAAAGTCGTCCGGTACCAGAGCGCACGGTCCCCTCCGACCTTCTTCCCGACACCGGAAAGCGAGGATTCCACGCAGAACGGGACCAGGATCTGTCCGTCCCGGTAAGCGGGCTGGCCCAGAGATTTCGGCGTGATGGCATAGTCCCAGAGGCCGTTGAGTGACTTCCACTGGCTCCTGACCATCTGCGGGCGCGGATATTCGGTATGGGCATTCGAAGGCGAAACCTCCTCCGCCCATACCGTGCGGATATGGTCCCCGGCGGGGGCCCATACGGGTTTGACGCCGAAGCGGTAGATACAGGTGCTGGTATAGGTCTCGCCGGGACGCAGGATGGACGGCGTGAAAATCTCATGATTCACGGCATCCGGATAGCGCTGGGCCTCCAGCACGAAGGAGCTGCGGAAATCCAGCACCTTGCCGTTGGACCCTTTCTCGTTCCCCAGGAAGAAATTGCCGCTGTAAAACTGCAGGCCGCTCTGGTCGGAGAGCACCTCGACATAACGGCCCGACACAGGGTCCGTCACCTGACAGACCTTCTCGACGCCTTCCGTCTCCTTGTCAATACACCAGTTGTGGTCATAGCCATGGGCGTTGCGGAGCTGCTCGTCCTCCATGCCGATCAGCTGCCCGATGGCATGGCCCTGACGGAAATCAAAGGGCGTGCCCTCGACCGGAGCGATCTCGCCGGTCGGGATGGACAGCGCATCGATGGGAATATAATGGGAGGCCTTGATGTACATTTCATACTCCTCGACCGAGCCGTTTCCTTCGCCCCGCAGGCAGAAGAAGGGATGGTGGGCCATATTCACCGGCGTCGGCTTGTCCGTGGTGGCGCTGTAGCGGACGCTGAAAGCGCCGTCGCCGCCCAGGGCATAGGTCATCGTGATGTCCAGGTTGCCGGGAAAACCTTCCACGCCGTCCGGATGGAGGTAATGGAGGACAATCGCCGTATCACAGACTTCCACGACATCCCAGACCACATGGTCCAGGCCCTTGAAACCACCGTGCAAAGTATTCTTCCCATTGTCGTTGGCCGGGGTCGTATAGACCACCCCGTCCAGGGTGTACGCAGCGCCGCCGATCCGGTTGGCAACCGGTCCGACCGATGCGCCCAGGAAACGCTCGCCCGGCGGCGTGACATACTCCTGGAGATTGTCATGCCCCACGACGATGTTTTCCAATTTGCCGTCCCGGTCCGGAGTGAAGAGCGACACGACGCGGCCGCCATAATTCGTAACCTGGAGGGTCACGTCCCCGCTCCGAAGGGTGTACAGGGAGACGGGCTTGCCGTCCACCTCGGATTCAAAATTCTTGACCGGAAAAAGCTTCGGTCCCGACGTGCAGGACGCCAAAACGAGCAGGGCCAGGGCCCCGGAAAACAGTTTTTTGTGCATATGGATTATTCGTGTACAACCATTTTGACGGCAGAAAGGAACACCTTCGCGGCCTTGGACTGGGGCAGGATCTGCTTGGCGGCCCTCAGATACGCATCATCCGCATCCGAACCGAGACCTTTGACCGTGAACGTCGTGGCGACGTCCTTCACCTCCGCCGTTACGTCGAGGACGACGGCCGTCCCCGAAGTCTCCATCCGCTCCTTTTCCTCGACGGAAACATTCATCACGGGAGCGGACGCCTCGTCGGTCAGGGAGAAACCGCCATTTTCCAGCATCTGGGTAAAGCGCTGGAGCAGTACTTCACGGGCAGCCTCCGGTACATCTTCCGAAACTTTCAACTGGAGCGGCTGGGCCGAAAGCGCCAGCGACAAAAGTGCAAACAGGATGGCGGTAAAGGTCTTTTTCATAAGGGTCCTATTTTAATTGTACAAAAATAAAAAAGTTTTTCCGGATTAACAACGAAAATCATGCCGTGAATTGGAACCACCTATCTTCCAGTACCTTACGCAATTCAACCTCCGCATAACGCAGAGGTTGGATTATATAAGGTATTATCTATTAGTCGTTTCCATTTTACGACTATGCTGACGCAGCGCAGTACTACATCATCCCGCCGGCGGGCATGGCAGGTGCGGGGGCCTCTTTCTCGGGCAGGTCCACGATCCCGCACTCGGTCGTCAGGAACATCCCGGCGACGGATGCGGCGTTCTCGAGCGCGACGCGGGCGACCTTGGTCGGATCGATGACCCCGGCCTCGTACATCTTCACATACTGGTCCGTACGGGCATCGTAACCGAAGTCATCCTTCCCTTCGCGGATCTTGTTGATGATCACGGACGCTTCGACACCGGCGTTCGCGGCAATCTGGCGGAGCGGCTCTTCGATGGCGCGTTCGATGATGCGGATACCCGTGGTCTCATCCTCGTTCTCGCCCTTGAGGCCCTTCAAGACCTCTGCGGCACGGATGTAGGCGACACCGCCGCCCGGCAGGTAGCCTTCTTCGACAGCGGCGCGGGTGGCGTTCAGGGCATCGTCCACACGGTCTTTCTTCTCCTTCATCTCGACCTCGGTCGTGGCGCCAACATAGATGACGGCGACGCCGCCGGCGAGTTTGCCGAGACGCTCCTGAAGTTTCTCCCGGTCATAGTCGGACTTGGTGGTCTCGATCTGGTTGCGGATCTGGTCGGCGCGTTCCTTGATGGCGGAAGTCTCGCCGGCACCGCCCACGATGACAGTATTCTCCTTGGTGATCGTAATTTTCTCGGCATGGCCCAGCATCTGGACATTGGCATTCTCGAGGGTGAAGCCGCGCTCCTCGGAGATGACGACGCCGCCGGTGAGGATGGCGATGTCCTGGAGCATCTCCTTGCGGCGGTCGCCAAAACCAGGCGCCTTGACGGCAGCGACTTTCAGCGTGCCGCGGAGACGGTTCACGACAAGCGTCGTCAAGGCCTCGCCTTCGACATCCTCGGCGATGATCAGCAGTGATTTTCCTTCACGGGCAATCGGCTCGAGCACGGGCATGAGGTCTTTCATGGCGGCGATCTTCTTGTCGGTAAGGAGGATGTAGGCATCGTCCAGGACGGCCTCCATCTTGTCGCCGTTGGTCATGACGTACGGGCTGATGTAGCCGCGGTCGAACTGCATGCCTTCGACCACCTTCACCTCCGTCTCGGTACCCTTTGCCTCTTCCACGGTACTGACGCCGTCACGGCCCACCTTGGCCATCGCATCGGCGATGGGTTTGCCGCTCTGGGCGGCGTTGTTGGCGGA
>JAEEHS010000026.1 GCA_016281015.1 Bacteroidales bacterium
CCACATCGTGAAACTTAGGATCAGGAAGTAGAATCCTCTTTTTAGGCTTCGCTTTTCTCATTTTGAAAAAATGTTAGGTGATAATGGATAGGTGATTACTTCTTAGATTTCTTCGGCCGCTTCGCACCATAGAGGGAACGGGACTGGGTCCGTCCGTCTACGCCAGCGGTATCCAAAGCTCCTCTAAGGATGTGGTAACGTACACCCGGCAGGTCCTTGACACGGCCTCCGCGGACGAGCACGATCGAGTGCTCCTGGAGGTTGTGACCTTCGCCAGGGATGTAGGCATTGACCTCTTTCGTGTTGGAAAGGCGGACACGCGCGACTTTACGCATCGCGGAGTTCGGTTTCTTCGGAGTCGTCGTGTAAACACGAAGACACACGCCACGCTTCTGAGGGCAAGCATCCAACGCACGAGACTTGCTCTTTACTTCGAGCTGCTCGCGTCCTTTACGGACCAGTTGCTGAATTGTTGGCATAAAACTTTGTTAATAAATAAGTTATAGTTACTTTCCATCTTGCAGGCCTTATGTTCCCGCAAAATGGGTCGGCAAAGATAAGAAAAATTTTTTAATTAACAAAGTTTTCAACAAGGAGAGCGCCCCTTAGCGGGAAAGCTGGCGGCGGATGAGCTCCCGTTTGAGCTCGGGCCCATAGGCATATTCGCCGACGTCGATGCTGTCCACCAGGTACAGGTCCGCCCCTTTGAAAAGGGTCTGTTCGGCGCTGCGGCGGATCGAGCGGATCTTGTCCATGGACTCCTTCGGGACAACGAGGTGGCAGGGAATGAGGTAGGCGACGGGATTGACCGCGACGCCATGGGCCACGGCCCTGACCCCGGGCGCATTGCCCGCCAGGGCGGCGATTTCGGAATAGGAATATAGGCGCGGCGTCGCTTCCGGCCCATGCGTAAGGTCATACAGGGCCTTCCAGATGCCCATTTGGAACTTCGAGCCGAACAGGCGGAAATCCTCCCAGCGGAGCGTTCCGTCCAGCGCGATGAGTTCGTCCGTGGTGATGCGGCGGGTCGAGACGCTGCCGACCGTCTCCGGCGGGAGCGCCGCCACCTGTGCGGCGATGCGCGCAAAATGGCGGAAGTCCGCCGCCACCGAGGCGACCCGTCCGTCAATTTCCGTAACTATCCATTTCGCATCCATCTCAAAATCAGATTTTTCGCAAGATACGAAATTATTCTGGAATAATAATCGCTGAAAAATACCTATCTTCGCGGTATGAACGCAAAAACATTGAAAATCATCAGCTCGCTCCTCCTGCTGATCCTCGCGTCCGGGGCCCATCCCGGCGCCCTCGCCCAGCCCGCTCAGAAAGCCCCGCAGAAAGTCACCCGGGCCAACTACCAGCAGGCCGCCCGCTTCTCCCAGAAGAAGGTCGGGAAGATGGTCTATTCCACCCGGATCCGTCCCAACTGGTTCCGCGACTCGGACCGTTTCTGGTACAGCTGGCGGACCTCCGAAGGAACCCGGTACTATATTGTGGACCCCGCCAAAGGCCGGAAAGAAGAAATCTTCGACCTGGAGGCCCTCGCCCGCCAGATTACGGAAGTGACCCGCGACCCCTATGATACCCAGCATCTGCCGCTTCACCTCGAACTCAAGGATGACAAGTACTTCGAATTCGACATTCCCTCGAAGACCGAAAAGCGGGATTCGACCGGGGCGGGAACCGGAGAGATGGTCACCTACCGCTTCCGCTGGGACATCGCCGGGAAGAAACTCTCCTGGGACACCGGGGAGCACCCCGATGCCTACCCTTCCTGGGCCAATGTCTCTCCGGACGGGACCCAGGGCATCTACCTCAAAGGGCATAACCTCTACCTGATGGACTCCACCTCGCTCCGCAAGGCGGCCAAGGACGACAAGGACTCGACCCTCGTCGAACGCGCCCTGACGACGGACGGCACAAAGGATTTCTCCTGGAGCGGAGAGAACTACAAGGGCGACAACGAGACCGACACCACCGCCCGCAAATTCCCGGAGCTCTTCTGGGCCCCGGACGGAAAGCATTTCGCCATCATCAAATGGGACATGTCGCCCGTCAAGGAATTCTGGGTCATCAATTCCCTCTCCTCGCCGCGCCCGACCCTGGAGACCTACCACTACCAGATGCCCGGCGAGCCCGGCCCCAAAGGGCAGCTCTGGATCTTCGACACCGAAGGAAAGGGCCGGAGAGTCCATCTCAACGCATTCAAGGACCAGGAAGCCAGCATCCTCCCCGCCCCCTCCACCGCCAAGACAGAGTATGAGGACTTCCCCTGCCTCCGCTGGTTCGGAGACGAGAAGACCTTCTGGCTCGTGCGCCAGAGCCGCGACCTCAAGCGACTGGACCTCTGCACCGTGGACGTGGACGCCGACAGCACCCGCACCCTCGTGAGCGAACGGATGAACACCTACGTCGAATACCGGATGCCCCAGCTGCTTCCCGGCGGCGACTTCCTGTGGTGGAGCGAACGGAACGGATGGGCCAACCTCTACCGCTACGGCGCCGACGGCACGCTGAAAAAGAACCTCACGGAAGGCTCCTTCCATGTGGAGGACATCCTCGCGGCGGGGCCGGACTATGCCCTCGTAAGCGCCTGCGGGGTGGACCGGAGCGAGAACCCCTACCAGATGCACACCTTCCGCGTACCGCTTTCCGGCGGGCCCATGCGCCAGCTCGACATGAAGGACATGGACGTGCTGTCGGATGCCTCCGACGACGGGAAGTACTTCGTAGCCAATTACTCCCGCGTGGACTGCAAGCCCGCCGTGGCCCTGTTTTCCGCCGACGGAAAGCGGACCGAGCTGGAGGAGGCGGACCTGTCGCAGCTTCTCGCCGCCGGCTACCGCTTCCCCGAGCGCTTCCGCGTCAAGGCGGGCGACGGGGTGACGGACCTCTACGGGGTCATCTACAAGCCCTTCGACTTCGATTCCACGAAGGTGTACCCGGTCTGCGACTATGTCTATCCGGGCCCGCAGGTGGAGGCGAACAACATCTCCTGGAGCAGCGGCTTCACCCGCACCGACCGCCTCGCCCAACTGGGCTTCATCGTCGTGACCGTGGGCAACCGCGGCGGCCATCCGAACCGCTCGAAATGGTACCATAACTATGGCTACGGGAACCTCAGGGACTATGGGCTCGAAGACCAGAAATACGCCATCGAGCAGCTGGCGGCGCGCCGCCCCTACATGGACCTCGACCGGGTCGGCATCCATGGCCATTCCGGCGGCGGCTTCATGTCCACGGCGGCCATCCTCCAGTATCCGGACTTTTTCAAGGCAGCCGTCTCCTGCGCCGGCAACCACGACAACGCCATCTACAACCGCTGGTGGAGCGAACAGCACCATGGCGTCCAGGAAAAGATCTCCAAGGGCGACACGACCTTCGTCTACCACATCCAGACCAATCCGGAGATTGCCTCCCGCCTCAAAGGCCATCTGATGCTGGTCCATGGCGACATGGACGACAATGTCCATCCGGCCAACTCCATCCGCGTCGTGGACGCCCTGATCCGGGCCAACAAACGCTTCGAATTCGTCCTCCTGCCCGGCCAGCGCCACGGTTTCGGCGATATGAACGAATTCTTCTTCTGGAAGATGGCGGACCACTACACCCGCTACCTGATGGGCGACCGCCGGGACCGCCCGGTCGACATTCCTGAAATGAACAATGACTGATATGCGTAAATTCCTCATGCTGGGCATCCTGGCCCTCGCCCTGTCCGCCTGCCATCCCTTCCGGACAGACACCTACACATTCGACGAATACATCCTTTCCCGGCCGGATTCCCTGTCCAGCCTGCGCCTGAGCATCTCCCTGGAGTATCCGGTCAAGGGGCTCGGCGAAGAGGCCCTCGCAGAAATGACCCGGGGCATTCTCACCGCCGCCTTCGACCTCGAAGAGGACCCGACCACGGTGGAAGAGACGGCCGAGCACTATATCAGCGGCATCAAGGACGCCTACGTCAACGAAAACCCCGCCGAAGTGCCGACTCCCTGGGAGGATGCCGTCAACGGCTTTTTCAGCGGCCGCTACGGCCCCTACCGGAGCTACATCCTGGACTACTACACCTACACGGGCGGGGCCCATGGCCTGACGACCTGGACCCCGCTGGTATTCAACACGGAGACCGGTGAAGTGGTCTCGGAGAGCGACTTTTTCGCCCCGGACTATGCCGAGAGCGTGTCGGATCTACTGCGCAAGCACATCCTGGACCGCGCGGAAGAGGACCAGATCGAGCTTTTCGACCTCGGGAGCGTCGCGGTCAACGGCGCCTTCGAGCCCGGGCGGGACGGGGTCACCTGGTACTTCCAGCCCTACGAAATCGCCCCTTACGCCTACGGTGTCATCTCGGTTACCGTCCCCTGGAACGAATTGAAGCCCTACTTGCGGTAGGGCTTCAACTTTCTATGGGCGGAGAGGAAACTACTCCTTGCCCTGCTTTGCGGCCTCAGCCTTCGCGGCCTCGATCATCGCCTCGTTGGCGGTGACATAGACCTCGACGCGGCGGTTCTTCGCCTGGCCTTCGGCGGTGTCGTTGGAAGCGACCGGCTCATTGAAGGAATGGCCTTCGGCGTGGAGACGCTTGGCATTGATGCCCTTGCTGGTGAAGAACTTGGCAACAGCGTTGGCACGCTTTTCAGACACACTCTGGTTGGCCTCGGCGGTACCGACATTGTCCGTATGGCCGATGATCGTGAGGTCCGTGTCCGGCAGGTCGGAAAGACCGGCGGCAAACTGGCCGAGCTCTTCCTTCGCTTCCTTGGAAAGGGTCGACTTGTTGAAGTCGAAGAGGATACCGCTGGGGAAGGTCACCTTGATGGCGGTCAGGCCGTTCACGTCGGTGATCGTCTCGATCTGGGCATCCTGCAGGGCCTCGAGTTCCTTGGCCTTCTTGTCCATCTGGTTGCCGATGATGGCACCGGTTCCGCCGCCGACGGCCGTACCGATGGCCGCACCGATCGCGGCACCCTTGCCGTCCTTGCTGATCAGATAGCCGACACCGGCACCAATCGCAGCACCCGCACCGGAGCCGATGAGGGAGCCCTTACCAAGGTTCGACATACCGCAGCTCTGGAGGAGGACAGCGCCGAGAAGGAGAATGGTTGCAAATTTTTTCATTTCGTTTATGAGTTTAAAGAGTTAATGTATCAAGTCCAAAGGTCAAAATTATCGTTTTTTGTGGACAAACGCAAATAAAAAATTTTTTTTGCCGAAAAATTTGCAGGTTCAGAAAAAATCCGTACCTTTGCAGTCCCGTTCAACCAAAAACGGGCACGAAATAATGCGGAAATAGCTCAGTTGGTAGAGCACGACCTTGCCAAGGTCGGGGTCGCGAGTTCGAGTCTCGTTTTCCGCTCCCCGTTATGGTAATATGCCTTACAGCGCGCTGTAGGGCATATTTCTTTTTTACAACAAGCCCGAAA
>JAEEHS010000027.1 GCA_016281015.1 Bacteroidales bacterium
ACCATCCTGCCCCCGCTGAGACGTCCGGGGCAATAGATGAACCAATCCGTCCCCAAGTCTTCCTCCAAGTCAGCCGCCTGGGTTCTCCGGACCTCCTGAAGTCCTACTATATCCGGGATTTTCTGCTCAAAAAAAGCCTTGACGGCGGGACGGCGGACCGGCCAGGGCTGCCCTCCGAACTTATAGTCATATTCCGGCCGGTTGTCATCCAGAAATCTTACATTGAACGATCCCACTGTAATCCCGTCTCCGGCAGACTGGCCAAAGCACAGCAAGGGCAACATTACCAGTGTAATAATGAAGCTGAATACTCTATGCATATTATTTCGTAGGTTTTGCCACATTTCGGAGCCTCCACTGTCGCGGGGTCATCCCGAATTCTCGCTTGAAGCATTCCGAGAAGAAAGAGTGGGTGTTGAAGCCGACCGACTGCGCCACCTCCTGCACGGAGACGGAGTCGTCCTTCAGGAGTTCTACGGCACGGTGGAGACGGACCTTCATCACATATTCCATCGGGGAGACATCGGCATAATCCTTCATTTTCTTATATAAGGTGGAAGGGGAAAGGTAGACCACTTCGGCCAGGTCGTCCAGCGTGATGCTGCGGTGGAGGTTGGCATTGACGTATTCCTGGATGCTGCGGAGGAATTTCTGCTCCACAGCGGACACCCTTCCCGTCGGGAGCTCTCCGCTGGAAGGAAGCGAAGAAATATAGAATTCGTAAATCCTGCGGCGGTTTTCGATCAGGTTGTCCACCGTCGTACGCAGTTTCTTCGGAGAGAAGGGCTTTTCGAGATAGGCATCCGCACCGCCCTCGAGACTCTCCTGCATAAACACATCCGGGACCTCCGCGGAGAGCAGGATCACCGGAATATGGCTGGTGGCGAGGTTGCTCTTCAGGGCCTTGGTAAAGGCAATTCCGTCCATCTCCGGCATGATGACATCCGAAACGACCAGCGTCGGTGACGCCCCGGCCTCGATCTTGTCAAGAGCCTGGCGTCCATTGGATGCAAGGATGATATTGTAAGAGTCGCCGAGAATGTCCCCGATGACGCGAGCCATATCCCTGTCGTCCTCAACGACCATGATGGACTTGTCCTTGGACTCTACGACAGGAAGGCCACTGCCCGGGCTTTCCTCTGCGGAGACCGGGATCGTGAAAAGGAAACGGTTGACGCCCATGTCGTCGTCCATGCTGAGCGAGCCGCCAAGAAGCGTTGCAAATTGTCGGCTGGTGGAGAGCCCGAGCCCCGTCCCCTCCACGCCGGCGGAGGCAGCGTCATCGTAGCGGTAGAAGGGCTTGAAAATCTCCTCCCGCACGTCTTCGGGAATAATCGTCCCGTCGTTTTCCACACTCACGACCGCCTCGTGGCCGGAGACAGACAAACGGATGACCGTATGGTGGGCAGAGTATTTCAGGGCATTGGAAAGCAGGTTGTCGAAGATACGGCCGAGGCTCCGGACATCGGTCTCGCAGTAAACCGGCGCCTCCCTCATCTGGATGGAAAGCGTCTTCCCCTCCTGGACGAACATGGGCAGGAAACGGCGGTGGGCGTCTTTCAGGACGGTCCGGATGTCCAGGAACTCGGGATGGATCTGATAGGTCGAATCCGTCAGTTTCCGGAAATCCAGGAGCTCATTGATCAGCACCGTCAACTTCATTGAATTCCGCCGCATAATGTCCAGATTTTCCTGGACGGATCCGTCTGCCGAAGAGGAGAATTTCCGGATCAGTTCTTCCAGCGGAATCTGTACCAGGGACAGCGGGGTGCGGATTTCGTGGGCGATGGACGTCAGGAAGTCCATCTTGGACGCGAGGATCTTCCGCTCCTGCTCCATCTCCGCCTTCGCCTTGGCCCGCCGGTCGGAAATCATCGCGATGCCTACGGCAACCAAAAGGAAAAGGATGATGTACAGCACGAAAGCCATCGGGCTGAGAAGAAGCGGCGGCCGGACCCGCAGGTCCATCACCGTCTCCTCGCTCTCCTCGCCGGAAAGCGACACGGCCTTGAGTCTGAGTTTCCATCTTCCGGAAGGAATGTCATAGACCGTGAAACGGCCATCCTCCACCCGGGTCCATTCCCCGAGACCGTCTATTTTCCAAAATAGGTTCGCGACCGGGAAGAGGGCATAGTCCAGCAGGGAGACGCTGACCTCGAAGGAACGCGTCTTGCTGTCAAGCAGCATAGCCTCCGGGCGCAGGAAGCGGCCTCCTTCCGTCTTTTCGGACGAAGAAAGAATGCGGAAAGAAGAGATCGAAGGCTTGCGGACAACGGACGCAGCCTCCCGCAACGAACGAACGGAAAAAGAGATGAATCCGTCGGAAGTTCCGGCGTACAGCGTTCCGTCCGCGGAGATGAAGTTGGAGGAATAGTTGAAACTGTCTATGCCCAGTATTTCCGTGGAAATCAAGGGAAGCGGGCGCGCATCGTCCGGATTCAGCATCTGGATCCCATGGGAGCCGGTAATCCAGAGCAAGTCTCCCTCTCTGGAGATTTTCAGCAGTCGCGTGTCAGTCAAGCCGACACTTTGGAAGGCGTCTGTCTCCCGCTTGTATTCCCACAGGCCGGTACCTTCGGACGTTGCGAAAACCCGCCCCTTCCCATCTTCGATGATGTCGGTGAGAATATTGGATATAGGTATCTTATAGGTGGCATAATCACTGGATTTATAACGGATGATGCTACCGTTGATGCTCGCCACCCAGACGGCTCCGTCCGAGGCGCAGAGGATCCGGCAAACCTGCTTGGTCGGCATGGATATCTCCACATCGAACCTCCCGTCCGCACCTTCCCGGCCGACCACGAAGCCGTCCTGTCCACCGATCCAAAGCCGCCCCTGGGTGTCACGGCAGAAAGCATAGGCCGATTTTCCCGCACCCGGAAAAGCGACGGTCTTTCCGCTTTCCGTATCCAGCCGCATGACCGGCAGCTCATTGTCGATCGTCCCGACCCAGAGATATCTTCCTTCCGCCATGAGGCCAGTGACATTCCTCCCCGGGAAAAACCGCTTTGCCGCACGCTCCGGGGCCGACGGGTCCAGGCACAGCAGTCCGCGCGTATCGGTTCCTGTCCAGATCCGGCCGTCCGGCGTTTCTGCGAAATCACGCGCCTTGAACCTTCCGGGGGCGAATTCATCCCCATAACGATGGAAACGGACCACGTCGGGGGCGATATGGGCCAATCCCTCAAACAGGGTCCCTGCCCAGACGCCGCCCTGCGGATCCACGGAAAGGCAGCGGAAGGAGTTGTCCCGGAGCGGACGGATGACACGGATGGGCGCCAGCGTGCTGTCAAGCACCTGGATACCATCCCTTGCGGCCAGATAGATTTCCCCGTCGGACAGCCCTGCGGCATCCCTGACTCTGCTGACAAAAGACAGAAAACGGAGTTCTTTGCTCTCCAGCTCGATGGCATATACCCCGCCATTTTCCGCAAAGAGAAAAAGGCTGCCTCCGGCGTAGGCGATACGAGAGATGGTGACCCCCTCCAGCATCTCGGCGTAGTGGTAGTTGACCGAATAGGGAGCACCGCCCGTCAGGACGAAAAGACGATGATCCGAGGAAAGGGCATAGACCGTTCCGTCCGGACTGCCGCAGACAGAGCGGACCTCCAGCGGAACCGTCCCCACCTCTGGCGTCAAGGTGTTGATTTTCAGTAAATTTCTTTCACCTGTCGCCACCCACAGGGAACCATCCCTTCCGCAGCACATTTGCCGGAAGGATGCCCCACGTAACGCTTCCCTGTCCAGACGCCGCATTTCAAGCCGGTCCTTGTCCAGATGGAAAAGCCCTTCCGAAGTCCCGGCCCAGACGACGCCGGCTTCGTCCTCGGAGAGCGAGAATATCACCGGAGGAACCGCATTCTCTACCTCCGGGAAAGCGACATGGACCATATTGCTTCCGTCGTAGAATTCCAGCCCGGCATTTGTCCCGATCCAAAGGAAATGTCTTGCGTCCACGAGAACGTCATTGACGCAGTTGTCCCCGAGCCCGGAGTGCATATCCAGCTGGGAAGTCTGCCACGCTTCCTGCGCCCCTGCCCGGACACGGGACGAAAAAGAGCATACCGACAGGACTACCAGTAACGAGGCAAGGTGTTTCATACTCGCAAAATTAAGCCTTCCAGGCAGCTTTTACTATGCCGATTCTTTCGATAATTGCAAGGATTTCCCATAACGTACTGCTTCTTGAAAATATCTGTTGCAAGGTAATAAAATCTCCATTATTTTTGCTGATGATCTGCTAGAAAATGATGTATTATGAAAACATTATCCGCCGCTTTTTCCACTTTTCTGCTGTGCCTTCTTAGCTCTTGCGCCAGCAAAGAGAACCTGGACAACAACAAGAATACGGAGCCCCAGACAAGACCTGTGGTCCCGGAAACCGTTGTTTCCAAAGGCGCCTACAAGCACGTGGTGATTATAGGCGTGGACGGGGCCGGCGCGTACTTCAAGGACACGGACACCCCGCGTTGCGACGAGATTTTCAAGGACCAGGCAACGACATACAAGTCCCTGATGGCCCTCCCGACTATGAGTGCACAGGGCTGGGCTTCCATCCTGCACGGAGTCCTTCCGGAGTTCCACGGACGGACCAATGCCATCATCGAGAAGACGGCATATCCGGAGAACAGCCCCTATCCGTCCTTGTTCAGGGTCGCCAGGGGGGCTATGCCGAATGCGGAGCTGGCGTCTTTCGTGGAATGGAACCCTATCAATATAGGAATCGTCGAGAATAATCTCAACGTCGAAAAAGGGACTGGAGAGGATGATGCCGAAGTGACCGGAAGGATTCTCACTTATCTCAGAGGCAAGACCCCGACGGTGTTGTTCGTCCAGTTCTCCTCGCCTGACGATATCGGCGAGAAATACGGCTTCGGCACGGATATCTACCTCGCGACAATCAGTACGGCGGATGCACTGATCGGAAGGATTTATGACCAGTTGAAGTTGAAAGGCATCCTGGACGAGACTCTGTTCATGGTCACGGCGGATCACGGTGGGAAAGGCACGACGCACGGCGGCGATTCCGACGAGGAGAAATATGTCTTCCTGGGGGTGGCCGGAAAGACTGTGGCAAGCGGCACGATTGTGGAGGCGGAAGGACGTGACGTAGCGGCGATTGCAGCCTATGCCCTGGGACTGGAATACCCCGACACCTGGAGCGGGCACGTCCCGGCGGGCATATTCAAGGATGTCACAGAGGTTGGGCCGCGTAAGGAAACAAAGATTCCCGGCGAGGAGTACCGCAATCATCAGACGGCGCCCACTCCTGTCCTCAGCAAGATGCAGACACTTCTTTCCGCTCACAAGGTGATTGCCTATCTTCCTTTTGACGGCAACACTGGCGACGCCTTCGGCAAGGTCCAGACCTCACAGTCCGGCACTCTCCAGTACTACGACGCCTACTTCGGAAAGGGCATAGCACTGAATAACGGATATGTGACGCTCAAGGATGTCTCGGTCGGGACAGGCTCGTTCTCCGTGGCCTTCTGGCTGAAGGGCTCTCCCGTATCTCCGGCGAAGGCGGATCCGGGACTGATCTCGAACAAGGACTGGCAGGAGGGAAAGTATAAGGGCTTCATCCTGTCGTACAGGGGTACCAAGGATATCAAGTTCAATGTGGGCGACGGCAAGAACAGGATGGATTTGGAAAGTCTTCTTCCTTCCAATTACGACAAGGGCTGGATGCACGTAATCCTAACCGTGGACCGCGCAAAGCGCAAGGTCAGGATATACTACGACTTCTCCTTCTATGGAGACGAGGCGGATATTCCCTCCGAGCTCGCCTCAACCTCATTCGACTCGCTCTCTATGAATATCGGCCAGGACGGCACCGGCACGCTGGAATACAGTCTTCCCGCCCAGATGGACGAGTTCATCATGACCTCCGACGTCCTTAGCGAGGCCGATGTGGCAGCGCTCAAAGAATACTATAAGCCGGAATAGAGCGCCGTGAAATGGAAACGGCTGACCAACAATGAATTACTAATAATCAAGCACTTACATTTTACGAGCAATGTAATTCAGACTTTCAGAAAGACTTTCTTTCTGTAGAGCCGCCACAGCAGGAGCCAGCAGATGGCGAAATAGCCGATTGCGAGAAGCCAGGAGCCCCATCTTATCTTTCAGGAATCGGAATAGAACTCCTGCCGCGACGGACGGGGTAGGCGGCGCCATTGATATACAGCGTATAGGGCCTGTTGCTGACGATACTGACTTTACCGTCTTCATACAGGATGTCGGTCGTTATATTCCCGAAGCTCAAGCCCTTTATGCCGTGGCGGCAATTCTGGTGCAGGTTCCAGCGGACAGTCTTTTCTCCGGCGTCCACATCATAGAAGCCCAGCACGTTCTCTATAAAGAGAGAAATGGGCCCGAGAGCCGACCAGCCGCAGAAATCGGCCTTGACGGACTTGACGTTCTTGGTGCCTTCCTTTTTGCTTGCGGGTTCCGGCTTTGTCGGATTGTAGCATTCCCAGATCGTGTGCGGCTCATACTGCGAGTAGGTCTGCCACATATGCTCGAGAATTGCCTCCGCCGTCCGGTCGGCCTCTTCGAAGAATCCGTATTTTTCCAGCGCCTTGATGCCCATATAAGCCGTCGGAAGCCAGATTGAGCCCTTCCAATAGTTCCCATCCGGGTCGAAATCGGGGTCGTCACGAGACACCGATGTCCATGGAATCGCGCCGCCGAGTTTATCATCCTGCAGGGCGAAACGGACCATTCTTTCAGCCTGCTCCTGCGAGGGAATCTCCGCCAGCATAGGCCAGAAAGAGGCAGGGGTAAGGATGCGGGTCTTGGACAGGTCTTCCTCCTTTATATCATAGTAGCAGCCGTCTTCCTCGTCCCAATAGTACTTGTTCACCTTCTCTTTCAGATCCTCGTATTTTGCCTTGAATTCCTGCTCCGTCGCGCTGTCACCGGCGACTTTCGCAAGACGGGAAATATAGAGCGCGGAAAGGGCCTGCTGGGAGATTGCGTCTATCCAGAACATGGGCATGGCCCTTTTTCTCGGGGTATTGTCCATGCCGCTCTGCCAGCTCTGCCACTCATAGCCTATACCCTTGTAATTGATCCTGACGCCGTCGTTGCTGATTTGGAAAGGGAACTCGGTGTCATGGTTCATCGTGTTGAAAAGCTCGAAATGCTTCTGCAGGAAGCGCTTTTTGCTGATGAGTTCCTTTATGTGCGGCTTGTCGGCGGTGAATTTATAATAATCGTTCTCAACCCAGGCGAAAAAGGGCGGATTGTCCGGATGCCAGACGCTCAGAGGGGAGCCGGCGTTCTCGTGGAGGGTATAATAGAAATTGTCCAGCGTCTCGATGCCCGGGAAAAGCGTCGGCGCATATTTGCAGAAGAGGACCATAAATTCCGAGTCCCAGATCCATATCGCCTCGTCCCTGAATCCCTCATCCATATACCTCGGCTGCGGCAGCCCAGGCTGGTACTTGATATGGTCCTCCGCCTGCTTCCAGGCCGTCCGGTACAGCTCCACATATTCCGGACGGGCGTCGAAGACCGGGGTGGGGATGCCGTCCCGGCTACAGGATGCAAAGGCGCATAGCAATGATGTCGCAAGGATGATGGCCGATGTTTTCATACTTAAACTGAATCTATGCAAAAATAACCACGCACGTCCCAGTTTGTTGCATTGATTCTGTCAAAGAATGCAAGAATTCCGGTTTTATCCAAAAAAAGATTATTTAAAGCAGTCCGGCTTAGCGATTTACCGCATAGCGGCAAACAAATCCAGATAGCGGTTGGCGACAGCGAGCTCTTTCATATCGCGGGAGAGATAAGCCTGGCAATACAATTCGCGGAAACGGCACAATTCCCTCCACATAGAGGCCCTTGCGGCTGCACATTCATTTTGTCGGCCAAATTGTATGGTCAGGTCAATCAGTTCCTGAAAGCGCACAAAAGCACTTTCCGCCCTGGCATCTTTCCCGCTCTCCAGGGCTTTGTAAATCCGTGATGTCTCGCTGCCGATGTTCGCCATCTGCTGCGGGAATGTCAATTCGGCCCAATGCCCGTTTTCCAAAAAAGAGTGTTGCATCATTCTACTATGAATCTATGCACAATGTCTGCTATTGCCTTCCTCACTTGAGGATTCAGCACATCACGGGAAGGATTGCCCTGCCAGGAGCGTATATTAATCAAGGAATCGTATTCAATGAAGTCTTCACCTTCTTCCTCAACCCAAAGATTGAACCCCCACAGGTCCTGCTGGGCAGATCCGTTTTCCAACAATGCAGTTTCCAGATCGGCGTGAAGGTTTGCGTCAATCGCCAGAATACCCTGGCGGACATCTGCTACACATTTTACCATATCCCCGAATGTGTTCCGGGCTATTATTTTCAAGTCTTCTCTTGAGACGGGTTCCTGGAGTATTTGCATACCGGTTCTTTTCTGCAAACTTAATAAAGTAGATTGAATTGCCCAAACAATTTTGCATCAAAAAACGGCCCTGGTTCTAAAAACCAAGGCCGTAATTCGGAAATGCCGGATTAGTTCTGGTAGCAGCCGGGCCAGGAGGTGTCGCCGCGGTCGCGGCCGTTGATATCCTTGCCAAGGGCTCCGATGCTGCTGAGCCAAGTGTAGAAGTCGGCGTCGGCGGACTGGATTTCGCTGTTCACGTCGGCTGTCGCAGCCAGCATATTGCTGTTGGTGCCGGTAAGGGTGCCGTTCCAGGTGTAAGGAGAACTCCAGGAGCCGAAGCTTGCCGAGGTGGCATAATAGTCGTGACCGGAACCGGTGTCGACTGTCCAGTTCGTCCTGTTGTCACCTTCCTTTGAAATCTTGCTGTACCAGCAATATACAGGGAGCTTGGAACCGCCGTTTGATATAGTTGTGGTTCCGTCGACCATAATGTCTCCGTTGACCCAGAAACTGTTGCCGACCGGGTCGAGAGAGCAAAGGATGGTGTTGAGCAAATAGTAATTACCGGTGTTCTGGAACTTGATGACGCCCCAGTTGTTCTTTCTTGCACCTCCGGCGCCGGGAGCACGGTAATTATCTCCTGCAATAGTGGTGTTGGCAAGAATGAGGGTGCTGCTCGTGTTATCCATACCGATCCAGGTAATATCATCGGTATTTCGTCCGCCATAGTTGTCGTGGAACGAGCAGTTGTTGAAAGCAAAGGTGCTGCCCGCCAAAGTGGCGAACACCGTTCCCCTCGTACCACCGTAAACACCTGCGGAATTACCTGTTCCGGATGTATTCTCCTTGAATTCGCAGGCGTTGAAATAGTAGCTGACATCCCCTATGCGACAGGTTACAATGGCAGCGCAGGGCTTGTTCTCTGTCTTGAGATCGCGGTTCGTATAGTTGCCGTCGAATAAACAATTGTCAAAATAAGCCTTCGAATTGGAAGCCTGCAGACGAAGGATTCCACCGATATTCGCGTTCGTGCCCACATAGTTATAGTTCTCCTTGAAAGTAACTCCGCTAAATTTTAGTGTTGGTGTACCCCCGTCGTTTGTGGCGTAGAATACGGCGCCGGCAGAATCAGCGTCACTGGTGCCGACGGCGTAGTTCCCTTTAAATATACCTCCGATGACGTTTACAGTCATATCTATAGAGGGCTTTATATAGAGACAGGCCCCGCCATTTGCATTGTTTCCGTAAAATTCACAATCCTTGATGTCAAGTTGTGCCGCTTTGAATACTGCGATTGCGCCGCCGTTGCCCGAGGTTTTGTTTCCGTCGAAGACACAGTTTTCAAGTGTCAACTTAGCAGAGGAGGTATTGACACGGATGGCGGCACGGTTGCTGTTGCCGTCGGTGCCGGTAAACTTGACGTTCTTGACAGTCAGGTTGCAACTGGCCTTAGGCCAAAGTGTACCTGCCGGATCACCTGTGCCACCAACGAAGGTAGTAATGTCTGATCCTGATGTGGTTCCCTCAATCGTGAAAGCAGTCTCGCTGTGGCCTGAGAAATCCGGCTGGAGATAATCTCCCAAAGTGAATTCTTCCGCAGAAAGATGGATTGTAGCTCCCCTGAGGACGAAGTAATTGTCCGCATTTTCAATGAATGCCTTGAACGTGGCGGCATCCATTGCGTTGGTCCAGCTCTGGCCGCTCATGGTGCCGGCTCCGGAAGGAGTAACGTAATACTGGCCGGCATGGGATTCGATATCGCTGAGTTTGATAACCTTGCCACGCGCCGTAGTGTACTCGCCGTTATAGAAGAACGGGGTAATCTGGTCATCACCCTCAAAGAGTTTAACCTGGAAACCTTTACTCATAGTGACACCCGGAATCACGGGAATATAATAGTTCCCCGGGCCGGAAACCTCCATAGTAACATGGTCGCTCGGGCTGCTACTCACCGCGCCCAAAGACGGGTCTCCGTTAGAGGCAATGTTTACCGGAAGATAACCCGCCAGGGTCTCGCCATTTCCTGCATAAACCTGAAGTTTCGTAATGGTGCTTGAAGTTACACCAACCTTAATCAGGCAGGCGACATTCTTGAAAGCAAGGGTGTTGCTCCAGGTATCACCGGACTTCGTGGCTTTAGCGACGCTGATGTCATTAGCTGCGAAAGACCCGTCGGTACGGGAACCGTTGAAATGAACTTTAACATTACCGTTGTCGTATGAGCCGCCTGCATTAGCAGGATACACGGCATAGATTTCAGTCACACCGTCAGGAACGGTCACGGAGAAATTCGTGCTGGACCCCTCCTCAGATGCGGTCGCAGTGGCGCTTCCGCCGTCCCAGACGAACTTCACCTCGTCTCCGGCGGACCAGCTGACAACCTGGTCGTTCGCGTCGATGGTGGTTTTGGTCGGAGCCTGGGCAGTGAATACGATGGTCTTGGTCCCGTCCGGGTTCACCTTCTCTACAGAGGCGGGAAGGTCTTTCTCTTTTGCGCAAGCCGCGGCAACTACCGCGAAGGCAATCATTGCAAATATTCTTGTCTGTTTCATAGCCAGTAGTTTTTTATTCGAACAAGTCTTCGGATTCATAGGCCTCTGTCGTGGCAGCGCCTTGATACGGATTCGATGCCGTGATCGAGCATTCGACCGAAATGAACAGCACTTTCGTCTGCGGCGAAAGGTATTCGGAACGGATTGGTGTTTGTTTCATTTTGCTATCGTTTTTGATTATTAGTCAATGAACGACACAAAAATCACGATTCCTATTTATTATTATTGCAAGGATTCTTCCTTTGTTTACGCCTATTCCGCCTTCCTGAAATGCTTTGCGGCGTAAAATGGAAACACTTGAGTTTTACAGCCGCATCGTATTCCTGCCGCGACGGACGGGGTAGGCGGGTTAATCTACCATATTTGATGATTTTACAACGTTATTCGCACAATAATCATCAAATATGTATATTTGCAATATGAAAGATTATGAACAATATCAAGACACTTACGAGTATTCAAATTCGGAACTGGCCGCTCAACTCGGGGAGCGGTTCCGGGATTATCGTAGTTCATTGAGACTGACACAAAAACAGATATCTCAGCAGAGCGGAGTTTCCGTGATGACCATCGTCCGATTTGAAAAAGGACAGGGAAACTCCATCCGGCTGGACAACTTGATTGCACTGCTGCGTGCTGTCCAGCGACTGGATGACATCACGGAAATGATTCCGGACATTCCACAAAGTCTGTATGCTAAAAAGCGAAAGAGATGAATGGGAACATCGTAAGTGTCCGCCTGTGGGAGCGGGAGGTAGCCAAGTTAGAATGGCGTGGAGGATATAAAAAGAAGTTCGGAAAACTGGGAAAAAATTACACAGCGCAACACTACACGCCTTAAACCAGAGAAGATATCCTCCGCTTTGCGCAGCAGGAAGATATCCGAAATGCCGTATTCGTTCTGATAGCAGCCGGGCGCAAAATATTGCATGATTTCAAAAACTGTTATATCTTTGCAAAAAAGTATAACAAAATGGATGCGGTAGCAAGAACCCAGACAGCCTTCCGGCTGAAAGACAGTCTGATTATCCGGTTGAAGCATCAGGCCCGGAAGGAAAACCGTTCCCTTAACAATTTGGTGGAGGAAACGTTGGAAAAGGCCGTGGGCCGGGAAATCGAGTTTCCGACTTTGCCCAGCCCCGAGCAGTTGGATGATTTCATGAAGGCATGGCCTTCCGCCGGCACTTCCATGCCTGAGGAATATCAGGGCAAGACGGGGGCCGAGCAAGCCGAACTGGACAAGAAACTACTGGCAGATATTCTTTGGGAAAAGTATGCTGACAGCGCTCATCTTTCTCACGCCTACCACTCCGGCTGCGACGTCATCATCACAAACGACAAAGCCCTCCTTTCCCGGGAAATGCCCGCTCCGATGAAAGCCCTCTCGCCCGAAGAATTCCTCCGTCTCTGCCGATAAAGCGTAAAGTGGAAACGATTGGTTACCAGTGCTTTATGAAATTCAACCTCTGCATATTGCAGAGGTTGAATCGTGTAAGTCGTTGTGGCTAAGTTGTTTCCATTTTACGCCGTGTCTCCACGAACCCGCCAAAAGCCGCGAGTACCCCTTACTCGGCCGCAGGCTCTTCGGCGGGGGCAGCGGGTTGTTCGCTACCAGGGAGGCCGATGAGGCCACGGGCGTGCTTGGCGTAGGTGTAGCCCATCACGTCGAACATCCGGAAGAGGTGGTCGATACTGGCGTCGAAACGGGCGTAGTCCTTGTTCTCGGCGGCGCACCACTGGACCTCGGAGGCAGCCGAGAGGCGCGGCAGGAGCATGTACTCGAGGTGCTCCGGCGTGGCGATGTACTCGGTCCAGAGGTTGGCCTGGACACCGATGACGTGGTCTTCGGTCCCGGGCTCCATGCCCTCATACGGCTCGTAGCTGTAGACCTTTTCCAGGGGCAGGCAGTGGCCGATGGCGAGCGGCTCCTTGTCCGTCTCCTTGCTCTGGTAGTAGTCCAGATAGAGGAACTTGTTCGGTGACATGATGACGTCGAAATCCCGGGCCGCGGCCTTGACCCCGCCGGAGGTGCCCCGCCAGGACATGATGGTGGCACCGGGGGCGAGCTCCCCTTCCAGGATCTCATCCCAGCCGATGACCTTCCGGCCCTTGTCGGCGAGCATCTGCTGGACACGGGCGGTCACATAGTTCTGGAGGTAGTGCTTGGCATCGGGACCGCGCTTGATCCCGAGTTTGCGCATGCGGGCCAGGCACTTGGGGCAGCTGTCCCACGGCACTTCCCCCTTGTAACGGCGGCCGCCGAAGCACTCGTCACCGCCGATGTGGATGTACTCAGAAGGGAAGATGTCGACCATCTCATCGAAGACGTCGTCGAGGAACTCGAACACCTTGTCGTTGCCGGCGCAGAGGATGTCCGTCGCGATGCCCCACTTCTGGCGGACCTCATAGGGGCCGCCGGTGCAGCCGAGTTCCGGATAGGACGCCAGGGCCGCGACCATGTGGCCGGGGAGGTCGATTTCCGGGATGACCGTGATGCCGCGTTCGGCGGCATAGGCGACAACTTCCCGCATCTCATCCTGGGTGTAGAAACCGCCGTAACGGATACCGTCATTGCTGTCCCAGTCCTTTTCGATCATGGTCCCATTACGCCAGGCGCCGACTTCGGTCAGGCGCGGATACTTCTTGATTTCCATCCGCCAGCCCTGGTCTTCGGTCAGGTGCCAGTGGAAACGGTTGATCTTGAAGGCGGCGGCGACGTCGATGATCCGCTTGGTTTCCTCGATGGTCCAGAAATGCCGGCAAGGGTCCAGCATCATGCCGCGGTAGGCAAAGCGCGGGCTGTCGAGGATGCTCACGAGCGGGAGGGCCCATGAGGCCTTGGCGCGGGCCTTGGCGTAGATCTTCTCCGGCAGCATCTGCTTGAGGGTCTCGATTCCATAGAGGAAGCCGTTGAAGGAGGATGCTTCCAGCGTCACGCCACTCTTTTTGACATTCAGCGCATATTCCTCTTCCCCGAGATTCGGGTTCGGAAGGAAACGGACCGGCTGGCCGTTGTCTTCGGTCGAGACGTCGGAGGTCTTGCCGCTCACCAGAGCGAGCTGGGCGGCGAAGCGCTCCACCGCTTTCACCGCGTTTTCCCCGATGGCAGGGTCGGCGTAGAAGGCCTTTCCGGCCAGGGAATAGCTGCCGGGGGTGAGGGTCACGCTCTCCGGCATCGGAACGACATGGAACTCCTCTGCTTTCGGCGCGCAGCCAAACAGCATCCCCGCCATGATGACACCTAAAATCTTTTTCATAACTATGGGTTTATGAAGTGAGAGGATTATTTTCATCGCCCATAGCCACCCTGGGGTACCCCAAAAAGCCAAGGCTTTTCGGGGGCCCCACCCTCGGCCGTGTAAGAGGGAGGGGCCCACGAAGTGGGAGGGGTCGCACGCAGTGCGACGGCAGTGAAAATAATCCTCTCACTTCCATATTCATAACTGAATGGTTTTTTCGAGGACGATGGTTTCGGCATCGGTACCGAGCTGGATCTTGTAGGAGCCCGCATCCACTTTCCAGTCGTGGATGGGCGTACAGTAGTAGGCAAAGGCCGAGCGGTCGAGATGGACGGTCACCTCCCGCGAAGCGCCCTTCTGGAGCAGGACCTTCGTGAAGCCCTTCAGCTCGCGGGTCGGGCGGAGGACCTTCGGAGAGAGCGGCGCCACATAGATCTGCGGCACGGCGGCGCCTTCGACGCTGCCGGTATTGCGCACGGTGAAGCGGACATCGAATCCATCGCCTGCAGGCTCCACGGAGAGGCCATCATAGGCAAAGGAAGTATAGCTGAGGCCATAGCCGAAAGGATAGAGCGGCTTCACGCCGAAATGGTCCGCCCCACGGTAGCCGAGGAACACGCCTTCGGTGTACTCGGTGTAGCTGTATTTGTCATGGGCGGCGCGGGTGTTGCGGCCGGCGGCCTTGTGACCTTCCTTCGTGTTCTTGGACGGATGGTAGCTGTCATGGACCGGATTCTTCTCCCAGCTTCCCCAGAAAGTGAACGGGAGGTGGCCGGAAGGGCTGGCCTTGCCGGTCAGAAGGTCTGCGACAGCGCGGCCGCCGGCCTGTCCGGCATACCAGACGGAGAGGATGGCGGAAGCCTTGTCTCCCCACTTCCCGAGGTCATACTCGCCGCCGGAGAAGACGACGACAATGACCTTCTTGTTATGGTCCAGGGCAAACTGGATCTCCTCCTCCTGCTTGGCGGGGAGCTGGTAGGTCCGGTCGAAATTCTCCCCTTCGGTCTTGAGGTCATAGCCCACGACGACGACCACCGCCCCGGCCTTTTCCGCCTTGGCGATGTTCTCGGGCGTGTCATAGCGGTCACCGATGGGATAGAGGAGGTCCACCGGATAGTTCTTTCCGAGGCCCTGGAGGCCCTTGGCGATGGAAATGCGCTCCTCGATGGCGGGATGGACATTGCCGGAACCGCCGCCGCGCGGCAGGTTGAAGGCATCGGCGCCGAGGACCGCAATGCGGGTCTTTTTCTTCAGTGGCAGCAGGCCGTCGTTTTTCAGCAGCACGGGCGATTCCAGGGCCAGCTGGTAGGCGCTGAAGCGGGAGAAATCGCTGTTCTCCTCCTTCGGGGCGGCCGGTGCTTTCAGCAGGTCGAAAGCGATGAGGGCCTGGAGGATGTGCTGGACTTTCTCGTCAAGGAGCTCCTCCGTGACGACGCCGTTATCCAACAGCGGCCGGATGAACTCTTCCCGAAGGAGATACGCCTTCGGCATTTCAAGGTCCAGTCCGCTTTCCAGGCAGCCGAGGGTCGTGTAGGTCGAAGTCCAGTCGCTCATCACGATGCCCTCGAAGCCCCAGGAGCGCAGGTTTTCCCGGATCAGCCAGCTATTCTCGGCGGCATGGACCCCGTTAATCATGTTGTAACTGGTCATGACCGCCCCGACATGGGCCTTTTCGACGGCCTTCCGGAAGGTCGGGAAATAAATTTCGTTGATGGTACGCTCATCGGCGTTGGAGCTGAGTCCATGGCGGTCGAATTCGGAATTGTTCAGTGCAAAGTGCTTGATGGTGGCCATGGTCCCCTGCTCCTGCATGCCCTCGATGTACTCCACGGCCATTTCGGAGGCCAGGAAGGGATCCTCGCCGAAGTACTCGAAATTGCGGCCGCAGAGCGGGCTGCGGTAGATATTCACGCCAGGGCCCAGCATGATGCCGACCCCACGCACGCGGGCGTCCTCCCCGATGGCGGAGCCCATGTCGCGGACGGCGCTGCGGCTGAAGGAGGCGGCAGCGGCGATACCGGCGGGATAGAGGGTGCTGACGGTGTTATTCCGCACGCCCTGCGGGCCGTCGGCCATCCTCACGGCCGGAATCCCGAGACGGGGAACCGCCGCGATATGGAAGCCGTCGATAGCTCCGCTGATCATGGAAATCTTTTCTTGAAGGGTCATTTGCTTGACCAGGGCGGCCGCCTGGTCCTTGTGGGCCTGGGTAATCTCTCCCGGGGCGGCAAAAGCCGAGGCCGAGAGAAGCAAAGAGGCCAGAATCAGTGTTATACGCATAATTAGGATAGTTTGGTTTTTCTCAGCAGCAGGTACGCTCCTCCCGCGTAGGCGAGAATCAGGAGCGTGTTCAGGCCCATCAGGCCCCAGCGGACGCCCTCTGCCGGAAAGCGCGGGGCCAGGAAGGCGGACACGCCCCAGGCGAGGCCCATCAGGGCAAAGAGCGCTCCGATCCGCTTCCAGTTATAAGGGATGGGATAGTATTTCGCACCCAGCGCAGCGGCGAGGATGAACATCACGAGGTAGGAGCCCAGATGGGCAAAGGCAGAGGCCCAGTAGGAGTAGCGCGGCATGAAGACGATGTTCACGACCGCGGTCACCGTCAGGCCCGCCAGGGTGATCCAGATGGCCATATTCGTCTTGCCGGAGAGCTTGTACCACATGGACACGTTGAACAGCATTCCGAGGAGCATGTAACTGAGGAGCATCACCGGCACCACCCCGACACCGACCCGGAAGTCCCTTCCCAGCAGGAGCGAAATGATGTCGATATAGCCGGTCACCCCGAGGAAGACCAGTCCGCAGAAGGCCGTGAACCACTCCATGACCGTGGCATAGAGCTGTTTCGAATCCTTGTCCCGGGCCCGCTGGAAGAAGAAAGGCTCGGCGGCGTAGCGGAACATCTGGATGAAGAGGTTCATGATGACCGCCAGTTTGACCGCCGCCTGGTACACCCCCAGGGAGGCCCGCCAGGCTTCGGAGTTCGTATCGAAATAGCGGAACAGGATCCGGTCCAGAAAGTCATTGGCTACGCCCGGCAGCGCGGCGACCATGAGCGGAATGCTGTACAGGAGCATCCGCTTCAGAAGGGCCCCGTCGAAGACCGGAGAGAGCCGGACGATGTCCGGGATGAAGAGGACCAGGCAGAGGACGCAGCTGATGAAGATCGCGAGAATCGGGTAGGTGAAATCCGGCTGGGCCGGCCAGACGAAGAACAGGACGAGGTTCGCCACGGTTTCCGTCAGGATTTTCACGGTCTTGAGCACCGCGAATTTCACGGCCTTGTGCTCCTGGCGGAGTTTCGCAAAGAGAATCGCCGTGATCGCGTCGCAGAACAGGATGCTCGCCACATAGACCACCACACTCCGGTAGCCCGCATAGCCGAGGGCGGCGGAAATGGGCCCCGAGAAGGCGACCATGACGGCGAGAAAGGCCAGATTGAGGCCGAAAACCGCCGCCAGTGCGCTCGAATAGACCCTCCGGGGGTCCTCCCCTTCTTTGTTGGCAAAGCGGAAACAGCCCGTCTCCAGCCCCAGGACCAGCACCACCTGCAGGATGGCAATATAGGCCATGAATTCGGTCACCACACCGTACTGTACCTGCGTGAGCATGCGGGTATAGATGGGGACGAAGAGGAAATTCAAGACCCGGGCCAGGATGGAACTGAGCCCATAGATGGCGGTTTCGCCGGCGAGTTGTTTGAGCGGATTTGCCATAATTCTTACAAAAATAACTAATTTTGCAGAAAACTGCCAATAACATGAGAAGAATTCTGTATCTGTCCATGGCCCTCCTCTCGGTCGTCTGCTGCAAGAACCGCCGGAGCGAAGAAGTGGCCGAAGAGACCCCGGAAACCCCCGAGACCGCCGTCATCGATACCGTCGCCGCCGCAAAGGCGGCCGCCGCCCTGCCTGAGGAGCCGGTCTTCGACATCGTCACGACGATGGGCACCATCAAGGTCCGCCTGTACAAAAACACTCCCCGGCACCGCGCCAATTTCGAAAAGCTCGCCCTTTCGGGTTTCTACGACTCCACGCGGATCCACCGGGTTGTCAACGAATTCATGATCCAGATGGGCGATCCCCTCTCGCGGGACACCTCCAAGACCGCCCTCTGGGGCACCGGCGGCCCCGACTGGCAGGTCCCGGCCGAATTCGTTCCCGAGTACCGCCACAAGAAAGGCGCCCTTGCCGCCGCCCGCCGGGGCGACCAGGCCAATCCCTACAAGGAGTCGTCCGGCTCGCAGTTCTACCTGGTCCAGAATCCGGACAACTGTGTCCATCTCGACGGGGAGTACACGGTCTTCGGCGAGACGGTCGCCGGACTGAATGTCATTGACCGCATCGCGACGGTCCGTACCGACCGCTACGACCGTCCCGTCCGCGAAATCCTCGTCCTTTCGGTCAAACCCGACCAAGAGTACAATAATTTGCCCAAAAATTCAACTACCGACGAATGATTTGGCACGAATTTCGTAAGTATTTTTACTGAATAGTTTTTTCATAGGTTAAGTTTTAGGTTAGAAACGGAACGGACCCTGCTGCGAAGCACGGTCCGTTCATCTTTTCTGTCCCGAAGGGTCCTACGGGCGAGGCGTCACGTCCGTCATCCGGTCGTGGATGATCCGGTTGTACACCTGCTGGAGGTAGGCTTTCACCTTCCGCTCCAGCTCCGCGGCCTTTTCAGGCTCCGCTTCGAGGCGGTTGTCCTTCAGCTCGATGCTCTCCCGGTAGTCGTACAGGCCGAGGGAACGTTCCCCGTCGAACTGCAGGAGCCACCCGTTCTGGTAGTAGTGATAGACCCCATGGACATCGTTGAAGGCGAAGGTCTCTTCGTCCGGCGTCGTCAGCAAATCGCAGCCGAAACTGACATACGGAAGGTCATAGCCGAGATACGAAAAGACCGTCGGCTGGATATCGATCTGCTGGGCAAGGCCTTCCCGCTGCCCCTTGAGGGAGCCGTCGGGGGCGTAGAAAACGATGGGAATGAGGTAGCGGCCCATGGACCCGACATGGTACTCCGGCTGGTCGGCCTCGTTGCAATGGTCCCCGGTGAAGACGAAAAGCGTGTTCTCGTACCAGGGTTCCTTCCGGGCTTTCTCGAAGAAAAGGCGCAGGGCGTTGTCCGCGTAACGGATACACTTGTGCATCGGGAGCCTTCCTTCCGGGAATTCCTCCTCCCGTCCCGGCGGGACATGGAAAGGATGGTGGGAAGAAACCGTGAACACCGAGGTCACGAAAGGCTCCGGCATGGTATTGATGCCGCGCTCGAAAAACTGGAGGAAGGGTTCGTCCCAGATGCCCCAGAAGCCGTCAAACTGACTGTCGTCCCCGAATTCTTCCATGTTGTAGAGCGTTTCGTAGCCCAGGGTCTTGGCGAAGCCGGTGATGCCCAGCGAGGCGCGGGGACAGCCATGCCAGAAGGAGGAATGGTAGCCTTTGTTCTTCACCAGGTCCGTCACCAGCCCTTCCAGGTGGTCGTTGGCGTAGGGTGAAAGGATGTAGGGGGTCTTGACCGTCGGCAGGCCTGCCAGGATGGCAGACAGGGCACAGATGCTCTGGCGCTCATGGGCAAAGCTGTGACGGAACGTCAGGCCTTCCTGCATCAGCGAATCCAGGAAAGGCATGTAGCCTTCGTACTCCTTGCCCTGCCAGCGGGTCAGGTACTGGCTATAAGAGGCGGAAAAGCTCTCCAGCACGAAAATCACCACGTTCTTGGGACGGAACTGCGTCCCATCGGCGGGCACATGGACGGGATCGAAGACCGCGCGGGCCTCATCCTCGCCCATCCACACGGGCTCGGGGAAATCGTCCCCGATGGTCCGCATCATCGAGAAGGGCGTATTCAGCACGATGCCGGTCTCCACCGGCGAGGAGCAGTACTGGTTGGCGTCGTTCAGCGAAATGGGCCGCCAGACCTTGACGCCGCCGCGGATGCCGACGACGTAGGGATAGAGCAGGGCCAGGAGGATCAGCGTATGGACCAGATACCCCTTCCAGCCCCACTGCTTCGCGGGTTTCGGAGAACGGAAGAGCAGAATCAGCGCCGCCAGGATGCCCAGCCCCAGGAGGACGAGGTACCAGTGGGACAGGGCTTCATGGACAAAAATCCCTGCCAGGTTGGACTCGCCGCCGAATTCCTGGAAGACGGTCGCCGTGGTGCGCCGGCCGGTGTAAGGGAAATAGACCGTGTCGCAGAGGTTGACGACTGCCGCGGCGAAGTTCGCCGTGACGAAGAGGGCTTTCTGGATCCCCTGGGCCCAGCGGCGCTCCCGGAGGCGGAGGGGCAGCATCGCCAGAACAAAGTACGGGAGGTTCGTGTACAGGACGGCCGTCAGGTCGAAACGGACCCCGCCGAGAAACATCCGGCGAAGAGGCGCTCCCGCAACGTCCGGGAACATGGGCCGGTTCAGAAGGAAGAAAACCAGCCGGCAGAGGGAATAGGTCGCAAGGGCCAGGCAGAGGTTCCCTATAACGCAAAAGACCGGACGCAGAAACTGCATCCGGTCATCGTGGGCGTGGAACTGTTTAGTCACCGAGCGAGAAACGCTTGAAAGCCAGCACCTTGGCTTCCTTGTCGGCAGCGGCAAGCGCAGCCTTCACGGTCGCCTTGTCATCGCTGAGCTGGTACTCCTGCTCCATCAGGGTGTTCTCCTTCAGGAACTTGGCGACGCGGCCCTTGGCGATGTTTTCGACCATCTGGGCCGGGAGGGAAGCTGCCTTCTCTTCTCCGACGGTCTTGATGATCTGACGGGCCTGCTGCGCCTGTTCGGCGGTCAGCCAGCCCTTGGCAGTGTTGGATTCAATGTGGTCTTCGCTGTCCACATGGGCCGGGTTGATGCCTACCTTCTTCAGGGCGGCGTCAACGGCCTTCTGAACCAGTTCGTCCTTGGTTTTCTGGATGGCGACGGTCTTCTCGGACTCGAGCACCTCGGCGGGGACGGAAGCCTCGTCGACGGCGACAGGGTTCATGGAAGCGACCTGCATCGCGATACCGCGGGCGATGTCGGCAGGGACCACCTTCGAGAAAGCGACGATGGCGCCGAGTTTGCCGTTGAAGTGGACATACTCGCTCACGAACGGAGCCTCGAGGGAGCCGTAGTAAGCCAGGATGTGCTTCTCACCGGTCTTGCCGGCCTGGTTGGTGATGTTCTCGTCGAGCGTGTACCCGTCAGCAGCCTTGACCGCCTTCAGGGCCTCGATGTCGGCCGGGAATGCGGCGATGGCAGCATCGGCAATCGAAGCGGCGAGGGCCTTGAAATCCGGGGTAGCGGCGACAAAGTCCGTCTCGCAGCCGAGGCAAACGAGGACCGCTTTTCCACCGTCGATGCGGCTCAGGACTGCGCCCTGGGTCGTCTCGTTGTCACCCCGCTTGGCGAGGGTGGACTTGCCCTTCTCGCGAAGGATTTCCACAGCGCGCTTGAAATCGCCGTCGGCCTCGGTGAGGGCCTTCTTGCAATCCATCATGCCGGCGCTGGTCATGTCACGCAGCTTCTTAATGTCTGCTAATGCGATAGCCATAGTCTTGTAAAGCTTTTTACGGGTTAATGATTACTCTTGTTCCACCACGGGTTCGGCTTTCTGAGCGCGGCGCGGGCGGAGTTTCTTGCCGGCGGCGGGAGCCTCGACGGCTTCCTCTGCGGGGGCCTCTTTCTCCTTCTCGAGTTTGCGCTCGTCCAGTCCTTCCTGGATCGCCTTGCAAAGGACGTCCATGATGAGGGCGATCGACTTCGTTGCGTCGTCGTTGGCCGGAATCACATAATCAATCGGGGTAGGATCGCAGCATGTGTCAACCATAGCGATAACCGGAATGTTCAGACGGGCGGCTTCCTTGACGGCGTTGGCCTCTTTCTGGACATCGACGACGAACAGGGCTGAAGGCAGGCGGGACATGTCGCGGATGGAGCCGAGGTTCTTCTCGAGCTTGGCCCGCTGACGGTCGATCTGGAGGCGCTCACGCTTGGCGAGTTTCTCGAAGGTACCGTCTTCCTTCATCTTGTCGATGGTATTCATTTTTTTGACAGCCTTGCGGATGGTCGGGAAATTGGTAAGCATACCGCCCGGCCAGCGCTCTGTCACAGAAGGCATATTGACAGCCGCGGCCTTCTCGGCGACGACCTCTTTAGCCTGTTTCTTGGTGGCAACGAAAAGAACTTTGCGGCCAGAGCGGGCCATTTCTTTCAGTACTTCCGCTGCCTCGTCGATTTTCACGACGCTCTTGTGCAGGTCGATGATGTGGATGCCGTTCTTCTGGTCGAAGATATACGGAGCCATCTTAGGGTTCCACTTGCGGGCGAGATGTCCGAAGTGTACGCCTGCATCAAGCAGTTCCTGGAAATTTGTTCTAGACATTTGTTTGTTTGTTTTTTTGTTTCTCTTTCCATCAATCTCGGAGTAACGGTCACTCCCGGTCTCCGGGATTTTCCGCAGTTCCGGCAATCCTTTTTGTAACAAGGGAGGATTCGCATCCCCCGGCCTGGTCTCAGGATTTGTCTGACCGGACTGTGCCAGTAAATCAGCTCGGGGCGATTAACGCTTACTGAACTGGAAGCGACGGCGTGCGCCAGGCTGACCCGGTTTCTTCCTCTCGACCTCGCGGGCGTCGCGGGTAAGGAAGCCGGCGGCCTTCAGGGCAGGGCGGTACGCCTCTTTGTCGACCTCGCAAAGTGCGCGGGCGATTCCGAGACGGACGGCTTCGGCCTGACCGGTCGTGCCACCTCCGACGAGAGTGACCTTGATGTCAAACTGACCTGCTGCTCCGGTGACCTCGAGGGGCTGGTTGACGATGTACTGCAGGGTCTCCTGCGGGAAGTACTCGCTCAGCTCACGATCGTTGATGACGATCTTGCCGGTACCGGCGACAACATAAACACGAGCGACGGCTGATTTACGTCTTCCAAGGGCGTGTTTCTGTTCCATTTGCTCTGTTTAGATTTCGTTTAACTTAATTTCCTTGGGGTTCTGCGCCTGGTGCGGATGCTCGGGGCCTGCATAGACATACAGGTTGTTGATGAGCTTGTCACCAAGACGGGTCTTCGGGAGCATTCCCTTCACCGAACGGCGGATCAGTTCTGCCGGACGGGTTGCCAGAATCTCTTTCGGCGTGGTGAAGCGCTGTCCACCCGGATAACCGGTGTAACGGACATAGACGCGGTCCGTCAACTTCTTGCCGGTCAGACGGATCTTCTCGGCGTTGACGACGATCACGTTGTCACCACAGTCGACATGCGGGGTGTAGCCCGCCTTGGTCTTGCCACGCAGCACCAGCGCCACGCGCGAAGCCAGACGGCCCAGCACGAGATCAGTAGCATCAATGACCACCCACTTTTTGTCCACAGTCGCTGCGTTGAGCGATACTGTCTTGTAGCTAAGTGTGTCCACTGTCTTGATCTTTAATGGTTTAACAATAAAATTTGCGATCCCTACACTTTTAGGGGACCGCAAAGGTAAGAATAATTTCGGAGAATACCAAACATTTCGGGATTTGCCAAAGTCCGCGGAATATGGTAATTTTGCAAGTTCTTATGAAAATCGGATCCATCGATTTAGGGACGCGCCCCGTTGTCCTGGCGCCCATGGAGGATGTCACCGACGCCTCCTTCCGCATCCTGTGCCGGGAAGCGGGCGCGGCGATGGTCACGACCGAGTTCGTCTCCTCCGACGGGCTCGTCCGCGACGCCGCCAAGGCCATCGCCAAGATGCACACGCTGGAAGCGGAGGCTCCGGTCGCGGTCCAAATCTATGGAAACATCCCCGAGGCCATGGTGGAAGCGGCCCGGATGGCCGACCGCGCCGCCGAACTCGCCGGGGGCCATGGAGCCGATGTCGTGGACATCAACTTCGGCTGCCCGGTCTCGAAAATCGCCGGACGGGGGGCCGGCAGCGGCATGATGCGGGAGCCGGACAAGATGGTCGCCATCACGAAGGCCGTCGTCGAGGCTGTCGGAAGGCCGGTTACCGTGAAGACGCGCCTCGGCTGGGACGAGCAGTCGAAGATTATCGTGGACCTCGCCGAACGGCTCCAGGACACGGGCATCGCCGCCCTGACCATCCACGGCCGGACCCGCTGCCAGATGTACAAGGGCGAGGCGGACTGGACCCTGATCGGGAAAGTGAAGGAGAACCCGCGGATGCATATTCCTATTATAGGTAACGGAGACATCTGCTCGGCCCGAGGAGCGCTGGAGGCATTCGAGCGCTACGGCGTGGACGGAATCATGGTCGGAAGGGCCTCTTTTGGACGGCCCTGGATCTTCACGGAAATCCGGCACCTCCTGGACACGGGTTCAGAGATGGAGGCGCCGGGCGTGGAAGAGCGCGTCGCCCTGGCGAAACGGCACTTCCAACTCTCGCTGGACCTGAAAGGCCCCGTCACCGGCGTCTACGAAATGCGCCGCCACCTGAGCTGCTACTTCAAAGGCCTTCCCGACTTCAAGGAAACCCGCATCCGGCTTGTCACCTCGCGGGACCCTGCCGAAATCTTCGCCACCCTCGACTATGTCGCCTCCCGCTGGGGCGGCACTCCCCTCCCCGACGCCCCCGGGGTCTACGGGATCTGAGTCCCCCGCCATGCCCAAGGCTGCGGCCGGCAGGGACGGGGCCTTCTCAACCCTCAACCTGAAACACCACCGCACGGCGTAAAATGGAAACGCCTCACATTCAACGTTTTATGGATTTCAACCTCCGCATATTGCAGAGGTTGAAATCGACAAATAGCTGTCAGTCAATCACTTCCATTTCACGGGCGGACAGCGTTTGCTTTTTCCGGAACTGTTTCTTAACTTTGTATGATAAAGCAAACATCGCATGGCAAGAGACATTAAGACCATCGGCATCCTGACCTCCGGCGGAGATGCGCCCGGAATGAACGCGGCCATCCGTGCCGTCACCCGCAGCGCCCGTTTCCACGACCTGAACGTCATCGGCATCCTGCGCGGCTACCAGGGCCTGATTGAAAAAGAATTCGTCAAATTTACCTCCTCTTCGGTGTCCAACACCATCCAGCGGGGCGGCACGATCCTCAAAACGGCCCGCAGCCAGGCCTTTCTGACGGAGGAGGGCCGGAAGGCCGCCTACGACAACATGGTCGAAGCCGGCATCGATGCCCTGGTGGTCATCGGCGGGAACGGCTCCCTCACCGGGGCCCAGCTATTTGCCCGGGAGTACGACATCCCGATCATCGGCCTGCCCGGGACCATCGACAACGACCTGTATGGAACCGATTCCACCATCGGATACGACTCCGCCCTCAACACCATCGTGGAATGTGTGGACAAGATCCGCGACACGGCGAACTCCCACGACCGCATCTTCTTTATCGAGGTTATGGGACGCGACGCCGGTTTTCTGGCGCAGAACAGCGCCATCGCGTCCGGGGCCGAGGCGGCCATCATCCCGGAAGGTTCCACGGACGTGGACCAGCTCGCCGCCTTCATCGAGCGGGGCAAGCGCAAGAGCAAGAACAGCGCCATCGTGCTGGTCAGCGAGGCCCAGAAAAACGGGGTCGGCGGGGCGTTCTACTATGCCGACCGGGTCCGCAAGGAGTACCCGCAGTTCGATGCGCGGGTGACCATCCTGGGCCATCTCCAGCGGGGCGGAACACCGAGCGCCTACGACCGGATCCTGGCTTCGCGGATGGGCTATGCGGCCATCGAGGCCCTGCTGGAAGGCCAGCGCAACATCATGATCGGGGTCAAGAATGAGGAAATTGTCTATGTGCCCATCGCCCGCGCCGTCAAGATGAACAAGCCGATCAACCAGGAACTGATCACCGTCCTCAACGTCCTGTCCATGTAGCCATGTTGTACCGCCTCATCCTCGCCCTCCGGCATCTCTTCTACGACAAAGGCTGGAAAAAATCCTTCACCGCCACTGTCCCGACCATCTGTGTCGGCAACATCACGGCCGGCGGAACCGGGAAAACGCCCCACACGGAGATGATTCTGAGGACCTTGCTCCGCAGCGATGAATGGGCCTATGCCAACCTGGCCATGCTCTCGCGGGGGTACAAGCGGCGTTCGCGGGGCTTCCAGACGGTGAGCCGCGAAGGGACGGCGCGCGAATTCGGGGACGAGCCGCTGCAGATCGCCAAGAAATTCCCTTCTGTCCAGGTCGCCGTGGACAAGAACCGGGTGGAGGGCTGCCGGCTGCTCGCGGAAGGAGGCGTGGCGGCGGAAGGAACGGAACCGGCCTTCCCAAAGGCGGAACTGATCGTCCTGGACGATGCCTTCCAGTACCGCCGGCTCCGGGCCACGGTCAACATCGTCCTCATCGACTACAACCGCCCCGTCCATAAGGACCACCTCCTGCCCTGGGGCCGTCTGCGGGACCTCCCCTCCCGTCTCCAGGCTGCCGACATCGTGATCGTCACGAAGTGCCCCCTGTATATGGACGAATGGGAAAAGGGAAAATGGACCACGGCACTGTCGCTTCGCCCGGACCAGGCCCTCTTCTTCACGACGCTTTCCTACCAGAGCATGGAACCGGTGTTCCCGGAGGCTGACAGCCGCTACGTCTACTCCCAGCGGCTCATCCTGTTCACCGGCATCGCCAAGGACGGCCCGCTCCGCAGTTTCCTTTCCGATAAATATAAGGTAGTGAAGCGGTTCTCCTTCCCGGACCACCACCGCTACAGTCGGGGCGATGTCCGGAAACTCATGGGCGCGGTCCGCGACTGCCCCATCGCCTGCGTCGCCACCACCGAAAAGGATGCCCAGCGCATCCGGGACGTGAAGAAAGTTCCCGCGGAACTGTCCTCGCGCCTGTTCTACATCCCCGTCGAAGTCGCTTTCCTCTCGGACGAAGACCGCCAGCGCTTCGAAGACCTTCTGCTGCGGCTTCTGCGGGAGCGGCAGTCCGCCCGCCCGTGAAATGGGGCGTGAAATGGGGCGTGAAATGGGGCGTGAAATGGAAGTGATTGACTGACAGCTATTTGTCGTTTTCAACCTCTGCAATGTGCGGAGGTTGAATTGCGTAAGTTGCTGTTAATTAGCCGTTTCTATTTTACGCCCCATGCCCCGTCCTGAAAAAAGTTTGCATTTTACAAATAAGTTGACGATATTCGTTGCCGAGGAGTCACTGTCGGCTCCGGCTTTGAGACATGAGGCGTCGGAAACGATTGTTTTTTAATGGCATTCTGAACCATTGCTACCAACGGACCATTGGCGGCGAAGTGTTGTTTTACAGTGTCAGTGACTATCTGGTGTTCTTTACGATTGTGAGTGTCGTGGCCCGGAAATACCATGTGCGTATTCTTGGGATGGCGCCCATGCCCGACCATATCCACATGGCCGTGATTGCTTCGAGAAAAGGGGATTTCGATGCTTTCATGCATGACTATACGCTGCTGTTCGCTTTGGAAAACAATAAGACTTGTCACAGAATCGGTCCTTTATTCGAAAGGCCCTATGGCAGTGCTCCGAAAAGCGGGGATAAGAAGGCGCGGTCCTGCCTGATTTATATCGGCAATAATCCACCGGAGCGGAGACTGTGCACGCAGCCAGAGCAGTATCGCTGGAGTTTTCTTGCGTATGCCCAGTCGAGTCACCCTTTTTCCGCACCGCTCGTAATCCGCAAGGCCTCGTGGCCGATGAAAAAGGCTGTCAAGATTGTCCTTGACCAGTTTAAGAACCTTCGTCCACTTCCCTATACGCTGCTTCAGCAATTGTTTTCCTCCCTGTCGATTCCCGAGAAAGAACAACTGACGGATTTCATTATTTCTACTTACAATGTCATTGACTATGATGCTGCCATCCGGTTTTTCGACAACTATGACGATATGATCAAATCCATGCACGCCACGACCGGAAGCGAACATGACCTGAACGAAGTCTTCATCGGAAAATCAGATGCACATTATGCCAGAATGACAAGCATCCTTCTCAAGGAATTGGGCCTTCAAGACATTCATGACATCTTTCTACGGGATGAGCAGCAGCGATGGGAACTGTTTCTCCTGTTGAGGAAGAATACGGATGCAATGGGCGAACAGATCGCCAAGTATCTTCGTATCAAATTGCGCAGAGAAGATACCCACCGTAAAATGGAAACAATTGAGTAATAAAGATTTACCGTTTTCAACCTCTGCATATTGCGGAGGTTGAAATCCATAAAACATTGAATGTGAGGCGTTTCCATTTCACGCCACAGCCGCCCGGGCCGGCGGGTGGCAGGGCCTTAGCCACAAGGGCAGAGGCAAAAGCCCGGGCCGGGCGGGCTATTTCGACAGCACGTCGTTCTGGACGCGGACGGATTCGTCGTGGATGGCGTTGAAGATGCCTTCGATGGCGCTTTCCGACAGGCCATACTTTCTTCCTTTCTCCTTCATGGCGGAAAGGAGGGCGTCCCAGCGGCCGGTCTGGAGGATGGCTACGTTGTGGTCCCGCTTGTAGGCGCCGATCTTGCGGCTGACTTCCATCCGGGAATGGAGCAGATACAACAGGTTCTCGTCCAGGATGTCGATCTGGGCCCGGAGCTGGTCGATGCCTTCGCGGTACTCCCGGTCACCGGAGTCTTTCTCGCGGATCAGGAGGGATTCCAGCAGGGTCAGCAGGGCCGGCGGCGTCAGCTGCTGCTTCGCGTCGGAAAGGGCGCAGTCCGGGGAGCAGTGCGACTCGATCATCAGCCCTTCCAGTCCCAGGTCCATCGCCTTCTGGGATATCTCCAGGAGGTATTCCCGCTTCCCGCCCATGTGGGAAGGATCGGCAAAAAACGGCAGGGAGGGATAGCGGGTACGCAGTTCGACGGCAATCTGCCAGCCGGGAGCGTTGCGGTAGGCGATGGGCTCGGAGGTGGAGAAGCCCCGGTGGATCACGCCGAGTTTCCGGACGCCGGCCTGATTCAGCCGCTCCAGGGCTCCGATCCAGAGGTCCAGGTCCGGATTGACCGGATTCTTGACCAGCACCGGGATGTCCGTATCCCGGAGCGCATCGGCAATCTCCTGCATCAGGAAGGGGTTCGCCGTGGTCCGGGCCCCGACCCAGAGCAGGTCGATGCCGTATTTGAGGCATTCGTAGACGTGTTTTTCGCTGGCGACCTCGGTACATACCTTCATTCCGGTCTCTTCCTTGACCCGGCGCAGCCATTTCAGGCCCGTCGTCCCGACCCCTTCGAAACTGCCGGGATGGGTGCGGGGTTTCCAGATGCCGGCACGGAATACATGGATGCCGCGCGCGGCGAGTTCCCGGGCGGTCTCAAGCACTTGCTCCTCGGTCTCGGCGCTGCAGGGACCGGCGATGACCATGGGACGGGGCAGGGTGAAAAAGCCCCACTCACCGACCGGTACGAGGTCTAGGGTCTTTGCCATAACTATCTGATTATCTTCTTAATATGGTTCGCATCCTCAATCAGCGAACGGATTTTTCCGGCGTCCACCACTGCAATCGCGTCGCGGAAGGCCTGCATTTTTTCAATATAGGTATCGATGACCTGGAGGACATTGTCCCGGTTCTGGGTCAGGATGGGCACCCACATGTCGGCGCTGGATTTGGCCAGGCGGACGGTCGAAGAAAAGCCGCCGGAAGCCAGGTCGAAAATGTGCTTTTCATCCTTTTCCTTGTCCAGGACGGTGAGGGCCAGGGCGAAAGAAGTCACGTGGGAGATGTGGGAGACGTAGGCGGTGTGGATGTCATGCTGGGCCGCGTCCATCCGGATGGGCCGCATGTGAAGGCAGTCGTAGAGGGCCTCGATGGCGGTGACGGCCTTCGGGTCCGACTCTTCGGCGTTGGCGATGATGCAGGCACGTCCGTCAAACATCCCTTCCATCGCCGCCCAGGGGCCGCTGTACTCGGTGCCCGCCATCGGATGGGTGGACACGAACTGGCCGCGGCAAGGGTGGTAACGGGTTTCCAGGCAGATCATTTCCTTGGTGGAACAGACGTCGATGACGATCTTGTCCCGCCAGGGGATGCCGTCACCCGAAGCCGCTCCGTCCCGGAAATGGTTCAGGATGTCGGTGACCAGCGGCACCGCCGCGCCGACCGGGATGGCGACCACCACAATGTCCGCCTCGGCGAGGCACTGTTCATACGGAAGGACGGCGTCCACGAGGCCGATGGTCCCGGCCGCAGCGGCATGGACCGGATCCTGTTCCACGCCGACGATGCGCTCCGCGTAGCCCCGGCGCTTCAGGTCCAGGGCCATGGACCCGCCGATCAGGCCCAAACCGATGATGCCGACTGTTTTAACGGTCATGTCATTTATTGTTTATCAGGAGCTTACAGCGTTCCAGCGCTTCTTCCAGCACCGGCACCGGAGCACAGAGGGAAATGCGGATGTAGTTTTCGCCGTTGCGCCCGAAAATGAATCCCGGGGTCAGGAACACGCCGGCACCGTAGAGCACCCGGTCGGAGACCACTTCGCCGGGGGTCTTCCCTCCTTCCGGAGCCACATCGACCCGTCCGAAGAGGAAGAGTCCGGCACTGTCGGGGTCATAGACCGCTCCGAGTGTGTCCAGGATCTCTCCGGCCACCACGGCGCGGCGCCTGTATTCGGCGTTGAGGGCATCGAACCACTCGGGGCCGGCTTTCAGCGCCTCGACGGCCGCAAGCTGGAGCGGACGGAAAATACCCGAATCCATCTGGCTCTTGACTTTCAGGACTTCGCGGACGGCCGCCGCCTCGCCCGCAATGAGACCGAGCCGCCAGCCGGCCATGTTGTGGGCCTTGGACAGGGAGTTCATTTCCAGGCAGCACGCCTTTGCTCCGGGGATGGAGAGGATGCTGAGCGGCTCCCGGTTCCGGATAAAACTGTATGGGTTATCGTTGATAATGAGAATCTTATGGCGCGTCGCAAAGTCCACGAGACGCGCGTAGAGTTCCCGGCTCGCCCGGGCGCCGGTCGGCATCCCGGGATAATTGGTCCACATCATCTTCACCCCGCGAAGGTCCATCCTCTCCAGGGCCTCGAAATCGGGATACCAGCCGTTTTCCTCCTTCAGGTCGTATTTGATGACCCGGGCGCCGGAAAGGAGCGAGGCCGAGGTGTAGGTCGGATAGCCGGGGTCGGGAACCAGCACGCCGTCGCCCTCGTTGAGGAAGGTCAGGCAGCTTAGGAGGATTCCCTCCTTGGACCCGGTCAGGGGCTGGATTTCCGTCGCGGGATCGAGGGTCACCCCGTAATAGCGCCGGTACCAGTCGGCATAAGCCTGCCGGAGTTCGGGCGTTCCCATGTAGCTCTGGTAGCCATGGACCCCATCCCGCACGGCCAGGGCGGAGAGGGTCTCGAGGGCTTCCCGGGGCGGGGTGCCGTCGGGGGAGCCGATACCGAGGTTGATGACGGGCTTTTCCCCGCGCGAAGCCCGCTCGGCATTGAGCGCGGCGATTTCGCGGTTCTTGACGGAAAAGTAATACTCGCGGACCGTTTCAGTCCTGTGGGCCGGAGGGATGATCATAACTGGTCTGGGTATATTCGCCGAGGATGTCGAGGTCTTCGATCAGGGGACGCACGGCCGTCAGGGCCTGGTGGTAGCGCTCATAGTCGCTGAAGGTGATGTCCGCATAGAAGAAATACTGCCACTCGCGTCCGGGGATCGGCAGGGACTGGATGCGGGTCAGGTTCATGTCGTAGAACGACAGGATGGTCAGGATGTGGGCCAGGGAGCCTGGCTTGTGCGGGAGGGTGAAGCAGATGGAGGCTTTGTCCACCGCCTCGACGCTCACCTGGAGCGCATCGTCAAAGATCAGGAAGCGGGTGTAATTCTGCTTGTAGGTTTCGATGCCGCCCCGCAGGATTTCGAGCCCATAGAGCTTCGCGGAGAGTTCGGAAGCGACGGCGCCGACGCCCCGGAGGCCGCGCTCGGCAATTTCCCGCGCACTTTTGGCCGTGTCCTCCGATTCCGTCAGCTGGATCCATGGACACTCCCGTTCAAAGAAGGAACGCGTCTGGTTGATGGCCATGTAGTGGGTCCTTACCTCACGGATGTCCATCAGCGACTGTCCCGGAAGGGCCATCAGGTTCTGCCGGATCCTGAGGTACACCTCCCCTTTGATCCGGTGGTCGTAGCGGCGAAGGAGTTCAAAATTATGGATAAGTCCACCCGAGAGCGTATTCTCGATGGCCATCACCGCAGCGTCCGCCACACCGGCGTCCACCGCCTGGAAAAGACCGTCGAAACTGTCGCATTCCACCACTTCCAGCCGCTCAGGTCCATAGAAATCCCGCGCGGCCTGCTCATGGAAACAGCCTTTGTAGCCCTGGATGGCGACCTTTTTCACTAGACGGTCAGGATTTCTTTTTCCTTGACGGCGATGATTTCATCCACCTTCTTCACCCACTTGTCGGTGACTTTCTGGAGCTCGTCCTCGCCTTCCTTTTCTCCGTCTTCGGAGAGGCCGTCGTTCTTCTGGGCCTTCTTGAGGAGGTCGATTCCGTCGCGGCGGGCGTTGCGGATGGTGACTTTCGTCGTCTCACCGGCGGCCTTGGCCTTCTTGATCAGGTCGCGGCGGCGCTCTTCGGTGAGGGCCGGGACCATGCAGCGGATGATTTCACCATTGTTGGACGGGGTCAGGCCGAGGTTGGCGTCAAGGATTGCCTTCTCAATCTTGGAGATGAGGGAGCGCTCCCAGGGCTGGATGGCCAGGGTCTTGGCATCCGGCGTGGTGATGGACGCAACCTGGTTGAGCGGAGTCGGGGTGCCGTAATAATCGACCGAGACACCGTTGAAGATGGCCGGCGTCGCCTTGCCTACCCTGTAATTCTTCAGGTCTTCTTCCAGGTAATCCACTGTCGCGAGCATTTTCTCGCTGGCCGCATCAACAATTTCTTTCGCTTTCGGTAACATATTCGCTTTGTGTTTTCGTTGAACTTGCAAATATAAGAAATATCTCAAAAATATCGTTACCTTTGCGTGGATTAGAAAAAACTTATGCTGAGAACGCTCCGTATCATACTAGCCCTGCTGTTTTTTGCAGGAGTGACCCTGCTGCTCGCCGGAGTGATGCTTCCCCTGGGCTGGATGGCGAAGCTGCAGCTGCTGCCAGCCATCCTGGCGGGAAATGTCATCGTGGTGGTGCTGCTGGTAGTGCTCACCCTTCTGCTGGGCCGGGTCTACTGCTCGGTAATCTGCCCCCTCGGCGTACTGCAGGATGGATTTGCCCATGCCGGCGCCGCCCTCCGAAAGCGCGGGAAGCGTCCCGGCGGACCCTACCGCTACCGGAAAGAGTTGAAATGGCTCCGGGACGGGGTCTGGATGCTGACCGTGGCCGCGCTGATCGCCGGTGCGCAGGTTGCCGTGGCCCTCATTGCCCCTTACAGCGCCTACGGGCGGATCGTCCGCTCGGTGGTGGACCCCGTCTGGCCCGTCGCCCTCGTCGCGGGACTGACGCTCGCCCTTGTCGGGACACTCGCCTTCCTTTTCGGGCGTCAGGGCTGGTGCAACAGCGTCTGCCCGGTCGGGACGACCCTCGGGCTCCTGTCCAATTTCCAGCTTTTCGGGCCCGTCATCGACAAGGAGAAATGCCGAAGCTGCAAGCTGTGTGAACACGCCTGCAAGGCTTCCTGCATCGACATCGCCCAGGGGCGGATCGACTACAGCCGCTGCGTCAGCTGCTACGACTGCCTCGACTCCTGCCGCTTCGACGCCCTCCATTTCGGCTACACCTGGCCCCGCCGGAAAGCCGCCGGCAGTGTTCCTTGCGTCCCTGTTTTGGGGACGCAAGGAACGGCAGAAGCGGCTCAGGCCCCGGACAACGGCCGCCGGGCGTTCCTCACCGGGACGGCCCTTCTCGCCGGAGGCGGTCTTCTGAAAGCCCAGAAAAAGGTGGACGGCGGCTTTGCGAGCGTCCTGGACAAAACGGTGCCGGAGCGCGAGGTGCCCCTGACCCCGCCCGGATCGAAAAGCGTCAAGGACTTTTACGCCCATTGCACGGCCTGCCAGCTGTGCGTCGCCGCCTGCCCCAATGGTGTCCTCAGGCCCTCGACAGACCTCGGGCGCCTGATGCAGCCCGAAATGGGCTATGAAAAAGGCTTCTGCCGGCCGGAATGTACGAAGTGCGGCGAGCTTTGCCCCACCGGAGCCATCCTCCCCGTCAGCCGGGAAGAGAAGACCCGGTACCACATCGGCACCGCCCGGATTGCGCGCAGCCTCTGCGTCGCCGAGCGGGGAGTCCGCTGCGACAACTGCGCCCACCACTGCCCGAGCGGCGCCATCCGGATGGTCGAAAACGAGGAGGGACACCCGGTCCCTGTGGTCAACGAAGCGCTCTGCACCGGCTGCGGAGCCTGCGAATTCCTCTGCCCGGCCCGCCCTGTGAGTGCCATTACCGTCAACGGAAAACATAGCCACCTGGAGCAATGAAACGAAGAGACTTCCTGAAAATCAGCGGCGCCGGAGCCCTGGCCCTCGCCTGCGCCCCGAAACAGCGTCCGGTCGAAGAGCCTGCCCAGATGCAGTACCGGACCAACCCGAACAACGGCGACAAGACTTCGCTGCTCGGCTACGGCTGCATGCGCTGGCCCATGGTCAAGGGGGAAAACGGCAAGGAGCGGATCGACCAGGAGGCCGTCAACGAAATGGTCGCCTACGCCATGGACCATGGCATCAATTATTATGACACGTCCCCGGTTTATCTCCAGGGCCAGTCGGAAATGGCCACCGGAGAGGCCCTGAAGCCCTATCCCCGGGACAGTTACTATCTCGCGACCAAACTGTCGAACTTCGGCGACACCTCCCCGGAAGGCTCCCGGCGGATGTTCGAGGAGTCGCTGAAGAACCTCCACACCGACTATATCGACTATTACCTGCTCCACTCGCTCGGGGCGAACGGGCGGCGCTCCTACCAGGCCCGCTATGTGGACAACGGCATCGTATCCTGGCTTCTGGAGCAGAAACGGCTCGGGCGGATCCGCAACATCGGCTTCTCCTTCCATGGACCCCAGGAGAATTTCGACGCGCTGATGGCGCTCCACGACAGCGGCGAGATGCACTGGGATTTCGTGATGATCGAGATGAATTATGTGGACTGGAACCATGCCGACACCCGCCGGAACACCAACGCCAGCTACCTGTATGCCGAACTGGACAAACGGGAGATTCCGGTGATGGTGATGGAGCCCCTGCTCGGAGGCCGGCTCGCCAAGGTGCCCGCGGACATCGCCGACCGGATGAAGCAGCGGGAGCCCGACAAGAGCGTCGCTTCCTGGGCCTTCCGCTTCGTGGGCTCGCACCCGCGCATCCAGTGCCTCCTGTCGGGCATGGCGTCCATGGACCCGCTGATCGAAAACTGCGAGACTTTCTCTCATTTCCAAGCGCTTACAGCGGAGGAAATGGACTTCCTGGAGGAAATGGCCCGGCGGATGAAAGAGTATCCGCTGGTCGGCTGCACCGACTGCAAATACTGCATGCCCTGCCCCTGGGGCATCGACATTCCGGGCATTTTCCAGCACTACAACCACTGCGTCACGGAAGGGACCTATGCCCAAAGCGCGGAGCAGAAACGATACCACCAGCTGAAAAAAGCCTATCTGACGAGTTACGACAAAGCGGTCCCGACCGTCCGCCAGGCCGACCACTGCATCGGTTGCGGGGCCTGTCTTCCCCACTGCCCGCAGTCCATTCCCATTCCCACCGAGCTGAGACGGATCGCCACCTACATCGAAAAGCTGAAACAGGACAGGCTATAGCCTTTTTCCCGAATTATTGCTATATTTGTGGATTAAAACACATAAGCAATAATGGCACGTTTCCTGGATCCTCCCCAGCCGAAAGCCGCACTTCCGGCGGAGAAAGTTGACAAAGAGTACAAATCCATGCGCCTGAAGGTGTTCCTCGGCGCTTTCCTTGGCTACGCAGCATATTATCTGGTCCGCAAGAACCTGTCCCTTGCCGCGCCCGACATGATTGCAGACGGCATCCTGGACGCCGGAAAGGTGGGCCTTGCGATGTCTGCCGTGTCCATCGCCTATGCCTTCAGCAAATTCGTCATGGGCAGCGTTTCCGACCGTTCCGACGCGAGGAAATTCCTCTGTGTCGGCCTGGTCCTGTCGGCGCTCGTGATGATGAGCGTGGGATTGATTCCCTTCGGCACCAATACGGCCCTCAACACAGGCGTCATCTTCCTGCTGATGCTCATCGTCGGATGGCTCAGCGGCTTCGGCTGGCCTCCCTGCGGCCGCATCATGGCCCATTGGTTCAGCCAGAACGAACGGAGCTTCAAGATGAGCATCTGGAATGTTTCCCATACCATCGGCAGTTTCTCCCTGGGCTTCCTCGCCATCGCCGGCGTTTCCCTTGCGGCGGATCTCGGCGTCGTCCAGACCTGGAAGGGCAATTTCGTCTTCCCGGCCGTGGTGGCGCTTGTCGTCGCCGTCTTCTGCTGGTGGGCCATCCGCGACACGCCCGAGTCCTGCGGCCTGCCTTCCGTCGGAGACTGGCGGAATGACCACAGCGGCATCAAATCCAAGGGCCAGGCCGGAGAGAAACTCCCCTTCAAGGTCCTCTTCGTGGACCATGTCCTGAAAAACAAGCTCCTCTGGGTCGTCGCCATCTCCAATGTCGCCGTCTATATGGTCCGTTACGGCATCGGCGACTGGGCGCCCACCTATCTCCAGGCCAAAGGCATCATGACCGCCGCCGAGAGCAAGGTCGCCTTCTCTGTCCATAACATCGTGGGGGCCGTCGGCACGATCGCCTGCGGCTGGGCCACGTCCAAGATCTTCAAGGGCCGCTGCGCTCCGATGAACGTCATCTGCATGTTCCTCTGCGCCATCGGCGTCCTGCTGTACTGGATGGTCGGCGCCGGAATCCTTCCCTGCAGCCCGTCCATGCAGAAGGTCCTTGTGTACATCGCCCTCTGCCTGATCGGCTTCTTCATCTACGGCCCGGTGGCCCTGACCGGCGTCCAGGCCCTCAACCTGGTTCCGAAGAACGCCGCCGGCACCGCCGCCGGTTTCGTGGGCCTGTTTGGCTACCTGGTCGGCGACGCGGTCTGCTCGAAGATCGTCGTCGGCGGCATCGCCAACCACGCCTCCTGGGATACGGCCATGCTGAGCGTGGCGATCGGATCGCTGGTCGGCGTGGTGCTTTGCGCCCTGCTGATCCCGAGTGAAAAACGCCTTGCCCGTCAGTAACATGCCCCACCACATCCATAGCATCGATCTCTGGGAAGCCGGAGAATTGAAAATCCAGTGGGTCCGGAGCCACATGCCCCTTCTGGAGAGCATTGAAGAGGATTTCCGCCGCGACCAGCCGTTCAAAGGCCTCCGGATTGCCCTCAGCGTCCATCTGGAAGCCAAGACGGCGCACCTCTGTGAAGTCCTCGCCGCCGGCGGCGCCGAGATGTATATTACCGGGAGCAATCCGCTCTCGACCCAGGACGACGTCGCCGCCGCCCTCGTCCACGAAGGGCTGAATGTCTTCGCCATCCATGGGGCCAGCGAGCAGGAATATGAAGACGATATCCGTCAGGTACTGAAAGTCGGGCCGAACCTGATCATCGACGACGGAGGCGACCTTGTAAGCATGATCCACAACGAGTTTCCGGAGCTCGTGAGCGGGGTTATCGGCGGCTGCGAAGAGACCACCACCGGCATCCTGCGCCTCCGGGCGATGGACCGCGCCGGCGCCCTCCGCTTCCCGATGATGCTCGTGAACGATGCGGACTGCAAACACCTGTTCGACAACCGCTACGGCACGGGCCAGAGCGTCTGGGACGGCATTCTGCGGACCACCAACCTGATTGTCGCCGGCAAGAAGGTCGTCGTGGCCGGCTACGGCTGGTGCGGCAAAGGCGTGGCGATGCGCGCCAAGGGACTCGGTGCCGAGGTGCTGGTCACGGAAGTGGACCCGGTCAAGGCGCTGGAAGCGGTCATGGACGGTTTCCAGGTGATGCCGATGGCTCAGGCCGCCCCCCTGGGAGACCTGTTTATCACCGTCACGGGCTGCGAGGGGGTCATCACCCCGGCGCATTTCCCGCTGATGAAGGACGGGGCCATTCTCTGCAACGCCGGCCACTTCGACGTGGAGGTGGATGTCGCGGCGCTCCGCCGGGAAGCCGTCTCCCGCCGGGAAGCCCGCCGGAATATCGAAGCCTTTACCCTCCCGGGCGGAAAGACGCTGTATCTGCTCGGCGAAGGACGTCTCGTGAACCTCGCCGCCGGCGACGGCCATCCGGCCGAAATCATGGACATGTCCTTTGCCATCCAGGCCCTCTGCGCCCGCTTCCTCGCCGAACACCGGGGAGAGGTGCTGCCAAGGCTCAACAACGTTCCCCGCTCCATTGACGAAGACGTCGCCCGCCGCTCGCTGGCGGCCTGGAATGTCCGGATCGACGCCCTCACCGAGGCGCAGCGAAAATACATTTACGGATAATGGCACTCATTCCGATATATTGGTGGAACAAGGAAGTCCACAGCTTCCGGATTTCCCAGCAGAAGTTTTCCAAGCAGCCCTGGGCCAACGGCGTGGTGCTGCTTTCCTGCGTGGTCGTAGCGATGCTGCTGGCGAACCTTCCTTTCACCAAAGAGGCTTACCACGCCTTTCTCCACACCCAGTTCACCCTCCAGCTGAAAAGCCCCGGCGGCGGGATTGACTGGGTCTTCCCGCGGGACATGACCGTGGAGAAGTTCATCAACGACATCCTGATGGTGATTTTCTTCTTCACCGTCGGGCTCGAGATCAAGCGGGAGGTCGTCTGCGGGGAACTTTCCTCTTTCCGCAAGGCCATCCTGCCGGTCATTGCGGCTTTCGGCGGGGTCGTCGCTCCGGCCCTGATCTTCACGGCCGTCAACCACGGCACCCTCTCCGCCAGCGGATGGGGCATTCCGACGGCGACGGACATCGCCTTTGCCGTCGGCATCCTGTCGATTCTCGGGGACAAGGTGCCCGTCTCGCTGAAAGTCTTTCTGACGGCCCTCGCCATCGCGGACGATTTGATCGCCATCCTTGTCGTAGCCCTGTTCTACGGCGGAAACATCAACCTGCCGCTGCTGGGAGTAGCCCTCGCGGTCATCCTCTTCGTGGGGCTGATGAAGCACCTCGGAGAGAAGCGGACGGCCTTCTACATCATCCCGGCCATCCTCGTCTGGTTCCTCTTCTACTACAGCGGGATCCATGCCACCATGACCGGCGTCGTGATCGCCTTCCTCATCCCGATGGAAGCGCGTTACAACAAGGCCAAGTTCCACCGCCGCCACGCCATCCTCTATGACAAACTGCTGGAGGCGGAAAAGGCCGATCCGGAGGCGGCCTTCCCGAACGGGCCGGAGCGCCATTACCTGCGTCACCTCTCGGGCCTGTCGAAGCGGAGCGTGCCGCCGTCCTACCGCCTGGAGCACCTGCTGAATCCCTGGGTCAATTTCCTGATCATGCCGATTTTCGCCCTGGCGAACGCCGGCGTGGAAATCACCGACCCTTCCTACTTCAGGCTCTTCCATTTCGATCCCGCCCTCGGGAGCGTCGGAATGGGCGTTTTCCTGGGCCTCGTCCTCGGCAAGCCCCTCGGCATCACCCTGACCTCCTGGATCGCCATCCGCTGCAAGGTCGGGGAAATGCCCTCGAAAGCCTCCTGGCCCATGCTCTTTGCCGTCGCCTGCCTCGGCGGCATCGGCTTTACCATGTCCATCTTCGTAGACACGCTCAGCTTCGGCGCCGCCGATCCCGAAGTCACCCAGCACCTGAGGGACGCCGGCAAGATCGCCGTCCTCATGGGGTCGCTCACGGCCGGCATCGTCGGAAGCGTGCTGATCAGCCTCGTTGCCAAACTGCAAAAGAAATAACACAAGACCATGAAAAAACTGTTCCCTGTCGCCCTCTGTTTCTTCCTCCTCGCCGCCGCAGCCAACCTCGCGGGACAGGTCTGGATGGGAGAACTCGCCCGTATGTCCAAACCGGCCCTGCTGCCGCTGCTTGCCCTCGTGACCCTCCTCGGCCTGCCGGAAGAAAGCCGGGAGCGGACCTGTCTGATAACCGCCCAGCTGCTTGGCTTCCTCGGGGATGTCCTGCTGATGAAAGACGGCCTTCCCTGGTTCGGCAGCGGCATTGCGGCCTTCCTCACCGGCCACATCTTCTATATCCGCTTTTTCGGCGGCCGTTCCTGGAAAGGACTCGGCTGGAAAGCATGGGCCATCGGCATTCCGGTGATGGCCGCCCTGGTGGTGGGCCTGGTGAGCGCCATCGGTATCCAGGGGGCGCTCCTCGTCCCCATGGCCGTCTACGGAAGCGTCCTGATGCTGCTGATTTTCAGCGCCCTCTGCGGAGTGATCCGGGAAGGGGGACGGGCGTGGTGGCTGCTGCTGATGGGCGCCGTCCTTTTCACCTTCTCCGACTCCCTGATTGCGATGCACACCTTCGGCGTGGAGAACTGGACCTTGCACGGGCTTGCCGTCATGGGCACATACATCACGGCCCAGGTCCTTCTCGCCACCGGCGGAGGGGCCCTCATCCGTAAATAGCAGGCCCATGAAACGCATCCTCCCCATCGTACTGGTCCTGCTCGGGGCCGTATCCTGCAAGAAAGATACGTTCCAGCCCATTGACTGTCAGTATTTCGTCGAAGTGACAGCCGAAAGGACTTTCACCTTCGACGAACTCATTGAAACCATTTCCAAAAACTGGAGCGAGAACGGAAAAGTCAATGCGGAGGAGTTTCTGGAGCGATACCAGAGCGACATCGAGCAGCTCCGTCCCGTCTACCGGACCCAGACGGCCTACAGCATCAAATACAAGACGGTGGACCCCTTCGGGAAGGAAATCATCGCCTCCGGGGTCATCTATCACCCCGCCACCACCCATCTGAAAGGCGTGGTCGAAATCTCCTCCCGGAATGTATGGAAAGAGGGATGCGCCTCCCGGCAACCCCTCGCCGTCGAACTGCTACCGGCCCTGAACGGATACCTGATGCTGATTCCCGACCTGATCGGAATGGGTGCCACGAACGACCTGCCTTTCGAGGCCGGAATCTATGACAACATCGCCCGGGTCAGCGCGGACCTCCGGGAGGCGGCCCGCGAGTTCATCCACAACCGCTACCGCCAGGATATCCCCCGGGGAGCCCATATTTTCGGCTATTCGATGGCCGGCGGAAACGCCCTCTCGCTGGCCCGCTTCTACGATACCCACCGGGAACGTCAGGTCAATGTGATGGACGTCTACACCGGAGGCGGAACCTACAATCTGAAAACAACGCTGGATGAGCTGCTCGCCGCCGGAGAATCCAACTACCCCTTCCTCGCCATCGTCCTCCACAGCCTGAATTATTACAAGGGCCTCGGCATCGCCCCCGAAAAGCTGTTCCGGGGGAAACTGCTGGAGAATTATGAGGAGCTTTGCTCGGGGAGCAAGAATGTCGTGGAATTGACCGAGCTGCTCGGAACCCGGCTCGAAGACTACCTGAATCTGGATGAGCTGCGCCCCGGACAGGCGACCTACGACCGCCTGATGGAGGCGGCGGAGCAGCTTCGGATCTCTCCCACATGGATTCCCTCCGCGCCGGTATATCTTTTCCATGCCGAGCGGGACAAATACGTCCCCCCGACCTCGGCGGAAGATCTCGCCGCCGCCTGGAAACAGGCCGGGGCTCCCGTTACTTACACAGCGGTGGACACGGACGACCACCTGAACACCTTCTTTGTCGTCGCGAAAGCGCTGCTGGAGAAACTATTGTAATGAAACAAAATATATTAATATGGGACTTTTGGATGGAAAAGTAGCGCTGGTGACCGGCGCTGCACGGGGGATTGGCAAGGCCATCGCCCTCCGCTTCGCCGCCGAAGGGGCGGACATCGCTTTCACGGACCTCGCCGTCCATGAAGAGACAGCAGCCGAGATTGCCGCCCTGGGGCACCGCGTCAAGTCATATGCCTCCAATGCGGCCGACTTTGCGGCCACGCAGGCGGTCGTCGACGAGATCCTGAAGGATTTCGGCCGGATCGACATCCTGGTCAACAACGCCGGCATCACCCGGGACGGCCTGGTGATGCGGATGAGCGAGGAGCAGTGGGATGCGGTCATTGACGTCAACATGAAATCCGCCTTCAACTTCCTCCATGCCGTCGTTCCGGCCATGGCCCGGCAACGAAGCGGCAGCATCATCCACATGGCCTCCATCGCCGGCCAGACGGGCAATCCCGGGCAGGTCAATTACGCGGCCTCGAAGGCCGGACTGATCGCCATGGCGAAGAGCGTGGCGAAGGAGATGGGCCCGCGGGGCATCCGCGCCAACGCCATCGCCCCGGGTTACATCCTTTCCGAAATGACGGAATCGCTGCCTCAGGCGGTGAAGGACGAATTCCTGAAACTGATTCCCCTCAAACGGGGCGGCAGCGTGGAAGACGTCGCCAATGCGGCCCTCTTCCTGGCCTCCGACCTCTCCGCCTATGTAAGCGGCCAGGTCATCGCCGTCAACGGCGGAATGTACTGCTAAGCCTCCTCCCAGAGATACAAAAAAAGCGGCGTCCTGAGAAAGGGGCGCCGCCGGAAATATTATGATAAGGTTAGAGAGCGTCTAGAGATTGTAGATGAAGCCCAGGATGAGGTTGCTGGAGTCGAAGTCCAGACCGAAACGGGTGATACCGGCCTCGCTGTCCTGCTGCTTGGCACTCTGGAAACCGAGGGCACCGACGCGGCAGATGATGTTGAACTTCGGGGTGAACTTCACCAGGAAGCCCGGACGGGCCGCCACCTCGATCAGATTGTAGTTGGTACCCTGCCAGGTGTTGCCGTTGCCGTTCGGATCCGGACCATACGCCTTCCGCGCAGCACGGGTGAAAGCAAACATCCCGTCCACGAAGAGGTCAAACTTGCTGCCGGAGATCAGCGTATAACGGAAATAAGGGGCGAAGCGGAAGCCCGTGATCTTGGTCGGGCCGGCAGCACCCGGCACGCCACCGCCGCCGCCGAAATTGATGTCGGAAGAAATATCCAGGCCCGCACTGGCAACCGTCAGGCCCAGGGTCTTGATGTCAGAAGGATCGAAGGAGCCGAAGGTAGCAATACCCTTTACGAGGCCCACCTGGACACCGGCCGCCATTTTCTTGTTGATCGTGTAACCGATTTCAGGGAGCAGACGGTAGGAGGCACCGGACTGCTTGGAATTCTCCCCATTCCCCTGACCGTCATTGGCGGTAGAATAGGTCAGGCCGACGGAGCCTCCGACATAGAAGGGCGAAGACTTCGATGATGATTTCTTCTTTTGGGCGGAAGCCGGAAAGGCCACCAGCATGGTCAGCGCAAGCGCCGACAGGATCATAGAGATTCTTTTCATGGCTATAGCGTAAAAATAAAAATTCCCATCCACAAAGATAGGAATCCATTCCAGCCGCACCAAACAACCATGTTTCAGAAGGTAAAATCATTGTTGCAAATCGTAAAAAACCGCCGCCCACTCCGATGGACTGACCCCGGTTTCTTTTTTAAAAGCCCGGTAGAACGAGCTCCGGTCGGCATAACCGGAGCGTTCGGCGATTTCCGAGAGGGAGAGCGCTTTCCCCTGGCTCCGGATCAGTTCCTGGGCAAAACGGACCCGGAAACGGTTGACGTAATCCGAGAAAGACAAGCCCGAAATCTGGTTGATGGCCCCGGAAACATAACTGCGGTTGGAGCCGACAGCCTCAGCGATATCGGAAATCCGGAGACCCGGCTGCCGGAAACGCTCCCCGATAATCATCTCCCGCTCGATCCGCTCCATCAGTTGCTGCACCGGCGCTTCTTCCAAAGACGGCTCCGCCGCGTCCTCCCGCACTTCCGCTTCCGGCCGGACGGTCCGCCATCCCGTCATGAAAATGCCGAACAGCAGGGTGGAAAAGAGCAGCGACGGGATCAGCAGATAGGGCGAACCTTCGAAACGGGCCCTTCCGACCAGGCTCGCAGCCGCACTGGCCAGGGCTGTCGCCACCAGCAGGATCAGCAGCACCAGCACCGGATTGAGCATTTTCCCCTCCGTATCGGCATAATAATTCCGCACCGAGCGTCGGAAGCGGAAAAGCCGCAAGAAACAGCTCACCGCCGCGGCCATGGACAAGAGAAAATCCACCGGTTCCGTCGCCCGAAGCAGGAGGGTCGGGTCACCTCCCCCCAGCAGTACCACAAGGCTCCAGGCAAAAAGCCCGATGGCCGGGAAAAACCAGGGGATATTCTGGATAAACGGCGGAAAATCCCGCGAAGTCAGCGCGACGACATACAGGCGGTAGAGCGGGTAGACCGACAGGGTGCAGAAAATCCAGAGACATTCCGCGAAGCCAAAAGCCCCGTCCCCTTCGAAATGGACGAAATGACAACTGTACAGAAGCGTCGCCACGAGCGCAAAGACCGCGAGAAGCCGCCGCGACAGGTCCGAGGTGGCGTATTCCGTCCATAAAATGACGGTCCACACGAGGCAGACCATCATCGGAAGCGTTGTGGCCAGGTGGTACAGCATCCTCAGAGTCGGTTTTTGGTGGGAACAACGGCCCGAAGGCCTCCCGGAACAATTTCAGCGTTGATTTCCGCTCCCATCTCCAGCGGGTCGCCGTCCACATGGGCCGGACCCGCCGCCTCGCGGATGATGCTGACCCGCCGGCCCCGGAGCATCGTCACCCGGTGGCTCCGGTGGGCATGGCCGTCCATCAGCTGGGTCGCCAGCAGCGGAATCTCCACGGTATGGAAAGGATGGACCACCGCGACATCCAGCAGCCCGTCCGTCACGGAAGCGAGCGAGGTGATACGCGCCTCATTTCCCCACTGGTTGACATTGCCGATGGTCACAAACACCGCCGGGAAGACCTGCTCCTGCCCATCCACCCGGATCCGGTAGGTCTCCGGCCGGAAATGCTGCCAGGTCCGCCAGGCCTCTTCGATATAGGTTTCTACGCCCCGCCGGGGGGACGCGGCGAATTTCTGGGCGACCAGGGCATCCAGGCCGACACCGATGGTGCAGAAAAAAGGCTGCCCATCGACCTCGGCATAATCAATAGCGGTCACGACCCCGTCCGAAAGGACGTCCAGGGCCTTGGACACCGTACGGCTGATGCCCAGATGGAGTGCCAGGCCATCCCCACTGCCACAGGGGATGATTCCCAGGGCCTTCCGGCTCCCGATGAGACCACGGCCCACTTCACTGACCGTCCCGTCTCCGCCGACAGCCGCCACGACATCCACGTCCGCCTCCCGGGCCCATTTTTCTGCATCCCCGGGCCCCGTGGTCAGCCGGACTTCCCCTTCCAGCCTTCCCTCGTCCATCCGCTGCCGGATGGACCCGAGGATTCCATCTTTCTTCTTGCCTCCCGAAATCGGGTTCACGATGAACAAAATCTTCCGCATATCGGCGCAAAGATACATTTTTTCATCCAAACGCTTGCATTTTTGTTCCGAATTCCACATCTTTGCAGAAGTTATGATGACGATGGTCAATATCTTCTGGTGGCGCACTTGCAGCTTTGTTCTGTAAGTCGCATCGTCGTATAGGGACCAAGACCCATGGCAGGCTGACTTACAGCCTGCTTTTTTTATGTGTAAACATCTTATAATTAAAGGTATATGAAACAGAAAAAATTCATGCTTCCGGAGTCAGAGATTCCGACCCATTACTTCAACATCCAGGCAATCATGCCCAACAAGCCCCTCCCCTTCCTGCATCCGGCCACCCGGCAGCCCCTCAAGCCAGAAGACCTCTACCCCATCTTCTGCAAGGCCTGCGCCGACCAGGAACTCAACCAGAAGGATGAATGGATCCCCATCCCCGAAGCCGTCCGTGAGCAGTACGCCGCCTACCGCTGCACCCCGCTCGTCAGGGCCTACGAACTGGAAGCCGCCCTCGGCACCCCTGCCCATATCTATTTTAAGAACGAGAGCGTCTCCCCTGCCGGCAGCCACAAACTCAACTCCGCCATCGCCCAGGCCTACTACGCCAAGGAGCAGGGCGTGACGAATCTCACCACCGAGACCGGTGCCGGCCAGTGGGGCGGTGCGCTGAGCTACGCCACGAAAAAATTCGGCATCGACTGCGCCGTCTATATGGTTAAGGTCAGTTATGAACAGAAACCCTTCCGCCGCTCGATCATGCAGGCCTTCGGCGCGGCCGTCACCCCCTCCCCGTCCATGTCCACCCACGCCGGCAAGGACATCCTGACCCGGAATCCCAACGACCGGGGCTCCCTCGGCTGTGCGATTTCCGAGGCCATCGAACTGGCCATGACCACCCCGAACTGCAAGTACGCCCTCGGCTCCGTGCTGAACCATGTCTGCCTCCACCAGACCGTCATCGGCCTGGAAGCCGAGAAACAGATGGCGCTCACCGGGGAGTACCCCGACATCGTCATCGCCTGCTTCGGCGGCGGCTCCAACTTCTGCGGCCTGGCCCTGCCCTTCATGCGCCACAACATCCAGGAAGGGAAAAAGACCCGTTTCATTGCGGCTGAACCCTTTTCCTGCCCGAAACTGACCCGCGGCAAATTCGAATATGACTTCGGCGACGAGGCCGGCATGACCCCGCTCCTGCCGATGTTCACCCTCGGCCATTCCTTCAAGCCCGCCTCCATCCATGCCGGCGGCCTGCGTTACCATGGAGCCGGTGTCATCCTCTCGCAGTTGATGAAAGACGGCTATATGGAAGCCGTCGACATCGAACAGCTCGAATCCTTCAAGGCCGGCGTCCTTTTCGCCCGGACCGAAGGCATCATCCCCGCCCCGGAAAGCTGCCACGCCATCGCCGCCACCATCCGGGAAGCCCTGAAGTGCAAGGAGAGCGGCGAAGCGAAGACCATCCTCTTCAACCTCTCCGGCCATGGATTCGTGGACATGGGCGCCTACGACCAGTATTTCTCCGGCGAGATGCAGAACTACCACGTCTCGGACGAAGAACTCGCCTCCTTCATCCAGAGCGCCGACGCACTGAACAAATAAAAAGAAAAGCCCTGACCGCTCGGCCAGGGCTTTTTGTATCTATCCGCGGGCTTAGAGCCGGGCAATCAACGCGTCCGTGTACTGGGCGGAAGCCGTCACGAAGTTGCCCTCGAGGAAGGCGTTGACGGCGGTGGCGACGAACAGCAGGACAATCAGGCTGCTGACAATGATTCCGATAACCTTCAGGCGCGGCAACCACTTCTTGTTGTTCCATCCGATGGTCTGGAACATGGACCAGAAACCATGGTTCAGATGGAGCCAGATGAAGAAGAACCAGACGATGTAAAGGGCGAGGACCCACCAGTTGCGGAAGGTCGCAATCAGCAGATAATAAGGATTTTCCGCCTCGGCGCCCAGGAACTCCTGAAGCTGCATCTTGGCCCAGAAATGGGTCAGGTGGAAGCAGAGGAAACCGAGGATCACCACGCCGAGCACCGCCATGTTCTTGGCTGACCAACTGTCATTTTTCGCCTTGGAGGCCACTTCATAACGCTTCAGCCCGCCCCGCTTCGTATAATTCTCGACCGAAAGCCAGATACCGTAGGCGATATGGATCAGAAAACCCAGGGCCAGAATCGGGACCATGATGTCGATGACCGGCGTAGACATAAAGTCGCAGCCCAACTGGAACCAGCCGTCGCCGGTGGAAAAGCGGACCGTGTCGTCGGCCACCTTGCCGAACACGCCGTAGAGCGAGTCGATGACCGAGAAGAAATTAATGGTTCCATGCAGAAGCAGGAAGATGATGAGGAAAGCGCCGCTGACGCTCTGGATAAACTTCTTCCCGATGGATGAGGTTAGGAAATTAGCCATTATAAATTGTCGTTTCTTGTTTTCAATCATGCAAAGATAAAAATCTTTCTTGGAAGTTTCCCAATATTTCGATACTTTTGTTTTCGCTAACGACCCGATTATGTATAAAAGAGTACTTCTCAAGCTCAGCGGCGAGTCCCTGGGCGGAAAGGCCGGAAAAGGCCTCGATACCGAAAGCCTGAAGGCGTATGCCCGGGAGATTGCCGCTGCCGTGAAGGCCGGCCTCCAGGTCGCCATCGTCAACGGCGGCGGGAATATCTTCCGCGGCCTCCAAGGGGTCCAGGGCGGCTTCGACCGCGTGGACGGAGACAAGATGGGCATGCTTGCCACCGTCATCAACTCCCTTGCACTCAGTATGTTCCTGAAAAATGAAGGCGTGGACGCCGTCGTTTTTACCTCCACGCCCATGGAGCCGCATGCCAAGTACTATATGCGGGACGATGCCGTCCGGGTACTGGAAAAGGGCGGGGTCGCGTTGATTGCAGGCGGCACCGGCAACCCCTTCTTCACCACCGACTCCGGTGCAGCGCTCCGGGCCCTGGAAATCGGGGCCGACGCCCTGCTGAAGGGCACCCGCGTGGACGGAGTCTACACCGCCGATCCGGAAAAGGACCCGACGGCCGTCAAATATGACGAACTGAGTTTTGACGAGGCCATCTCCAAGCGCCTCAAGGTCATGGACCAGACCGCCTACGCCCTCTGCGCCGACGGAGGAATGCCCATCATCGTCTTCGACATGAACCAGAGCGGCAACCTCACGCGCCTTCTCAAGGGCGAAAAGGTCGGCACGCTGGTACATCCGTAATTACCGCCCCATCGCCTCTTCGACCTCGTCCGGCGTGACGGGTAGGCGACTGGTGCCGAGTCGGCGGGCTCCGTCGGGGGTTACGAGTACATCGTCCTCGATGCGGATGCCGCCGAAATCGTAATAGGCTTTCAGCTTCTCATAATTCACGAAGTCGCCGCCAAGGCCTTCCCGCTTGAATTTTTCGATGAGCGCCGGGATGAAATAGATGCCGGGTTCGTCGGTGATGACATGGCCGGGAACCAGGCGGCGGGCCATCCGCAGCGACCCCAGGCCGAGCTGCTTCGCCCGTTTCTGGTCGGGATCGTAACCGACATAATTCTCCCCCAGGTCCTCCATGTCATGGACATCCAGGCCCATGTTGTGGCCAAGGCCGTGCGGCTGGAAGAGGCCGGCGATACCTGCGGCGACCATCTCGTCCAGGTCTCCCTTCACGAGGCCCAGGGCGCTGAGCCCTTCGAGCATCTTCCGGGCCGTAGCCAGATGGACCTCCCGGTAGGTGATGCCCGGCCGGGTCAGACTGAACGCATAATTGTTGCAGTCGCAGACAATCTGATAGATCTCCCGCTGCTTCGGGGTGAACTTGCCCGCGGTCGGATAGGTGCGGGTGAAGTCCGAAGCATAATGGCTGTTCGCCTCCACGCCGGCATCGATGACCATCAGTTTGCCGGGCTCGATGACCTTGTCGTGGAGGTGGTTGTGGAGCGTTTCCCCGTGCTGAGTCAGGATGGTCGGGAACGAGACGCCCCATCCCTTGGCCAGGGCGACGCCTTCCATCTTCCCCACGATGTCCTGCTCGATGATGCCGGGAACGATGCTGTCCCGCGCGACGGAATGCATCTCGTAACCAAGGTCGCAGGCAGCATCGATGGCCGCAATCTCGATGTCCTCCTTGATGAGCCGCATGCTGACGACCGCCTTGATAAGGGGTTCCGACACGCCCTTGTCAATCCGGGCGCGGCCAAGGAGGTTCATCAGCTTGAGGGTGTTGTAATAGCGGGACGGCGGCAGGTAATGGACCGTCCGGCCAGCCTTGATGGCATCCTTGATGACCGGATCCAGGGCCCCATACGGCTGGACATGGCCCACGCCAACGCTCCCGGCGAGCGAAGCGACCGAAGGCTGCGGGCCCATCCAGATGATGTCATCGATGTCCACATCGTCGGCGAAGATGCACTCGCGGCCGCTGTCGAGGTCCAGCACCGCGGCGTACAGCGGCTCGTCGAGGCCAAAATAATAGAGCCATGAACTGTCCTGGCGCCATTTATAGGCATTGTCCCGGTACTGGGCCGGAGCCTCGGCGTTGCCGACAAACAGGATGATGCCGCTTTGGCCGCTCTCCCGCATCTTGGCAAGGAGCTGCGCACGGCGGCGGATATAGACTTCTTTCTCAAACATATCGGTATGGGTTTTGTTTCCACAAATATAATCAATATTTTTGCGCCATGGAAACATTCATCGCCATTCTTGCCATCATCGCCGGGATTATCGGCATCGTCGGCAGCATCGCACCGGGACTGCCCGGACCGCCCATCAGCTGGGTCGGACTGCTTCTTCTTTACATCTGGGGCGGCGGGGCCAACGCCGCGGGAGACCCGCTTTCGACCCGCCTGCTACTGATCTGGCTGGGCGTGACCATCGTCGTCAGCATCCTCGACTACATCGTCCCGGCCTGGTTCACGAAACTGACCGGGGGCAGCAAGTGGGGCGGCTGGGGCGCCATCGCAGGCCTATTCGTCGGCCTCATCGTCCCGCCGGTCGGCATGATCGTGGGTTCGCTCATCGGGGCCTTCGTCGCGGAACTCCTCTTCGCCGGAAAAGACGGCGTCACCTCCCTGAAATCCGCGTTCGGCGCCTTCCTGGGCTTCCTCTTCGGCACCGGCGCGAAGCTCATCACCTCCGCCGTCATGCTCTTCTACATCGTCGTGTACGCATTCTGAGGGGGGCGTGATTTCTAACCGATTGATATATGGCCGTTTATCGAAAATTGGTTGGTCGATTTGCGCCAACCAATTTCGCGCAGCGTCTTGATAATCAGTTGTTTAAAAAATACGCCCTTCCTTCCTTTCGACGTTCAACCGGCCCCGGCTGACGGATTTTTAAAACAATTTACGTTTTTTTTGTACTTCTTCCCGCAAAAGATGTTTATTTTTGCATTCAGCTAAACCACTGTCTTCTATGAAACGTCGTGACTTTCTGAAATCCTGTTCCCTGGCAGCCGCCGGGAGCGCCCTGCTGTCTCCCACTTCCTCTGCAGCCGGTCTCTTCGCGTTTCCCTCATCGCCGGATGATGCCCCCCTGAAGGGCCTGGACCTTAAGATCCGTTCCCTTGAGGCGGAGACGACCCGCCCCGTGACGGTCATCGTCATCGGCTGCGGCAACCGGGGCAACGTCTATGCGCGCTATGCCAAGATGTTCCCGAAGGCCATGAAAGTCGTCGGCGTTTCGGACATCCTGGACCATCGGAAAAACCGCCTCGGCGATGCCCATGACGTGGCCCCCGAGATGCGTTTCGGCCATTTCCGGGAAGTATTCGCCAGCGGAAAGAAACTCGCGGACGTCGTGGTCATCTCCACCCCGGACGACCGCCACTACGAGCCCTGCATGAAGGCCTTGGACCTGGGCTATGACGTCCTGCTGGAAAAGCCTGTCGCCCAGACCGAGAAAGAGTGCAAGGCCATCCGCGACAAGGCCCTGAAGACCGGCCGGATCGTCGGCGTCTGCCATGTGCTCCGCTATTCGCCGTATTTCCTGGCCTTGAGGGCCGCCGTCCGCAGCGGGATGATCGGGGACGTGGTCAGCATCCAGCACATGGAACCTATCCAGTATGCCCATATGGCCCATTCCTATGTCCGCGGCAACTGGCGCAATTCCAAGGAAACCACGCCGATCATTCTGGCGAAGTCCTGCCACGACCTGGACATCCTTCGCTGGATTATCGACAAACCCTGCAAGAGCATCTCCGCCGACGGTTACCTCAGCTTCTTCAAAGCGGAAAACGCCCCTGAGGGCGCTCCGGCCTACTGCACGGACGGCTGTCCCCATGCCGACCGCTGCCCGTACAACTGCATCGACATCTACTGCCGGCAGAAGGTTCACCTCGGGGTCTTCGACCTGAACGGAAACCGGGATTCCGCATTCATTCTCAGCCGCCTCAAGGACCCCCGCTACTCCTCCTATGCCCGCTGTGTCTTCCACTGCGACAACGACCAGCCGGACCATTATGTCGCCAACATGGTCTTCGAAGACCATGTCACTGCATCCTTCACCATGGACGCCTTCGCCCCGAAGGGCGGCCGCCGCACCCGGATCATGGGCACGCTCGGCTATATCGAAGGCGACATGAAGGAATTCCGCGTCTGGGACTTCCTGACGCGGACCCCGAAGGTCTGGAACGAAAAGGTGGCGGAGATTCCGGAGTATGCCGGCAGCGGCCATGGCGGCGGTGACCTCCGCCTGCTCAGGGACTTCCTGGAGGCCGTTTCCGCCCAGGACGTGAGCCGCCTTTCGAGCAACATCGACGTGTCCATCGAGTCGCACGTGATGGGCTTTGCCGCTGAGCGCAGCCGACGCTCCGGCCGCAAGGAGAAGGTTAAGTAGCGTGTTTTCTAAAATGTTGATTATTATACTGTTATCGAAAATTGGTTGGTCAATCTGAACCAACCAATTTTCGATATCCCGCTGTGGATCATTAACTTATAAATTACGGCCTCTGAGAGGGTAATTCGTGGCTTCAGTCATGTTCATCCGTGGAGCATTGGTTATCTACAAATATATGTCAAAAGTATTGTTTTATTGAAAGATATTCCCGACATTAGCAAGGTGAAAAGATGTTGACTGCCATGAAGAGTCGGAAAAGAATAGTCCAGAAGGGAATCCTGAATCATTGTTACCAGCGGACGGCCGAAGGGGTGGTGATATTCTATTGTATATCAGACTATTTGGTCTGGTTTACAACCTTATGCGTCACCGCGGTGAAACATCGTGTTACGGTCCTGTCCGTTGCGATGATGCCGGATCATCTCCATCAATCTGTCGTCGCAGACAGCAGGAGAGAACTGTCAGCCTTTATCGGCGAAGTCACCAGTCGCTTTTCCGTGGCCCACAATGGTACCTGTCATTACACAGGCGCCCTGTTTGAGCACCCATATGGAAGCGCACCCAAATATGGAGACAAGAAGGCGCGGACGAATCTGATCTATGTCGGAAACAACCCGGTCGAAAGACGCCTCTGTCGCTTTGCGGAGGAGTACCGGTGGAACTTTCTGGCCTATGCAGAAAGCCCTCATCCGTTTTCGGAGCCCCTTGTTGTCCGGAAAGCGAGTCCCAAGATGAAGCGGGCCATCCGGGAAGTCCGCGCGCAGCACGCTGCCCGGCGACCCATGGTATACGGACAGTTGAAACGGCTGTTTTCAAGCCTGCAAGATTCTGAAAAAGAGCAGCTTGTCGACTTAATTGTATCGACCTACAATGTCATTGATTATGGTGCCGCCACGCGCTATTTCGACAGTTATCAGGACATGTTGACCGCCATGCACGCTTCGACGGGGAGTGAGTACGATCTCAACGAAGTCTTTGTCGGGAAATCAGACGCCTGCTATGACAAGATGACCGCTGTGCTACTGAAGGAGTTGGGCCTGCATGATATCCATGAGGTGCTGGGATGGAACATGGACGAGCGCGCAAAACTCATCGGAAAACTTCAGCGATGGACAAATGCCCTGCCGGAGCAGATCGCCGCATTCCTGCGGATCCCTTTCCGACGCGAACTAACGGGACAGCAGGCGTGTTTTGTAAGTGATTGATGCTTAGATGATTGCGCGAAATTGGTTGGCGCAAATCGACCAACCAATTTTCGACAAATAGCTATATATCAAGTAGTTAACAATCACGCCTACCACATACGCGCCCCACGCACGCCTCTTATGTCCCACATCACACTCCCGGAACCACGCAGCCAGTTCCCCTACACCGGCCGGGTTTTTTCGCGCAGCCAGTTCCCCTACACCGGCCGGGTCTTTTCGCGAAGCCAGGCGGCCACTTCGGCGGGGAGGCGCGGCGAAAGGGTCCGGTACACCCGCTCCTGGTAGTCGTTGAGCCAGCGAAGTTCCTCTGCCGTCAGCAGTTCCACCGCCAGGCAGGAGGTGTCGAAATGGCAGAGGGTCAGGGGTTCGAAACCGAGCCAGGAGCCAAATTCATTGTCTCCCAGCTCGCGGCAGAGCAGCAGGTTTTCGTGCCGCACGCCGTGCATCCCTTCCCGGTAGAGGCCCGGCTCGTCGGAGACGACCATCCCCGGCAGCAGCGGCTGGGAATTGTAATTCTGCCGGATGTCCTGCGGCCCCTCATGGACCCCCAGGAAGAAGCCCACGCCGTGGCCGGTCCCATGGCCGAAATTGCGCCGGGCCCGCCAGAGCGGTTCCCGGGCGAGGGCGTCGATCTGGCAGCCGGCCGTCCCGGCAGGGAACACCGCCATGGCAAGGTCGATATGCCCCTTCAGGACCAGGGTATAATCCTCCCGCTGCAGCGGCGTCACGCTTCCCAAGGGCACCGTCCGGGTGATGTCCGTCGTACCGAAAAGATACTGTCCGCCCGAATCCACCAGGTACAGTCCCTGCCTTTCCAGAAGGGCGGAACCCTGGCAGGGCGTCACATAATGCGGGAGCGCCGCACCGGGTCCATAGGCGGAGATGGTCTCGAAACTGTCGCCCCGGTAGCCGGGAATCCCGGCGCGCAGGCGTCCCAGTTCGCAGGCGGCCTCCCACTCGTTGACCTCGCCCACATGGGCCTCCAGCCAGTAGAGGAAACGTTCCATCACCAGCCCGTCCTCCAGGTGTGCCTCCTTCATCCCGTCAATCTCCGAGGCATTCTTGACCGCTTTCCACAGCGCGATGGGCAAGGTCATCTCCACCACCTGGACCGGAGCGTCCCCGTCGTCGATGCTTTCGCGGAGATAGGTATTGATCTGGGCGGGATCCAGCGCGAGGCGGTCCACTCCTCCCTGGCGCAGGGTGGCCAGGGCAAAGGCCGCCTCGTCGTAGCCCCGGATCATCACCCCGTCCGCCTCCAGTTCCACCAGGCTCTCTTCCGTTTCCGCATCCACGTCCTCGCTCCGCCGCACGAACCAGCGGGCATCGTCCAGGGTGACCAGCAGGTAGGAAATGACGAAGGGATTGTATTCGATGTCGCTGCCCCGGACGTTCAGCAGCCAGGCAATTTCGTCCAGCGCACTGACAAAGACTGCATCCAGCTGGTGGAGGACCATCCAGCGGCGCAGGCGGTGAAGCCGACCCTCCCGGCTTTCTCCGGCGAGGTCTTCCCCGAGGGTGATGATGGGCGTCACGGGCACGGCCGGCCGGTCTTCCCACAGGGGCGAGAGCACGTCCGGTACGGTCTCGATCCGCGCCCCCGGCACCGCCTCCTGAAGCGCACGGACCGCCGCCGCGGTAAAGCAGAGCCCGTCCACGGCGATGACCGGACGGTCCCATTCGAGTGCGGCGATCCATTCTTCGATGGACACGGCATCCGGAACCCGCAGTTTGTGGAGTTCGATGCCGGTCCCCTCCAGCTGGCGCCGGGCCTGGATGAAATAACGGGTGTCGGTCCAGAGGCCTGCATGGTCCGCCGTCACGACCAGATCGCCGGCTTCGCCGGTGAAACCCGACGCCCAGGGAACCTGTTTCCAGCGCTCGGCAGGGTATTCACTCGCATGCGGATCCGACCCCGTCAGGATCAGGATGTCCCAACCGTTTTCCCGCATCAGGGCCCGGATGGCCGCGATACGCTCGGCAAACCTATTTTCCATGGCAGCGTTTTTGTCTTTTTCCACAAATATAGATATATTTGCAAGAATGAAAAAATAATACCGTCATGACAGAAGATCCCCTCGAGAGAATCGAGCGCGAAGAGCGCGAAAAGAAAGAGCGCAACAACAGTCTGAAGACCACGACCGTCATCCTGGCCCTTGTGGCCGTCGCCCTGGGCGGCGCCCTGGCCTGGACCATGATGAAAAACCGGGGCATGGTCCGCGAACTGGAGACCGACAAGGCGGAGCTGACCGAACAGGTCATGGCTTTCCGCGATTCCCTCTCCACGATGCACTCCAATTACGATGAAATCAACGCCCAGCTGGACACCTCCCGCGAACAGGTGGCCCTGCTGATTGAGAAACTCTCCAAGACAGAAGCTTCCAACCGGGCCCAGATGCGCCGTTATGAAAAGGAACTCGGCACGCTCCGGTCCATCATGAAAGGCTATATTGTCCAGATTGACTCGCTCAACACCCTCAACAAACGCCTGACCGCAGACGCCGCGGCCGCCCGCCGCGAAGCCGCCGAAGCCCGCCAGGCCAACGAGAACCTCGCCCAGCAAGTGGCCGGCCTCAACCAGCAGGTTTCCGCCGGCAAGACCCTCAAAGCCCGCGGCCTCTCCCTGGTGGGCCACATGGCCAACGACAAGGCCTCCGACCGCCACAGCAGAGTCAAATACCTGACCCTCAACCTGTCCCTGCTGGAGAACGAAATCGCCGAGCGCGGTCCCGTGACCATCTACATCCGGATCAAGGACCCGAACGACATCCTGCTGGTGAACAACGCCTCCACCTCCTTCACCGTCGGCGGACAGCCCCTCCAGGCCTCTGCCTCCCGCGAAGTGGACTATGAAGGCGGCGAACTGGACGTCACCATCTACATGAACGGCGTAGAGGAATTCATCAAGGGTATCTATACGGCCGAAGCCTACACGGAAAAAGGCCTTCTCGGCCGGGCTGAACTGATGCTGCGATGATCTACATCCACGTCCCCTTCTGCCAGCGTTTCTGCACCTACTGTGACTTCTATTCAGAAATCCATTCGGAGCAGAAGGCAGCGCTTTGGGGCGATGCGGTGTGCGCGGAAATCCGCCGGCGCAACGCGGAGATTGACGATCGCGTCAAAACCCTGTATTTCGGTGGCGGCACTCCTTCGGTGCTGCCGCTTTCCATTTTGTCGAAAATCCTGATCGCCCTGGACGAAACCGGCCATGGCGGGCCTTATACGGAGTTTACCCTGGAGGCCAATCCCGATGACATATGCGCAAGAGGGGTGGGCTATGTCCGGAGTCTCCTTGCGCTGGGAATGAACCGGCTGAGCATCGGCGTTCAGTCCTTTGACGACACCCTCCTTGGGTGGATGAACCGCCGCCACGATGCCGAAGGCGCCCGGGAAGCCATCCGCATCGCCCGGGAAGCCGGCGTTCAGAACCTCAGCATCGACCTCATTTTCGGTCTTTCGAACCTCTCGGATGCGGTTTGGGAGGCGACCATCCGGGAAGCCCTGGCGCAGCAAGTCGAACACATCTCCTGCTACCAGCTGACCATCGAAGGAGAGAGCGTCCTCGCCGGGATGCTCGCCGATGGACGATACACCCAGGCGGACGAGGACCAGTGCCGGCGCCAGTACGAAACCCTCTGCCGCCTTCTCGGCGAGGCCGGCTACCACCACTACGAAATCTCGAATTTCGCCCGTCCCGGATTCGAGGCCGTCCATAACAGCGGCTACTGGAACCGGACGCCCTATGTCGGCTTCGGCCCCTCCGCCCATTCCTTCGACGGCCGCTCCCGCTCCTGGAACGAAAACGTCCTCACGGGGTACAAGCGGACGAAAGAGGTCCTTTCCGAAGAGGACGCCGCCGTCGAGACTGTCATGTTGTCACTCCGGCGTGACAGCGGCATTTCCTCGGAGACCTTGCATGGAATTTGCAGCGCCGAAGCCATTGAACGGCTCGTCCGAGCGGGTGCGCTGCAGCGCATCGGGGACCGCTACCGGATCCCGGAAGACCACTTCTTCGTCTCGGACGAGATTATCCGCGAATTGGTTTAAAAACACTTGAATACGATGAGTAGCAAATCCTTCTTCAGCCTCCTGACCGGTCTTGCGGCCGGCGTGGCACTCGGCTTTCTCTTCGCCCCCGAAAAAGGCGAGAAGACCCGGAAAAAAGTAATGGAAAAACTGGATGAATGGGAGGAGTGCCTCCGTGCGGAGAAAGCGGCCGCAGAGGAGAGTCCCAATGAGTGAGTTTACCCGTCCCGCCGAGCAGCTCAGCACCGAGGTCCGCAGCTATGTGGACCTGAAAGTGGATGAGCTGAAGCTCAAGACCGCCCGGGGGCTTTCGCTGAGTGTCTCCCGGATTCTCGGCGTCATCCTGATTCTGGGCGTGGTGACGACCCTCCTGCTCGTGCTCGCTTTCGGGGTTGTACTGGTCGTGGGAGACCTGATCCATAGTTACGGCGGCGCCGCCTTCATCGTCGCCGGCGTGCTGGCCGTCATCCTGGGCGTGCTCCTGCTCCTTCGCGAGCGGCTCTTCCGAAACAGCTTCGTCCCGCTCTTTGTCAAACTTTTCTTCCCGGAAGACGATGGAGAGGAAGTATAACCAGATCCGCAGCATCGAGGAGCTGGACGATGCAATCCGCCTCCTTTCGGCCCACACCCGCAGGCAAAGCGTCCGCGTCCGGCGGCAGCTTTCTTCCCTGGAATCGGTCTACACCCCGCAGAACCTGCTGACGGAAGGATTCCGCCGCATGACCCATTCCGTCACCTTCTACGGCGCCGCCCTGTCGGTCATCAGTTTTGTCCGCAAACGCCTCCGCAAAAAATGAAATACCTCGTCCGCGCCCTCAAATATTTCGTCCAGATTTCCCTCATCATGGCCCTTATCCTAGGAGCCCTGATGCTTTCCGGGGTGATTTCGAAAGACATCAACGTCGCCTTCCAGAAGGGATGGACCTCGGTCGGCTACATCGCCCTCATGTTTGCCGGCGTATCCGCCTTCTACCCCCTTTTCGGCTACACCCGGCGGCGCATCGTCGCTCCCGGCGACCCGGCGGAGTACCGGAGCCTCATCCAGGAGGCCTTCCGGGACCGCGGCTACCTCCCGGACGGGGAGGGCGCCTTCCGCTCCGCTTCCACATGGATGCGCATCACCCGCCTCTGGGAAGACCGCATCACGGTAACCCCCATTCTCGGTGGCTTCGAACTGGAAGGCCTCGCCCGCGATCTCGCCCGCGTCGCCTCCAGCATCGAACACCGAATATCAACACCCTAATACCATGGAAACCGACACACAAAAATTCAAGACCGTCGCTACGTTCCTGGAACGCGTCCAGGCCGACATGGCCGTCGCCCTGCTCGGCGACAACGGAATTCCCGCCGGCGTTTTCGGCGCCGACTCGTCCTACCCCTCCCTGGGCTATGCCAGCCCCATCGAGGTAAAAGTCAACGAAAGTGATTACGACGCGGCGATGACCATCTTGGCCGCCGCAGACAAGGCGGAGTAAAACTCCTCGCCAAACGTCTCAGTCAGAGGCCCCCGGAGGAATTCATACACCCGGATTCCTTCCCGGCGGCCTTTTTCGTAGGCATCGGCGCAAATGGCCCAGCGATGGAGATTCAGTCCCTTGCGGCCGCCGCCGAGCTCCACCACCCGGATGGGATACAGCGAGCAGGAAACGGGCTTGCGCCAGCGGACTAGCCCCCGGCAGAACTGCCGCTCGATGGCACAGAAACAGTTCCCTGCCTCGTCGAAATGGCAGTAGGCACATTCCTCGCTTCCCGGGACGACGGGCGTCACCAGGTCCCCGTCCCGGTCCACCTCGAAAAATCCTTTTTCCTCGATGGTCCGCCGGCCCTCAGCGCGCATCAGCGGCGAATAGACCGGATAGGCGGCCTCCAACTGCTCCAGTTCCTCTTCCTTCAAGGGAGCGCCGGCCTCGCCGATGATGCAGCAGCACCCCCGGCACTTCGCATAATCGCAGGCGAAAAACTCCGTTACGACCTCCTCCGACACGAGGATGTCTCCGATCTCGATCAGGGTTCCGAATTCGCTCATTGTTCCATCAGTTCTACCCGTCCGCCAGAGGTGACGCTACGGAGCATGTCTTTCACCTTGTCCGCCTCGATGGAAGCGATGTTCTCGCTGTAGTGCGACACCAGGTCCTTTCCGGCCCCATAGCGCATCACCACCTTGTCCACAGTACCGCGGGGCGTCGCAAGCTCCGCACGGGTCCGGGCGAGGGTGCGGTTTTTCCAGGCCTTGAGATCCTGCGGCGGCACCGGGAGCGCCGCTGCAGCGCGGAGCGCCGAACGGAGCCGGGTCATTCCTTCCACCAAATCCGGGTCCTCATGCAGCGGACAGGCGGACACCCGCATCCAAAGGCGTTCCTGGGGATAGGAGGCGATGCCGGCACGCACCTCGACAGAGAAGCCTTTCGGGGCCATCACCGCGACCAGATGCCTTCGCAGGGCTTCCGCCGCGATCTCGGCGGCATGGACATTCACCCCGGTCAGGGCATATTCCGTCTCCATCCTTATTTCAAGGGCCTGACGGCCTGTTTTTTCTTCATGAAAAACTGTCCCCGTCTTGATCGGGGAACGCAGGGTCCGTCGCGGCGTCGCGACCTTTGACGTCCGGAAGCCGCCGAGATAGCGCAGCAGCAGCCGCTTGAGCACCGCCGCTTCCAGGTCACCGGACAGGACCAGCACCGCCTCGTTCATCCGGGAGAAACGGTCCTCAAACAGCAGTTCCGCCTTCTGGCGCGTATTCAGCGAGAAGGCCTTCGGATCTTTTCGGACGGCACAGACCTCTCCCCCGTTCAGCAGGCCGTAGAGCCGCTCGTCCACCGAGGGCGCCGTCTCCAGGGCGTTGCGGGCGTACACCTCGAACGCGCGGTTGTCGAAAGCACGTTCATTGGCAAGGCAAAGCAGCGTCTTCAGCAGCAGCTGGATGCCCTGGGAAGGCGCCTCGCCCCGGATCGTCATCGTGTTCTGGTCCACAAACGTGTCCATGGAAATGCCCCGCACCGTCAGCAGGTCCCGGAAATTCCGGTTCGGCAATCCGCCTGCCTGGTAGAGCGAAAGCATGTCGCCGATATAACCGCCCTCCCCGGGTTCCAGGCCGCGGATCTGCGAAAGCCCGGCGGGAAGGACCAGAGCATAGTCGAAGTAACCGAGCCCGTCCATCTGCCGGTACACCACCCGCATCCCGTTGGAGAAGGTCCATAGCAGCCCGCCGGAAACGGTTTCCTGCTTCTCGGATTTCAGTTTGACCTTCGGGCAGTCCTGCGCGAAGCCCAGGGTGTCCGCCCGCCAGGTGTACTCCGTCCGGGGGCGCGTGATTTCACCCAGCAGGTAGCCCCGGTAATAACGGACCAGGCCTTCGATCACATCAAGGGAATCGGAGGCGGCCCGGTAGCGGAGCGACAGATTCTCGAGCGGGTCCAGGAGCGCCGCCGTAAAATTGTTGAAAAGCCGCGTTTCCGTGCTGTCGGACAGGCTTTTCCGGGCAAAGAAACGAAGGCGCTCGGACAGCGGAGCCAGGTCGGCCCCATAGAGAAAATGCGCGACGCAGCGGTCCACGAAGGCCCGGTTGGAGGGCGTCTCGCCGGCGGAGCGGACCATCTTCGGATACAGGACTTTTTTTGCATCCATATATTCCTCCACCCCGGCGCCATACACATCCAGGGCACCCAGGGTGCGGGAAAGGACCTGTTCCACCGCCTGGAGGTAACTGTCCGTCGTGGTCACTTCCAGGATATAGCGTTCATCCCCGCCGGCATCCGCACTGCCGCGAAGAGCCGTACGGACCGATCCGTATGGGATTCCCTCGTCCTGGAGCGTCCGCTCCAGCCGGTGGGCGGCGATGGTGAGGAATTCTTCCCCGAGATTGGCGGTCACCAGCGCCTGGGCCGTATTCATCTGCGCAGCGGGGACCCGCGGGGCCGCATACGTTACTTCAAGCGAGGCCGGCTTTCCCTGCCGCAGACTGAGGGACGGGGCCTCCCGGGGGTGCCAGAGATAGGGTTCAGACGCTCCCTCGGCATAGCTGCGACGCTGGACCAGCATGGAAAAGATGTCCATCTTCTTGCGCACTTCCCCCGCATCGACATCGCCCGCGATGATGATGGCCTGGGGCACATCCGCAGCGGCCACGGCGGCGAAGGAAACCAGCAGCATCGAGTCCAGCACCGCCGGATCATAGACCGGAACGGCGTCAAAATGGAGGACCGTCGAGCTGCCGTGGCGCTCGGCATAGCCCCCGGGACGGGGGTTCACCCCGCTCCGGGCCAGGAAGCCCGCCCCCTCGAAAGAAGGCTGGTCCACCCCCGCGCGGACAATGGCGAAATCCGCATATCCCTTTTCAGTCTGGCTGCTTACCATATAATAAGGGACGCCGCAGCGAAGGGTCCCCGTCTGGATCCGTTTGTCCCGGGGAAGCTGGGGCAACGACTGCGCTGGCATAGTTATTGAAATTAACAGCCCGGCAGTGATGCAAAGCGCAATATAAAGACGTCGAATCAGCATTTTTATCGGATTCGGATGCAAAATTAAAATTTTTATTGCGTATCTTTGCAATCTGCGTGCTAGAAAATGTATGTGTAATAAATAAAACTTGTGACGATGAAAAGATTGTTTGTTGCTCTTGCAGCCCTTGTGATGGGAAGCGCCCTTGCTTCCGCCCAGGATTACAACGCTGCCGTCGAGGTGTACAATGCCGCCATCCAGGCCGCCCAGGCCGACAACAAGGCAGAAGCCCTCGCCAAATTCAAGGAGGCCCTTCCCCTTTTCGAAGCCTGCCAGGAAGCCGAAGCCGCCGACATGATTGCCAAATGCAAGGAATACATTCCTTCCACCATACTCTCCATCGCCAAGGAGCAGATCAATGCCGGCAGCTATGACGAGGCACTCGCAACCCTGAAAGAGGCTTCCGAAAGCGCCGCCGCATACGAAAACGCCGACATCGCCGGTGAAGTGAAGGAACTCGTTCCGAACGTATGGTCCCGCAAAGGCGTCACCCTGCTGAAGGAAAAGAACTTCCCGGAGGCCGCCAAGGCCCTCGCCGAAGTCGTGGCCCTGAATCCGGAAGACGGACAGACCTATCTGATGCTCGGACAGGCCCGCCTCCAGAGCGGCCAGCTGGATGAAGGCGTCGCCGCCCTCGAGAAAGCCGCCGAATTCGGAAAAGCCGAACAGGCCAACAAGATGCTCTCCAACACCTTCCTCAAACAGGGATCGAGCCTGTTGAAGGCCGGAAAGGCCGCCGAGGCCATCGAGGCGCTGGAGAAATCCAACAGCTACGTGGAGAATGCCAATGCCTACAAGCTCATCGCCAGCGCGAACATCAAGAGCGGCAAGAGCGCCAAGGCCATCGAAGCCTACAAGAAATATCTTGAGATCGCCCCCAGTGCCAAGGATGCTTCCGACATTCTCTTCACCATCGCCGCCACGGCCCAGAAATCCGGCGACAAGGCAACGGCCATCGAGTACTACAACAAGCTCTCTTCCGACGCGAAGTACAGCGCCCAGGCAGCCCAGCAGCTCGCCGTCCTGAAGAAATAGTGACGCTCGAACTGCTCGCTCCCGCAAGGAATCTTGCCATCGGCATCGCAGCCATCGACTGCGGTGCCGATGCCGTGTATATCGCCGGGCCCGCTTTCGGAGCCCGTCACAGCGCGGGAAACAGCGTGGAAGACATCCGGGCGCTGTGTGATTATGCCCACCGCTTCGGGGTCCGCATCTATGTCACGTTCAACACCTTGATCTGGGAAGAGGAACTGGACGAAGCCGCCCGCCTGCTACGGGAACTCGCGGAGGCCGGGACGGACGCGTTCATCGTCCAGGACCCCGCCGTGGAGCGGCTCGCCCCGGAAGGGACGCTGCTCCACGGCTCCACCCAGTGTGCCATCCGCAGCGTGGAAGATGCCCGCCGCGCCGAGAGCCTCGGTTACGGCCGGCTGGTACTGGAGCGGCAGCTTTCCCTGGAGGAAGTCCGCCAGATCCGCTCCGCCGTCTCGGCGGAACTGGAATTTTTCGTCCATGGAGCGCTTTGTGTCTGCTACAGCGGACAGTGTTACCTTTCAGCATACCTGACGGGGCGGAGCGCCAATCGCGGTGAATGTGCCCAGGCCTGCCGCTCGCTGTACGACCTCGAAGACGCCTCCGGAAAAGTATTGGAGCGGGGAAAGGCCCTCCTTTCGCTGAAAGACTACCGCCTCTTGGAGCGCCTGGAGGACCTGGCGGAGGCCGGCGTCCAGTCCTTCAAGATTGAAGGCCGGCTCAAAAGTCTGTCGTATGTCCGGAACGTCGTCCGCGCCTACAGCGAGGCCCTGGACGAACTCTGCCGGCGGCATCCCGACTGGCAGCGGTCCTCCTTCGGACGGGTCAGCGGCGGCTTCACTCCGGACCTCGGCAAAGCCTTTAACCGGGGCTACACCACGCTCTTCCTCGATGGGAAGAAGGGGCGCTGGGCCTCCCCGGATGCCGCCACCTCCCTTGGGGAAAAAGTCGGCATCGTCCGGCGCCTTCTGAGGGACGGACTCCTCGTCAGTCCCGTCTCGGCCTCACTGGTCCTCCACAACGGCGACGGCTTTTCCTTCGTCCTGCCGGACGGCAGCGTCGGCGGGGTCAGGGCGGATGTCGCCGAAGGGATGCGCCTTCGCTGCAAGCCGGCGGAAGGGCGCCGGGAGGGCATGACGCTCTACCGCAACTACGACGCGGCTTTCGAACGGACCCTGGACACGGAAGCACCTGTCCGTGAACTGCTTGTCGCCGTCCAGGCCCATACCGACGGTCTCCGTCTTTCGCTCGAAGCCGTCACGGAAGACGGCAGGAAGGCTTCGGCCGGGATCCAGGGCGAAGCGGCCAAAGACCCGGCCCGGGCGCTGGAAAGCCTCCGCTCCCAGATTGGAAAGCGCAGCGGCGCCTATCGCTTCCACTTGACCCAGGCACCTTCCGAGGCTCCGTTCCTCCCTGTTTCCGCCCTCAATGCCCTCCGGCGAACCCTGGCCGAAAAACTGGACGCCCAGCCGGTCAGGATGACTCCGCTCCAGGAAGGCCACCCGGACCCCTCAGTTCCCTTCCCTTCTTCACTGAGTTACAAGGCCAACGTCGCGAATTCCCTGGACCGTGAGATTTATGCCGAAAGGGGAGTGACCCGGATGGAACCCGCCTATGAGCTGACTCACCCGGAAGGCGCCGAGCTCATGCGCACCCGCTACTGCGTCCGCCACGAACTCGGCCTCTGCCCCCGACAGGACCCCCGGGAGCGCCCCGAACCCCTCTATCTTCGCAACAACGGACGCCGCCTCTGCCTCGGCTTCGACTGCGCCCGCTGCGAAATGACCGTCTCCGAAGCCTAGGATATCCAGTCTGTTCCCGATTCTGCGTCATCATATCAGCTCCAGGACGAGGTCCACGTCGCCGAAGTGGCCGGTTTCGCCGTTGAAGCGCTCGATGTAGGAGCGGCTGAGGGCCCCGCGCCAGACAATGTCGTCCCGCGTACGGAGGGGAATCGCGATATCGAAGCCGTAACTCTTGGAATTGTACTTGACCGTCGCCGAGCACTGCCAGCTGGTCTGCGTGCCGCCGTCGTCCTCAATCATCATGAAAGCGCAGCTGCTGAGCGACTCGGTCCACTCCGACACCAGCACGGCGTTGAAAGGGATATCCATTCCAACCTGGTCCCGCCGCACGACGACCATGAAATCCGTGATGGAGGGCTGGTAAAGGAGCAGTTCCGCTTCCGTCGACGCCTTGAAATCCTCGACAGAGCCGATCTTGACCCAAAATTCCGACGCCCCGGCGAGCCAACTGTCGAAGGACCGGTTCGCCCGGAAGGAGCGGAGAATCAGCGTCCGGATTCCTTCCGGTCCACTCTCGCCGCTTTTCAGGAGAATCTCCCCGCCGCTGCCCCAGGACGGATCTTCCCGCCGGAGCAGCTCAAGGCTTTTGTAGGACGCGTCATCATTCCAGTTCACCACCCAGACAGGCCGCTCCCGGGCCATCTGTTCGTCCACGACCAGTTCGGCCAGCTCTCCGTCCTTATCCCGGTAATAAGCAATGTTCTTCACCGAATTGTCTCCCGGGTCAAAGGTCACCAGCGGGGCCTCGCTGCCGTCCCAGGACGTTGCGTAGGGCCAGTAAATCTGGGCATCTGAACGGGAAAGCGCCTCCAGGAAGGCTTCCGCTTCGGTCTTGTCTCCCTCCGCCTTGGTCCTGGACAGGACCGCCTCACGGATCAGGTCCCTGAGCGGGGTTGTCCACTCGGCCTTGGTCCCGGCGGGATCCTCCCCGACCCCCGCACCGGGCGAGAGGAAGACTTCCATCATCCGGTATTCGGAATCATAGCCGTTCCCTTCCGAAGAAGAAACGGCCCCATGGACCTCCGAGAGCTGCTCCGTCCCGATGGGAAGGCTCGAGAGCAGCTGGGCCACTTCCTCCAGGGAAATCCGCCGCGTCGGGGGCGGATCCTGAAGATACTTCTCGGGTGCATGGTCCAATTTTTCACAGGCGGCCCCAAACGCCGCCACGGTGCAAAGCGCACCGGCAATCCACTGTTTCATCATACTGCAATCCGGGCTATTATCCGGTTCCGCTGCAAAGTACCGAAAACTTATCCGTTTTGTAAAAAACAAAACGGATAAATTTCAAAATCGGCACCACAGATACCCCTGAGGCCTATTTCATGTAGAAAATGAAACGATTTTTATCGTAAAAATCTTTTACAGTCTCGGTTTTCGGGTAGAGAGAATTGAGGAAAAGCTCCGCCGTCTCCCTGCCGAGGACTTCGTTGATCTCCGTCAGGCCCTTTCCGTCCTGCGAAAGGAAGCGGTCCGACCAGCGGATGATGGCCCGGTAAAACAGGAGCGGGTCGTCATCCGGGACAAAGAGGGCGGAAGCGGGCTCGTAGTCGAGGACGTTCCGCCGGAGCAGCGGTTTTTCCTTCTCCATGATATAGGGGGGATTGGAGAGGATCAGGTCGAAGGGACCGAAATTGAACTCCTGCTCCGTGTCCAGCACGTCTGCGTTGACAAAGGTCGGAGCCAGGGCGCCGCTGGACTTGAGTTCGGTGGAAAAACTCTGGCTACGGGCCACCTCGAGGGCCGCTTCGCTGTTGTCCACGCCTACGACATGGGCTCCGGGCACGGAAAGGGCAATGGTCCAGGCGATATTGCCGGAGCCGGTACACAGGTCCAGCACCCGCACCGGCGCGGCGCTCTTGCCGTAGGGGCTCCGCATCTGGCGGAGACGAAGGGCCAGCTTGATGGCCTCGCGGCAGAGCAGTTCGGTCTCCGGGCGCGGAATCAGCACATCCCGGGACACCCGGAAACGGCGGCCGCAGAACTCGCTGTGCCCGATCACATACTGGATGGGCTCGCCGGAACAGAGCCGGACCATCGCCGCCGCCAGCGGTTCGACATGTTTCTTGTCAATGGTGTACTGCGGCTCGACGATATGGGTATAACTCTTCGTACCGATCAACTGCTCGCAGAGCATCAGCACGATGCTCCGGGCCTCGGCGGTCGGATACAGGCTTTCCAGCGAAGCGGTGCCATCTTTCAGAAACTGGGAAAGCAGCATCAGGCGTGTTCGATAATATCCGTCAGGAATTCCGTAAAGCCAATGCCGGCGGCGCGCACCATCTTCGGAACGAGCGAGGCGTTCGTCATCCCGGGGATGACATTGACCTCCAGGAAATAGATGCCGTCCTTCGCGGCGATATAGTCCATCCGGACCAGTCCCTTGCAGCCGAGCTGCCGGTAGATGCGGCAGGAAATATCCTGGACACGGGCGGTGAGCTCTTCCGGAATCTCGGCGGGACAGACCTCCCGGCTGAGGCCGTTGTATTTGGCATCATAGTCAAACCAGCCGGTCTCGGAGATGATTTCGATAACCGGGAGCGCCCGGATGCCGGCCGCACCGGTATAGACGGCGCAGGTCAGTTCGTGCTCGGGCCGGATGCCCTCCTCCACGATCACCGTGTCACTCTCGGTAAAGGCGAAACGGATGGCCGAAGGAAGTTCCTCCGGGGAAAGCACCCGCGTGATGCCGAAGCTGGAGCCGCCGCCCGTCGGCTTGACAAAAAGCGGAAGGTGAAGCCGCTCCAGGGCCTTTTCCGCGAAAGCGTCCACGTCCTCGCCTTTGCGGATGAACGCATCCGGAGCCAGACGGACATAGTCCAGGCCCCTGAGGTAACTCTTGCAGGAGAACTTGTCGAAAGCGACGGTCGTGACGAAGGCGCTGCAGGAAGAAAAGGGGATGCCCAGCATCTCGAAATACCCCTGCAACAGTCCCGTCTCACCCGGGGCTCCGTGCTGCATGATATAGACAAAGTCAAACGTCACTTTCTCACCGAGCACCTTGACCGAGAAATCGGTCTTGTCCACCTGGGGCTGGGCGCCCTCCGGAAAAGGGACGCGCATGGCATTGGCCCGGCGCATCGCCACAAGGCGCCAGTCGCCGAAGCGGGCGAAAATCTCATACACGTCATAGCGGCTCTCGTCGATGCGGGAGGCGGTGAATTCGCCGCTGCGGCAGGACACTTCCCATTCCGAGGAGTCACTGCCGTAGATGACGGCTATTTTCTGATACTTGGACATATTATTCGAAGTAATAATTCTCTAAATCGTTGACATCCGGGGTGCTTCCCTCCTCCTGGACCTTTCCGGAGCAGAACGGCCCCTGGCTCCCCGCCGGGAAGGTATCCTGAGCCGTGATGCCCAGTGTGCCGTCGGCAATCACCTTCTTCATCCACAGGGCCCAGATCGGCAGGGCCATGTTCGCCCCCTGTCCCAGCGAATTGTTGATGAAATGGACATAACGGTCCTCCGCACCCACCCAGACGCCGGCCGTGATGGTCGGGGTATAGCCGATATACCAGCCGTCGGAGTTGTCATTGGTCGTACCGGTCTTTCCGGCCATTTCGCCCGTGAGTCCATAACGGAAGCGCAGGCGCGCGCCGGTGCCATGGTCCACCACTCCTTTCATCATATGGATCATCCGGAAAGCGGCGTCCTGGGTGATGGCCTCGTGACTGCGGTCGGAGAACTGGCCCAGGATGTTGCCGTCGCTGTCCTCGATCCGTTTGACGAAGATCGGATTGGTGTACACGCCGCCGGAGGGGAAGGTATTATAGGCCGCGACCATCTCGTAGACCGAGAGGTCCGCAGAACCGACGCAGAGCGACACAACCGGCTCCAGATGGCTTCCGACGCCCATCCGGTGCATCACGTCCACCATCGAGAAGGGGCCCAGCTGCTGCATCAGGTAGGCCGCGACCGAGTTCGAACTGTGGGCCAGGCCCCAGCTCAGGTTCACGGTCGTCCCGTCCGCATGGGGATCGGTCGGCGTCCAGGTCTTGTCGCCATTCACCACCAGTACGACCGGGCTGTTCAGCACCGGATCGCAGGGGCTCATGCCCGATTCCATGGCGAGGGTATAGAGGAAGGGCTTGATGGTGGAGCCCACCTGCCGCTTGCCCTGACGGACATTGTCATATTTGAAGTAGCGGTAGTCCGGACCGCCGACATAGGCCTTGACGTGGCCGGTATTCGGCTCGATGGCCATGAAGGCCGCCCGGAAGAAGGATTTGTAGTAGCGGATCGAATCGTCCGGGGTCATCACGGTGTCCCGGTAGCCGGGCTTGTCCCAGGTAAAGACCCGCATTTTGACGGGCTGGGAGAAACTCTTTTCAATCTCCGCGTCGCTCTTGCCGGAAGCCTTCATCATCCGGGTCCGGTCGGACCACTTGCGGGCCTGCTTGAGGATGGTCTCGATGACTTTCTTGTCCGTATCGGTCGAGAAAGGCGGATTCTTGCGGCGGCTCAGTTCGCGGAAAAAGGCTTTCTGGAGATCCCCGCTGAGGTGCTCCGCCACGGCGTCCTCGGCATAGCGCTGCATCTTGGCGTTGATGGTCGTATAGATCCGCAGGCCGTCCTTGTCCAGGTCATAGGGCGAACCGTCCGACTTCATGTTCTTGTTGAGCCAGCCGTAGAGCGGGTCGTCGGCCCATTGCAGGGAGTCCACGCGGAAGTCCTCTTCCGTCTGGTAGGAGGAACGGCGGGGCTCCTTGGCGCTCATCGTCCGGCGCAGCATGTCCCGGAAATAGGGGCCCGTCCCCGTGGTCCGGTCACCCCGGCGTTCGTGGAGGACGATGGGAAGCTTCTGGAGCGAGTCGCTCTCGGCCTGGGTCAGGTAGTCCATGTCCCGCATGCGGGCGAGGACCAGGTTCCGCCGCGCGAGGGCATGGTCCGGATTGATGGCCGGATTATAGCGCGTGGGTTTGTTGACCATCCCGATCAGCACGGCGCTCTCCTCGGTCTTCAGCTCGATGGGCTTCTTGTCGAAGAACTGCGCCGCCGCACTCTGGATGCCATAGGCGTTCGAACCGAAGAAGACCGCGTTCAGGTACATGTCCACGATTTCTTCCTTCGTGTAATTGCGTTCGATCTTGACGGCCGTGATCCATTCTTTCAGCTTGATCCAGACCATCCCGATCTTGCCGACGCCCTCCTTGCGGGGATAGAGCGTCTTGGCCAGCTGCTGGGTGATGGTGGAACCGCCGCCCTGCGAGGAATCGCGGGACAACAGGGTCTTGAAGAGTACCCGTGCGAGGGACTCCATATCGATGCCGGAGTGCTTGTAGAAGCGTTTGTCCTCGGTGGCCACGGCCGCCTGAACCAGCGAAGGGGAGAGTTCGTCGTAACTGACAAAGGTACGGTTCTCTATATGGTAGGTCGTCAGGATCTCTCCTTCCTCGGCGATGACCTGGGTCGCGAGCTTGCTGTCGGGGCTCTCCAGTTCCTCCAGCGTCGGGATGTCGGCCGTGGCCCATACCAGCAGCAGAAGCAGTCCCACCACCACAAAGGGCGTCACTACCAACAGCCACCATATCTTGATGATGCGTTTTCGGGTCGTATCTTTCATCTCAAAAATTTTTTCCTCCCGACAAGACCTATGGTCTTGCTCAGGCTATGGAATTACAAATTTAATCAGAAAATTTGGAAAATTGCCCCGATTGTGATTTACTTTGCAAAAGAATTTGGAAACTACACAGATATGGAGGGTAAAAATTTAGTCATCGTCGAGTCTCCCGGAAAGGTGAAGACCATACAGAAGTTCCTCGGAAAGGACTTCACAGTCAAGGCATCCAAGGGGCACATCCGTGACCTGCAGGAGAAAAAACTCAGTGTCGACATAGACCACGGGTTCACCCCGGAATACGTCATCCCCGCCGACAAGCGGAAGACGGTCGCCGAACTCAAGAAACTGGCCTCCGAGGCCGCTGTCGTCTATCTCGCCTCTGATGAGGACCGCGAAGGGGAAGCCATTTCCTGGCACCTCAGCGAGACCCTCTCGCTGGATCCCGCGCGCACCCGCCGTATCGTGTTCCACGAAATCACCAAGGACGCCATCCTCCATGCCATCGAGGCCCCGCGCGGCATCGACATGGACCGGGTATGGGCCCAGCAGGCCCGCCGGGTCCTGGACCGGCTCGTCGGCTTCGAACTATCCCCCATCCTCTGGCGCAAGATCCAGCCGAAGCTTTCCGCCGGGAGGGTTCAGAGCGTCGCCCTCCGCCTGGTCGTGGACCGCGAGAAGGAGATCATCGCCTTCCAAAGCGTTCCCTTCTACCGCATCGAAGGGACCTTCCATCCGGAAGGCGCCTCCGCCTCCACCAAGCTTAAGGCGGTGCTGGAGAGCCGTTTCTCCACGGAAGAAGAGGCCCGCCGCTTCCTGGAAGACTCCATCGGCGCCTCCTATCGCGTCGAAAGCCTGGAGAAAAAGGAAGGGAGCCGCTTCCCCGCCGCGCCTTTCACCACCTCCACCCTCCAGCAGGAAGCCTCCCGCAAACTGCGTTTCCCGGTAGCGACGACCATGCGCATCGCCCAGACCCTCTACGAACGGGGACTGATTACCTATATGCGTACCGATTCGACGAACCTCTCGGCCCTGGCCCTCTCGGCGTCGAAAAAGTATATCCTGGAGACTTATGGCGAGTCCTACAGCCATCCCCGCCAGTTCCACACCAAAGCCAAGGGTGCGCAGGAGGCCCATGAAGCCATCCGGCCGACCTATATCGACCATCTTCATATCGATGGCACCGCCCAGGAGCAGAAACTCTACGAACTGATCTGGAAGCGGACCGTCGCCTCCCAGATGGCGGAAGCACAGCTGATGGGCACCACGGTGAGAATCGCCTCCGACCGCCGGGAAGAGCGCTTCTCGCTCCAGGCCTCGGAACTGCTTTTCGACGGCTTCATGAAAGTCTACCTGGAAGGCCGGGACGACGAGGGCGCCGACGACGGCGACGTGATTCTTCCCCCGCTCCACGAAGGAGACCGGCTCAACGAGAAAGGCCTCCAGGCCCTCTGCCGCTTCACCGCCGCCCCGCCGCGCTACTCCGAAGCGACCCTCATCAAGAAACTGGAAGAACTCGGCATCGGCCGTCCTTCCACCTATGCCCCGACCATCTCGACCCTCACCACGGGCCGCGGCTACATCGTCAAGGGGGACAAGGCGGGCGAAGACAAGACGGTGAAAAACCTCAGCCTGAAGGGCGGGGTCATCACCGAGAGTGTCAAGACGGAAAAAGTCGGTGCGGAAAAGGGAAAACTCCTGCCGCAGGAGATCGGCATGATTGTGACGGACTACCTGGTCGAGCACTTCAACGAGGTGCTGGATTACGATTTTACAGCCCATGTCGAAAAGGACTTCGACGAAGTCGCAGAAGGAGAGAAGGCCTGGAACGAGGTCATCGCCGAATTCTACCGTCCCTTCCACAAACAAGTGGAAACGGTGCTCACGGATGGGCAGTACAGCCACGTCAGCCGCGTCATCGGCACCGCCCCGGACGGCAGAGAGGTCGTGGCCGCCTTCGGCAAGTTCGGCCCCTATGTCGCCATGGGCGAAGGGGAGAACCGGCAGAGCGCCTCGCTCGCCAAAGGACAGCTGATCGAGACCCTGACCCTGGAAGATGCTTTAAAATTGTTTGCCCTGCCCCGGACAGTGGGTCTTCTGAGGGGCATTCCCGTCATTGCGACGACCGGCCGTTTCGGCCCCTATCTCAAATATGGGGACAAGAATGTGAAGCTTCCGCGCAGCGTCGACCCGCTCACCATCACCCTGGAAGCATGTGAACGGCTCGTAGACGAGGCGGAAAGCGCCCCCGTCGTGAAGGTCATCGCCAGCTTCGGGGACATCCAGGTCATCGACGGCCGCTATGGCCCCTACATCAAGCAGGGAAAGACAAATTATAAGATACCCCGCGGAAAGGATGCTTCGAAACTGACCGAAGCTGACTGTCAAGCGATTATCGGCAAGAAAAATTAGTTGCAAATCAATAATTTTTCTTACTTTTGCATCCGGTTAGTTAATATTTGTAAGCAATGTCCAGTTACCACATCGACCAGATCGATCAGAAGATCCTCTCCTTCCTGGTGAAAAACGCCCGGATGCCTTACCTTGAAATCGCCCGGGAATGCGGTGTTTCGGGCGCTGCCATCCACCAGCGGGTCAAGCGGTTGGAGAACGCCGGCGTCATCACCGGAAGCCGGCTGCTCGTCAAGCCGCAGGCCATCGGTCTGAACGTATGCGCCTATATCAGCATTTCCCTTTCGGAATCGACCAAATATGCCGAGGTCATCTCCCATCTTAAAAAGATTCCCGAAATCGTCGAATGTCATTTCGTCACCGGCCGTCACGCCATCCTGGCCAAGGTCTATTGCCTGGACAACGACCACCTGATGGAGGTGCTCCTCAACACCATCCAGAAGATTCCCTACATCCAGTCCACCGACACGATGATTTCCCTGGACGAGCCCATCGAGCGCCAGGTCTGGGTCAAGGACTTCAAACGCCGTGGCGTAGAATAGCCGCGGCGAGGACGAGATCCTCTTTCGTCGTAATCTTGAGATTGTACCGCTGTCCTTCCACGAAGGAGAGCGGTATTCCGTAACGGGAGGCGACGGACGCATCGTCGGTGAACGCCGTATCGTAACCCTGGGTATACGCCGCCTTAAGGTCTTCCGAACGGAAGATCTGCGGGGTCTGGGCCCCGTAGAGGCAGGACCGGTCCGCTGTCTGCCCGCTTTCCTTCAGGCGTCCTTCCCCGTCGGGGCGGAGCACTTTCAACGTATCGGTCACCGGAAGGACCGGGACGACGGCGCGGCTGTGGTCCATCTCGGCGAAAAGCGAACGGATCCATCCGGCGCTCACCAGCGGCCGGACCCCGTCATGGACCGCCACGATGGCCCCGTCCGGCACGAAAGCGAGCGCGTTCTGGACCGAATGGAAACGCGTAAAGCCGCCGCCGACCAGGCGCTGCGCCACCGGGAAAGCCGCCTCGGCGCAGAAGTGGCGCCAGCTCTCCAGGTGCGAAGGCGGAAGGACCGTAATGACCTGAAGATCTTCGATGGCCTCCCGGAAACGCATGATGGTGCGCTGGAGGATGGGAACTCCCTCCAGGAGAAGGAACTGCTTCGGCCGGTCCGCCCCCATCCGGGTACCGCTTCCGCCGGCCGTAACGATCAGATATTTTTTTCTTTCCATCCGCGCTCGTTTTGATAGTGCGAATGTAAGATTTTTTTCGTAATTTTGAACGTTTTTCCATCAAAGACCAGAAAAGTATAACAGAATATGGCATTCCGTTTTTTGAATCAAGAATTGGCAATCGACCTCGGAACGGCGAATACCGTCATTTTCCAGAATGACGAAATCGCCCTGGACGAGCCCTCGATTGTCGCCATCGACAACGCCTCCGGGAAGTGTATCGCGCTCGGTCAGCGGGCCAAACTGATGCACGAAAAGACCAATCCCGGCATCAAGACCGTCCGCCCGCTGCGCGACGGGGTCATCGCGGACTTCAACGCCGCCGAGATGATGATCCGGGGCTTCATCCGCCAGGTCAACTCCCGTCACCGCAGCCTGTTCGCCCCGAACCTGAAACTGGTCGTGGGCATTCCCTCCGGTTCCACGGAAGTGGAAATCCGTGCCGTCCGTGACTCTTCCGAGCATGCCGGCGGCCGGGATGTGTACCTGATTTATGAGCCCATGGCCGCGGCCCTGGGTATCGGCCTGGACGTAGAAGCGCCGAAAGGCAATATGGTCGTGGACATCGGCGGCGGCACCACCGAGATCGCCGTGATTTCCCTCGGCGGCATCGTCCAGCAGAACTCCATCCGCATCGCCGGCGACGTCTTCACCTCCGACATCCAGAATTACCTGCGCCAGCAGCATGTCATCAAGGTCGGTGAGACCACCGCCGAGAAAATCAAGATTGCGGTCGGCAGCGTCCTGCCGGAGCTTGACGCCGAGCCGGATCCCTTCCTCGTGCGGGGTCCGAACCTCATGACCGGCCATCCGGTCGAGGCCCTGATCCCCTACCAGGAGATTGCCCACTGCCTGGACAAGTCCATCAACCGCCTCGAGACGGCCATCCAGGAAGTTCTGGAGCAGACCCCGCCGGAACTCTACTCGGACATCGTCGAGAACGGCATCTTCCTCTCCGGCGGCGGCGCCCTGCTGCGCGGCCTCGCCAAACGTCTCTCCGACAAGGTCAATATTCCGTTCCATGTGGCCGAAGACCCGCTGAGGGCCGTCGCCCGCGGCACCTGCATCGCCCTGAAGAACACCGACAACTATTCCTTCCTGATGCGTTAGCATGCCCAAGAGCCGGCTTTTCCCGAGAATCCTGACCGCAGCTGTCTTCATTATCCTGGAGATGGCTGCCTTGCATATTCTCGGAAAAAACGCCCAGCTCCAGCGCCTCTGGATTGCGCGGGGCGCCCACGGTTTCATGGGCGCCGTCTGGGGCGGGACCCAGCGTATCAAAGACTATTTCTCGCTCCGCCGCACCAACGAAGGCCTGGCGCTGGAAAACACCCGCCTGATGGAAGAGAATGCCCGGATGAAGGAACTGCTGGATGCGAGAGAGCTGGACACGATGGGCCTCAGCCTGAAACGCCAGAGGGGTTTCCGCTACCTCAACGCCGAAGTCATCAAACTCAGCCGGAACAAGCAGCACAACTACCTGATCCTCTCCAAGGGCTTCGAAGACGGGGTGTCGGAGAAGTCCGGCATCATCACGCGGGAAGGCGTCATCGGCATCGTGGATGCCGTCAGCGCCCATTACAGCTACGCCTTCTCCTTCCAGAACAAGGATATTTCCATCAGCGCCCGCCTCGGCGAGGAAGGAGGGACGGGCCTTCTGGTCTGGGACGGCCAATCCTCCCGCGGAGCCATCCTCAAGGAGATTCCCCTGCAGTACAAATACCACAGGGGCGACACCGTCTACACAAGCGGCCATTCGCTGATGTTTCCCCCGGATGTACCCCTCGGGGTCGCCGGCGAGTCCAAAATTATCAATGGCGCCACCAACGAAATCCAGGTTACCCTCTTCCAGGATTTCACCGCAATCCGCTATGTAACCGTGGTACACAATACCGCCTTTGACGAACTGGAGGAACTGGAGCCATGAGAAAGAACGAGTTTTTCCTGGTCTACGCCCTCCTTCTGGCCGCCCAGTGTGTCATCTGCAATTATTTCTACCTGACGCCGTATGTGAGCCTGTCGCTGCTGCCGGTGATGGTCCTGTGCCTTCCCATCCGCATTTCGAGTGCGCTCGCCATGGTCATCGCCTTCGCCACAGGGCTCGCGGTCGATGCGCTCTCGGAGGGGCTGCTGGGCCTCAACGCCCTCGCCCTCGTGCCAGTTGCCCTGGCCCGGGACGGCATCCTCAGCCTTCTTTTCGGCCGCGAACTCTTTGCCCGGAAAGAAGATTTTACCGTCCATAAGAATGGCCTCGGGCCGGTGACGCTAGCCATCATCCTGTCCCAGGCCCTCTTCCTGGCTGTCTATATCTGGGCGGACGGAGCCGGCATGCGTCCCTTCTGGTTCAATTTCGCCCGCTGGGCCGCATCGCTCGCCGCCGGGACCGCCCTCTCGCTGATTGTCGTTCCGGCCCTCGCCCCCGATACCCGGAAATGACCTCCCGCCGTCACATCCCGCTGCTTGTCGGCCTCGGTGTCGTGGCCGCCATCCTCCTGGGCAAGATCTTTTCGCTCCAGGTGCTGGAGGGGCGTTACAAAGAAGACGCGGACCACAATTCCACCATCTACGAGACCATCTATCCCACCCGCGGGGTCATCTACGACCGCAACGGGGACATCCTCGTGGGCAACAAAGTCGCTTACGACATCCTGGTCAGTCCCCGGGAAGTGAAGGACTTCGACACCCTTGCGCTGGCGACGGTGCTCGGCGTCACTCCGGAATTCATCCGCGGCAAAATGGACGAATACCACCGGAACCGGCGGCGGATCGGCTACCAGAGCCAGGTCATGATCCGCTCCCTCCCCTCCGAGACCTATATGCGCTTTGACGAGGTCCGCTACAAGTTCCCGGGCTTCAAGGGGCAGGTGCGCGGGGTGCGGGACTATCCCGTCAACGCAGGCGGCAACCTGCTCGGCTATGTGTCCGAAGTCAATGCCCGCTACATCGAACGGCATCCCGGCGAATACCGGCCCGGCGACTATGCCGGCATGACCGGCATCGAAGCGGCCCGGGAGCAGGACCTTCGCGGGGAAAAAGGCTACCACATCTACCTCCGCAATTCCCGCAACCAGATCGAGCAGCCCTACAAGGACGGCGCCGAAGACAAGGAAGCGGTCCCGGGGCACGACATCGTCACGACCATCGACGCCTCCCTCCAGCAGTATGGACAGCAGCTGATGAAAAACAAGGTCGGCTCGCTGGTTGCCATCGAACCCTCCACGGGCGAAATCCTGGCCCTGGTGTCCTCTCCGGGCATCGATGTGGAGCAACTCGCGGACATCGGCCGGCACTATGAGGAAATTGCGAAGAATCCCTACAAGCCCATGTACAACCGAGCGGTCTCGGCCTCCTACCCGCCGGGATCGGTGTTCAAACTGGTTAACGGCCTGATCGGCCTGGAGGAGGGCGTACTGCGGCCGGAAATGATGTATCCCTGCTCCCAGGGCTATCATTTCGGAGCCGGACGCAAGCTGGGCTGCCACGTCCACAAGTCCCCTCTCAACATGGAAGAGTCCATCATGATGTCCTGCAACGCCTACTACTGCTATGTGCTGAAGAACATCCTGGACAACCGGAAATACGACAACGTGGCCGAAGGAATGGACGCCTGGCACGAATATGTGGAAAGTTTCGGTTTCGGACGCAAACTTGGCAGCGACTTTCCGGCGGAGCTCGCGGGCGGCATCCCGACCTCCCGGACCTACAACCGGGCGTACGGGAAAGGCCATTGGAACTCCACGACGGTGATTTCCCTCAGCATCGGACAGGGTGAGATCCTGGCGACGCCCCTCCACCTGGCGAACTTCTGCGCCACCCTGGCGAACCGGGGCTACTACTACATTCCGCACATCATCAAGGCCTCCGAGGGCGTCGAAATCGACCCCAAATACTACGAGAAACAGTACACCAAGGTTTCGACCGCCCAGTTCCCGAAGGTCATCCACGGCATGTGGCGGGCGGTAAACGGCGGACAGGGCTCCGGCTGTACCGCCCACGTCGCGGCCGTCGAAGGGCTGGACATCTGCGGAAAGACCGGCACGGCCCAGAACCCCCGCGGGGCAGACAACTCCGTGTTCATCTGCTTCGCGCCGCGGGAGAACCCGAAAATCGCCGTCGCCGGCTATGTCGAAAACGGCGGCTTCGGAGCCAGCTATGCCGCGCCGATGGCCTCGCTGATGGTCGAGCGCTACCTGACGGGAACGGTCAGCCGGAAAGACCTGGAAAAACGGATGAAAGATGCAAACCTGCTTAGCCGCGTAAAGAAAGACTGATGATCGGGGAAAACGCACAGAAAAGGGATCTTCGGCAGAGTGTAGACTGGCGGCTGATCGGCGTGTATCTCGCGCTGGTCGTGATCGGCTGGGTCAACATCTATGCTTCGGTCCATTCCGCCGAGCCCGCGTCCATCTTCGACTGGAGCGTGAGGAGCGGGAAGCAGTTCGTCTGGATGCTGACGGCCTTCGGCCTCGGTGGCATCATCCTCTTCCTGATTCCGCCCCGGCTCTGGGAAGTGGGGTCGCCCCTGCTGTACGCCGTGGTCCTGGGCCTTCTGGTCGTCGTCATCTTCGTTTCGAAAGACGTCAAGGGGTCCCATTCCTGGTTTGAGTTCGGGCCGGTGAAATTCCAGCCGGCGGAGATTTCCAAGATCACGACCTCGCTGCTGCTCGCGGCGCTGATGAGCCGGCAGGGATTCCGGCTGACCCGCCTGCGGGACTTCCTCCTGTCGCTCGCCGTGATTGGCGTTCCGATGCTCGTCATCGTGGCCGAGAGCGAGACCGGATCGGCCCTGGTGTATGTCGGTTTCATTTTCGTGCTGTACCGGGAAGGACTCTCGGGCTGGTGGCTCGCCCTCATCGGACTTGTCATCCTGCTGTTTATCACCACGCTGACTCTCAGCCCCTACACCTCGGTCCTCATCCTGATTGCCATCCTGACGCTCTGCTGCGCCCTGAACGGACCACGGAAGGAGTTCTGGCGGCGCATCGGCCTCGGCGGCGGTTTTGTCGCAGTGATGGCTGTCGTGCCCTTGCTCCTGCGCACCCTCTCGGCCGCCGTCGAGCGCCGGAGCGCCTTCCTCGCCTCCCGTTACTGGGTCCCCCGCGAGGGTGAAAGCGACCAGCTTTTCTGGTCCTTCCTCCCCCAGATCGACCCCTTCTGGATCCTGGTGGGCCTATCCCTTGCGGCCCTTCCCTTCATCGGCTTTTATGCCTACCGGCACCGCGACCGCTTCCTTGGGGTCAGTCTCGCCGCCTTCGTCGTCGGCATCGCCCTGGTATTCTCGACGGAATTTATCTTCGAGCATGTGCTCCAGGACCACCAGCGGAGCCGCATCGAGGTACTGCTGGGCATGAAAGAGGATCTCGCCGGCGTCGGCTACAATGTCAACCAGTCCAAGATTGCCATCGGTTCGGGCGGTCTCTTCGGGAAAGGCTTCCTCCAGGGAACCCAGACCACCCTCGGCTTCGTTCCCGAACAGTCCACCGACTTCATTTTCTGCACCGTCGGGGAAGAATGGGGCTTTGTGGGCTGCCTCGTCGTGATCCTGCTGTATGTCTTCCTGATTTCGCGGCTGATCCTGGACGCGGAACGCTGCCGCTCCCCCTTCACCCGCATCTACGGCTACTGCGTCGCCGCCTGCGTCTTCATGCACTTGTTTATCAACGTAGGGATGACCATCGGGCTGATGCCGGTCATCGGCATCCCCCTGCCGCTACTCTCCTATGGCGGCTCATCCCTCTGGGCCTTCACCATCCTGTTGTTTATCTTCATCGCCCTCTACCGGGACGAGAAGAAGTACTTTTAGGCCGGGAACAGGCCAAAAAGGGCGGAACCGCTGCCGGACATGGCGGCATAGAGGGCGCCCCGCTCATAGAGCGCCGCTTTGTACTCCCGGAGGGAGGGATACTTCGCAAAAACCGTCGCCTCGAAGTCATTGACGAGCTCCGTTTTCCAGCTTGCCGGGTCCTGCCGAAGGACAGCCTCGAGCGGTTTGGCGGGCGCTTTCGGAACAATCCCCCGGTACGCGTCCGCCGTGGACACATGGACCCCTTCCGGGACTACGATTTCCAGACGGAAACAACTCAGATCCAGCGGGAAAGGCGTCAGGATTTCCCCGCGGCCGCTGCCCATCATCGGCTCCTCATGCAGGAAGAAGGCGCAGTCGGAGCCAAGGCGGGCGGCATAGGCCGAGAGCGCCTGCGGGGAGAGATGCAGCTCGAAGAGCGCGTCCAGCGCCTTCAGAGCCGCCGCCGCATCCGCCGAACCGCCGCCGAGACCGGCGCCTACCGGCGAAGTCTTCTCCAGGAAAATCTTCACCGGCGGAAGGTGGTAGGTCTCGTCCAGCAAGCGGTAGGCCCGGGCGGTCAGGTCGCTGAGCGGATCCCAGTCCACCCCTTCGGCGCGGGCAATCGTGATCATCAGTTTCCCCTCCGGCGAGATGGCCTGGACGAGCCGCTCCGGAGCGCGATACCGCTCCTCAAGGCCCTTCAGCGTCCGGCTATAGTCATCCCCTGCGATGATCTCCAGGGTATCATGGAACTGGTCGGAAGGCACGAACAGCGTCTCCAGGTCATGGAAACCATCTTCCCGGCGCCGCAGCACATGGAGCCCCAGATTGATTTTGACGTGCGGATAACAAATCATAAGGCAAAGTTCCGAAAAAATCCGTATCTTTGCAAGCCGGATTCAGCGGCCCTGCCGCTTCCGTCCGACGCCTTGGTGGTGGAATGGTAGACACGAGGGACTTAAAATCCCTTGGCCCGAAACGGCCGTATGGGTTCGAGTCCCATCCGAGGCACATTAAAGACTTTGTATGTTGTTTATTTTCAAACACTTACAAAGTCTTTAATTTTTCTATCCACCCAATTTGGTCGCAGTTGGTCGCGTTTTTATTTCCCAATAATCCCCAATACTCCCCAATAAAGATCGCAGCCCCACGACAAACGCAA
>JAEEHS010000028.1 GCA_016281015.1 Bacteroidales bacterium
GACCCAGCTTCATGCCGGAGGCCGCCTGTATCGGGACACGATAGACCCGTCCGCCGGACGGCGACACCCCGGACTCGATTGGAATACGCCCGAACGAATACTCCGACACCGCCATGGACGGAGCCGTTGAAGGTGGAGGAATGCTCAACAAGGAGTCTGTCCGGGCTTGGAGCATTGCAAAATAGTCTTCCGTTTCCTCTTCGCTAAAAACCAGGCGCTTACGCGACGCTGAATCCGGATGGAACACGGGGAATAGTGCGGAAGGATTGATATAATACTCCACCTGTGTACTCCCGTCCGCTTGAATTGTCACCGAACTGTCCACAGGGGACACCACTTCCTGTCCCCGAAGAGATAGGCCGGACAGCACTCCGACAATGGACAAAAAGATGAGTTGTCTGTTACAGTACCGCATAACGACTATGGAGAAAGTTCATACTCACCTACAAAGGTAACAACTATCCGGAATAATCCAAATAATCCGATATCCATGTATGGACACATGAATCGTTATAGTCCTAAATGTCGCTTTTCGGGGCGAATGTTTTGAGTTCCCGAAAATTTTTACTTACTTTGTACGCTCTTTTGCGAGAAAGAAAGAAACGTTAATATAAACTTAAAACCTATTTGTTATGACGAACGAAGAAATCGTGAAAGCTGTCAAAGATATCATCGTTGACAAGCTCGGTGTGGAAGAGTCCGCTGTGACTGAATCTGCATCCTTCACCAACGATCTCGGCGCAGATTCTCTCGACACGGTCGAGCTTCTGATGGAATTTGAGCGCGTTTTTGACATCAAGATTCCGGATGAGGAAACGAGCGGTATCGCCACGGTTGGTGACGCCATCGCCAAAGTTCAGGAAAAACTCAACGCCTAATTCACGGCGCTCTTAAAAATGACCCCGGTTCCTATGGAGCCGGGGTTTTCTGTCGCTATTTCTTCGGGATCGAGAAGGTGACCCGGAAGCGGGGAACCCGTTTCTGTTTGGTGAGCGGGTCGAGGGTCGTCGCGTCGGGGCCGTTGAGGATGCCCCGGTAGTAACGGTCCTTGTCCAGTTCGGAGGTCGTTGTCGTCGAACTCTGGTTCTGGGCGGCCATCATCTGGGCCATCATCATATAATTATAGTAGTTGTTGTAGCCGCCGTAGCCATAGCCGCCGTATCCGCCGTACCCGTATCCGCCATAGCCGCCGTACCCGCCGTAGCCGTCATAGCCATAGAGGGAGTTGTAGTAGGAGGCATACATCAGCTGCTGGTAGTATTCGTTGTCGTAGATGGACCCGGTGGCGTTCTGGATGGTCTCGTTATGGACGGTCAACAGCCACACGTCCGCTTCGTCCAGCTTTTCCGTCCGCTTGAGGATTTCCTGGAGGTGGTAGGATACGTCCGGGGAGTAGCGGAGGTTCGACAGGTCGATCTCGCCCTGGTCCTCGGTCGCGTCGGATGCGTCCGTCAGTCCGGCGAACTGGATGGACCCGGAGGAGGTCTTCGTTCGGATGGTCGGCGAAAGCGTGGAGGGGAACAGGGAGAGGTCCTTGTAGTTGGCGGGCATCTCGAAGGGCATCAGGATGGTCGCCTTGTTGATGATGACCTTCTCGGCGCTGCCGCGCTTGGCGATTTCGGCGAGGGTCTTCTCTTTCAACTCGGCCGCCTTGACCACCGGCTTGAGCCCGCCGCCGCCTTCGATGCGCCAGGTCGCCCCCGCTTTCCCTTCCGCCGTCTCATGGCCGGTAAAATTATAAGCGTACTGGTAGAAGCGCTCGTTGTCGAGGATGTACTGGCTCTCGTCGAAGAAGCTCGGTTCGCCGGGGATAAAGAGGAAGGTGGAGTCCTTCTCGACCCCCTTCCAGCTGGAGTGGAGGGTCAGTATCGCGACGTTGTTGTTGCGGGTGTAGTAATTGTCGCTGACACTGAGGCAGCTGAGATCGAAAAGGGTGATCCGTCCGCCGTTACCCGCGGGAATGTCGGTTTCGATGAAAATGCCCGGGAGGACCTTGACATATTCCTTCATCCGCTGCTTGAGATAGGCGTTCAAGCCGCTTTCCGGCTGGGAACCGCGGTCGATGAGGACGCTGTCCCTCACGCAAAGCCCCCGGATGCCGTCGATGTATTTCTGGGCAAATTCCTGCGTGAATTCGAAGGAGAGGGAATCGCTGCCGTTGATGACGGGCGTCCCGCGGGTAATCCGCGCGATGTCGTAGGACGGCAGGGTGCAGGTTCCCACGCCGACGGTCTTCAGCGAGTCCAGCAGTTCATGGACATAGACGTTCTGCAGGATGTTCGCCTGGGAGCGGTCGGCGACCGAGACGGTGTCGCAGCTCAGGTGGAGGAAGAATTTGACGGCCTTCGGGTCGGTGCCGAAGTCCAGGGTGTCCAGGGCCGGAATCAGGGTCATGGCGCTGGCGCGGGTCGTCAGGCCGAACTCCTCGTCGCGGATGGCCCCGAGCGTGACGCGCGTGGAAGAATAGGCGGAGAGATCCTCCGACCGGCGGTTTTCCACATCGGTGAGATCGAATTCGACCGTATAGGTATCATAAAGCAGGCCGGAGTCGATGAGATCCCGGCCTAACTGAGGGTCTGTCTTCACGCATCCTGCCGCGAGAAGGGTCGCCGCCGCGATGCATTTCCAGGAAAATTTCATTACAATAAACTGTCGTAAAAACGGTTGTACTGGTCCATATAACTGCCGTCCGCATAGGAGGCTTCGTCATAGGGAAGGACCGGTGCGGGAAGACCTTCGCAGAACCCTCTCAGCTCCTCCGGCAGGTCCTTGGCGGCGAAAATGATCCCGTCCGCGTGCCCGGCGGCAAGTTTTGCAAGTTCCATGCCGTCCGCCTTTTCGGTCAGCGCCACTTCGCGCGGCTTGATGCCGCCCATCAGGACCATATCCTTGAAGGCGGGGCCGAACTGTTCGGCGGGCATGTCGTCCATCAGGGAAAGGACCACTTTGGTATGGGCGAAAATCGGGTCGTCCTTGTAGGCTTTCTTCAGGTACAGGGGCAGGACCTGGGTGATCCAGCCCTGGCAGTGGATGATGTCCGGGGCCCAGCGGAGCTTCTTGACGGTCTCGAGGACTCCCCGGGCGAAGAAGATCGCCCGTTCTCCGTTGTCGGGAAAGAAACGGCCCTCGTCGTCGCGGCAGATCTGCTTGCGGCGGAAATAATCCTCGTTGTCGATAAAATAGACCTGGATCCGGGCAGACGTGATTGAGGCGACCTTGATGACCAGCGGACGGTCCACGTCGCCGATGATGATATTGATGCCGGACAGGCGGATGACTTCGTGAAGCTGGTTCTTCCGTTCGTTGATGCATCCATAGCGGGGCATGAAGGCACGGATCTCCTTCTTTCGCTCCTGGATGCCCTGCGGCAGGTCGCGTCCGATCCTGGCAATGCTGCTCTCCGGGAGATAGGGAACCATCTCGGAGTTGACGAACAGAATCTTCTTGGCGGAATCTTCCATAATAATCAAAATTAGCATACAAAGTTAAGAAAATTTTTTAACTTTGGGGCGAAATTAGGTGTATTATGTCCCAAAAGAGCAACAGAATGATCCGCAGAAGGCTTGTATCCTCTTGGATATCAACGGTCATCAGCATCGCACTGGTCCTTTTGCTGGTCGGAGTGGGAACCTTGCTGGTGGTGAATGCGCGGAGGGTGTCGGATTATTTCAAAGAACATGTTCAGGTGAGCGTCCTGCTCTCCCGCGAGATCGGGGAAACCGATGGGGAACTCTTCCGGCAGTCGCTCGAAGGAAAGCCTTATGTCCGGGGAACCCGCCTCGTGAGCCGCGAGGAAGGGACGGCCGAAATGGCCCGGATGCTGGGAGAAGACTTTCTCCAGGTGTTCCGGACGGCGCCGGTCCCTGTCAGCATCGATGTCAACCTCTCCCCGGAATACGTTTCGGCGGATTCTCTCGCCCTGGTAATCGCGGACCTGGAGAAGGCGCCGCAGGTGGAAGAAGTCGTCGCCCAGACCTCGCTCGTGGAGGCGCTCAGCCAGAACCTCGAGAAGATCTCCCTGGTCCTCGGCGTCCTGGTGCTGCTCCTGCTGTTCATCTCCTTCGTGCTGATCGCCAACACGGTGCGGCTCAACGTGTTCTCGCGCCGTTTCAGCATCCATACCATGCAGCTTGTCGGGGCGACGCGCGCCTTCATCCGCGGCCCGTTTGTGGGACAGTCGGCCCTGCAGGGGCTTTTCGCCGCCTTCCTTTCGATCCTGATGCTCCTCGGGGGGCTGGCCCTGCTCCGCCGGGAATTCTCCCAGCTTTTTGAAATCTTCTCCCTGGAGACGCTCCTGGTGACCATGGGGGTGGTCATCGCCGCCGGCGTGGTGATCTGCATGGTCAGTACCTGGATTGTCGTGGGCCGGCTGGTCGGCTTCAACCGGGATCAATTATACGCGTAAGACTATGGCACTCAAACAGAATAACGGTCCGTCCGAAAAGGACCGGATGGCGATGTCCGCGAAGGGCATCCGGATGATGATAGCGGGGCTGGTGGTGATGGCCGCCGGTTTCCTCCTGCTGAGCGGGGGCGGTTCGGACGACCCCCAGGTGTTCAACTATGCGATGTTCGACGCGCGCCGCCTCGTGGCCGCCCCGATCGTTATCATCGCCGGCATCGTGGTGGAAATTATCGCCATCATGGGCCGTTTCAAAGGGGAGGAGTAGGCGATGCAGTGGTGGCAGGCGATTCTCCTGGGACTGGTCCAGGGGCTGACGGAATTCCTTCCGGTCTCTTCATCGGGGCATCTGATGATTTTCAAGGAGCTGCTCGGCGTGGACGGCGAGGGCTTCCTGGATTTTACGGTAACGGTCCATCTGGCGACGGTCCTGGCGACCCTCGTCGTCTTCTGGAAGGCCATCTGGCAGCTTCTGAAGGGCTTTTTCCAGTTCAAATACAATGACGAGACGGACTATGTCTGCAAGATTCTCGTTTCGCTGATTCCCGTGGCGGTGGTCGGTTTCTTCTTCAAGGATTTTGTGGAAGGACTCTTCGGCGAATCGCTCATCCCGGTCGGTGTGGGCCTCTGCTTCACGGCGGCCCTGCTGCTCCTGTCGGACTATTCCGGCAGGATCTTCCGCCGTCCGGGCCGCACGGTCAAGGAGGTGCGCAACGGCATTTCCTATGGCCAGGCCTTTCTTGTCGGTCTCGGCCAGGCGGTCGCCGTCGCGCCGGGTATCTCCCGCAGCGGAACGACCATCGCCACCGGCCTGGTGAGCGGCGTGCGGCGGGAAGTGATGGCCCAGTTCTCCTTCCTCATGGTCCTCATTCCGATCATCGGAGAGCAGCTGCTTGACATCGTGAAAGCCGTCGCCGGAGAAGGCGGCCTTGCCGGCGGTGTGGGCCCTGTGGCCCTTCTGCTGGGCTTTGTGGCGGCCTTTGTTTCGGGTCTTTTCGCCTGCAAGGCCATGGTCGCGCTGGTCCGCAGGGCCCGTCTCGGCTGGTTCGCCCTCTACTGCGTCCTCGTCGCCGTACTGATCTTCGTCCTGGCCTGATGCGTACCCTGACTTATTTCATTTCGGATGTCCATCTGGGACTGGACGTCGCCGATCCCGCCGCCCGGGAGCGGCGTCTGGTCGACTTCCTGAAGGGCATTCCGGCGGAAAAGACGGCGACGCTGTATCTTCTCGGCGACATCTGGGACTTCTGGTACGAGTACCGGGACGTCGTCCCGAAAGGCTATGTCCGCGTGCTGTCGGCCCTGCTGGATCTGATGGACCGCGGCGTAAGGGTCTGTTTTTTCGAGGGGAACCACGACATCTGGACCTACCACTATTTCGAAGAGCTCGGCATGGAACGCCGGACACAGCCCTATGCGCTGACGATCGGAGCGCGTCGCTTTGTCATCGGCCACGGGGACGGTCTAGGCCCCGGCATGTGGGGCTACAAGCTGATGCGCTGGGGCTTTCACAACCGGGTGCTGCAGGCGCTATTCTCGACGCTCCATCCCTATCTGGCCTTTTCGCTCGGGAAAGGCTGGTCCCGGAAGTCTCGCCTTTCCCGGCGGGAGGAATACCATTTCCGCGGAACGGATGAGCCCATCTGGAAGTTCTGCGACCGCTACAACCGGCAGCATGCGGATGCGCCGGCGGACTATTTTATCTTCGGCCATTACCACTGCCGCGTGGACCTTCCGGTCGGAAAGGCCCGTCTCCTGATGCTGAAAGACTGGATGGACCGCTCTAACTGGATTCGTTACGACGCGGGGTCAGATACTTTGGAGGTATTTTGACAACCGGGGGCTCTTCCCAGAAAATCGACCAGTACAGATCCCGGAACGTGCCGTCGTGCCAGCGCTGGCAGAGTTCCTCGAGATCCTTGTCCTCGCCTTCGGGGTCGAAGGAGGCGTTGAGGTCGTTGTCGAACAGGTGGGCGATGCCGTTCCAGAATCCCGCCGCCGCCCCGTTCTTGTAGGTCTTGATGATGGAGTAGGAAGACTGGCCGGTCTCCCGGTCGATCAGTTTCAGCAGGATCGCCCCCTGGGAGATGGTCATGTTCCTCAGGCCGCCCTCGAAGTCCTTGAAAAGCTCTTTCTGGACCTCGGCGATGTAGCGGTCTTTTTTCATGCGCCCATAATTTCCGGCCGCGATGGTGCTGTCCACGATTTCCTGGAGCCGTCCGGCGGCGAGGGCGTAGGGATAAACCTTGGCAAAGCGCCAGACCGTCTTGTAGTACTTTCTCCACTGCTTTTCGCTCTGCGGCCCCTTGCCGCGGCCCCAGATCCAGACGGGATCGATGGAGTCGAAATACGTCGTGTCCCCGTTCTCCACGCGGTAGGTCAGGTAGCCGGCCCCGGCGGTCCCTTCGTCGCTGACGACGGTTTTCCGGGCGAGGGCCTCGCGCTCTTCGCGCGCGCGACGCATCGCGCGTTCAATATGGTTCTGCCCGGCGGCCGTCGTGAAGGCTGCTGCCAGGAGGGTCCCTATGAGTATCCACCGTTTCATTCTCGATGCAAAGGTACATTTTTACAAGAAGTCTGCCAAATGCATCGGCGCCGCTGTCCGAAAGGCCGGATCGGCGCCGGTCGAAAATGGAACGAAAAATTTTTTAACCGTATATAGGACTTCGCGGAAAATCAATCACTTAGCCTTCAAAAACCGCGGTCGAAAATGTTGAAAAAATTTGCAATTTCTCTTGCAGATTGAAAAAAAATGTGTAACTTTGCAATCCCGAAATTGGAGCGAAATGCACCCAACCAGCTGAGCCTCAATGAGTTAGGGATATTTAAGGAAAATATTAAAGCATTACAACAATGTTACAGCCTAAAAGAACAAAATTCAGAAGGGAACAGAAAAACCGCATGAAGGGCAATTCCGGTCGCGGAAACCAGCTCGCGTTCGGTTCTTTCGGTCTGAAGAACCTGGAAAACTGCTGGCTCACCGCCCAGCAGATCGAGGCCGCCCGTCAGGCGATTTCCCGCCGCATGAACCGTGAAGGACAGATCTGGATCCGTGTCTTCCCTGTCAAGCCGTTCACCGCGAAGCCGCTCGATACCCGTATGGGTAAGGGTAAAGGTGATCCCCAGGGCTTTGTCGCTCCGATCACTCCTGGACGCATCCTTTTCGAGGCCGAAGGCGTTTCCCTCGCAACGGCGAAAGAGGCCATGCGCCTCGCCGCCAACAAACTTCCGGTCGCTACCAAGTTTGTTGTCCGCCGGGATTATGTTGAAGAATAAATCGTTGGAGGAAAGAAAATGAAAGTATCCGAAGTCCGCGAGATGTCCATTGCCGACCTCCGCGATCGCATCGAAATCGAGAAGAACAACCTCGATACCATGAAACTGAATCACACGATCTCTCCGCTGGAGGATACGTCCAAGATCAGGAAAACCCGCCAGGATATTGCCCGTATGATCACTATCCTTGCCGAGAAAGAAAAACAGCAGAACTAAAAGAAGCAGAGTCCTATGGAAAGAAATCTTCGTAAGGAAAGAATCGGCGTCGTGGTCAGCGACAAGATGGACAAGACCATCGTCGTCAAGGTCGAGCGTCACGAGAAGCATCCGATCTATGGAAAGTTCGTGAAGAAATCCACCAAGTTCGTCGCCGAGGATGCCAACAACGAGTGTGGCATCGGTGATACGGTCCGCATCATGGAGACCCGTCCCCTGTCCAAGACCAAGAACTGGAGATTAGTTGAAATCATTGAAAAAGCCAAGTAATTATGATACAGCAGGAATCACGTTTACAGGTTGCTGACAACAGCGGTGCGAAGGAAGTCCTCTGCATCCGTGTCCTGGGTGGTACGCGCCACCGTTACGCCTCCATCGGCGAGACGATCGTCGTCACGGTGAAGAGCGCCATCCCCGGCGGTGAAATCAAGAAAGGCACCGTCACCAAGGCTGTGGTCGTCCGCACCAAGAAAGAAATCCGTCGCGCTGACGGAAGTTATATCCGTTTCGATGACAATGCATGTGTTCTGCTGAACGGCGCCGGCGAGCTCCGCGGTACCCGTATTTTCGGACCCGTCGCCCGCGAACTCCGCGAGAACTACATGAAGATCGTTTCACTGGCACCGGAGGTCCTTTAAAAGAGTAAGAGATTATGAAAAAGTTCCACATCAAGAAAGGCGATACCGTCATTGTCAATGCTGGCAACGATAAGGGCAAGACCGGCAAGGTCCTGGAGGTTCTCCGCGACAAGGACCGCGTCATCGTAGAAGGTGTCAACATGGTGTCCAAGCACACCAAACCGAATCCGAAAGCCCCCCAGGGCGGTATCATCAAGCAGGAAGCCGCCATCCATATCTCCAATGTCAACCTCGTTGACGCCGCCGGCAAGGCCACCAAGGTCGGTTACCGGATGGAAGGTGAGAAGAAGGTCCGCTATGCTAAAACAACCGGAGAGGAGATCAAGTAATTATGGCAAAGAAAAGTAACAAACCGGCCGAAGTCCAGGCACTTCCCGCCGGATACACCCCGGACCTGAAGAAGGTTTACAAGGAGGAGATCGTTCCCGCCCTCGTGAAGCAGTTCTCCTACACCACGGTGATGCAGGTTCCCCGCCTGGTCAAGATTACCCTGAACGAAGGTGTCGGTGACGCCACCCAGGACAAGAAGATGGTCGAAGAGGCCGCTGAGGAGCTTTCCATCATCGCCGGCCAGAAGGCTGTCATTACTTCCTCCCGGAAAGACATCTCCAACTTCAAACTCCGTAAGGGCATGCCCATCGGTGCGAAGGTCACCCTCCGTGACGTGAAGATGTACGAATTCCTCGAGCGTCTGATCCGTGTCGCCCTCCCGCGTATCCGCGACTTCAACGGTATTTCCGAGAAGATGGACGGCCAGGGCAACTACACCCTCGGTATCAAGGAGCAGATTATCTTCCCTGAGATCGAGATCGACAAGAACCCGCGCATCCACGGTGTCGAAATCACCTTCGTGACGACCGCCAAGACCGACGAAGAGGCACACGCCCTCCTGAAGGCTTTCGGTCTCCCGTTCCGCAAACACAATAACTAAGATAGTAGCATGGCTAAAGAATCAATGAAGGCGCGTGAGGTGAAACGCGCGAAATTAGTTGCCAAGTACGCTGCCAAGCGGGCTGCCCTGAAAGAGGCCGGTGATTACGCCGCCCTTGACAAGCTCCCGAAGAATGCGAGCCCGGTCCGGCTTCACAACCGCTGCTCCCTCACCGGTCGTCCGAAAGGATACATGAGGGCGTTCGGCCTGAGCCGTATCCAGTTCCGCGAGATGGCTTCCCAGGGTCTGATCCCGGGCGTAAAGAAGGCCAGCTGGTAATGTTTAACAATCGGATATCGGGCGTAGGTTTCCCTGCGCCGGTCCACCAAAAGACAAAAAAATGACTGATCCTATTGCAGATTATCTGACCAGAGTCCGTAACGCTTACCTCGCCGGTAAGAAGGTGGTCGAAATCCCTTCCTCCAACATGAAGGTTGCGATCACGAAGATTCTGTTCGAAAAGGGCTACATCCTCAGCTACAAAGTGGTCGAGGGCCAGCCCGCCAACACCATCAAAATCGCTCTCAAGTACCATCCTGAGACCAAGGCCGCCGCGATCAAATCGATCGTCCGCGTGTCGACTCCGGGTCTGAGGAAGTACGCTGACGTGAAGAACATGCCGCGCGTGTTGAACGGTCTCGGCATCGCCATCCTTTCCACGTCCAAGGGTGTCATCACCGACAAGGAAGCCAAAGAGCAGAACGTCGGCGGTGAGGTAGTATGCTATGTTTACTAATCCAAAGAAGAACTATACATTATGTCAAGAATCGGTAAATTGCCTGTAAACCTTCCGGCCGGGACGAAAGCTGAGCTTCTGCCCGGTAACGTGGTGAAGGTGAAAGGCCCTCTTGGTGAGATGTGCCAGAAAGTTGATCCGGACATCACCGTCACCATCGAGGGTAATGAAATCAAGTTTACCCGCCCCAGCGACCTGCCCCGCTTCCGGTCGATGCACGGCCTGTACCGTGCCCTCGTCCACAACATGGTGGTCGGTGTTTCCGAAGGATTCACCATCAAGCAGGAGTTCGTCGGCGTGGGTTACCGTGTCGTCGCCCAGGGTCAGCTTCTGACCATGTCCCTCGGCTATTCCCACGACATCCAGATCATGCTTCCCGCCGAGGTGAAGGCGGAGACTCCCCAGGTGAGAAAGGGTGAGAACCCGCTTCTGATCCTCAAGAGCTCCGACAAGCAGCTCGTGGGCCAGGTGGCCGCGAAGATCCGTTCGTTCCGCCGTCCTGAGCCGTACAAGGGCAAGGGTATCAAGTTCGTCGGTGAGACCCTGCGTCGCAAGGCCGGCAAGAGCGCATCCGCTAAATAATTAGGAGGAAACAAGTTATGGCATTGAATCGTATTGAAAGAAGAAGAAGGATCCACTACCGGATTCGCAAGCATGTCAATGGCACAGCCGAGCGTCCTCGTATGGTCGTGTTCCGCTCCAACAAGCAGATTTACGTCCAGGTCATCAACGACCAGGAAGGTAAGACGCTGGTCGCCGCCGCTTCCAACGACAAGGCTCTCGCCGCCGAGACCAAGGGCAAGAATGGCATCGAGTCTGCCGCCATCGTCGGCAAGGCCATCGCCGAGCGCGCCCTCGCAGCGGGTATCACCAAGGTCGCTTTCGACCGCGGAGGCTATCTCTTCCATGGCAGAGTTAAAAGTTTGGCCGATGCTGCCCGTGAAGGCGGCCTCGTATTCTAATCAAAAGAGACTATGGCAAATACGAACGTTAAAAGAGTC